>CAWGHH010000005.1:0-120246 GCA_963822405.1 Candidatus Uhrbacteria bacterium | reverse complement strand
AACAACTGGACGGTGGAGGAGCACCAGAAGGGCGGTCAGATCGAGTTCGATCCGAACAAAGTCGAGTTGTACCTCTCTCCGAACCAAGTGAACGGGAAGAAGATCAAGGGCGAAGGGCTCCATAAGGAGCTGAAGGGCAAGAAGGTCATGAACGCTTGCGCTCTCAACCACTTCCTTGCTAACCCCGGTCTGATTCCGGAATCTTGGAAGGGGAAGCTCGTCTTCTTCTGGGGAACCATCTACCGCAACTCGGGTCGCAACCTGTATGTTCGGTGCCTCTACTGGGATGGTTCGGCGTGGAGCTGGGGCTGCTTCTGGCTCGGCAGCGAGTTCGGCGCTCGGCACTGCGCCGCGGTCTCCGCAAGTTAGTACTGAGTCATCGGATCTTTAGGCATCGTAAGTCCTCAGATCCTTTGTGCTTAGTCCTTCCGGAATCGTTCGAGAGCCCTGCACGCGTGTGTGGGGCTCTTTCATTTTGCTATACTCTTTTTGGGTAAGGTGAATACGCTGGCAATTACGGTTTCCGGCTACTAAACCTGATGCGGATTTGACCAGAATATTCCTGATCACGGTTTGGAATAGCGTGTCTTCTCTGGATCTAGACATGAAAAAACTTGGCGTGGGGTGCTAGTGATTATTATCACGAATTCGATTCAGTCCTGAGAGTAGTCAAAGGACGGTGTAATGGACGGCATCTCACGTGACTCCGCAACTCGGATCGCAACCTGTATGTTCGGTACCTCTACTGGAATGGTTCAGCGTGGAACTGGAACTACAACTGGCTCGACAACGAGTTCGACGATCAGAACTACGCCGCGGTCTCCGCCAGAGTTTTCATTTCTCCCCCTGGATTTATTCCGGGGGTTGTTTGTTTGAGAATTTGCCCGTGCCACCCGCCTAGCATTTTGCCGATTGCTTCAAATTTTTCTGAAAGGGTAATGTATTGTTTATCTTCGAGTGATTTCGTTTCCCAGAGTACCATCAGGAGAACTTTTATCGTGTCTAGTTTTCTGATTGAGACTCTGATATACGGAAGCTTTTCTGACTTACTTAGAAAGCCTGCCGTAGCCGTTGACTCGATCATATCAACGAGGAGATCATCGATCCGACCGCCGAGTGTGTATCGGTGCGTTTTGGGAATAGTTTGATAGTATAAAAACCAAACAAGATATGCAGATTTTAGGTCTTCAAGAAGTGGTAGGAGTTTCGGGGGGGGGTCCGTTAAATGATCTCATATGGGAAAAATTATTTTTACTGAAAAATATGAAGATGTGATTTCCGTTGAGAATCTTCTCGCGGCATGGAGAGAATTTTTGCCAGGCAAGCGATCAAAACCAGATGTGCAGGAGTTCGCAAGAAATTTGATGACCAACTTGTTCAATCTTCATCAATCGCTCGTGGACATGACATACCGGCCAGACCCTTACCAGGCGTTTGTGATTAATGATCCAAAGAAACGAAATATCCACAAAGCATCGGTACGTGATCGGATACTCCACCGGGCATTATATCGGAAAATTTATCCGTTTTTCGATCGGACATTTATAGGCGACTCATATTCATGTCGAGTAGCGAAGGGGACGCATCGAGCAAATGACAAATTCACTCAGATGGCACAAGAAGTGTCATTGAATCATAGTAAGACCGTCTGGGTACTGAAGTGTGATGTAAAAAAGTTTTTTGCGTCCATAGACCAACACACGCTATTGCAGATTCTTGACGGTCGGGTGATGGACTGGCGTATCCTTTGGGTACTACAGTTGATTATTGAAAGTTTTGACACGGGCAACGGACGGGTTGGGTTGCCGCTTGGAAATTTGACTAGCCAGATACTCGCAAACGTATATCTTAATGAGCTCGACCAATACGTAAAACATAAACTGCATATTAAACACTATATTCGGTATGCTGATGATTTTGTATTTTTGTCACGAGATCGGGGATATCTGGAATCGATCCTGCCACTCGTCGAAAAAGTATTGTTGGAAAAGTTAGGGTTAATGTTGCATCCGCAAAAAATTGAGCTTAGGACAGTATCATCTGGTGTTGATTTCCTTGGTTGGGTGCATTTTACGGACCATCGAATTTTACGTGCGACGACAACTCGAAGAATGTTACTGGCGGTTGGCGGGGAGCCATCTGAGAATGTGATTAGTTCGTATCTTGGGCTTTTGGAATGGGGGAATACATTTAAACTTCAAGGTTTAGTTGTTTTTGGGAAAAATACTCAGGCTTATTAACTTCGTGTTAAAATATAGGGGATGCGACCGACTAATTTTTTAGCGCCAGAAGAGGGAGTGCACTTGCCAAAGCTTCCGGAGGCAGCTCATGAGCCGCAAAAAGTGCAGCCTTCAAAGAAAACAAAACGTCGGAATTCTGTCCGACGCACTGTTGTTATTATCGTCGTTGTATTATTCGTTGGGTTTTCTGCTGCTTTGGGTCTGTTTGGATCCAGGCTCGTCAAAGATTCATTAGCTTTGAAGGTGGCTGGGGAAGATGCCAAGGCGGCTCTTGAGAATGGGGACGTAGAGGCAGCTCATGTGGCGCTTGGAGACGTGGTAACTAACATTCATGCCGTTCGTGGAGATTTAAACTATTTTTCGTTTGTTCAATACGTTCCGTGGGTGGGCGATCAGTATGCTGGGGCTAAGGCCACGCTTGATGCCGGGGGAGAGGCGGCCGACGCTTTGTATTCTGGGCTGACCGTTTTTCTTGACGCGCTGTCATCTATAGAGGGCGCGTCCGGGGTTATTGGGGCCGCTGGTGGCCAGGGCGAGAACAGATCATACTCGAGTTTAACTCCAGATGAGAAATATTTGTTACTACATTCTTTAGCGAACGCACTGCCGGAGTTGCGTAGGATGCAAGTGAATTTGCGGCTTGCCCAGCGTGATCTTGATAGATTGAATTCCCTAAACTTGGCTCCCCAGTTTGCTCAGGCAATTTTGCCATTGCAACAAAAGCTACCAGAACTAATTAATGCCGTAGACATTGTGGTGCCGTTTGCAGCTATTTCGCCGGAGTTCGGTGGGCTCGGTAGCGATAAGCTATTTTTAGTCGAGTTCCTGAACAACCATGAAATCAGACCAGGGGGTGGATTCATTGGAAACTTTTCACTGATCACCATGCGTGATGGCGATATCAGATCAATGGTGACGAGTGACTCCTATGTGGTTGATCGATTAGTGGCCGGGCATAGTGACTATCATGTAAATCCTCCCGACCCTCTCAGGATATACATGAATTTGCATAACTGGTTTTTTAGAGATTCAAATTGGTCACCAGATTTCTCTAAGAGCTCGACGGACGGCATCCAGCTCATGCGCCAACAGTATTCTTATGCTGGCCAGGCTATTCCAAATATTGCCGGAACAGTTGGCATTACTACGGACTTTCTTTCTAGGATGATAACTTTCGTTGGTCCAATTACGGTCGACGAAGAAACTTTTACAGCTGACAATGTAGCGGAAAAACTGGAGTACATCGTTGAGCAACAATATGATTGTGGAAATGCACCGCCGGAAGAACAGGCGACTTGTGTAGATGTTCCTTTGAATAAAAGGAAGATTATTATTCAGCACATGACGGAGGTGCTAATGGAGAGATTGAAAAGCTTGTCGCCGTCACAATGGCCAGAATTTTTCCGCATTCTTCACATTTCTTTTGCTAAGAAAGAGATGGCCATGATGAGTGTCGATGAGAAAACTCAAGCATCACTCGAGGATGCTGGTTGGGCAGGAGTTTTGAATCCAGCTGGGTCTGACGATGTTCTGATGACAGTTGACGCGAATTTAGGGGCGTATAAGACGGATCGAGTGATGGATAAGCACATAACGTATAAGGTCAAACCGAATGGTTCTGGCTATAGGGCCACCGTAAGCATTGCCTATACAAACACAGCCACAGTGAAAGACTATCGGACTATAGATTATAAAACTTACGCCAGAGTGTATGCTCCGCTTGGTTCAACGCTGGTTGGAACTACTGGTTCGTTAGCTACCGAGCCAAGATTTAACCCGGGGTTATTCCCAGACACCCCGATCATTGTGGACGATCTAGGGATGACTAGTTTTGGTTCCTATACTTACGTTCCGCTTGGTAAGACTCAGGTTCTCACGTTCACATATGATCTCCCGCAGAAGGTTGTGGATGCTATTAAGCGAGGAGATTATCAATTAAAAGTGTATAAGCAGATTGGGGCACGGGATAACCTTTTGACGATCGACGAAGACTTTGGTAAGGCAGTTAGGGACGCCGTACCGGCAGAAACCCCGGTCAATTGGGGCGACAACAAATATCATTTTGATACCGTGTTAGATACGGATAAGGAGTTTCGTGTTAGATTGTAGCAGCAGCCTATGTTCGGCAAAAAATTAGGCATCGACCTTGGTACAACCACGGTCCTCGTGTTCGTCCCAAAGCGGGGGATCATTATTAATGAACCTTCTGTTGTTGCGATTTCCAAGGCTGATAAAACCGTGCTCGCGGTTGGCAAAGAGGCTAAGGACATGCTTGGCCGTACGCCGGATACTATTATTGCTCGTCGACCGTTAAAGGACGGGGTTATTGCTGACTACAGGACGACGGAAGCCATGCTTAGGTATTTTATTAACAAAGCGTTAGGGGGAGTTAGGATGTTTCGTCCAGAAGTGATGATTGCGGTTCCTGGCGGTATTACTTCTACTGAGCGACGCGCAGTGATTGACGCTGCATTATCAGCTGGTGCCAAGGCTGCGTATATCATTAAACAGCCGGTGGTGGCTGCCATTGGGGCGAATATTCCGATTGGTAGTCCGAACGGCCACATGATCGTGGAAATTGGGGGAGGCACAAGCGAGATGGCGGTGATCTCACTCGGCGGTATCGTGGCTTCAACTTCGGTTAGAATAGGTGGAGTAAAGTTCGACGCGGCTATTCAGGAATTTGTTCGTAGGACCTATAACCTAGCCATTGGCGAGCGAACAGCCGAAGACATGAAAATTCGGGTTGGTTCGGCCATGTATTTGGACGAAAAATTGCGCATGGAAATTAAGGGGCGCGATATGATTACCGGTTTGCCGAAGATCATTGAAGTAAGTAGCGACGATGTCACAGAGGCTATCCAGCCTTTACTCGAAGGTATAATTACGGCGCTGAAAGAAGTGTTACATGAGACCCCTCCGGAATTGTCCGCTGACGTCATGGACAAGGGGATCGTTATATCTGGTGGTTCGAGCCAGCTACGAAACATGGACAGACTTATTTCAGAAGCGACGAGTGTCCCGACTTACGTGGCGGATGACCCCCAGCTTTGTGTGGCTCGCGGTACCGGTTTAGCTCTTGAAAACCTGGACGCGTACAAGAGAAGCTTGTTTAATGCGTAGCATGAAAACTTTTGGGATAGACGCCTCAGCGATATTAAAAGCGAATCCAACCGGCGTAGAGAATTACGCGCGGTTACTTTTGGGCGAGATGATGAAAACACCGTTAGTTGAGGGTGAGTCGGTGGTGTTGTACGCACGAGGCAAGAAACCGGATAGCCTTGAGTTGCCGGTGAGCTGGTCTTGGAAATCTTTGCCTTTTAGTTTTTCAAAAGGCTGGACGCATTTTCGACTCGCCAAAGAGCTACACGAGCAGCCGGTTGATGTTTTCTTTTCGCCAGCACATGAGGTTCCGCTAGCAACAGGGACGGCAAAAGTTGTGACGACTGTTCATGATGTAGTTTTTGCAAAATATCCAAAGCTATATTCGCGAGTTCAAAATTTTCGCCAGCGATTAGCTGTGCGTTACGCGGTTAGGGCTGCCTCGAAACTCCTAGCAGTTAGTGCGGCCACAAAGCGGGATTTAGTCGAGCTGTTCAAGGCGTCATCAGATAACGTCGTCGTGACTCATCTTGCGCCAACGATTGGTACTCGACCAAGCGATGATCAAGTGCTTGAGGTTCTGAACAAATATTCGCTCGAAAAAGAAAAATATATTTTGTACGTTGGCCGAATAGAAGAGAAGAAGAATGTTGGGACTTTGGTCGAAGCGTTTCGACAGTACAAGGAATCCGCGGATGAGAGTGACCAGAGGAGATTAGTTCTCGTTGGCGGGATGGGATTTGGCGGGGGAGAGATCCTCGATGGGGCGAGGGGGCTTGGCAGCGCCAAGCCCGTACATCTGGGATACGTGCCAGCCGAGGATATTGCCGCGCTTTATGCTGGGGCATTAGCGTTTGTGTTTCCGTCTCATGATGAAGGATTCGGCTTGCCAATACTCGACGCCATGAAGATGGGGACGCCGACACTTGTGAGTGATATTCCGGTTTTTCACGAGGTAGCTGGTTCGGCTGCTGAGTACGCGTCACCGAAGGATCCAACGGCGTTTGCACTAAAAATAACAGATCTTGTGGGGAGTGCAGAACTTCGATCTTCACTCTCGCTTAGAGGTCTGGCGCAGGCTGAAAAATATTCTTGGAAAGAAACCGCGCGACTTACTTGGGAGGCACTTCGAAGTGCATAGAATATGCAAGATGAACTTTTAGCAGGACTCGAAAAATTAGGCTTTGCTGATAAAGAGGCAAAAGTTTTTATTGCGCTTTTAGCACATGCGGGTGCCAGCGCACAGGAGGTGGCGATTGATTCTAACCTGCCCAGAGCCACGGTCTATGACATTTTAGCTGATTTAGTTTCTCGGGGTTATGCCACCATGGGGGAGGGGGAATTTGGTCGCCGGTATTTTCCACATCCGCCCGAGAGAATTTTGACTTTACTTGAAGATGAACAGCTCATGATCACAAAGCGCATGACCGATGCGGTGGCCATTGTGCCAATGTTAAATGTGCTTTATGCGCCAATGGGTGCACGTCCGCGCGTTCGGTATCGTGAAGGTTTGCACGGTTTGAGACAACTGCAGGCCGAGTACAATGAACTTGATGGTGACTATATTCAAATGGTCGGACTCGACGCTTTCTTGAAGTTGCACGACACTGCAAGCACGGGTGACTATCGGCAGAACTTACAATTTGAACCACGGAAAATTAGAGCCATTGTTGTAACGACAGATCCTGCGCTTGTACCAAATATTCCAGGGACGGAGTTAGTTGTCTTGTCACCTGGCGTTCTGCCTATAGAAGGCGAAATGACAGTGTGCGGTGACCGGGTAGCTTTCTTTTCTTACAAGGACGATATTATTGCGGTTGAAATTCACTCGGCGCAAATTGCCGGAGTTTGTAGGGGGACACTCGAGCTTGCTTGGAATTTTGCTAAACAGTTAGAAGAGAAAATGAAGTAAAACGTAAAACCACCCCAGTACAACGTGTACGGGGTGGTTCGAGCGGGCTTGAGGCGCCGCTTGTGCCTAAGGTTTTGGCGTGGAACTTTCGAACCACGATTTGATCACGTTCATGGCCTTCCACAGCAAGGCAGTGAGAAGGATGGACACGATGAAGTGACCGATCGACTGGTGATTCAGTGTCACATACACCGCCATCCAGATGTACTGGACGCACCAGACGGCCGCGAACTTGGCTGGCAGGCTGAGCGAAGACCATTTGGTTTCGTCGGCTTTGCACGGCTTCACCCATTCCTTTCTGAAGTGCCAGAAGGGCACCAGAAAGAGGAAGAAGATGCCGATCGGGATGGACGCGATGATGACCGCGTCCAGATGGGCTCGGATGAGCCGGACAAGGCCGAAGACCGCTGCGGCTACCACCAGTAATGCGGATCCGGCGACGGGAGCGATGGCGATTGCGCCACCTCCACCACCGTGTCCGCCTCCGCTACTTGGCGCTTTGTGAGCGGCGGCTGCGTGGCCTCCTCCGCCTCCGTGACCATGGTCTGACATGAGAACTCCAAAAACTGAGGGTTTTTCCGCACTTCTCCGGGGAGAGGGGCTCAGTGACCGGCCGAAGACGGTGTGTGCCGTGACAACTACATCTGCAGGAGAAGAAAGCCGGAGCCATGTTCTCTGCCAAGTTGCCGAAACAGGACGCCACTTGCGTAGAATACTGTTTCATCTCTCTCCTCAGAGGAGTGGGGAAAATTGTGATAGTCACACGCATGCCTCGATCTTGCAGCAAGTTCGGGATCAAGGAATATGTGTGACCCATGAAGGAGAGTGTTTATCTCTCAATTCATGGGCAAGCGGTCAGCGAAGACGATTCACACGACGCTTGGTCGTGGTCACGTGCTTCGGACTCGTGAGGGCCGTCTCACGCGGTTTCGGCCTGTAGGCCGTGGCCAGGCACTCGGACTCGTCGACCGACGTATCGTCGGCGCGAACGGGTTCGAGCTCGTTTTCGGTGGGCTCGACGAACTTGGGGCGATTGCTGCCGAGGTTCTGTACCCCGACAACGAGCTCCCGGTTCGGGAACACGAACACCGAGCGTTTGAGTGCCTCGATGATCTTGCGGATCGCGAGACGCTCATCGATGTCGTCGTCGGTTTCGTCGGCCGACTCATCAACGATATCTTCGAGCTTGGGGCGCTTGCGCGGGAGAACTTGCTCGTCATCAACAAACACTACTGCGGCTGCCATTGGCATCTCCGGGGAGGAGCTCTGGTGGGTAGCAATGTGTACCAGTGCGGGAAAGCACTGCCACGCATATGGCTCGAGTTTGGCTCAAGCAATCTGCGTGACTCACGAGAGGGAAAAGATAATTCCCAATCGCGAGACGACGAACGTCCTACGGTTCCGCCTCGAAGGTATGCTCGTTTCCGTCCCCGTCGATCCTGATGATCAAGGAGACCGGATACTGCGCATCTTCCGTTGGCGACTCTTCGTGGAACTTGTCCAAGTCGATGATCGTGGAGTATTCGATCATCTGAGTTTCCGGGTCAAAGGGAAAAGGCATGGTGCCTCTCCGGGAGGTGAGAGTGAACGGGGTCTGGCGGGGATTGCCAGGAAAGTATGATAGCACAAAAAGTGACATTTGTCAAGGGAAAATGTTGATAAAATAGCTAATGTTAGTTAAAAAAGCTGAAAAGTTATAAAGTGATAAAGTTATATAGGTATTGAGGGAATACGGCTATTTCATCCACTTTACAACTCCAAAACTTTACAACTCCCTATGCTATACTTCTCCCACTATGCACTCTGCTTTTGCTGACATTATTGGGCACGAACTTCAGTTGGCATATTTGAGCAAAACATTAGAAAGAGGGAGCACTGCGCATGCTTATATTTTTGCGGGTCCGCGGGGAGTAGGAAAGACGGCGGTCGCTGAACGCTTCGCGTGTGCGCTTCTCGGAATGGATGGGTCGACATCAAAGTCGACCCCTACCGCACATCCGGACTTCATGCGTGTATCTCGGCCTGTCGAAGAGACTGAGGGGGGAAGAAAGCGAGATATTTCCATTGATTCTGTACGGGAGTTGACGGCTCGACTATCACTGGCTGCTATTCATGGAACTAAAGTAGCGATTATTGATGACGCTGACGGCATGAGTGTTGGGGCGCAGAACGCGCTGCTGAAGACACTTGAAGAACCATCTGGCAAGGCCATCATTATTTTAATTACAGACGACATTGAGGAAATTTTACCAACTATTCGTTCGCGCGCCGTGCCACTAGCCTTTGCTCGTGTTAAATCTGAGGCTGTTGAGCTAGCGCTCATGCAGAGGGGAATTTCTGTTGAGCTCGCCAGGGAGATCTGCTTGCGTTCACTTGGTCGGCCTGGTGTTGCTTTAGGGTTACTCGACATGGACGTGTTTCAATCGGTAAAAGATGCTGAGGCAAAGATTAGAGCGTTTCTTGAAAAGCCTAGAGCCCAGCAGATCACAGACGTTGGAAAATTGGCCAAGGACGAAGGTTCAGAAGAACGAGAAGTGTGGTTTGAAACCCTCGCCCGTGAGTTGCGACTAGACTTACCTCGTCGAGCCGACGCGCTCTCGGCCTTACTGGACGCCAGAGCTTCGCTTAAAAGAAACGCCAATACTTCATTAGCGCTTGAACATATAACGCTTTCTCTATGAACAAACTTCTCATGGGTGCCAGCTTGTCACTAGTGTTACTTGGAGCAGGATGCTTGGGCGGTTCTTCAGCACCAACTAACGGCGCTGGCGGCGTTTACGGAACAACTGACGGCGGACGCTCATGGGTTGGGATGAACACACTGCCGCTCGCTACCGGGGTTAGTACAATTTCCGGTGCTGACATTTTGTCTCTCACTCAGGACCCAAGCAACGCCAATGTTATTTACGCTGGGACAAAAACAAACGGTTTACTCATGAGCTTTGATGCTGGTAAGAGCTGGCAGAGACCACCAGATGATAAAGCGTTTGAAACAGTAAAAACTGGCGCCGTGCTCGACGTTGAAATTGATTCTAAGCAACCTTGTGTTTGGTATATCTTGAAAGCTGATGTCCTGTTGAAGACAAGCACTTGCGGCCGGGCTTACTCGCAGATCTATCAAGAAGGCCGAGCTAACCAGAAGTTAACTGCGCTGGCGCTTGATTGGTATAACCCAAGCATAGTTTGGCTTGGCACAACGGCCGGTGACGTTTACAAGTCTATGGACGGTGGATCTACTTGGGCCAGCGCCACTAAACTCAAGGATGACGTTTCGGCCATTGAAGTTAGCAGGGCAGACAGCCGGATAGTGCTGGCCGGATCAAACACCAGGAGCGTTACACGTTCTACTGACGGGGGAGCTACTTGGGTAGAACAAGACAAAGATCTAAAATCTTTTGCTAAGTCTGCATATGTTCACGGCTTTGCAGAAACTACAGACGGAAAGCAGTTGCTCATGAATACTGACTACGGAATTCTTTCCTCAACTGACGCTGGAGCCACGTGGACTCCGCTGACACTCGTGACAGCGCACGGCGAAGTGAAAATTACGGCTCTTGGCGTGGCACCAAAGAATGGCAACGTGATTGTTTACGGAACAGGCTCTACATTTTATCGATCAGTTAACGGCGGACAGGCTTGGACTACTACGGATCTGCCAACCACTCGCATGGCCTCAGCAATCCTCTTCCCAGGTGACAGTGATGCGTCTATGTTGCTTGGCGTAGTAGCTCCAGTTAAGAAATAATTGCATCTTGCTTTTCAAGCAAACATCCCCTAAGCTTAACGTATATGTCCTTACTTGAAGATTTTAAGCCAGAGTTTGAGAAGATTGTTGATCATTTGATTGATGAGTTGTCAGCTTTACGTACTGGTCGAGCCAGCCCAGCGCTAGTTGAAAACGTACAGGTAGAAGCTTACGGCATATTCCAGCCACTTAAAGCTGTTGCATCCATGAGCACGCCCGACGCCAAGACCTTGGAAATTACGCCTTGGGACACTTCGGTTTTAAAGGCTATTGAAACAGCTATCATCAAAGCCGATGTCGGTGTTAATCCAGTAGTCGACGGCAAAATGGTTCGCTTGAACATGCCAATGATGACCGAGGAATCAAGAAAGAAAATGGTGAAGGTGATGAACGAAAAACTTGAAGACTCCCGCGTTCATATTCGAAAGGTCCGCGAAGAAGCAAAGAAAAAAGTATCAACCATGGAAGGCGGACAGGATGTAGTACGTAAGGAACAAGAAAAATTGGAAAAGATGGTGAAAGAATACGTTGAGAAGATTGACGCAGTGGGGGAGAAGAAGGAGAAAGAAGTAATGTCGATCTAGTTCACAACAATTTATGGCTGTCTCAATGGATACACTGGTGACGCTGTGTAAGACTCGTGGTTTTATTTTTCCGGGGTCAGATATTTATGGCGGGCTTGCTAATAGTTGGGATTACGGGCCACTTGGCGTTGAACTCAAGAACAACATTAAACAGGCTTGGTGGAAGAAGTTCGTCACTGGTCGGTTAGATATGGTCGGTCTAGATGCCGCTCTTTTAATGAACCCAAGAGTTTGGGAAGCATCTGGACACGTTGCAACATTCACTGATCCGTTAGTCGAGTGCAAAGAATGCCACGAAAGATATCGCGCCGATCAGATTGATCTTTCCGCTGCTTGTGCAAAGTGTGGCAAGAAAGGAACGTTTACGGAGCCAGCTTCTTTTAACTTAATGATGAAGACATGGCTTGGCCCAAAGGAAGACGCAACGGCTGTTGTGTACTTCAGGCCAGAGACCGCGCAAGCTATGTTTGTCGACTTTCCTCTCGTACTTACATCAAGTCGCAGGCGTGTGCCGTTTGGAATGGCGCAGATCGGTAAAGCGTTTCGGAACGAGATCACGCCAGGTAACTTCATTTTCCGTCAGCGTGAATTTGAACAAATGGAGATAGAATATTTTATTCATCCAAGTGATTGGGAAGCGCAGTTTGAAAAGTGGCTTGGTCTCATGCACGAATGGATTCGCGAATGTGGAATTCTTGATTCTGAGGTGCATGACCTTGAGGTAGAAAAGGACGAGCTTGCCCACTATTCAAAGCGAACAGTAGATATTGAATACGACTATCCATTTGGAAAGAAAGAACTTTACGGTTTGGCATATCGCACGGATTTCGATCTGACGAATCATGCGAAAGCTTCTGGCAAAGAGATTATATACACAGACCCGATGACGAACGAAAAGTACGTTCCTCATGTCATTGAGCCGTCATTTGGTGTTGATCGAACGTTACTCGCCGTTCTTCTTTCGGCGTATTTCGAGGAGGAGGTTGAGGGCGAAAAGCGAGTTGTGCTCAAGCTTCCGAAACATTTAGCGCCAATCAAGGTAGCTGTTCTGCCTCTTTCAAAGAAGGACGAGTTGTCGAGTGTTGCCGAGCCACTCGCGCTCAAGCTCGCCCAAAAGTTTCGTACGGAATACGACGAAACGCAGTCGATCGGTAAGCGGTATCGTCGGCAAGACGAAATCGGTACGCCGTTTTGCGTGACGGTGGACTTCGAAACACTGAATGACCAAGCGGTGACGGTTCGTGAAAGAGATTCGATGAAACAGGAGAGGGTGAAATTGGAAGAATTGGAGGCGTATCTGAAGAAACAATTCGAATCTTGATGCAAAGAGGGTCGACATAGAAGTCGACCCCTACACCAAATATGTTCACCACACACAAACTAAAAAATGGGGCACGGGTTGTACTTGCGCCTTTTGCTGGTACGGAAGCGGCTACGGTGCTGGTTATGTTTAAGGTTGGCTCGAGAAATGAAGATTTGAAAGTGTGGGGAGGCAGTCACTTTATTGAGCATTTGATGTTCAAGGGCACAAAGAAGCGGCCGGAGACCATGGATATTACGCGCGAACTAGACCGTTATGGCGCTGAGTTTAATGCGTACACGGGCAAGGATCTTACGGCGTATTACGTAAAAATTACGGGCGAGCGTTTGCCGATTGCTGTTGATTTGCTAGAAGACATGCTTTTCCATTCTAAATACGACGGGAAAGAGATGACCAAAGAGAAGAAGGTGATCCAGGAAGAAATTAAGATGTACGAGGAGAATCCAATCATGCACCTTGAGGACATGCTTGAAGAAGCTATGTTTGATGGTCACGTGCTTGGTCGAAATATTGCCGGAACAAGCGAAACAATGACTAAGATGAAGCGTGACGACGTGATTAAATATCGCGACCAGTTTTACGTGCCAGAGAACATGGTGTTGATTGTTTCTGGCAAAGTGCCAAAAGACATTTTGAAGTTACTTGAGGCTGGATTCGGCAAGATTGCGCATGCTAAGCGGGCATCTTTTGAGGATGTGTACATAGGAACTAAGCATTCTGGTTTGCCTGTTAGACGCCAGGAGAAGCCACTTGAACAAATCCAAGTTGCGCTTGGTTTCCCAATTCCTGGTAGAGCTCATGATGATTCATACTCGCTTAAAATTTTGTCGACAATTCTTGGCGGAACGATGAGCTCACGCTTGTTTATCCAGGTTCGTGAGAAGCGTGGACTGTGTTACACGGTGCGAGCCAGCGTTGAGCAGTATGATGATGTTGGACTCTTGTCTGTCAGGGCAGGACTTGATGCTAAGCGATTGCCACTAGCCGCGAAGACGATCATTGCCGAGCTTAAGAAGATTGCTAAAGACGGAGTGACCAGTAAAGAGCTTTCTGATGCTAAAGAACATTGGCGCGGTGCTTTCACTTTGCAGCTTGAAGACTCTTCGGCGCGAGCAGAGTTCTTTGGTCGCCAAGAATTATTCGAGAATAAGGTTGAAACACTTGACGAAAGAATGAACCGGGTGAACTCCGTAAAAGCCGCTGATGTAAAAAGAGTAGCGCGGGAGTTCTTGAATCCTGGGAAGATGTCGTTAGCCGTGATCGGACCATACAAGACGGATGAAGAAGTGATGAAGATGTTTGGAATGAAGTAGACTCATCCTGAGACCCCCTTTAGTCCCCCTGGAAGGGGGAGAGTTGCACCACTATGAAATACATCATTGCCAACTGGAAGATGAATCTCGGAATTCGGGAGTCTGTCGCCTTAGCGCGGGGGACACTTTTGGCTCTTCAAGGGAAAGAGAAGGTTCCTGAAGTAATTTTGTGCCCTTCATTTACAGCCTTAGCAGAGGTTCATAAGACGTTGGCGCGGACCAGAATGCATCTTGGGGCGCAAAGTGATGGCCCAGCGCGTTCTGGAGCCTTCACCGGTGAGGTGGGCGTGGCGCAGCTTGAAGATGCTGGCTGTTCATATGTCATCATTGGTCATTCTGAGCGTCGAGCACTTGGTGAAACCCCCGAGATAGTAGCGAAGAAGCTGGCAGCTGTTTCCGAGTCAGCTACCCTCACTCCGATTCTTTGTGTGAGCGAGGCTGCTGAACTAAAGCCGTCACTGGCTCTTGTGAAGCCAACTCGAGCAAAAAAACTATTCGTGGCTTACGAGCCGTTATCGGCAATTGGCACGGGGAACCCAGCCACACCAGCAGATGCTGTTCGTGAGCTGACCGCGCTTAAGGCTGAGCTAGTTGCGCTTGGATTTGCGTCAGAAAATTTGGTTATGCTTTACGGCGGCTCAACAAACGCTGAAAATGCGTACTCGTATCTTCGCGAGCCGATTATCGATGGGTTGCTGGTTGGTGGCGCAAGCCTTAAGGTTCAGGAGATTACCGGCATTATTTCTGCCGCGTATGAGGTAATAACCGCTAAACCAGACGTATGGTCCTAACCGTTGTATTAATTTGCGTTCTCGTTCTCTCGCTTAGCGTACTTGGTGTACTTCTCTTAAAGAAGGCGCCGAGCGTTCTGGTTATTGATCCGTCATCATCAAAGGACGCTAAGGCAAAAGAGCTGAAACGAGAAATTCTCAAGAAACGGTTTGAACGCGCTACGGCTGTTCCGTTATCTAGCGCTCGAGATATAGCTATCGCGCCCTTTGTGTTATTACAGCGAGGTGTGCGTGGTGTGGCCGGCAAGCTTAAGGCACTTGAACATTCTTATGCCCAGATGCAAAAGAGCGGAAAGCCGGTGAATGAAGACGCGGTACGACAGCTTTTTGAGGAGGCTGAAGGTGCTTTTCGAGCCCAGAAAATGGACGATGCAGAAAAAAAGCTGATCGAGCTCATTAGCATTAATCCAAAGTATTCTGAGGCCTTTGAACTTTTAGGCCGAGTGTATATGCAATCTAGGGATTACACGTTAGCGCGTGAAACTTTTTTGCATGTCCTAAAGCTTTCGCCAAAAAATGCGAGCGTCTATGCTAGCTTGGGCGAGGTTTCGGAGCTTGAAGGGAAGGTCGATGCTGCTTATGAGGCATACAAGAAAGCTATGGAATTGAGTCCAAACAATCCTAAGTATTTAGATTTCTATATTTCAGCAGCTATTTCCTCGGGCAATCTAGACGAGGCAAAAGAAGCGCTTGAACGTCTCAAAGAAGTAAATCCTCAAAATCAAAAGATCGCGGAATTTTCCGCGATCCTTCTACAGTAACTATTGAGTTACTTAGTTTCCTTGTGAGCCGTGTGCTTCTTGCATGGCTTACAGTGCTTCAAGAGCTCTAGGCGATCCTTAAGCGTTTTTTTGTTCTTCTTTGAACGGTAGTTCAAGGACTTACAGACTGTGCACTCGAGTTTGATTAAATTGTCTTGGGACATAATGTTTTCTGTAGGGGTCAACCTAGGTGTTGACCAACCTGTAAAGTTGGCCGAATAGTAAGGAAATCAGATAATTTTGTCAATCGTAACCTCTTTTAATGCAATGGAGCCGACAGTCGGGCTTGAACCGACGACCTACGGTTTACAAAACCGTTGCTCTACCAACTGAGCTATGTCGGCGGGCTCGCTTGCCGGACAGACTCTCATTCGGGCTTTTAGCCCTCTCTTTCGTCTGTCCGCCGCTCGCCTTGCCCTCGCTAGTGCTCGGGCAGGAGAAACGGACTTGAAATAATGCAGTGGTGGGGCGAGAAGGATTCGAACCTTCGAAGGCGTGAGCCGCAAGATTTACAGTCTTGTGCGTTTAACCACTTCGCTACCGCCCCATATTTTTACTATATTCGTCAATCCATGCCTGGATTTGTCGGAGAAGCTTTTTGTCGCTGTATCGAATGTGCACAAGCCCGTGTTCCATGCAGTGAGGCATTTTTGATGCCTGTGCTGGGCGTACATAGGGTTTCGTGAACTGCGATTCAGGGATTTCAAGTGTCTCACTCCAGAACGTGACTAAGTGTGCCGGATTTTGATTATTATGGCAATAGATGAATCCCCGGAGTCTGGATTCGTCGATTTGGCATATTTCTCTTAGAAAACGAATGAATATTTTGCACATTTGGACGTCACTATTTGCAAAGTCTACTACGTGTCCACGTTTTGCTCCTTCCGCCCAATACAGTGAGACCGCAAGAATTGAAAGCAATTTTTGCTCCTCGGATAACAGCTCATTAATTGTATAAGAAAGGGGTTGGCGTTCAAATCGTAAGGCATTTGTCTCTGTCGATGTTCGTCGTTTAACTTTATTGCGACGAAGACAGTAATAGACCGCATCTAGTCCGATGTTGAGTTTGTCAGCTATTTCTCTCGCGCTCAATTCTTTGATTGTGTACCATTCGATCACGGATAGAGTTTGGATCTGATTAATTGTTGCCATGCGGATAGTATATCAAACGAAGCAGATTATAATATATGTACATAGTCTTTGAAGGTCTATTAGGTTCAGGGAAAACTACCCAATCAACACGCCTTGTGGATGAGTTGAAAAAGCGGTATCCGGGTAGGGAGGTCTTGTGGACTCGTGAACCAGGCGGAAGTGCTATTGCGGAGGCTATTCGACTTCTGGCGCAAGCCACGCCGTTTGAAGAGGTGATGGACCCTGTGTGCGAGGCGTATCTTTACGCGTCCGCTAGAGCTCAGTCCTTGCGTGCTGTTGTTGCGCCTGTTCTTGCTCACGGGGGCATAGTTGTTGCTGACCGTAGCTTTGCAACGAGTATTGCCTGGCAGGGTTTTGGTCGAGGGTTAGGGCTCGAAAAGATCCTTGAAATCAACCGTCCAGCTATTGAAGGACTAATACCTGACATGTTCCTTGAGCTTCGAGTTGACCCCTCGATCTCACTCAAACGAACATTTGATGCTCCAGGTGATAAATTCGAAACCATGCCGGCTGATTTTCATGCTCGTTGTGCGGAGGGCTATAAAACTCTCGCCGAGCACCCGCTTTTCAAGGATAAGTGGGAGGTTGTTGATGCGACTGGGACGGCAGAAGAGGTGTATCAAAGAATTTTTGATAAACTTTCATTACTTTTGTAATTGTTTGCTCTCATGAATTTTTTCTGTTAGTGTTTTTGTCGTTCCGAACATTTGTAGTGTGTGTATTGGCGCTCACATTTAGCTTTGATTTGGAGGTACCGTGCAAGACGCAGAATTGATGTCATGCTCAATTGTTCGTGCGACAGAGATTCTCTCTTTGCTTGTTGAGGAGACGGCTAGGATTGTCGTTCCGCTCGCTAAGAAAGCGGGCTCGGAATCAGACGGTGGCTGGTTCGTTTTCGGCAGACCGCCGGAACCTATGTGTGTTCCTTGTCCGATCGTCGGCTTCGCGTTCGGCAATACCGGAAGGTGGGATCATATAAAGATAGTGGTCACGAACGCCCATGACAAACTGAGGTTACTAGCGAACGATCCCTTCCGTAATTCAAGTGTGCAAATCCACTTGGATCCCCACGGAAACCCCTGGCGGTCGGATACTGAGGGAGAGCGGGTCGAGGCTGGAGCAATTTACTGTGGATACCCGGGTATAGAGGACATGATCTTCTCTTGCTCGGCTTTCCCTGGTTTTCCGCTGTTCGACGAGATGCTGTGCGTCATCGTCGGCCGAAAACTCGGTCTCGTCAGTAATGAACGAATGGAAAAGATTCTCGAGATTAGCAGCAACCAACCGGCAAAACTCTACTTCAGCCATCTGCGCACCGCAAAGCGGTAGTCGGCAGAAGGTATCGCCCCGTGTGAGCTCGACTGATCCCATTCGGGACGTCGCTCTCAGTGCGGGGCTTTTCTATTTACAGAAAAAATTTAATCAAACAAAAAACTCCTCGAATTGACGAGAAGTGCTTTGTGGAGCCACAGTCGGGGATTGAACCCGAGACCTCGTCCTTACCAAGGACGCGCTCTACCATCTGAGCTACTGCGGCACAAGTTTCGAGCCATAGGTTAGCATGGGATAGGCGGGTGGGCAAGCGGGAAGCGGGGGTATAATAGTTGAGGCTAATTCTTTACTATATTTTCTATGTGTAACATGGAAGGAGGTATGTGTGCCTGTCCGCATCACAAGATTAAGCCGATTATTATCATCCTGATCGGTGTTGCGTTTTTACTTCAAGCCACCGGCACACTTCCGGCAGCAACCGTGGCCATGATTTGGCCAATAGGTTTGATCATCATCGGACTCATGAAGCTCATGGGAGGGATGTGCGGATGCTGTAGCGCGAAGAAGAAGTAAGGTTTGAAAACCAAAAGAACAACCTCTCTCGGAAATGGAGTCGGATTACCTCCTGGCATTTCCTTGAAAGGTTGTTTTTTTGGTTTCCTTTATGGCGAGGGTTATTTTACGGTTAAAGTGGCTGCGATATCGTCAAAGAGTTTTAGATCGCGGATAGGATCGAAAGCATAGTTCTGACAGAGGGGCTTAGCTAGATCCATGTCTTGTTCGCAGTCTCCATAGACGTGGACGTCATTAGTGTGGCGGGAAGTGAACTTGAGGACGGCGTAGTTATCACCAATTTTGGTCGTATAAATATCGGTTCTGTATGTACTGCCAGCTGCGCCTTCCTCGGAAATTGACTGACAAAATCTTCGACTATCAAAGAATCGGTTATTGGTTTTTTGTTCGTCGTTGATAATAAAACATTTATTGTTATCTAGATGTGTGCTATCGGCGTTGAGCACGGAGACTTCTAGCCACCTTTCTTTATTACCCACTGCGTCAGGGAGCGACACTTGGCCTTTTGCGAGGTCAGTAGTCGGCTCGCCATTAAAAGGACGCTGTGTCTCGGCGAGGGGGAAGTTGAGAGTAAAACCATTTGTGGCGTCCGTGTAAGACTGCCAGCCTTCAACTGCATTTGGAATGCTCGGTGACGTGCTTGGCTTTTGCGCCAAGACATAGCCAAGGGCGATTCCGATCACACTCATGAGAACTGGGGAGATTATCTGTCGAAAGGGGGTCATATGAGCTGAGTATACGGGATTATCCCTGGAAAACAAAAGTGACCGGTTGTTCAGAAATGGAGTCGGACCCTCGGCTAAGCCTACGGGCAAGTTACCTCCTGGCATTTCCTCGCGATCGGTCACTTTTGTTTATTAACTATCGATTCACATGAGCGCGGGTTTGCATACCACCGCGGTCAACTGTGTCAGAGCTAGTCATGTCTGAACCGGCACCGAAGTGAGTGTAGAGCGTGGAAGGGATGTCAATCACGTAGTCAGCCCATGATGCACCGTAGAGAGTCTGAGCGACTGTCTCGCTTGGGATCCAACGGAGCAAGGTTTCATGCAAGCCGTCATAGCTTGTCTGGAGGGCATAAACACGTGGATCGGAAACGATTTTGACCAGTATTACTCCAGCCTTTGGCAACATTGGCTTGCCCATAGTGAGCGTGCTGAGCGTGGCGTCAGTTACTGTGCGGACGTTGCTGAAGGAACTGTAGTGCGTGTAGTAAGTTTGTGTGTCCTGGAACGGTCGGCGCTTCATGCTTGAGTCAATGTAATACACGGTAGAGTAGTGCTCACCACGGAGAACATCGCCAGCGGTAACTACGTTGATGACTTCCGGAAGACCAGTGAAAGGTGAAACTCCAGTGCCAGTGCTTGGTTGATTCTGTGGGGCTGTTGGGGCAGGAACTACAACTGTACCAATGATAGTGAGAGCTGAGTCTGATACGTCAGTAGCTAGAAGGGTATTTAGATCGTAGCCTTCGACCTTGATGTACACATCTGTGCTAGAAACGTTCGGCACTGTCCAGTTATATGAACCGCTGCTAGCTAGACCAGTAGCGATAGATGTGTAGGTTCCTGTGTTTGAGGTAGCGTAGGACAAATTAACACTGCTAACGTTTGAGCTCGACCAAGTGATGGAATTCAATTCACCGGCATGGTAAGTCTGACCACCGTTTGGCGAATTGACCATGACAGAGTGTGAGAGGCTGGACGACCCGCTACTGCTACTGGAGCCAGTACCAGCCGCAGTGAATGACCAGTCGCCGGTGGACGGACCTGTTGTTACCAGCACAGTAGGTGAGCCAGACGCTGCATTGATAGTGGCCTGTGCTGTGGTTACGGCGTAGAGCTGGCTAGCGGTAAGTGTTGGTAGGGCAATGGTGGCGATGGTGTTGCCGACTGACCAGACCGCGGTTTGTGAGCCGGTTGGGTCAGGGGTAATGGTGAATTGGGTGGCTTCTGCAAACGTTGTATTCATGGCTTCTGAGAAAGTGATAACGAGCGACTGTGATGTTCTGATGACACCGGTAGTTCCGTTTGCCGGGGAGACAGAGACGACTACTGGTGATGCACCGTCTGTTTCTACTATGTCAGCGTCTGCAACGGCTCCATCAACGGCGGTATTCACCAGGTTTCCTAGTAGGTCGGCTAGTTTTGTGGTGACGGCTGAGTAGCCAAATTGGGCGGCTGTGGCCGAGGTATTGACAGCGAGCGTGTCAGAGGTGAGGGTAAAAATCGTTGTTGCGTCATTTGGGGTAACGCCCGTTGAGAAGGTTCCGGCTCCGGCGCCTAATGATCCATTGCTGTTGGTAAACCGTGAATCATTCATGGCTTTGTTGAAAACTACAGTAGCGGTATCAATCCGACCATCAGCATCGGCGTCGGAAATGGTGACAGAAGAGATGGTTGGCTTGGTTATATCCCAGGCTGAGGCAACGGTAGCAACAACAGGTGAAGCTGAGGCGTTGACAGCGATTCCTACTAAATCTTTGATTCTAGTTACGTCAGAAAGCGGAGTATAGGTATCCGTGGTTGGAGCTGTTGTGCCGGCGCTAAAGTAGGCTCCTGTTCCTGCCTGGTTCATCTCTATTTGTAGGAGTCCGGTAGACGAGGTATTTGTAACGAGCAGGCTGTTGCCAGTGGCGATACTGGCTGTCATGTCACTTGCACCATTGAAAGTAGCAATGTTTTCGAGGGTTTTTGCGGTAGTCATTGCTCCGAGAGTGGCACTGCTCACAACAGAGACGGTGCTGAATGCTCCACCGTTAGAAACTTGAATTGGTTCAGAGTAATGAAGTTCGATAGTATCTGCGCCGTCGACTATGTTTACGTCTACGGCTGTTAGCACTGGGGCTGCGCCATCTGTTTCTACGATATCACCCGCGGCAATGGTTAGGTCGTCAGCTGTGACGAGTAGGTTTCCGGCAAGGTCAGTAATTGGAGTGGTGGCTGCACTGTAGGTGAACTGAGCTGCTGTGGCTGACGTGTTTGTTGCGAGCGTATCGGCCGTGATGTTAAAGACTGTGGTCGCATCATTTGCGCTGAGAGTGTCGAAGGTACCGGCACCTCCGCCTAATGCAGCATCAGCACTGGTAAGGCTTGAATCTCGCATGTTGGAGTTAAATACTAGAGTAGCTTGATCAACTTTTCCGTTGGGTGTTGTGGCAACATCGCCAAGGGTGACGGAGGTGATCGTTGGTCTTGTAAGATCCCAGGTGCCACCACCTGATACTGTTGGTGTTCCCGCTACGTTTACATGAAGTGGGGTGAGGGCGGAGTCTGTAACTTGGGCGCTATCAACCGGCGTGAAAACACCGCTTGGTTCGGTTGTTGAGGTTGAATACATGAAGCCGCCATTTTGAGCGGCTAAGCTGACTGTCAATTGAGTAGAGCCGCTTCCACTGATAGTATTTTTTATTGTCGGCACAGTCACATTGCCCGGGGTACCGGCAGTAACGAAGGTGCCAAACCCGGCTACTACACCTGCCGCTGTAATATCTCCTTTTGTAGTTGTGGAAGCGCCATCCGTAACGGTCATCGATTCTGAATAGATAAAACGTAGTACATTTATATTTGAAACAACGCCCATGTTCATACTGATTAGGACTGGTTTAGCGCCATCGATTTCAGTATTAACTGCACCGGCGCCATCTCCAGTTGCAATAGCATTTAATTCTTCGTCTATGGCGTCACAAATGCTTGGTGTTGCACCTACGTCACAGGTAGCCCAGGTTACTTGGGCGTAGCTTAGTTCCATAGCATTGCCAACAACGCTGTCTGTATTCACTAAAAGGTCAGCATCACCTTCACTTAGACTGACTTGAACACCAACCGAGGGAGCTGTAGCGGCTGTGGTAAGAGTAACACCAGTGATGGTGATATCTGCTCCACCTTGGGTGACAACTAGGCCGTAAGGCATTGCTCCTTGGAGTCTCCATGTTTCACCGTTTGGATTGGCTACGTTGAAAATGATTTGGTCAAGTTTTCCGTTGGCATTAGTGTCTTGTAGGGTGATGCCACTTGATGCTCCATCTCCTGCCGCGGCCAGCGCTGGGGAAGTTTTGGTTAGAAAAACTGAAGAAGTTATAGCGAAAAGAACGATGACCGCGCTTATGATTGAACGCGTTCGAGCAAGGCGAAATGTTGATGCTTGATGCATACAAAAATTAAAGATAATAATTTGTTAAAGAGTATAACAAATCTTCGCGAGGTAACGGATAATTAGTCCCCTTATTACTTTTTTGCTGGGAGGAGAGTGCGTGTGGCGAACTTTTCGGTGTGGATATGGCTTGGTTTGATGTTGTTTTTACTGCAGTCAGCTTCGAGCGCGCACATCATGACACTTGGGCCGCACACTAGAACGTCGTCGATTTGGGTAAGATCGAGACCGTCATTTTTAATGCCAGCCAAAGAGAGATAGCCTTTGTCAGCTGTAATCCAAAGGTGAATTTTGAGGCCAGGATAATTACCGGCAGCCGCCAAGAGGAGATCGTTGCCGACTTCTTCGCCCTTCGCCTTTACTGAATAGTAGAGGTCGATGGTGTATCCAGCGGGAAGCGAGGCGGCGAGGGATAGGAACGGAGTGATGCCGATACCTCCGCCAATCCAGAGCTGACGTTTGCCACCAAGCGCGTAGGAGAAGTTTCCGAATCGGACCTTCGACATCAACAAGCGTTCCAGGTTTTAGACTGCCAAATTTGTTTGTGTCGTCGCCTAACATTTTAGCCATGATGACTAGATTTGCGTCGCCTTCTTTAGAAACGATGGAGAATGGGTGCTCGTCGACTATGGATGGATCGTGAATGGCCAGGTAGACGAATTGACCAGCCTTAAAAGTGAGCGGTTTGTTTATCGGCTTCAAGATGAGCGTGATGATCGTGCCGTCGACTTTGATTTGGTCGAGTGTAAACTTGGTTCGGCGGAGTAAATGTTTTTTAAAAATCACTCGAACAAAAATGGCGATTAGGCCGGCTAGACCAAAGATACCCAAGAGAGCACGAGACATTGGCGAAAACTGGATTGCGCCGGTGACATAGAATCCATGGAGTGCACCAAGGAGGAACGCGATAGCTAGGAAGCGGTGAAGCTGTCGCCAGATGTGATAAGGGAGATTTATGAAGAGAGTGACTATGATGCTGATGACGAGGACAATGAGACCAATAGTTCCAAGAAGTGTAAAAATGTGTGGTGATAAGAAGAATCCCACTAGCTTAGTCGGGAAATACAGTGCAGTTGGCACGGCGAGTAGAATTGGATGGAGGATGAGGAGAGCCGTTGCAATCACGCCTGACCATTGGTGAAAACGGTAAGACATAGCGAGGTTCCCAAAGATACGCTCGAAGAAGGGAAGACGGAGTGAGAGGACGAGCGAAAGGGTGAAGAGTGCAAAGCCAAGGATGCCAAGAAATTGGCCAAGAGAGTAGGCGAATGAGCTAGTGGCGGAGAAGTCAATGGGGTTTTTGATGAGCCAGAGAATGCTTGGGAGAAGTAAAAATAGCCCAGTGATTAACCAGCCACGAATTTTCATATGCCACTATTTTATAGTAGCTGGTCGAATTTGAATAGATTGAGCGGTAGACGTGCCATCGGCGTTAGCTGTACCAGTAGTTGTTACTTGGGCACCAACTGTTAGATCGGTTTTTGTTCCGGCGTCACTTTTCATGATTTGCGTGGAATCGGAGTAGTAAACAATCTTTGATCCGCCGTCCGGGAGTTTGATGGTTACCGATTGGTCGTCAATGGCGAGCACTTCGCCGGCAATAAATCCCGCGCCACCCATTCCACCAGTTTTTGCTCGAGTGCCTCCCGGCATACCACCGGGGAACTCGCCACCGATTCCGCCTCGACCAGAAAACGCACCGGCTACTACGCCGTTTGGCAAGTGTGATTTTTCATATTGCATGCCACCGAAAAATGAGCCACCAGAGAGGACGATTGCACAGACTGCCGTACCAACGATGATTTGAGTTTTCATAGGTATTAATTATTCGTATCTTAAGGCGACGATTGGATTTAAACCGGCCGCTTGTTTGGCCGGGTAGTAGCCGAAGATGAGACCAATCCCGGCCGAAACGCCGAACGCCAGGAGAACTGACGGCAGTGAGGTGACAGCGGACACAATGTGCAAGGCCGATAGCGCCATACCGAGTCCGACGCCGAGAATGATACCAATCACTCCGCCGACTGTCGTGAGAATTACGGCTTCAAGCAAGAATTGTTGACTGATTTCGGCTCGTGTCGCTCCGATCGCTTTGCGTAAGCCGATTTCTCTTGTGCGCTCGGTGACGTTTGTGAGCATCATGTTCATGATGCCGATTCCGCCAACTAGGAGTGAGATGCCGGCCACGGCCGCAAGAAGTGAGGTCAGCGTGCTTGTGATACTTGAGGCCGAGGAAACGATATCGGATTGGTTTACGGTTGAGAAATCGGCGGCAGTTGGATCACTGATGTGATGGAGGTCAAGTAATGTGGAAGTGATTGTGGCCTGCACATCTGACATTACATCCGCGTTGGCTGCCTGCACGTTGATACTTGTCACATACTTGTCGCCGGAGAGTAGGCGTTCGGCGGTTTTGAGCGGAACGAAGACCATGTCATCTTGGCTGTTGAAGCTACTGCCACCTTTTGCAGCGAGAATTCCGATCACTGTAAATTCATTGCCTTTGATGCGAATTTTTTGGCCGAGGGCTGAACCTCCTTCGCCGAATAGATCAGTTTGAACGGTTGGTCCAATGACCGCTACTTTAGTCGAGCCGGTATTTTGACTGTTTACTATGAATACGCCGTCAGCCACTGAAACATTTCGGACGGCCGGATAGGCTTCAGTCACGCCAACGACGGAGACATTCGTATTTGTGCCTTTGGCGGTGATTTGGTATCGGCCAGAGATTTCCGGCGAAACTGCGGAGACGCCGGAGAGTTGTGCGATAGCGGATGCGTCATCTTCTGTTAAGGATTTTGCACTACCTCGACCAGCGGAGACGGTGACGCCAACTCCACGTTCGGCACCAGGAGTGACCATAATGAGATTCGCGCCGAGTGACTGAATGCTGTTCTCGATGTTTTGTTTGGAGCCCTGGCCAACGGACACCATGGTGATGACTGAGCTGATGCCGATGACAATGCCAAGGATCGTTAATGCTGACCGCCCTTTGTTTGCGGTTAAGGCGGCTGACGGTTTCTTCAAGTAGATCAGGAAATCGCATAAGGGCTTTTGCGTTTGGTGTGGCTGCTTTTGTCGCTGACAAGCAGGCCATCTTTCATGAGTAGAATCCGGTCTGCATGTTCAGCGACATCCGGTTCGTGAGTGATGAGAATAATTGTTCGACCATGCTCGCGGTTAAGTTTTTGAAAAGTGCCGAGAACAATTTCACCGGTTTGTGAATCTAGGTTGCCGGTTGGTTCGTCGGCAAGAATAATTGCGGGATTATTTACGAGTGCTCGGGCAATGGCGACGCGCTGGATCTGTCCGCCGGAGAGTTCGTTTGACCGGTGGTTGAAGTGAGATTCTTGAAGGCCTGCTGCTTTGAGTGCTGCCCCAGCTATGCGTTCACGTTCTTCTTTTGGGATACCGGAATAGATAAGAGGAAGTGTCGCGTTGCGAAGAACTGTTGCCCGGGGAAGCAAGTTGAACGACTGAAACACAAATCCGATATGTTGCTTTCGGATATTTGCGAGTTCATCTTCGGAGAGCGTCGACACGTCTTTACCGTCAAGCGTATATGTTCCCGACGAGGGAGTATCGAGTGCGCCCAAGATATGCATGAGCGTAGATTTGCCGGAACCAGACGGTCCCATGATAGCAACGAACTCTCCATCTTTAATACTAAAACTTACGCCCTTTAGAGCTTGGAAAGTTTCTTTTCCGGTGGTGTAGGTTTTGGTAACGTTGGAAACTTCGAGCATAATTTATTGACCAATGAACGAAGGCCCACCGCTCGGCATGCCTCCGCCTCGGCTACCACCGGTTGAACCACCGAGGATACTCGGGGCGGCTGAAGTAGTTTTGGTGGTAGTAGTGGCGGTGATGGTGCGGACTACTATTTGATCGCCCTCATTTAAGCCGGAGAGAATTTCGGTTGAGGTGTCGCCAACTAAGCCGGTAGTGACCGGTTTTTTGATTGGGGGAGTTTTTGAGGCTGTGCCGGACGTGCTACCGGTGTCGGTTAATGCGGGATCGAAAACTTCGACATAAGAAGATCCGCCAGAAGTTTTGACGGCCGAAGTTGGGACGGTGAGGGCATTCTGAGAAACGGCGGTGATAATGGTTACGCTACTGCTCATGCCGGGCTTTATTCGAGCGTCCTCGGTGTCGAGAATTACAACGACGCCGTAGGACACAACGCCTTGAGCTACTGTTCCCATGATGTCCACGTCCGCCACGTGACCGGATACTTCAAGTCCGTCTACAGCGTCAAAAGTGAGCGTGGCTTTTTGACCAACGGAGATTTTTGCGGCGTCAATTTCATTCACGTCAATCTTTGCCGACTGTTGATTTGAGATCATGGTTAAGAGGGCACCCGTACCAAGCGTTTGCCCTGTTTTTACTGTGAGGCCGGCAACGGTGCCATCCATTGGTGCCTTAACAGTATATTTGGAATACGTTTCTAAGGCGTCAGCTAGGGCATTTCTCTTGCCCTCGAGCGAGAGTTTTTGGGATTCAAGATCAAGTGGATCAGTGCCACTATTGAGCGCCTCAAGTGAGGCAGTTTTTTCAAGAACAGCAGCCTGAGCTTTTCTTAAAGTTTCGGCGCTCGGATGAATGAGGTCTTCAAGTGCTTGTTGAGTTTTCGCGAGATTCACTTGAGCCGTGCTAACAGCATCTTGAGCGTCGGCTAAATTATTTGGAACATCTACCGCACTTTTAGTGATAGCATCTGAGGCGTTGTTTAGGGACGAGACGTCGGATTTTACGGTGTTAATATCTGATTCGATTGCGGGTATTAATTCGTCAATCGTATCGGCTATCGCAAGATTGCCGTAGTTTGCGCGGCTCATTTCGTCGAACATGGTGGCTGCATTATCCAGGGCATCAGCGATATTTGTTGCGGCGTCGAGCGTTTCTGAGACTAATGCAGTGATAGTTTCTGGATCACTGGTTCGACTTGTGGTCGAGTAGTCAGAAAAGGCCTTGGCATAAGAAGTATTCGCTCGAGTGACGCTCACTTCGACTCGATCCGTAAAGATGGGATCGATGAGCAATTTATAATAGGCAATATTTTCATTACCGTGCGTTTCACTGCCCAAGACGTTTTTTAAATCCTGCATGACGTCCGGGAGATTAACGAAAGCTGAAGAGACTGAGCCATAAGCATCAGTATACGGAGAAACGGAATCGGTGGCGTTTGTGGACTGAACTGACTCCAGATTTCGTTCGGCTTTATTAAGTGACCGTTCCGCGGTATCAACCGCAACCTGCGCGTCTGCCACGTCTACCGTGCTTGGAGATTCCAAATTACTGAGCGTGCTTTTGGCGTCCTCAAGCGCGTGCTCCGTTTGGAGTTGGGTGAGTGTGCTTGGCGCCTTCACGAGTTTTGCATAAGCTAGTTCAGCACTTCGCAAACTTAGAGACGCGTCACGGACTGTTTTTTGGGCGTCGCCCGCGTCAAGCGTTGCTAGGATTGTTCCTGCTTTAACAAAGCTACCATTTTTTACTTTCACGGAAGTAATTTTAGTGCTTGCCTCGGGCTTTACGTCAATTTGCGTTTCGCCCCAAATTTGACCAGTCCCGGAGATGGTCGTGGAAACGGTTTCTCTGGCTACAGTTTGCACCACATACTTAGTTTCTGGTGCGGCGCCAGTTAGTGAATTGATCATGACCGCAGCTAAGGCGAGGCTAGCTACGCCAGCTGTGGCAGTGGTTTTTTTGCGGTTTTTAGCGAAAGTTGTGATTTTCTTGATCATAGTATGCTGATACTACGCTTTTGCGCCGGTTTTATTTCATTTGCACGAATATCTGTTAAAAACAAACATCCGGATAGACCGGATGTTTGGGGGTAATAATTATTTATTGTTTAGTTGGAACATACCAGCACCACCCATCATGCCCCTACCTCCCATTGGTCTGTCACCACGACCAGCGAATGGCGCGCCACGGAAGATGAAGTTTTCTGGAATTCCGTTTTCTTTGGCCCAGGCTTGGACTGCTTCGTGTTGCGTCTTTAGAGCTGCTCTAATTTCAGCTGGAGTTTTGCCGGTGAGATCTGGTTTGTTCGCTTCTATCTCAGCTCGTTTAGCGATGAGCGCGTCGGCCTGCGTTTGGGTCAGCTTGCCGTCAGTCACTGCTTTAGCTAGGACATCAGCCGCGTGTTGTTCGAATTCAGTTTTGCGTTCTGCTTGTCCTAGGGCGCGTTGCTCATCGAATACTCTCTGTACCTCATCAGTCTTTAGGTTGAATTTTGTTGCAATTGCTTGCATTAGGTTATCTAATTTTGGATGAGTTCCGGTTTCTGCAGCAAAGGCCGAACCGATACCTATTGTGCCAGCACCAATAGTAGCTGTAGCCACGGCCGCAATGAACGCTTTTTGCATTGATGTCATAAGAGAAAAATGAATACTTATGTAACGCATTAGACTTGGCCGAAGGGACGTCTGCCTTCAGGCTCACCTAGTACTACACTTGGCTAACCGGAATATTTCACATGGTAGTTTAATCGGTTTCGGAATGTTTATCTGGGGACAGTTTGTCCCTAGGTAGAACCCAGGCTCTGCGCTTTTTTGTGCCAAGAATGAGAATGACACAGCTTGGGTTGACTCTGCGACTCGCTAGTCGTATTAATGATGGCAACCTATGACTGAACAAATGATCGAGCCTAAGTACAAACGCGTGCTGTTAAAACTTTCCGGTGAGGCGCTTGGTGGGGGAGAGCGAGGGATTATTCACGTTGAGCATCTTGAGCGGTTTGCGTCTGAGATTAAGGAGGCTGCTGAGCGCGGTGTGGAAATTGCGGTCGTGGTTGGTGGCGGTAATATTTTCCGTGGACGAATGGCGGATGAACTAAAGATTCCAAAAGAAACAGGGGATCACATGGGGATGCTGGCCACGATGTTGAACGCGCTTGCTTTACAAAGCTCGCTCGAAAACATGAACGTGAAGACGCGTGTCATGTCCGCCATTGAAATGCACCGAATTGCCGAACCGTATATTCAGCGCAGAGCCGAACGTCACTTGGAGAAGGGACGTATTGTGATCTTTGGCGCTGGCACTGGGAATCCGCATTTTACAACGGATACTGCCGCGGTTCTTCGCGGCGCTGAGATCAAGGCGGATATTGTCATGAAGGCAACTAATGTTAACGGCGTATTTGAAAAAGATCCAAGGCATCATCCAGATGCCAGGCGATTCACTCGACTATCGTTTAATGAAGCTATAAATCGACAGCTGAACGTCATGGACTCGACAGCACTTGCGCTCAGTCGAGATAGAAATTTGCCCATCCTCGTTTTTAGCTTGTCAGAACCAGGAAGTATCGCTCGAGTACTGCTTGGCGAAGACGCGGGAACGCTTGTTAGCTGTGAGGGCGAATGCCTGCTCGCTGAGTGACCCGTGACTATTCTTTTTCTTCTTGCGGAGTTTCAATATTCGCCCAAGTATCACAGCTCATACAGCGGTACTGAACAGTGTCATACTTTTTTCCGCTGTGACCGTAGGAGGTTCCGGTTTTAACGGTACTCATGTGTCGGTGACAATTTGGGCATTCCATAGGTAGAACTATTTGGATTTTTTGGAAGCGTTGCGGAGATCCTCATAGATTCCGCCTAAATTGTACAATTTGTTGAAGGCTAGTAGTTGGACGCTGATTCCGGCATAAAGGGCAAAATGCGCCAGATATGTTATTTGAATTTGAGGAATGGCAGTCACTTTCATGATTTCGAGTAGCTCGAAGATAGTTGCTAGAGCCATTAATAATAGACTGTATCGCAACATGGAGATGAACTGATTGAGGAAAGGCATGATTTTTGTGATCTCTTTGTTTTGCGAGACGAGAAATAGGGTAATCGTGATATTGAATAGAGCTAAGCCCATTGGGAAGATTAGCGCATATCCCGCTAGAGCCTCGCGATCAACCATTAATATTAGTAAGGCGATGACGGCAAGAAGACAAAGAGCGATTCCGGGTAGAAACATTAGTCTCTTTTTATTGCTCGGGCGCATTTTTAATATACCTTCAAAGCCACGATAGGTGACGATTAAACTAAAGGCATATAAGACCAAGACACTGACGTCTGTGATTTGTTTCAATGAATTTTGCAGGTTGGCAATGGTCATGAAGTATTCAATGACGTGAGCGGCGCTGAAGATGAGTAGAGCGGCGGAGAGGCTTTGAAAAATTTTAGAAAATACTTCTCCCTGTAAATATCGCAGCCGGTAAATGGTGTAGATGCTTAATAGACAGAAAAAAATGGCCATTAAATGAATCAAGCCACTGGTCTCAAAAAAACTTCCGTTACCAGAAAACTCGGCTACGGATATGATGATAATGTTTAAGGCGAGGAGTAGTGACGGGAATAGATATTTTTTCATATAGGCATTATTAGTTAGGTCGTAATCCGTGACGTGCCTTGTTTTGCATGTATGCCTATTTGTGGAAGGAATACGTGGAAAGTTGTTCCCTTGTTTTCTTTAGACTCGAACCAAATTTTTCCGTGCGACAGGTCAACTATCGATTTTACTAGATAGAGTCCGAGTCCTGTGCCCTGACTATTTTCCCTGACGTTATCAGCTCGGAACATTTTGGAGAAAATTAACGTTTGTTGGTTTTTTGGAATACCCACACCGGTATCCGTAACTGAGATAGTGACGCCTGCTGGCTTCTCGGCCTTTTTAATAGTTAGAGTGATCGTTCCTTCTTTCTGAGTATATTTCACCGCATTCGAGATAAGGTTTTGGAGAATTACTCGAGTGAGCGTTGGATCTGCTGTAATGGTTGGAATTTTTGATTCATAGTGTTCGACGATATGTAGATTATTCGTCTCAAGTGCCGAGGTGAAGGTTTTTGCTTCGTTGTGACAGAGCTCTACAACGTCTACTGGCTTTGGCTCGACCATGTATGTGCCTAACTCCAGTCGGGCGGCGTTTAATAGGGCGTGTACAATTTCTGTCATGCCCTTGCTTGTGTCATGGATATCGTTAACGAGCGAGCGTTGTTGTGGGGAGAGTTTTCCGGCGTCCCCTTGGAGCAATAATTCGGTGTTCCAGCTGATAGCCGTAGGGGGCGTTTGTAGCTGGTGAGTGGCAAGTGAGATGAATTCGGTTTTAGTTTGTTCTAGGGCGAGTTCACTCGTCAGATCTCTGAAGATGATGACTACTCCTATAGTTTTCTGATGAAGCTTTACTGGGGTTGCGGTTATGGCTATTGGGATGGCCGTTCCATCTTTGCGTTTGACGAAGTAACGATCATTAGTGACAATATCTGAAACTACTTTTTTCCCCGTATGGAGCGCTTTCCAACACGGACGAAGATTGTTCGGAACTTCTCCTCCCTCGTGATTGTAGAGAATCATGGCAGATTCTCGTTGTTTGGGTTCGAGTAAACGAGACGGTGTTTCTCCGAGTAGCTTGCCAGCGCTATCATTTGCTAGAAGTATGCGGAAAGAAGCATCTGTAGCAATTAGCCCTTCGCCAATGCTGTCTAGTATGGCTACATTTTTTGCGTTAAGATTTTCAAAATGTTCCAGTGCAGTTTGGCGATCTGCATCAAGCCGGTGAATTTTTGCGGAGTGCAGAACAATGACGCCAATGATAAGGATTATATTGGCCATGACGAGTAATGCGGTCACAAGATCATATGACAGCCATTGTTTTTCTTCTGCTAGGACATGGATGTACCCAAGTAGCGCGGGAACAATAACAGCTACAGGAACTAATTTTCTGATCATTGTGCCACCAGCTCCGTAGTCAACAATTATTTTAATAAATCCAGTATTCGCGCGCACGAGAATTATTCCGAGGGACAAAACTGCAAAGGTAATGGTAGCGTTTAGTGCCATTGGCATGTCCCCGGATATACCGGTAAATCGTTCTGCGTCATAAAGGTATCCAAGGAGAACGATGAGGGCAATGAAAAAGGTTGCTAAGGTCAATCCTTGGGCTATATATATGTTACGTTTGAGTAGGAGGAAATATACTGCGAGGCCGAGGAAAAAGAAGCAGAGAGCTGAGTTCGGGGCGATTTCATTTTCTTTGCCGGTTTGTAGGCCTTCTTGTATCAACTGATTAGAAAATAGTGCTTGATCAAAGTAAACTGGCTGATTGGTTAACACCCCAACCACTTTGATTGCGCCTAGCGAGGCGATGAAAAAGGCTGCGAAAATTCCGATGCGTATTACAATGCGTGACGGATTTGTTTGCCAAAGAATTAACAGTGTCGCACCACCTAGAAAAAATAAAATAGCCGTGACTGGATTCATGGCTACCGGCATGGTGAAAGACTGAAGCACTCGAATGTGCGCAATATAGCCACTAAGCACGATGATCGACATTGACATTGCAAATATGGCCGCTAAACCAGCCATCGAACGGAAGCGTGTGGTGTGACGGTTGGCGATTTGTTTCATAGATTCACTAATAGAGAAAAAGCCTTTGTTACATATCATATCACTTATTCAGGCCACTCTGTGAGCTCGCCCATTTGGACTTCAATTACATCTGCTTTTCGAAGTCGGGAGATTTGGCTTTTGGTTAAAATTGGCGAGTGGGGAATCTCAAGCAAATATTCGGGGATATACCAAATGGATTCTTCGCTCGTTTCCCAGCCTTGTTTGTCGAACCTAGTAAGATCGACAGGTTTTGAAAAGGTTCGAAGAGTTTTAGTGCGAGTAGACTGGAGAAAATATTCGTGGAAATAACTCATGACGAGTTCTCGGATGGTTCGATAGACTGGTTCGCGATAGCGTAGAACGCCGTGGTTCGTTTTGGAAATTGCGCCCCAATGTTTATTGATCTGATAAACCGCTATGACATGGTCATAGTCATTGGCGGTTGATTCCATGTCGACAATAAGCGGCGCGAAGCCGTTGATTCGAAGTGCGGCCGCGGCAAACATGGCGCCTTCTATACATTGAGCGTTGCGTTCTTCAAGTACTCGGCGAGGGGAGAGGCAGGTTTCGTTGTCGCCGGATACTCGATAAGTAAGCGAGTTCACGAAGTCTTGAATTTTGGCCGGCGTTGAGAGTGTGCGTAACAGTCGACGTTCGTCAGGAGTCCAGGGGATCATATGACAGTAGTGTACCGTGAGGACGACCTAAACAAAAAATCCCACTTTTCAGTGGGATTTTTTCAAACCAGTGAGTTACGCGGCTGCCTCTTCTGTAACATCTGCTGCTACTTCCTCAGCCTCCTCTACTGGAGCTGCGGTTGTTTTGTCAGCTACTGGAGCAGCTGGAGGAACTACTACTGTCTCGTCTGCTACTGGCATGGTGTCGTCTGACATATTGGTGTGCGTATTGGAGCCGTTAAGTCGGCTACCGTCTCTTAGGATCGCACCATAACAGGGATCTGAAATAATAGCTAGCAATTATTGAGCTTCGCCAAAAGCCTCATCGGCTACGTCAGCATCAGCCTCTACTTTTGTGTGCTGGATGCGACCGTCAATGTGATTTGGTGGGGAGTAAATGGTCATAATTTTCATGACCACCTTACTGGTATTTTTGAAGTTGTGCTGTGTACCTGGAGTGACGATGACAATATCGCCGGGAACGATAGGGGTAATTTTGCCGTCGAGTATTGCCTCACCGACTACAAGCGCCGGGTAATGGTCGACTTGAAAATGATAAGGGTTTAAATCCTTGCACGAAAGTTTCTGGTATTGTGACTTTGACCGTTACTTCGTCAAACAGCCCTGTAGTTTTTACGCCATCAACCACCGTTTGTGCTACGAGTAGCGGAGGTGGTTGGGTGCCATCGACCATTCCTGACATTGCTTTGACTGCTCCTTCGGCAGGTTCTGTTGCGGCCGGTAGCAACGTTTCCGTTAATTGGACGGTTAGTGGTCAGGGCATTAGCAGCGTTTCTCTCGCTTACTCTGTTGATGCCGGTGTTCACTTCACGCCTATTGTCACCGATGTCTCAACAGTGGGCCTTATTCTTGGATCGTTCCATCAACACTTTCCGGTCAAGTTATTTTACAGACGACCGGTCGGAATAATAGCGGTGTTAACTTGGTTGCGAGCGAAGTCGTATTAACGGTGACTGCGCCAATCACCGCACGAACCGGTCCTTCGCCGATCACTGGACTAATCGAGCCGATTTCTGAGGTGAAGGCGGGGCAGTATATTCGAAGCTTTGGGTTTGATACGGTTTATTATGTGACGAGTGATTTTAAGCGTCGACCATTTTGGAATAGCACAACATTTTTTACTTGGGCGTCGTCCTTTAAAGACGTCATCTGGGTGACGGACGCTACTTTGCCAACTTTGCCGATGGACATTCCAATGTTGCCCAAGCCGGGCGTAGTGCTCGTAAAGATTCAAAGCGATTCTAAGACCTATGAAGTAGAATCAGCACCTGACGGCGTGGGAGTTTTGCGTTGGCTACCAAACGAAGAGATAGCGAAGGCTCGATATGGCGCGCGCTGGGCTGATTATGTAATTGACCTAGAGCCAACGTTGTTCACTCGGTATCACGTTGGATCAGCTCAAACGGATGTAACCGCACAGGACATGTCGACAATGAAAACTCGGGATGTAATTGCTGAACTTGCTAGGTGATGAGAAAATGGGGTCAGGCATTTTACAAAATTAAAGGCGCACCTAGTGGGTGCGCCTTGATCGAGGTTAAGCAACGGTGGGGTTACTCGAGTGCTTGTTTCAAGTCAGCAATGATGTCGTCCGCGTCTTCGAGACCAACGGACAGGCGGATCATGCCTTCGGTGACGCCGAAGCGATCAAGATCCTCGGGCATGACGTCTGAGTGCGTGTGCGTACGCGGGTGTTCTGCGAGGGACTCTGTGCCCCCAAGGCTGACGGCGAGCTTGACCACGCGCAGTTTATCAAGCACGCGATACGCTTCCTCACGTCCGCCACGAACGGTGAAGGACATGAGCGAACCGCGTCCGGTGAACTGTGCTTCCCAGCGCCGTTGTTGCTCGGCGTCTTTTGTGAAGCCCGGGAAATACAGCTGATCTACGGCCGGGTGTCCGAGGAGGAACTTGGCCACCTTGAGCGCCTTGTGTTCGGTCGCCTCGATCCGAATCGTGTAGGTTTCGAGACTTCTCAACAGGAGATGGGCGGTGTTCGGATCAGCCATGGTGCCAAAGATGGTGCGCGTGGCTTTGATAGCGGACACTAGCTCGCTTTTTCCTGACGCAATGCCGGCAATGAGGTCACTGTGCCCGCCGATTGATTTTGTAGCCGAGTGGATCACTAGGTCAGCACCGAGATCAAGTGGCCGGTGAAAGATCGGACCAAGGACGGTGGCGTCAACGATGACGATCGGTCGCGGATTCAATTTGGCGCATTCCTCGACGATGGCCGGCAGGTCTGCCAAGGCGAGCGTGGGATTAGCGGGCGTTTCCACGTAGACCACGCTCACCGCACCCAATCTGTTTATTCGGTGCAACAGGCGCGCAATCTTTTCCTGACCATCGGTCACTAGAAAAGAGTGCGAGTTGATTGCGAGCGCCGGCATGAGATGGGACATGAAGTAATCTGTGCCACCGTAAACCGGAGCCGAGTACAACACATGGCTACCTGGCCGGCAGAACGTGAGGAGGGCGGTTGAGATGGCGGCCATGCCGCTACCGAACAAGGCGGATTGTTCCGCGTGTTCAAACTTTGACCACCGCTCCTCGAAAATCTGCAAGTTTGGATTCACGACGCGCGAGTAGATGAGCTCAGGCGGTTGGGCGGGTTTTCCGGTGTCTAACCCGTATGCTTGGCGGAAGCAGAGGGCAAGTTCGCTCGCTGATTTAGCTTCGAACGTTGACGTCGCGAAGATTGGCGGCTTCATCGCTCCTTGAGACAGGGCAGGATCATACGCTCCACTAACCGCGAATGTTTCAGCAGCAACATTGCTCGGAAGTTCTTTACGCACAGGTCCTCCAATAGTGACGGACTCACCTTAGGCCGTTTGGGGAAAAAATCAAGAGACATTGCTATAATACTTCCGTATGCAACCATTGATTATTGGCATAGCGGGTCCAAGCGGGGCAGGGAAGTCATCATGTTGTCGAGTTATTGAAAATGCCCTTAAAGGCGTCACTAGATTCAAGCTCGACGATTTTTTCAAAGATGAGGCGGACGTTCCAAAGTTAGGCGAGGCTACTCAGTGGGATGAACCGGAGGCGTTGAAATGGGATCAGTTATTGCGAGCCGTAAGTGATTTACGAGCCGGTCAAGAAATATTTGTTCCAGATTATTCCCGTCATGAGAATAAACAAATTGGCGAAAAACTAATTAGACCTTCGGAAATTATTTTAGTTGATGGGTTCATGTCACTCTATCATCCGGAACTGCGTGAACTGCTTGATCTCAAGTTATTTTTCGACCTGTCCGAAGAGAGTCAATTGATCCGTCGCCGTCAACGTCAACCAGGAGTTCAGGAAGACTATTTGTATAACGTTATGCTTCCAGCTGCTAGACAATATATTATGCCAAGCAAAGTATTCGCCGATTTCATAATCGACGCCGAACAACCAGAACCAATCGTCGCGCAAACGTGTTTGGGCATTATCACCAATAAATTGTTATAAATTCCTATTTCCCGATTTGATATTATTTTTTAGTTATGACAGCTTGCGAAATGTCCAAATCGAATTGCCGAAAAAATTCCACATCATGACGAGCGCGATAATTGCAATTTTTGCATAAACATACCAAAGACCGAGGCTGATAAGAAACGGAAGTAAAGTAATATTTACAATTAGTCCCACAATAGAGATGATGAAAAATTGCGTGAGTTGTTTGGCGAATTTTCCTTCCTTGTGTTTGAATGTCCAGTATTTGTTCCAGACAAAATTATTAACTACCGCCAAAATAAAAGAGAAAATATTCCCTATTTCTGGTCGGACTGCAAATATTTCTACTAAGAAAACTAAAACGCCAAGATCCACGCACGTCCCTGAAAGTCCAACGAGTGAATAGCGTAAGAACGTTTTAAAATTAAGATGCGAATGTTTGGGAAATGGTTTCATACTTTGTACGTTCTGTTTATTCGAACGACATCAAGTAACACGCGAATCGCATCCCGAACCGGGCTAACTTTTGAACCAATAACGTCGTGCCACTCAACTGGCACTTCACAAATGTGATACTTTTTTTGCGTTGCCTTTAGAAGTACCTCAATATCAAAACTCCACCCTGGAAAGTGTTGCTCGGCAAATAATTCTCTGGCAGCTTGGCGCGTAAACAGCTTGAAACCGCATTGAGTGTCTTTAAACGGCATGCCAGTCATTAGGCGGATGAATAGATTTCCCACCTTACCCACGAACACGCGAGATAAAGGCTGTGGTGTTGTTATCCGAGATCCGGGGAGAGCCCGGGAACCAATTACAATATCGCAGTCATTCTCTTTAAGTATTGACATCATGTGACCGAGCTCTTTAATTGGCGTCGAAAGATCTGCATCCGAAAATAAAATTAGCTTTCCTCTGGCTGCCAAGACACCTGAGCGAACTGCTGCTCCTTTTCCTTTGTTTAATTTGTGGCTCACAAATCTAACGCATGATTCTTCTGAGAGACTTTTGACGTTGTTTATTGAATTGTCGGTGCTTCCGTCGTCTACCAGAATAATTTCAAAAAGGGGGTAGAATCTTTTTGCGTATTTCAATACTGCTGCCAGAGTTTTTGGTAATCGCGCCTCCTCATCTTTAAACGGTATTACAATGGAAATTTCTGGCGTTGCCATAGCTTATCCAGCCCAATAATTTACCGCGAACAAGATCGTATACAGGGCGAATAAAAGAATCGAAATAATAATCCAAGTCTGGCGCACGATTTTATTTTTAATTCCTGCCGCCAGTAGGAAGATTGGGAAGAGTACTACCAGATAGCGGCCAACGCTCATGAGGGTACCCGTTAAGATCGGTATCATGAACCCAAGAAACATATAGACGGCGTAGGAAGGACGCAATCGTTTCCATACAAACCATGTTGCCACGACAGCAAATACAGTGAAGAACACGTCCAGCCAAAGGTTCATGGTCGCCGGAAGTGTTTGGGTTAAGAAGTGCTTCGACTCAAGCTCGAATCCACGGCCCCACGTTGACTGAACATCAAAGAAAATGGTGGGACTGCCAAATGCCAGCCAGTGATATGCAAAAAATGCGAGCAAGCCGAGCGGAATAAGCCCAAGCGCGAACAAATCAAGGCCAAATTTTTTCTTTTCTAATTTAACGGCAGTGATGTATTCGATGAGGAGCGGGAGAACAAGTAATACGCCAGTAACGCGAGTCAACGCTGCCGCCATTCCAAAAATACTTGCGACCAAAAAATTTCGTTTTAAGCCGAAGTAAAATGTGGCGATTGTAAAGAGCAGGAATAACGATTCCGTATAAACGGCATCAAGAAAGACGGCTGTCGGAAAGATGAGCAGAAAGAAGATGACGTCATCATGATCAAGATCTGGATGATGCTCCTGAACGTATTTTGTTAAGAGCAGTATGGCACCTAAAAGTGCCGCCAGAGCCACCAGCCACCCCGCGAGTTGGAATCCTATCGCCCAACCGAAGAGCGCGATTAGTCCTGGATACATCGGGAAAAACACAATATTTGAAAGTTGCCCTTCGCCTTTGTAGAAGTATCCATTTTGGGCAATATCAAGATACCAAAGTGAATCCCATCGCACGTGACTATCAACTAAATTATCAACACGCTTGGGCGTAAATTGTTCTGCCGGCTGCATCCATTCGTACGAGTTGTCGGATGTTAAGTTGAATCGATTACTTGTGATATAGGCGAATACGTTCACGGCAACGAGCCAAATCAGAAACAAAATAATGACGCGCTGATACCCCGTAGATCGTTTTTCCTTCATAAGGCCGTTGAGGATTATTGGTGCTATTTTAGCACAGTTGCGTGGAGTTAATGTAATTCGGCCGTCTGTCATCGCGTGATAATGCATTCGTTCGTTTTATGCTCCCATCAAGTTACTTTGATATATCTTTGTACAACAAAAAATCCAGCAATTGCTTGCTGAATGTTTTGTGGCAGGGGAGCCGGGACTCGAACCCGAAATATTAGTTTTGGAGACTAATGTGATAGCCATTTCACTACTCCCCTAGAACGGAGCGATAATACTTGATTTCAAAAAATCTCGCAATAACATTGACACGTTCATGTTTTCGGACAAGACTAAAGAAAAGCCTGGCCTATGGATAGACTCCGCAGTGCACTGGTTAACGCAGTACCGTCCGATGGGGCGTTTGCGGTTTGTGTTTCGTTGGATAGAACGGGGGAGAAGAGTTGCGAGCGTCAGAGCTCGTTTTTTGTTGCCATGGCGCTGCGGGCGTTAACGGGCGTGCCGGGAGTTGAGGAGGTGACTGCGCGACTGGCACATCGACTACTTGGAGAGATGAGTGCGGAGGGCACTTGGAATTATTGGTTGCGCGCGTCGTCGGGTGCAGTTGAGGCGCCGTACCCTGATGACCTTGATACGACGAGTATTGCGATGCACGCTTTGTGGATGCACGATTCGGATTTTTTGACGGGCGTTAAACTTGCCCAGTATGTGAAGTTGCTCATGACCATGGAGGCGGAGCCTGGTGGTCCGTATGGAACTTGGCTAACGAATCAAAGTCGGGCGCAGGCGTGGCGAAATGTTGATCCTACGGTGAACGCGCATATTTATGCATTTTTGACGGATCAAGATATTGCGCTTCCAAAGCTAGCCGAGTACTTGAAAAGCGTGTTGTTAGCCAAGCGTGAACAGTCACCATTTTATCCAAATCGAACCGCATTTTTGTCGGCTTTGTCATATGCAAATATTCCAGCTTGGCATGACGAGCTGTTGGCCGAGGTAGTAGCGAGGTTTCGGGGTGCGACGGATCCGTTTGATTACGCTCGACTATTAAATGCGTTGGTTCGGCTAGGGGCTGATGTGGAGTTGTTGGTTAGCGGGCGCGACGAGCTTAAATTAATGGTTGAGGACGGCCGAGCATTTCAAGCGTATCCAGTTTGTCTTGATATGGCGCGTGGTGGTCAGGTGTCGACTGCGAGCGCGCAGGTAGTGACGATGGCCATGGTGCTTGGGGCGTTGACGAGAGTCGAGGCGGAGATTGGCAGACGCGAGAAGATCAAGCCGGAGGAACAGGTGTTATCGCTGCAGGCGACTCTTCGAGATGCGGCCGAAGAAAGGTTTGCGAGATTGGATCCGGTGTTGGCGGCGAGTGCGCATTACAACATTGAAGAACTGCTGAGAACGGATGTTCGCGGTGAAAAAACTTTGTTTCCGTATTTTATTGCTTCGTCGCTTGAACGGGCGCATGAAATTCCCGAAGACTTTTTTGTTGACGCTTGTTTGGCGCACACGCTTGGTTGGATTGCGTACACTATTTACGACAACGTCATTGACGGCGAGCTTGATCCGCGGGACTTGCCGGTGGCAAACGTGGCTCTGCGAGAGTTGACCCAACTATTTTCAAAGCTCGTCGAGCCGGAAGTACTGGCGGATGCAATGGATAGAGTCGACAGTGCGAATGCGTGGGAAGTGTCTGAATGTCGACTAAAGAAAAGTGAACGCGGGTTTGTGTTTCCAAATATTTTGCCGAAGTTTGGCCGAGATGAAAAGCTAGTTGATCGTTCTTGGGGTATGGTGTTGGCCGCGAGGGCAGTATTTTTGAAACTTGGATTTGCGTCTGACGGGGGAGAGATAAAAGCCTTCGAGGAATTCTTAAGGCACTATATTTTAGCGAAGCGTTTACTTGAAGACGCGAGAGGTTGGCAGAGTGATTTGCGCCGTGGTCAGCTGACGCACGTGAACGTAGACGTGCTCGAGAGATTGCGAAATAAGGGATTTGATGTCGCTCGGTTTGATTGGTTGAGCGCGTATAGTCAGGAGCTCGAACGAATTTATTGGTCAGAAAGTGTTGAACGGGTTTGTGCTGATGTTTTTCTTCATGTCGAGTCTGCTGGCGAAGCCTGTGAACGTTTGCCAGAAATCTGCCGGCCATTTTGGCGTAAGATGGTTGCTGTTTTTTCCGTCGAAGCCAGAAAACTACTTCAAGAAAGAAACCGAACTGTCGAATTCCTGTCGTCCATGAAAAAGTAGCGTGGTATTATGGAGGAGATTATGGCGACCAAGAGGAGAGGTTCGACCAAAAAGAAACCAGCATTCAGGCAAGCCACTACAAATAGAACGATGGCAATTTTTGCGTCCAAGATGAACCGTCAGAGATCTTTTAGTCAGCGTACGGCTGATTTATTAACGAGTGGTTTTGGTACGATGACATTTTTGGTTGGGAATATGTCAGTTTTTGCGATTTGGATATTTCTTAATTCCGGTATTTTTCCGGGAGTTAAAGTGATTGACCCGTTTCCGTTTTTCTTGCTGACAACATTCGTGTCGCTTGAAGCAATTTTCTTATCTATCATCGTGCTCATGAGCGAGAACCGTGCCGCAAGAGTGGCCGAGTTACGTGAAGAGATCGACTTTCAAGTAAACGTCCAAGCCGAGCGCGAAATTACCAAGATGCTCGAGATGCTGAATGACATTCGCAAAGAGCTGAAAGTTGGCCCGAAGAACGACCCGGAGCTGAAGAAAATGATGAACATGATTGACGTTGAACAGTTAGAAGGTGAAATTAGGGAAGAAATGGGCTAATCTAGGCCAATATAAGCAGAAAATGGCTTGACAAAACGCCATTTTTTTGCTATTATGGCATGGTCACTCTCAATTAGAATAGGCTGGTTTATGGGGCACAATTCGTGTTCCTGTAGGCAAGTCAGAGGTGGCCGGAGATTACGAAAATGGCAAATGTGCATCTTGAGCAGGCTGGCGAGTTCTTCCGTCGTTTCTTCCGCTTTGGCGGGACGCTGAAGATGGTCATCGAGCTCCTGACGAACGACGTACTCATGGAGCGCTGGGTGAAGAACCTGGCGTCCGAGCCGGTCTTCCGTCTCATTCACGGAAAGTACAACACGCTCGCGGACAAGATCGCCATTGCCAAGTCCTACCCGGGTGTGAACCCGGAAGAAGTGGACGTCGCGGTGGCCTTGGCTCACAAGAGCGGGCTCATTGCCGGCTACGAGAAGGAGAGCCCGAAGAATGAGGGGCTCGAGATCGTCATCTCCGTGTTCAAGGAGGACGTCCCGGCCACTCTCAAGTTCGTGCGCGAGCGTATCAAGGATACGTTCGTGGGCACCTACCAGGAGTGGGCGGCCGCTTACGCCAACGGCGTGGACGAGAACCGCGTGAAGATGCTCGAAGAGGAGTCATTCGTCCCGAACAGTATTAAGGTGGAGGTGCTTGATCTTCACGCCAACTTCAACCCAAAGGGCGTGATCCTGGGCGAAGTGCAGAAGACCCAGGCCGGGAAGCTTGCCGGGTTCGCAGTCCTCTACGCCGCCTGTCAGTCCCCCGAATGGGTCAAGCAGATGGACGGTGTGAAGACGCCGTACGCCATCGCCGCCGCAATCCTGCTCAACGTGTCTGGCTATGGCCTGTGGGCTTACTCGCCGCTCGTCAGCCGCGATGGTCAGGGCGCGGTCTTGTTCGGTGACCACGTCGCTTACTCCTACGACGACGCGTCGTTCCCCGTTCTCAGGGAGTACGTGCAGAGCTAGGCACTTGGAAACTCGGCACTCGGATTTTCTGGACCTCGTGGTTCAGAGAAGTCCGGGTGCCATTTTGATTTTGGTATACTTTCATTGTCCCAATCACCGCCAGAGTTTTGGAATCTACGGATTTCAGAAGCGTGCGGCGGGACTTATGAGTACTCCGCATCTCTTCTAGGAACCAGCATTCGCGTAGGTTCCGCATAAAATTCAGGAAGTGGGTGCGCCTGCTTCCGGTGTCCTTGAAGGGAGAGATGTAAAGGACGGTGTTTGGCTATGACCTGTGGGCTTACTCGCCGAACGTCAACCGCAATGGTCAGGACGCGAACTTGAACGGTAACCACGTCGCTAACTCCTACGACAACACGTCGTTCCCCGTTCTCAGGGACTCCTCATGAGGCAAAAGAGCGTTCTGCGCTTTTTTGCTTTCCACTGATTTAATCCAGGCTCCTAACATTTTGCCGGCAGAGTGAAGTTTTGAATCAAATTGCTGGTATTGGATGTTCGAAATACACTTACATTTTTTTGTCAGTTGAGCAAGAAGTTTGAGGGTGTCTAGTTCGCCACTCGCCTCAAGAAGTTTAGAGCACTTTATTTCAAGGTTTGAGGTTGCTGCGGCCGAAAGAATATCTTGTAGTGTTGCAAGCAGAGTTGTTTGAGATTTTTCGCCAAGTGAATATCTTTGGGATTTTGGAAATCGTAACAGTAGTTCGTGCCAGTCGGCGTATGCCTGATAGAGAAGATGCACTAACGGAATATCTCCCGAACCATTATGGAACAACTTGAGCTCGGGTTTAAATTTCCTGATCGGGTGATTAGGGGTGACGGCGTGGGGGGGGCTTTAAAAGTCTCTTCTGGCATATTTGGCAGACAAATAATTTAATAATGGCGTGGGAACTGTTTAAACGTGGAAAAACATCAAAAGAAGACGTAACAGTTTTCACAAAGAATCTCAAGCAAAATATTTCTGAACTTCAACATGATTTACACGCAGGAACATATCGACACGGACCGTATGAACAGTTTACCATTTATGATCCAAAGCAGCGGACAATTCATAAGGCGCAAGTTCGCGACCGAGTTGTTCATCAGGCGCTCGTGAATATCATCGAACCACTTTTTGAGAAGCGATTTATTTATGATAGTTATTCTTGCCGAATAGATAAAGGGACGCACGCTGGAGTTGCGAGATTTCGTGACTTCCTTAGGTCAGCTAGCTCGAATAACACGAAGACTGTTTATGTTTTGAAATGTGATGTGAGAAAGTTTTTCGCGACCATAAATCATGAAATTCTGCTTCGGCTGTTGCGCGATAAAATTGGTGGTGATCAAATAACGCTATTAGTTGAGCACATTGTTCGTACATTTTCGTCGTATTCTGGAGTTGGTATACCTCTCGGTAATTTGACCAGTCAACTTTTTGCAAATGTGTACTTGCACGAGCTCGATTGGTATGTGAAGCAACGGCTTGGGATTCATTATTATGTCCGGTATTGTGATGACTTTGTGATTGTGACAGAATCGAGAGAAGAGGCGTGGAAGCTCGCCATGAAACTAGAGTATTTCTTGGCCGAGACGTTGAAACTTGAACTACATCCCAATAAAGTTAGTGTCAGAACTTGGAAACAGGGAATAGATTTTCTTGGGTATGTCCTTTTGCCACATGCGACTATTTTGAGGTCTGAAACCGCAAAGCGAGCTCTCGCTCGTGTTAGCGAACGAAGCGAGTCGTCGTATCTGGGATTGTGTAGCCATGCCGATGCGTATGAGCTGTCGCTAACATTAAAGAACTTTTGCTTTCGAAATCCGAAAATTTGATTATGGTATTTGGCGGGGTATCATTTGAGTTGGTGAACTAGATATATAGTAATTATGGATGAAAAAATATTAGCAGATGTTCTGTTATCAGAGGATGAAATTGCTCAGGGAAAAGAAATCCGAGGTGACCTGCGGGCTATTTTGATTGAGCTTGATGAGAATGTCTGATAGGCTTTCGTCCATGATCCGCCCTCTCCTAGAAGTTAAAAGTTTACACAAGACATACGGCAAGCAGGTTGTGCTCGACGATCTGTCTTTTGTGGTGTCTGAGGGGCAGAAGATTGCACTTATCGGGAGAAACGGAGCGGGGAAGTCCACGCTACTGAATATCCTGATAGGAAAAGAAGAATCGGATAAGGGCGAGGTTGTGATTTTGCCGTGGACGAGAATCGGGATCGTTCACCAGCATGAAGTGTTGCCGGCGGATGTGTCGACGGAAGAGTATCTCGAACAGAAGAGCGGGCGGCCTCAGTGGGAGACTCGAAAGCTGGCTGCGAAGTTTGGCTTAGGGCTCGACGAACTAGGGAAATCACCGGCGGAATTATCGGGAGGTTATCAGATGCGCGTGAAGATCGTCGCGATGTTGCTCGCCGAGCCGAACTTGTTGTTGCTCGACGAACCGGTGAACTATCTCGACCTTTCGACGTTGTTGCTCCTCGAAAGATTCTTGGCCGAGTACGAGGGGAGTTTTATTGTGACCGCGCATGATCGAGAGTTTTTGCAGAATACTTGCACAGACACTTTTGAAATCGAGCGGGCTGAGTTGACGACTTATCCTGGAGCCGTCGAAGAATATTTTGCGTGGAAGGAAGAGCAGAAAGAATTTCAGTTGCGAACGAATAAGCGACTTAAGCGCGAGATTGCCCATCACCAAGACTTCGTCGACCGGTTTCGTTATAAGGCGAGCCAGGCGTCACGCGCGCAAAGTAAGATCAAACACATTGCGAAACTCAGGCATCAAATTGCAGCCGTTCATGGGGCACTTTCGACTTCAAAAATTGTCATTCCCACTCCGCACTTTGTGCCGGGAACTGCTGTTCGAGCTGAGAAAATGACAATTGGTTACGGTGAGAAAGTAATCGCGAGTGACATTACCTTCGAACTCAAGCGGGGCGAAAAGATTGTGATTGCGGGGGAGAACGGAAAAGGAAAGTCGACGCTCTTGAAAACGCTCGCCGGAAAGCTTGAACCACTAGCTGGATCGTATAAATGGTGGCACAAAGCAGATATTGGTTACTACGATCAGAAGACGGATGCGTCGTTAATTCCTCAAGAGACACTCCTCGCGTACCTGACGAAAATGGCACCGGTGATGAGTTCGGGCGAGAGAATTTTAATGATGGCGGGGAACTTTTTGTTCCGCAATGACGACCTTGAGAAAACTTGTAGCGTTTTGTCTGGGGGAGAGCGGGCGCGACTATGTCTAGCGGGGATTCTTTTGCGCGAACATAACGTACTCATTCTCGACGAGCCTACGAACCACCTCGATGTTGAGACCGCCGAAGCTCTCGCCCTCGCGCTCAAAGAATACGGCGGGACGGTTATTTTTGTGTCACATGCCCGCACGTTCGTGAACGCGCTTGCGGACCAGATTTATGAAATTCGGGGAGGGACACTTCGCCACTACATTGGGACGTATGAGGAGTATGTCGACGACCTGGCGGAGGCGACCACCCTGACCACCGACTCCCCCGTAGCCCCCTCTTGGAAAGAGGGGGAAGTCACCACCCGGAGCAAGGCTGATCGTGTTGCGGTGAATGCGTTGCAGAAAGAAGAACGCAAACGTCAGGATAAGCAAAAACAAAAACTCGCTGGCCTAGAAAAAGAACGCAGCGAGATTCTTGCATATTTTTTCGAGAACCCGACTGACTACGCACCGGCTAAAGCAACCAGGCTCAAAGAGATTGATGAGGAGATTGAACGTGCGATTGGCCAATGACGCATTTAGTCCCCGAGCGTAGGCGAGGGGCCTAGAGGTGGGTTATTGGGTCTAGAAATCAATATTGAAATATATGATCAATGTGTTCTTGAGTTTTTCGAGCTCATCTTCGAATGTATCCGTGTCTTTTATGGTGCCATCAGAATCCAGCCAACCTTCAAATATATAGTAGTCTGGAATTCGTGCAGAGAATGGGAGCGACTCGTCTGGATTCAAGAGCTCAAGAAATTTTTCTCCAGGTATAACATCGAAAACCATCCATGATTCATAATCAACCATTTCTTCGCCAGCAAGTTTTTTAATAGCTGGGCGAAGTTTTTCTTCAAAGTGCCTTTCGAGCTGTTCTTTTTTCTCCGGATCTTTGAGCATTGCCCGGAACGTGTCTCTGGTATCCGGTGCCATGCCGGCGATGGTGATATAGGGGGTGCGCATAGATTTATGAAAGTTCGTATTTCAACGGTCAACTAATGTGATCGAGCGCACCACCTCTAGGCCCTTCCCGGCATAGCCGGGCAAGCCGCCTACGCTCAGGGACTGGGAGCGGGTTGACCATCGTTACACCCCATGACACTCACTAAACTTTTTGCCGCTACCGCAGAAGCAGTCGGAGAGTTGTTCTTCGAGTTTTTTGATTTCATCTGTTGAGCTGTCGGGAGTGTTTCTGAGTTGATAGAGGCGCTCATACTTGCCGGTATTGTTGTGTTGCATCTCCTCGGTGATCGGTTCTAGTTCTTTGGATGTGGGAGTGGCGTCTGCTCGTTTTTGGAGATCGAGAATATGTCCGACAATCTCGGGAGGAATAACTACAGGATATCGTTCAAGAAATACTCTAAATTTTTCTTGGTTTTCAGCGCGGTGATCGTGGGTGTTCTCCATATTATTTCTTAAACCCGGCGATCGCCGAGAGAATTTCAAGCGGTACCGTGAACACAACCGTGTTTGATGCGTCGGAGCTGATGTCGTTGATGGCGTTGAGCGTTCGGAGATGTAGAGCGCCTGGGGTTTCGGCGAGTAGCTTAGCGGCGGCGGAGAGATTAGTGGCGGCGGCTAGTTCGCCTTCAGCGTTAATGATGACGGCGCGGCGTTCGCGTTCGGCTTCGGCTTGCTTGCCGATAGTGCGGACCATGTCGGGAGGCAAGTTAATGTCCTTGAGTTCGACGGATGTAACCTCGACACCCCAAGGAAGAGTAGTAACGTCAACTTGCTTTTCGATCTTCTCGGAGATGATCGCGCGCTGAGAGAGGAGTTCGTCGAGGGTGGCTTCGCCAACTACATTACGCATGGTTGTCTGCGCTAACTGAAGAACGGCGTAGTTGATATTTTCAACCTCGATAATGGCTTTAGCTGGATCAACAATTTTGTAATAAATAACCGCATTGATTTTTGCGGAGACGTTATCTTTAGTAATAGCTTCCTGTGAAGGAACGTCGACCGCTTTTAGACGAAGATCGACCTTACGCATGAACTGAAACACTGGGATGACCACGCGCCAACCAGGTTCCGCCATGCTTGAATATTTGCCCATGGTGAAGCGGATACCACGTTCGTACTGGTTGACCTGCTTAAGAGTCGAGAGAAACACGATGCCGAGAAAGACTATTATCGGGAAATAAAGTTCGAGCATACGTTAGAGAAGACTCGAGATGTCCTCGGGTTTTCGGTTATTTTGGACTACCTCGTAAAGGTATGACAGGAGGGGGAGTTCTGCAAGTTTAGGCTCGAGTAGCTTCTTTAGGCAGAACATGCTCATAACGCCTTCGCTTTGCATGCCGTCTAGTTTGGCGCCGGAACCAAGGGCAACGCCCACGCCGTGGTTGCGGGAATGTGGGCTTTGGCCAGTGGCGAATAGATCGCCAATACCTGCTTCCGAGAGAATGGTGCTTTGTTTGCCACCAAGTTCTTTGATTATAATGCGCATTTCTCTAATCGAACGAGTCAGAAGACAGCCTTTGGCGTTATCGCCGAGAGCTAGACCGTCAGCAATGCCGAGAGCAAGGGTATAAGTGTTTTTGAGCACACCGCAAAGCGCCACTCCTCTGGCGTCTGCACTGGTTCGTATTTCTAGGTTAGTTTTTCTAAATAAGGCGCGGACTTTTTTCCGTAAGTCAGCATCTGTACTGCCAAGAATTCCAGCCGTTGGTTTTCCAGCAAATAGTTCATCGGCAATCATTGGTTCGCCAAGAATGCCAACTGGGTGACCAACTAAAAGATCGCTAAGTAAATTGTCAGAGGTTTTGCAAGTCTCCTGCTCGATGCCTTTGGCGAGGGTGATGATGCCGGTGCCCTCGACTAAATGTGGATGAATTTCCAGGAGTGCGCCATGAAGCGTCCATGATGGCACACAGAGAAAGACTAGCTCACATGTTGCCAGTAGATCATGCATTGTTCCTTGATCTGGAACTTTATTAGCATTTTTATCCCAGACTTTTACGTTTACGCCCTTCTTATCTTTGAGTACTGCTTGAAGAGCTTTACCAATTTCTCCGTAGCCAATTATGCTGATATTCATAGATGAAAGAATTATAGCAGTTGACGAGTAATATAGGATAGGGAAATAATTTAGACACTATGGACAACGAAACATTAAAAAAATCGTTCCTGTTTGGGTTCTTGGGCGCATGTGTTGCAAACGGTTTGTTGATTTTTGGTTTAGTGACCGTGATTCAGCATACAGATTTGTCTGGTTGGGTTTCTCAGAACCTGCATATCCAGTCCGTTTCTGCTTCGTCGACACCTGTAGTTCTGATGGATTCAACAGGGAAGTCAGATAACGTGGTGAGTGTAGTTGAGAAAGTAAATCCAGCTGTGGTCGCGATCGTTATCAGTAAAGATGTGCCGGTCATGGAGCAGTACATGCAGAATTACGATCCGTTTGGGAATGGCATGGGAGGTTTTCAAATTCCGCAATATCGACAAAGTGGGCAGACGAAGACTCGGGAGGTTGGTGGCGGTAGTGGGTTCTTTGTAAGTGATGATGGCTACTTGGTGACGAATGCTCACGTAGTGGCGGACGACACTGCGCAGTACACAGTGTTTTTAACGGACGGTACAAAATATGACGCCAAGGTGATTGCAGCAGATACGGTTATGGATATTGCGCTACTAAAGGTTGAGGCAAAGGGCTTGCCGTATCTTTCATTTGGCGACTCTGATTCGCTTAAGGTTGGTCAGTCGGTAATCGCTATTGGTAATGCTCTTGGCGAGTATCGCAATACGGTTTCGACCGGCGTGGTGTCCGGTTTGGCGCGGTCAGTTTCAGCCTCGACTAATTATGGTAATTCAGAAACTTTGCCGAATGTAATCCAAACGGACGCGGCGATTAATCCAGGGAACTCGGGCGAACCGTTGCTCGACCTCATGGGAAATGTGATCGGCGTGAACGTGGCGGCGAGTGCCGGGAGTGCACAGAGTATCGGTTTTGCTTTACCGGCGAACGCGGTCAAGAAGACGGTTGACTCGATAAAAACAAATGGGCGGGTTATTCGACCGTATATTGGTGTGCGATATATTCCGATTAACGACGAAGTAAAAAATGCGAATGATCTAACGGTTGATTACGGGGTGCTAGTTATTCGCGGAGCGAAGATTGGTGACCTGGCGGTTGTGCCCGGCTCGCCAGCAGATAAGGCGGGAATAGAAGAGAACGATATTATTCTAGAAGTGAACGGCGAGAAGGTGACGGACAAGGTGCCACTTGAAAATATCATCGCGTCACATAGCGTGGGGGACAAGTTGACGTTGAAAATTATGCATGACGGAAAAGAAAAAACAATAACCGTAACTTTAGAGGAGAGAAAGAGCGCGAATTAGTGCTGTGGATAGATTTTCCCAGCATTTTAAGGCCTGTGCTACGCTTGCCACCGTAAAAGGTTAATGAATTAAAGAATTCTCATATGGCACGACTCACAAAGGCACAGATCATGACTGCACTTTCAGAGACATGGGGCGTTTCCAAGAAGGATGCTTCAGACATGTATGACAAGTTCATGGCCGTTGTATTCGGCGAGATCAAGCGTTCTGGCGAATTCGTAATGCCAGGTCTTGGAAAGCTCGTTAAGAAGAACCGTCCAGCACGCATGGGCCGTAACCCAGCCACTGGCGAGACCATTAAGATCCCAGCTAAGACTGTTCTAAAGTTCGGAGTTAGCAAGGCTGCTAAGGAAGCTCTTCTCTAATTTTCACGCCGTTCTCCACAAGTGTGGATCAAAAATCCTCGACAACAGTCGGGGTTTTTTGATAAGAGGGATACAGATATGCGCAAGCTGGCCTATATTGTCCCGACGAGCTTTGTGGTGGCTACCATGGTTTTGTTTGGCGCGTTCGTAAATCAGCCCTCTGCACCACATGATTTGGCCGCGGCTGAGCCGGCGGTTAAGGATGCGGTTTCGGCGGTTTTAAAGAGCCGAGAGGCGGAAATTCTTCAGACTGGGGACGCTTCTTTTGGCGATAAGGACACAATCAACATTTTGACTTTAGGCATTGATTCTCGCAAAGAAGGCGCCTATGCCCACTGCGACGCTATTCACATGGTGAGTCTGAACGTGAAGACTTGGACCATGAGTATCATTTCTGTGCCACGTGGTACTACCTCGTCATTGCCGTCGATTGCTGGTCACACTTATTTGACTACTGATTACTATTTGGCAAACGCTTGTTATTTCGGCGGGCTGGATTACGGCGTGAAGCAGATTGAAAAAGTAGCCGGTGTAAAAGCTGACTATGTGGCCACAGTTGGATTTTCTGAAGCAATTGGAATTTTCAGAGCTTTGAATTTGCCAACTACAGATACTCTCGAATTCCTACGTCACCGCCGAAGCTACCAAATTGGTGATCCACAGAGAAGTGCCAACCAAGGAACGTTCATGAAAGATGTTCTGCTTAAACTGACTAGCGGGGACAGAATTCCTACGCCTTTTTTGTACATGATGTTTAAGTTCATTCACACGGATATGGACTTCAGCACGGCTAAGGCGCTTTATGATGCGTACTATGCGTCAGATATTGGCCACAGAGCGAATGATATTGGGCTAGTCATGAAGCCGGAATACGCTGTGAAAGAAATGCATTTTGACCCAGGTACGGCAGATCAGCAGGTAGGGGCGTTGATTGATTTTCTTAAGGGCAAGGTTTCTTCTGATGATCTTTCGCTTAGATCCATTGATGACATACAGCTAGAACTAGTAACTTATCTTAGAGCTGGATTGTCTAAGGCTGACGTAGTGAAGCGTGTTTATGATGCGCAGGTCTGGCAGCAGGTTGAAAATGAAGATGATCGTGAAGAGCTAGAGTTCCGCTATCTTGATAAGTACGTCTTGCAAATTGTTGGGTCAAACCCCCAAGCCGCCGAGCAGGCAATTGCTGATTACATTTTAGAAAAAGATTATTACGGTCTAACAGTTTGGAAGGATAAAGGCGCGCGGTTGCTCGATTCGTTTTTGAAGAACCATCCAGAACTTGCGCCACAATAAAATATCAGATAGAAAAATGCCCCGCTCTTACGAGTTAGGGGCATTTTCTTTATGAGGCTAGCTTACGAAGGTCGAAAACTTTTCCTTCCTTCATCCACTTGCGGAGCGTGCGGAGGCCACGGCCGGATACTGTAATCCGGTGGGCTTTGCCAGTAGCTGGGTTTACAACCGTTCTTGGCTGTAAGTTTGGCATCTGGCGACGCTTCGTCTTCACGTTGGAGTGGCTGACGTTATTGCCCGTCAGTCGCAGCTTGCCTGTTATTGCGCAGACTTTGGCCATACAAAACGAAAATTAAGACTGTGAGAGTGTACTTGACTGGGGGATTCCCGTCAAACCGTAACGCACCTTTGTTATACTTCCCTAATATGAAGGAGCTTCATGGGGGAGAAGGCGCGGCGCATGTGGTGGCCGTGAGCATGGGTTATGGACATGAGCGGGCGGCGTCCAGCCTTAAACCTTTTGCTGTTGATAAGAAAGTTATCATTGCAAATGATTACCCGGGGATTCCAGACAATGACAGAAACTTGTGGGCTACTAGTAGACGTTGGTACGAACGAATTTCGCGGTTTAAGAAAGTGCCAGTTTTGGGCGAGGCTGTTTTTGGCGTTCTTGATTGGACGCAGCGAATTGAATCATTTTATCCTCGTCGAGATTTGTCTGAACCAACCATGCAGCTGCGAAGTACGTACGCTCTCATTCGCCAAAGAAACTGGTGTCATCACTTGGTTGATACACTCGCCAAGCATCCAAAGCCATTGGTTTCAACATTTATGGCTCCGGCTTTTGCAGCGGAGGAATTCAATTATCCGGAAGATATTTATGTTGTGTGCTGCGATGCTGACGTAGCCAGACCATGGGCTCCGCTCAATCCATACAAGAGTAGAATCAAATATCTGGCGCCGACTGGTCGAGTGGCTGAACGATTGCAGTTGTACGGAGTGCGGAGCGAAAATATCATTCTCACTGGTTTCCCGTTGCCGATGGAAGCGGTGGGTGGTGCCGAGGCCCCGCAGCTGATTAGTGATTTGACTAGGCGAATGTGTCATCTTGATCCTAAGGCGGTTTTCTTGTCACAGGCGTCAGTCATGCTCGAGGCGCAGATGGGGCCAATGTTTTGCCAGAATGTGATTAATAAGAAGAGCCGAGCGGTATCTGTGACGTTTGCTATTGGTGGGGCAGGGGCACAAAAAGAAATTGGAGCAATTGCCGCTAAGTCACTCGCGCAAAGTATTTTGGCCGGCAAACTACAAGTAAATCTGGTGGCTGGAATTCGACCAGAAGTTGGCGAGTATTTCCGTCGGGAGTTGGCGAAAGCGGGGCTTGAAGAAGCGTTACATGATGGTCGAGTGGCCATCATCGAGAACAAGGATCGCCATCAATACTTTTCCACGTTCAACAAACTCATGATGGAAACGGATATTCTTTGGACAAAACCGTCCGAGCTGTCTTTTTATGCTGGCCTTGGTATCCCGATTCTTATGTCGCCGACAGTCGGCAGCCAAGAAGATTTCAATCGAAACTGGCTATTTCAGGTAGGTGCCGGGGTCGACGCACTCGATCCACGTTACGCCGATGAATGGCTCTGGGATTGGATTGAAGGCGGAGCTTTTGCACGCATGGCTTGGAATGGCTACATCAACGCGCCGACCCACGGGGCATACCGAATTGAGGATGTCGTGCGCGGTCGACCATTTACTATGCATGCGTTGCCACTTGTGGTTTAATGAAGAAGATAGAATATCTATGATCAAAGATTTTGAAGAACTATACGAAAAGTTGACCCAACATATTGACGATAAACATCGTGATACTGTTGATTTGGTTCAGCAAGAAATTAGAGCTTCAGAGGCAAGGACAGATAAAAAACTTGATCAGATGAAGACTGAGATTCTGACATCGACCGCAGAGATTCTTGATGATCATGTTCTTGGCAAAGTAGATGATCACGAAAACCGAATTATGAATTTAGAAGATAAGGTTAAAGCCTAATTTGTGTTAGACAAAGCTAAGCAGAAGTTGGTTAAGGAGCTCGTTGATAACAAAAAAGCCCGCCGTGAGCACGGAATGTTTTTGATTGAAGGGGCGAAGTTTGTGAAAGATGCAAAGAAATACTTAGAGTTCTCTTTTACGGACAAAGACGTGGCAAATTTCCGCGAGCTGATCTCAACTGAAACTCCGCAGAACGTTGCGGGCGTAGCGAAGATTCCGCAGTTCACGCTCGACAATGTAAAGAAGTGCAAGCTAATTGTTGTTCTCGATAACGTCCAAGACCCAGGCAACGTTGGAACAATTATGCGCGTGTGTTTGGCGTTCGACGCAGGATTGATTCTTGTCGAGTCTGCTGATCCAACAAATCCGAAATCTGTTCGCGCGAGTGCGGCCTCCATGTTGAAGACTCCGTGGATTGAAATTGCAAAATCTGACGCACCAGACATTCTCGCAAGCATTGGCCGACCAATCTACAAGCTCGAACTGAGAGGCGATGCAAAAATGATCAGCGAGATTCCCAAAGAACCACTCATCATTGTCGCTGGCAACGAGGGCAGGGGAGTTACGCTCGAACTTGAAAATGCGACCAGCGTCTACATTCCACAAAATGTTGAACTTGAGTCCCTGAACGTGGCGATTGCCACTAGCATTGCGCTCTATGAGCTCAGCGTTTAACGTTTCGTCGACCAAAGGTCTAGCTCGTGCCGGTGAATTGACTACGCCAAGCGGAGTGGTTAAGACGCCGGTGTTTATGCCGATTGCGACGACAGGAGCCGTAAAGGCGATGACTTCGGAGGAGGTGAAGTCTTTGGGCGCGCAAATTATTCTCGGCAATACTTATCATTTGTTGCTTCGACCAGGCACTGAGATTCTGCAGAAAGTTGGCGGGATGAGAAAGTTTATGCGTTGGGAGGGGCCGATTCTGACGGACTCCGGTGGCTATCAGGTTTTTTCTTTGGCGAAGTTGAATAAGACGGACGAAGACGGCGTGACATTCCAATCGCACTTAGACGGGCACACTGTTAGACTCACTCCTGAAGAATCGATGCGTATCCAGGCCGCGATCGGATCCGACATTCGAATGCAGTTTGATGATGTGGCGGCTGGTTTGTCCACGCGCGAAAGATATGAAGAGGCAATGGAACGATCGTTGCGTTGGGCCGAGAGGTCAAAGGCGGCGCATTCCGGCCACGGACTTTTATTTGGAATCATTCAAGGCGGGACATATGAAGACTTGCGCGCGCGATCACTGGCAGGACTTTTGAAGAGTAATTTTGACGGCTATGCTATTGGTGGTTTGTCTGTTGGCGAGCACCGCGAAGACACGTTCCGCATTGTGAAGCGTTTAGCGTCAAACATGCCAGCTGACAAGCCACGCTATTTCATGGGCGGGGGAATGCCAGAGGAAATCATGTACTACGTCGCCCACGGCGTGGACATGTTTGACTGCGTAATCCCGACCAGGCACGCGCGTCACGGCGGATTATTTGTTTGGGCCGGCGACCCAGCTACGTGTGTGGCGGAGGCCTTTGCCCGCGCCCAAGATGATGCGGCTGATTTTAGAATCGCCGAAGCTCTATATAAGAAAATTTCGATTGAGAACGAAGAATTCATCACTGACGAATCACCGATTGATCCATTCAATGACTGGCCGACTTCTCAAACCTACTCGAAACTTTACTTGCGACATTTATTTAAGAACCAAGAAATCCTTGGCCTTCGCCTAGCCACGTACCAGAACCTGAGGTTTTATATTAGGATGATGGAGGAGATTCGTGCGCTGATAGAAAGAGGCTAATATTCGCAAATATAAGCAGAAAATGGCTTGACAAAAAGCCATTTTTTTGCTATATTTACATGGTATTTGCGATCACCTTTTGTGAGGAGCGACAATGCGACCCAACCTTTCCGTGAATTCAGATCTGAATAGTCGGTACGTGGTGACCACCGGAGACGGCGTGACCACCGAACAGATCCTGACCGCGATCCACGTTATGTGGTCTGGCGGTGCGAGGATCTATGAGGATGCCGCGAAGGTCGTCTGTGGTAAGAGCTCCATCGGGTTCTACCAGACCTGGCGTTCCAGCCTCGAACCCGGGACGAACGCAACCATGCGAGACCTGCTCGAGTATCAGCAGGGTTCTCCGCTGACCTACGAAATCGGACTGCGTTGGTTCCTGATCAACATGAAAGGACAGCGGAATCGCCGCGGTGGTGATGAAGTAATCATGGTGTTGCCCGCGAATCCGATGGTGATCAACGGCCAACCGCAGATCCTCGTCTTTATTCCGGGTGGCGATGGTCCGGGAATCGATCTCCGACCGTTTTCGTACGACGACCCAGTGTCTTGTCACTTCGTCGAGACCAACGAATCAACGCCGGGGGCCGAGCCGGCCCCTCGAGCTCCTGAAACGTTAAGATCCGAACAACGACCACATCATGAAGAGCCACACTGGCCTTCGCGGTGTGGTTCTTCATTTTCCTGCTATACTTTCCCCATATGCCTTCGCTTGAGGCCAGTTTCCGTATTGTGCGAGACCTGACCCTCGATTTTTTGTATTTCCCAATTTGGTGGTATTCCACGGGATTACTCGAAAGAGTGACGGGCACGAGTGATTTGATTATTGGAGCTTCTAGGTCTTTGCAGATTGGAGTTTGGGTGAAAAATATATTCGTGCCGATGTACGGCGCGTATGATTGGCAGAGTCGGTTGATTAGTGTGTTCATGCGGAGCGTGCAGATTGTTGGCCGGGTGATTGCACTTTTATTTTGGGTGATTGTCGCGTTCGCATTATTCGCTTTGTACGTCTTTGGACCAATCGCTTTGGCTTTGCTTTTTGCTTATCACGCTTTCATGTCTGGCGTATCTCCAACTTATGTCGCGTAATCAAGAATCATTACCGGGACTTCGCGCGGGTGATCAGACTTTTGTTTGGCGAAAGGAGATTGATGAAGTTTCTATAGGCCATGAGAGGGGATTGAAGAAAGCTAGAAAAATGTTTGCGCTGGTGGCGTTTGCAATGGGGACGCTTTCAATTCTGGGATTCGCTGCGCTCGTGGGGGCGTGGCAAGCTACGCCTCTACAGACATGGAGCGAGCCTCGGGCGATGTTCGCTTTTCTGCCTTTGGGTCTTATCCTCTTCCTCTTTGCGTATTTCGAAAAAAGAATTTCTGCGCCGGAGCCACTGGCGTTTCCGAAGAATGCGTCAGCTGAATTTGAGGATTCGGTGAGTGAGAAGGCCAATGAGCTTTCGGTATATTCAACCGACGAAGCCATTAAGACAGTAGAAGATGCGTATCTTCTAGCTAAGAAAGATGAAAATGCAGATGTTGGGCCATCTCATCTTTTTGCCGGTGCGCTTGGTTCTCGGCCTGGCCAGATTCTATTTGCTCGTCTTGGTTTGACGATTGATACGGTGCGCGAGCCGTTGCGTCGACATCTAGCCACTGAACCAAAAGGTGACACGGTTATTGGCGAGCGGGGCGCACACGTGTTGGCTCTGGCTGGAGTGATTGCCGTAAAAGGCGGGCGACGACACCTCACAAGTCTCGATATATTTGCCGCTGCTTATCAGTCTGATGAATTTTTCAAAGAACTTTTTGATGAGCAGGGAATTCCGCAAGCTGAACTTGAAAATGCTCTGCACTGGATGCGAATTTCTGAGGAGCAACAGGAGCGTTATAAGGTATTTCGCCGAGCGGCTGCCTTCAAGCCACAAAACAACATGGACCGCGCAATGACGGCTATTGCTACGCCGTTTCTTGATTCGGTGAGCGAAGACCTTACCCGTGCGTCTGCTCGTGGATACACTGAGTTGCTTGTTGGACGCGACGAAGAGATTCAGTCTATTTTTCGCGCTATAGAAGGCGGCGGAACGAGTGTTGTACTTGTCGGTCCTTCTGGCGTTGGTAAGTCAGCTATTATCGAGGGCATTGCTGACCTGATGGTCGAAGAGCGTGTTCCGGGGATCCTCGAAGACAAGCGACTTTTGAAATTGTCCGTTCCGCACATTGTAAGCGCACATGGTGGAAGTGGGGCAGAAGAACGTTTTTTGCATGCGCTTAATGAGGTTGGTCACTCGGGTAACATCGTGCTTGTCATCGAAGATATTCACGAACTAGTGGGCGTTGGCTCGTCGATTGATCTTTCGAGCATTCTCGCTGGCGAACTCGAAAAGGGTTATACGTTCGTGATCGCAACAACGACGCCTCAAGGTTACGCCGAGAAAATAGAGCGGTCAGTGATTGGGAAGAGGCTCGAACGTATTCAGATTGCGGAGCCTCCTCGTGACCTTGCTATTCGCATTGTCGAGTCAAAAGTCGGGCTCATGGAGGTGAAAAATCATGTTATTTTCACTTATGGAGCGATTGCCTCGGCGGTTGATCTCTCGTTGCGGTACTTGCATGACAGTGTGTTGCCGGACAACGCGATTTCGCTTTTAAAAGAAGTTGCTTTGACTGTAGGCAAACAGAATAAAACTTTGACTTGGGTGACTAAGGATGACGTAGCATCAATGGTCGAGTTGAAAACAAAGATTCCAGTTAGTCAGGTGGGCGAGGGGGAAGGGCAGAAGCTATTGAACCTAGAGGAAAAGCTACACGAGCGATTGATCGGTCAAGAACACGCAGTATCAGCGGTCGCTTCGGCTTTACGTCGAGCACGCACCGAGATGCGCAGCGCGGGGAAACCAATCGCCAACTTTTTGTTCTTGGGGCCAACTGGTGTTGGTAAAACCGAACTTGCTAAAGCGACGAGTGAACTATTCTTTGGAAACGAAAACGCAATGGTGCGTTTTGATATGAGCGAGTACCAAGCAGCTGAGTCAGTTACTCGATTAATCGGCGGCAACGGACAGACTGGATTGCTCACTGAGGCGATTCGAAGAAATCCATTTTCGTTGTTACTACTCGACGAGCTCGAAAAAGCAAGTCCTGATATTTTGAATTTGTTCCTTCAGGTTATGGACGACGGCAGACTAACCGATGGGCTCGGCCAGACTGTTGACTTCACGAATGTGATTCTGATTGCGACGAGTAATGCGGGGACACAATACATTCAAGACGAGGTAGCAAAGGGTACGGCGCTGTCGACCATAAAAGAGTCATTGCTCGCGACAGAATTGCGATCACTTTTCCGACCAGAATTCCTGAACCGGTTTAATGATGTGATTGTGTTTGCGCCGTTGACGGAAGCCGACGTGACCGCTATTGCATATTTGCTAGTCGAGAAAGTAAAGAGGCAGATTGAGGCCAAGGGCATGACGCTAGAGGTAACAGATGCGGCCATTCACGAACTTGGTAAACAGGGATTCGACCCGAAATTCGGTGCGCGACCATTACGACGGACAATAGAGGAAAAACTGGAGAATAAGCTAGCTGACGAATTATTAAAAGGTAATATTACTAGGCGCGATACCGTTATTTTTGACGCCGGCGGGAAAATTGAGGTAAAGAAGGCACAGAAGTTGTAGAGACTTACTCTTCGTCATTGCGAGGGTCCCGTCTGCGGGAGCCCGAAGCAACCTCAATGAGATTGCTTCGACCCAGACGATTACGTCTGGTCTCGCAAGGACTGACATTCTGACTATGCCTCCCTGGTTCCCCCTCCCCATCGCTCTCGCATTTATTCTTTCAGCGAGTCTTACTCCGCTCGTTATTTTATTGGCAAAGAAATTTAGGATTGTCGACGAGCCAACGGGGGGACGAAAGATTCACACGGCGTCGACCCCATTGCTCGGCGGACTCGCGGTGTTCGTCGGTTTCTTTGTGCCGGTGCTTCTTGTGCTTGCGTTGTCGACGCATCTGACGAGCGGACAGATAGAGCTTAGGCAGTACTTCGGATTCTTTGTCGCTGGACTCGTGCTCATGATCGGTGGTGCGCTCGACGATAAACTCGGATTGTCGCCGAAATACAGTGTGTGGTTTCCGGTTGTTGCAGCGTTGATTGCGAGTCTTGCTGGTATCGGAGTCTCGAAGCTGACTAATCCCGTTGGCGAGGCGATTGTTGTGTCGTCGACGGTATCTGCTGCTATAACTTTCGTTTGGCTCGTTGTCATGAGTTACGCGACTAAGCTGCTCGACGGCGTTGACGGACTAACGACAAGCGTCGCAACGATCGGTTCACTCGTGATTGCGGCTCTGGCGTTATCGACGGCATACTTTCAGCCAGACGTTGCACTCCTCGCTCTCATGTTTGCCGCTGCACTTATTGGTTTTCTACTTTGGAACTTTCCTGTCGCTCGAATATTTCTAGGCGAGGGCGGAAGTACGTTCCTCGGATTTACGCTTGGTGTGCTGTCGATCATTGCCGGTAGTAAAATGGTGACGTTACTCCTCGTGCTCGGCGTGCCATGTCTCGACGTAGTCCAGGTGATGTATCGTCGCTTGCGAGAGCATCGATCGATCACTAGTGGTGACCGCTATCATTTTCACCATCTACTGTTCGATGCAGGATTGTCGGAACGACAGGTAGTAGCGGTGTACGCTGGGTTCTCGTTGTTGTTCGGCCTGACGACATTGTTCTTTTCGCATCTTGAAAAACTATTGATTCTTGTCTTGTTGTCACTAGTATTCCTCGGCGTAGCACGAACGCTCGCGCGAATTTCTAGACGGCCTTCATAACCCTCTTAACTTTACAGCTTATGTCCGAACATCACGATGGTCTACCAGGAATAGTAACTATGAGTTTGAATCTACTCGGTATTTTTGTGTGCTTGATGATTGGTTTAGCGTTGTATTCATTAGTGACAGCTCGACCAATCACAAAAACGGTTACAATTAATGGCAAAGGCCATACTGTGCTTGTAGCTAATACTCCGGTTAGCAGATACCAAGGTTTGTCTGGTAAGACTATTGAAAAATTGGGGGCTGACGGGATGATGTTTACTTTTCCTACAGCCGAGCAGAGAACTTTTGAAATGCGACGAATGCTTTTTGCGTTAGATTTTTTGTGGGTGCAAGATGGGGCGATTGTAAAACTCGATGAAAATATCCCTGCGCCAAAAGTAAATGAAAAACCGGTTCAAGTTTCCTCAAAGCCGGTTTCTGCTGATACTGTGTTTGAATTTCCTGCAGGGTTTGTGAATGCGAACGGTATTAAAACTGGTGACGCTGTGAACGCGCGTTAAATCGCCATGAGCAAGACGGCAATACCGATTACTGCAAAGACGTGAGCGGCGAGTGGCAAGCGTTTCCAGTGCATCTTAGCCATAAGCGTGACAAAGAGCAGAGCGGCTAGAACGGCGATGGTGATGAGATAGATTTGCGTTACGTTATCTTGCAAGCCATTTAGTGAGAGTCCAAACACCTTTGCTTGAGGTGTTTTATTTTCAAAGGCGTACATGTCTTGCGCGGTGGCAGTTGGGGCCACGATGGCGGCGGATTCAACGCTTTGACCATTTTTATCTGATACCACAAGTGTTAGCTGCTCACCATTTTGGGACAGTTCATTTGTTTTTGCGGGCACGGAGCCTTGCCAGGTGTTATCTCCAGTTTTTGTGAGCGCGATTGAGGTATTCCCAAGATGAGCTGACACGGCTGTAGCGTCCGGTGCTTTTAGAGCCACCGCGTAAGAATCTTTTTGCGGAATAACCGTCACTGCCGGCTCACTAGCGGCAATTTCTATTTGTTCACTTAGTACCGCCGCGGCTGGGGGAGCGGGTTCAGCCATAGTAGCCAGCTTACCAAAGTGTTGAACTACAAAGACCGCCGGGTAACCGTTGTATTCGCCTTGAGCTACGCCGACGCCAATGTCCGTAAATTTAGTATCGACAATGTTCGCCCGGTGAGTGGGCGAGGCCATCCAACCAGCTTCTACGTCTTCAGCTTGTGAGAAATACACAGCCAGGTTTTCACCGGCGTATTTATATGAATATCCACCGCCTTTGATCCATGACCACGGGGTAAGTCCAGTTGGCGAGGTATGGGCAAAGTATTGCTTAGCGAGCATGTCTTCGGCCTTGGCTTGAGCTGAAGCGTCGAGGAGGGAATTCTCGGCCAGTACCGGAAGTTCGAGGCTCGATCTTGAGGCGTTAGTCAGCGAAATGATGTTAATCGGGGTAATGGCTGAAGAGTACAGACTGGCAGCGGGGAGAGCGATGGCTATACACAGAGCGCCAAACTTCAGGAGTACCATCCCTACGCTATACGCTAAAAGCGCCCCGTGGCCTAAGGCATGTGGGGTGTGCTTATTCCCATGGTGGGGAATGAAGTGGTCTTGGAAAAATGCGTGGAATCCTTTGTTTTTCACAAATCTATACCTATTGTACCATGTAAGAAGTTGACGGATATTGGGTTGTCCGTTACAATTCTGCCGTTAATCCTTGGCTTGCGTACGGCTTTTTAAAGTCCCTTCGGGGCGCCCGAGCAGCACAAAATTCTATGTACGCAGTAATTACCACTGGCGGTAAGCAATACCTTGTAAAAGAGGGGCTTAAAGTCCAGGTAGAGAAGATTGACCTTGAAGAAGGTAAGACCATGACTTTTACAGCCATGCTCATCAGCAATGATGACGGCTCTGAAGTGAAGGTCGGCAGCCCTGAAGTAAAGGGTGCTGAGGTTGTAGCGAAAATCGCTGAACATGGTCGCGCAGATAAAATCTCCGTTATCAAGTACAAGCGAAAGACTCGCTACCGCCGTAACGTTGGCCACCGCCAGCCTTACACAATCATCCAAATCGAAAAGATTTCCTAAACAAGCCCGGGGCAGAAATGCCTCGGTTTTGTTTTTTGCACAGATGCTATTGTTTTACCCCCCCCAGTGCTATCCTTGCGCAAGAAGTAAAAGATAAAATCAGTATTTTATGAAACAAATTATTGCATTGACGGCGGTGTGTTCCGTTTTGTTGATTGGTGCAGGCTGTTCTACAGCGCCTGTATCTCCAGCCTCACCACAGGTGGATTCTTCTGCACAACAAAGTGGAAAGTCGTATACGGATTCAAAAACTGGAATTGGATTTGTTATTCCTACGGGTTGGTCGGTTAGCGAGGATGAGAGCCGGAATTTGTTGCTGACAAAGGGTAGTCCTTATAGCACTGTGTCTTTTGAGGTGTTTACGAATAAGGCGTCATGGCTTGATAGTGACGTAGCTCCTCAATCGGGAGATGTATTGGTGAACACGAGGAACATCACAATTGGGACATTCCCAACTACGGAAAAGATTTTCGCTCGTATGGTAAACGGGCAAGAGAATTTCCGTTACGGTAAGTATTTTGTCGATGCGGGAACGAAGTGGTTCATCGTTCACACTTCTGACCCTAGCACAGATGTTACAGCCATCTTGAGTAGTGTTAAGTTTTAGTTCGATTTGGTCGCAGACTGTATCGATTCAAAATAACAACATTTCATAAATAATTCCGGGGTAGAAATGCCTCGGTTTTGTTTTGTAAGGATTGTTGCAGTAAACTATGCACATATGAACGAACAAGGATTTGAGAAGTCACCTGAAGTTAAGAAACAAATTGAACCGACCAGGAATAGTTGGGTGAATAGATTTTTATCTGGAGGGTTTGTGCAGTTTTTTGCTGATCGAGCGCTTAAGCCAAGAGCCAATTGGATGATTGGCGAGGTTTCATTTAAGGACGTAATGCAGGCATCGCCGAATGAATTAGTGATGGGCGAAAAGGGGGGAATCGAAGAAGAAAAGAATACGCAAAAAGTACTATGTATTGGCGCTGGTAAGGGTCATGAGATGGAGGTGATCCTCAACGAGTTTTCTGATATGAAAGTGGTTGGCGTTGATCCGCATGACAATATTTCGCCGACTGTAGAAAAACGACTTGAAGCTGGCAAAAAAGATTTTGAGTATCTGCATGAGACTGTGCATGCGGGTGATTTGAAGGAGATCGCTGACAACTCAATGGATGTCGCTACGTTATTTTTCGTCCTGCACCATATTGACACTGGTGAATATGACCAAGTGATGAGCGAGTTGAAGCGGGTACTAAAAATAGATGGCAAAGTATTCATCGCGGAGGATTTGGTCGATTCGAAAGAAGAGCAGGCGGTGACCGAAACGATCGATCGTAAACTAAATTTTGAGGTACTAAACCACGGCCCGCATAATTATAAGAACACGGATGCTTGGAAGCAGTTCTTCAAGGAACATGGCTTTAGGATGATAAAATCCAAGGAAACAAAACCAGACAAGGTTCGTCATGGGTGGTTTGTACTAGAAAGGATTCACGGGGAGTATATATAAAAGGGGTCAGGTCGCGATATTTTTTTGTTTGACTAAAGTTGAGAAAGTTGTTTTACTTTGGCCGTATTTTCAAAAAAGGGGGTGCTAGATGCGTCGTTCGTCAGAGTTCGAAAGACCTCGGCAGCCCTGTAGAACGGAGGGTTGTCCAAGGTTGGAGTACCAGGATGGATTATGCACCGTTTGCCATTTTCACGGATTCCTCGACCGACGTGGCGTGACGCGCTTACGGCTCAGCGAGCCACAAATACCGAAACGTGCACACATCTGTCGAGTGCCAGGATGCAGCGGTGCATATCGTGCGAATGGATATTGCACTAAGCATTTCAAGGCTTGGAAACGTGCTGGTAGACCCGAAAATTGGTTGCCCAATGATTACCGTAAGCCCTAGGCGTAAAGCTTGGGGCTCTTGTTTTTAAGTTTCGCTTCTCCCGTTTAGCGCGCTCGCTAACGTCACTTCATCCGCATATTCAATATCTGCGCCCATCGGCAGTCCTCGAGCTAGTCTCGTAATCTTTTTGTCGACGCCTTTGAAAAGACGGCTCAAATATAAAATGGTAGTTTCACCGTGAACGTCGGGGGAGAAGGCGAGGATGATTTCTTTAATCGCAAGGTCGTTTTTGATTCGCTCATTGAGCTGGCGAACGTGAAGGGTGTCTGGCGTGTAGCCGTCGATTGGATTCAAAACGCCACCGAGGACAAAGTATTTTCCCTTGTACATGCCAGTTGCTTCAATGGTCGAAATGTCGCGCGCTTCGGCCACAACGCAAAGAACGTCTGTCGACCGTCGAGCGTCCGAACAGATATCGCAGACGCTACTTTCCGCATACGTAAAACACGTCACGCAGGTGGCGACGCGTTTTAGGTTATCTATGGCTCGCGCGACAAGATCGAGCTCGTCCTTTTTCAAATGCAACAGCGCAAACACGTACCGAAGTGCCGTCTTCGGACCAACTCCTGGCAAACGCCCCATGGCGGCCATGGCATTGTGAATGGGGGCGGGGAATTTACGCATGTCTCATCCGTCTTTGCGAGACCAGACGTAATCGTCTGGGTCGAAGCAATCTTTGAGGTTGCTTCGGGCTCCCGCAGACGGGACCCTCGCAATGACAATACATTAACCTCCTATCCCTTTCATCATGTCACCGAGCGCTCCCATTCCTCCCATAGCCTGCATTTTCTTCATGAGCTCGGTTTGAAGTTTCTTGTTCACGTCAGTGATTGCTTCTTTGACGCCTTGTTCTGTTCGAGCCTTGTCGAGTCCATCTTCAATGGCAACGCCAAGCACTTCATGGCTGCCGTTCATGGTGATCATGACTTTGCCACCAGCACCAGAGCCAACAATGACGACTTCGTCTAACATGGCTTTCATCTTCTTGCCTTCGTCACGCATTTCTTTGAACTGCTTGAGTTTGTTGAACATAGGATTTAATTATACTGGTTTAAAGCCTTTAGGGGGAATACCTGGTGGGAGTCCTTTGTTTTCTGGTCTAGGGCCAGAAGGCGGAAGGGACGTTGACTGTGGGAAGGGATTCGACGATGGCGCCGATCCTCCCGGTGATCCACCCGGCGAACCGCCTCCAGCGTATCTCGTATCTAGGTTCTTGAATGATGCTCTAGCCGCGTCCCAGAATAATTTCACCATGCCGGTTGGGCCGTTACGATGCTTAGCGATGTGCAGTTCGGCCGATGATTTTTCTTCCGGTGTAAGTTCTTCTGGCTGGTAGTTTCGATCAGCGGCTTTTCGATACAAGAACATAACTACGTCAGCGTCTTGTTCGATAGATCCGGAGTCACGCAAGTGGGCGAGGCGCGGGATGGCCGGTTTTTGTAGCTCGACGGCACGGGAGAGCTGAGCTAGGGCGAGCACGGGTACGTTCAATTCACGCGCAATCTGTTTTAGTCCGCGAGAAATTTCCGCCACTTCCTGTACACGGTTGTCAGTTTTGTTTCTGGCTTCCATGAGCTGCAAGTAGTCGATCACGATCATGGAGAGTCCATGTTCGCTTTGTAGCCTTCGAGCTTTAGTGCGAATAGTCATGACGCTGGCGGTTGGGGAGTCGTCAATGAAGATGGGTGCTTCTGAAAGTTTGCCGAGGGCGTCGCCAATGCGTGGGAAGTCATCGTCCTTGTCAGATAGTCGACCAGTACGCAGTTTCCACAGGTCAACGCCGGCTTCCGCACAAATCAAACGGTCAACCAGCTGTTCCTTGGCCATTTCTAGAGAGAACAGGCCAACTGGGAGTTTCGTCTTGAGCGCTACAGCACGCATGATGTCTAGCGCAAAAGATGTTTTGCCGACAGACGGACGAGCAGCGAGAATGATCAGATCTGACCGTTGAAGGCCGGCGAGGAGATTGTCGACGCCAGTGAAACCAGTTGGCACACCGCGTAGCTTCCCTGGATCTTTGTGCAGCTCGTCAATGCGCTCGAAGGCGGCTGTTAGAACCGAGTGTAACGGGAAGAAAGTTTGCTTAATGAAGTTTGAAGAAACGCTGAATAGTTTTTGTTCAGCTTCGTCTAAAACGGTATCGACATCTTGTTCTTCGTCGAAACCTAACTCAGAAATTTCGCCAGCAGCTTTTAGGAGTCTGCGTAGCGCCGCTTTTTTGCTGACAATTTCTGCGTAGTGTGCCGAGTGGGCGCCGGTAGTGACGGCATTTGTCAGCTCGACTAATGCTGTGCGTCCCCCAACGTTTTTGAGCGTGCCCTTTTCGTCTAGTCTGTTGCCAACGGTCAAGAGATCGACTGGTTCATGACGCTCGAACAGCTCGACCATTGTTTCAAAAATAATGCGGTGAGAATCTTTATAGAAATCTTCTGGGCGCAAAATATCACCCACCTTCAGCATGGTGTCTTGATCAAGGAAAAGCGCGCCCAAAATGGACTGCTCGGCTTCAAGATTATGAGGTGGAATTCTGCCCAGGGTAGCCATAGATGAGGCTGATGGTAACGCGGTCGAGTCCGGAGGGGAAGTGGACGAAGCGTGGATAAGATATACTGGGGGATGATCTATGCGAATAGCTAAGCTTTGGCAGGCCATGAAGCCGTTATTTGGGACAATTGTGGGGGTCGGAGTGTTTGGTTTGCCCTACGCTTTTGCCCAAGCGGGTTACGGTATTGCCTTGGTCGAGCTTTTGATAGTCGGCGGTCTAACTTTAGTGGCCTTACTTCTTTATGCTGATTTGGTGCTTGTAAAAAACGGTCATGGTCGATATTTGTCAGTAGTTGGGTCTGAACTGAATGTGGTCGAGCGAGGCATTTCCGGTTTTGCTTTCTTTGGCTCGCAGTTTGGGACTCTTCTTGCTTACCTTATCGCTGGTGGATCATTTGCTTACGGAGCTTTCTCGCCGTTTGTTGGTGGTGAGGCATCATTCTACGTCATTATCTTTTGGGCAGTGTGTTCTATTCTATTAATGGGCGGTCTACCGTTAGTCCTGCGAGTACAAGGTTTGCTATTTCCGCTCCTGGGATTTCTGGTTATTTTACTCGCAGTTGTCTTGGGTTCGCAGTTTCATTTGGCGAACATTCTCGTGTTGCATCCGAATAATTTTACGCTTCCGTTTGGTATTGCGTTATTTGCTTTTGGTGGCATTGCATCTATCCCAGAGGTTAAGGAGCTTGTTCACGGAAATAGAAAAGATCTTTATCGAGCGATCTCTCTTGGTATTTTATTGATTGGCATTTTCTACGCGTTGTTTACCTTGTTGGTCGTCGGCGTCACTGGGGATCTTACGACCGAGCAGGCACTTGAGGGATTAACTAAGTTGGCGGGTCCGGTAGTGATGACTATCGGAAATTTTCTAGGTTTGGCGATTGTGACCGGGGCATTTTTGACGGTTGGCACGAGCCTTTCGGGGACGCTTGTTTATGATTTGAAGATGCGCTTTGGGCTTGCTTGGCTAGCTACAATTTTCTTGCCGTTAATTATCTTCTTGGCTGGGGCGACAAATTTAGTTTCAGTTATTGGGGTCACTGGCGGAATCCTGGCCGCGTTAATCGGTATCTTCCTGGTTCTTGCCTACGAGCGAGCTAGAATTTCTCACGTGCTACCAAAAAACGCCCTAGCGATTCCGCAATGGTTGGTACTTCTGACATTCCTCATGTACGCGGGGATGATGATTCTGACGGTGGTGCAACTCCTGAGCGGGCGCTAGCGCACGTTCGACCCCCTCGCATCACCCTGAACCCCCTTCCCAGGGGGACCAAGGGGGTTCAGGGCTTCAGGGCTCGTTCTTGCAACTCTTTCGCCTTAATCACGTTCATGAGCAGGTAGGCAACGGTGAGTGGGCCAACTCCGCCGGGGACTGGCGACAGAAAACCGGCGTGACCAAAGAGATCATTTGAGGCATCACCAATGGTTGAGCCGTTAACTTTGTTTGTGCCGACGTCGATGACGATGGCGGCGTCTTTGACTTTGTCTTTGGTTAAAAAGTTTGCTTCGCCAACAGCGACGACGATGATGTCTGCGGCGCGAGTAATGGCGTCCAGTCCGGCGGTATCTTTTTTGACGAAGGTGGCTGAAATTCCTGCCTCGCGCATGAGCTCAATGATCGGTTCAGCGAAGATTTCCGAGTTGCCAATGATTACTCCATGCTTGTTAGAAACCGGCTGACGAGACGCTTGAATGAGGCGCATGATTGAGAGTGCCACCGGCGGAACGAGTACTGGGGCATTTTGCAAAAGGGCTTTGCGGTTTTCTGGATGGAAGCCGTCAATATCTTTGACGGGATGAATAGCTGAAATAACCGCGTCGGTGTCCGCGGAGTTAGGAAGAGGGAGCTGAACAAGGATGCCGTTAATATCCTTGCGACCATTCAACTCATTTATTTTTTCGATTATATGCTCAGCGGTCGCCTCGTTACTATATTGATGACGCTCAACATAGATGCCAACTTCTTTAGCCGCCTTTTCTTTGAGGCCAACGTAAAGCGAACTGGCTGGATTGTCGCCCACCAGAATAACGGCCAGCCCTGGAGGATGCTCAAAACCAGCCACTCTTTTAGTAGCTTTACTTCTAATGGTTTTAGCGAGGACGGAACCGTTAAGTATTTCGGTCATAGTTATGTATAGAGCGGAAACTTCGACATGAACTGTTTTACTTCTTCTTTTATCTTGGCGAGTTCAACGGTATCGGACTTAGACATTATCGCACGATCAATCCATTCGGCAACCTTTACGATGTCGTTTTCTTTGAGACCGCGAGTTGTGATCGCTGGAGTACCGAGCCTGATTCCCGATGGATCCATAGGCGAACGTGGGTCGTCCGGGATCATGTTTTTGTTGACGGTGATGCCGGCTTCGTCGAGGGCATGTTGGGCTTCGCCACCGGTGACGCCCTTTGGCGTGACGTCGACGAGGAGTAAATGGTTGTCTGTTCCGCCGAACATTAGTTTGTAGCCTTTGGCCGAAAGTTCGCGCTCCAAAACTTTGGCGTTCAATTTAATTTGTTTGGCGTACTCTTTGAATTCTGGTTTGAGTGCCTCGCCGAACGCTACTGCTTTTGCAGCGATGACGTTCATGTGTGGACCGCCTTGAACGCCAGGAAAAACGGCCTTATCAATTTGTTTGGCGAACTTTTCTTTGCACATGATCATGCCGCCTCGAGGGCCGCGAAGTGTCTTGTGTGTGGTGGTGGTTACGACGTCGAACAAGGGAACAGGATTATTCATTTCACCGGCGGCGATCAAGCCGGCGATGTGCGCAATATCAGCCATGGTCATGGCGCCGACTTCATCAGCAATTTCTTTTACTTTGGCGTAATCAATTTCGCGGGAGTACGCGGAGTAGCCAACGAGAATTAATTTTGGTTTATGCTCGCGTGCCATGCTCGCCAAATTGTCATAGTCGAGTTTGCCCTCTGCGTCGGTCTTATAGCGGATGAAATTATAACGCTTGGCCGAGTCTGTGACTGGATGACCGTGTGTCAGATGTCCGCCGTGAGAAAGATCCATGCCGAGCACAGTGTCGCCTGGCTGTAGGAGCGCGGTATATACAATGATATTCGCCGGGGCCCTGAATGTGGCTGAACATTTACATGTTCGGCGCCAAAAAGTTGTTTAGCACGATCAATGGCTGTTTGTTCGAGGATGTCTATAGCGTAACAACCGCCGTAATAGCGCTTGCCTGGGTAGCCTTCGGCATATTTATTTGTCGCTACTGAGCCGAGCGCCTCGAGCACAGCGGGCGATACAAAGTTTTCGCTTGGGATAAGCTCAAGACCTTCACGCTCGCGGGCGAGTTCGAGTTTTAACGCGTCCGCAATGACGGGGTCAATGTTGGCGATGGATTCATACATATAGGAAGTAGTGTAGCTGAAAGAGGTAAAAAGAAAACCCCCGTCCGTACGACGGGAGTTCACGGCTTGAGCTTGATGGCCCATTTCTTCAGCACGTTGATTGCGCCAGTTGCCTCAAGACTGAGTAGGCCGTTCGTCAACCTTTGTTCATCGGTGATAAAGCCGTTGATCGTCGCCAGACGTCTGGCTAGTTCGTCTGCCCGAGCAGGGGTCCAGACTTTGTCGACTTTGGCCTCTACTCTCACGAGCTCTCGTCTGAACTCGCCGTAGGTGAGTATTGGAACCGGCTTCGGTTTTTCGAGCGTGGCCTTGCGAGGTTCGTCTTTGCGAAATTTACCCCGAAGTATTTTCATAACGCCTCCAAGGCAGGTGGGAACATTGTGGCCTCTGAAGACTGAGGACATTCGACGACGAGTGAACAGCTAGGCGGTCACGCCTTCGTTCAGCTGGGACTCGGGCTGAGCGGTGGGGGCGGCCGTTGCGAGGCGTTCGGCCAGGATCTTGTCGCGCATCGTCTCGTAGTTGGCGACGAAGCCATGCATGACTTTGATCAGCTCAGGACGAATGATCAGTCGGCGTTTCTTGCCTTTACCGATCGCGGTGGTGATCGTCTTGGCGGGCACCATGATTGCGTGGCCATCGTTATCGACCTTGATGAGGACATGGCACCGCTTGATGCCGATCTTCAGCTTGTCCAGTGCTTTCTGATCACTTAGAGCAAGTGCCTCATTCCAGGTCTTGAGGATCATTGCCAGGAAATTTTGTCGGGTAATGCGTTGTGCCACGTGGACCTCACTTTTTTGCTCGTCCTAACCTATTGCAGGTTGGATTGCGAGCAAGATAGTGCGCCAAGATTAGGGAAAAGTCAAACTTTGACTAAATGAAAACCCCCACGTTTCCGCGGGGGTTAGAGGAGGCGACGGACGGTTTCCGTTACGCTTCGCTGTGTCGTGCGTCTATGTTCCCGGCGGTCAACCGACCGGGCTTGCGGTTGCGCTTTCTGAGTACGGGTTCGTACGTTTTCAAGAACTGGTCACGGACCCGTTCGAATCCGCGGACGAAGCCGGAATCGACAAACTCGGAGTCGGGAATCACTGGATCCCGGTCGAAGGAGATCTTGTGCGGTGTCACGTTGATGCCGAGATCCTTCAGACCTTTTTCAGCCTTTTTTGCGGCCTCTTCTGAGCCGCGGATATCGGACTCTCGGAAGTCTTTGATTCAGTCGCGGAGATTTCGGATAGCGGCAAGAAACAGGGATTCGATCATTCTATCCTCAGGGTGGTGGGCGGTGAACGTGGCGGGTCATGAGGCTCTGATGGTTTACGCCGTGAGCGGGATGTCATTTTTGATGAGCCAACGCTTGATCCAGCGGGCGATCCGTCGGGCTTGTGGCGAAAGAACGGTGAGGTTCGCAACGCTAGGAAGATCTGCGCGGAACGGCACGTTCTCATCTTCGGCGATCTGCCTGCCGAGCCTTTCCTTCCGAAGGTTAAACTCGTCGAGCTCATCCGCGCTCAAGAGTTCTTCAACACGCGGGCTGACGACATTAATGAGCCGGATGACGTCACCGTACTGATAGAACTGAGGCCTGCGAGGCATGTGTACTCCCTTGATGTATGGTCGACTGGTTGCCGACCCCGAAATATAGTATAGAATATGCAAGAACGCAAGGAGGGGTATGTCCCTGCGTCGACCCATTCTATGATCGATGAAATGAAGAAACGATTCGGTGCACAATTCAAGGAAAACGAGCCGCTTGCTAAACATGTAAACATGAAAATCGGCGGGCCAGCCAAGTTTTTCGTTGAGGCTAAGTCCAGCCAGGATGTAGTTGACGCGATTAAGCTCGCCAAAGAAAATAACTTGAAGTTTTTTATTCTTGGCGGGGGATCGAATACTTTAGTTTCGGACGAAGGATTCGAGGGACTCGTGATCAAGCTTGCGATGCGAAGTATTTCGATCAACGGCGACGTTGTTACGGCCGAGGCTGGCGCTATTTCAGCGACAGTGGCTCGACAAACAGCGAATGCCGGTCTGCGAGGTTTTGAATGGGCGGTTTCGTTGCCCGGTACGATCGGGGGAGCGGTGCGCGGAAATGCCGGTTGTTTTGGCGGGGAGACGAAGGATAATTTGGTGTCCGTGAAATTGCTTCGAGAAGGCGATGTTATTAACGTCGCCGCTGAAGATTTGAAGATGAAATATCGTCACAGCGTACTTAAGGAACTTGGAAACAATGATGTCATCCTCGAGGCGACGTTCAAGCTTACTCCCGGTGACAAGGTTGAGGCACTCGCATTGATCGATGCGAACCTTGAGAAGCGAAAGAAGTCCCAACCCCTCGGCGCGGCGAGTGCAGGATGCATGTTTAAGAATTACGAATTCACGGACGAGTCGACTCTCGCCAAACTAAAACAGGACGCTGACATTCCAGAAGCGATGTTGAAATCTAAGCGTCTTGCTGCTGGTTGGTTGATCGATCAAGCCGGTTTGAAGGGTACAAAAATGGGTGACGCCATGGTTTCCGAAGAACACGGTAATTTTTTGATGAACACCGGTCATGCTACCGCGAGCCAGATCATGGAGCTGATTTCTCTTATTAAGATGAAGGTGCGGGATCATTACGGAATCCAACTAGAAGAAGAAGTGCAGTTTTTGGGCTAAAAACGTCTAAAACAAGCCAAAACATTGACTTTTTGGCTAATTTTTGCTATTATATTGAGGTTGGCTGCAATCCCGCCGCTAACAATCCGAGACAGGGCCAGATCAAGTTTTCTTGGATGGCATTAACCTGATCGGAAGGAGAAGACCATGAAAGTCAGTGTTCGTTATCAGATCAATCCGGGGCACGTCAGGGACTCGGAAGGTAACCTTCAAGACGCCCTTGATGAGCGCGCGAAACTCGAGAATCCGGACAAGAAGGCTCTCGATGAATGGCGTGAGCGTGGCAAGCGTTTCCGTTCTTCGGATCTCCTGCTTCGTCAGTTTGACCAGAGCGAGATCAAGTTCTCGTCCGGTCACGACGCCTTGCTCGAGGTCGTGGACGAGAACCCGCAGGTCTACGCGGCCGAGCTTCGACTCGACAATCGCTTTCGTGGCTACGAACGGTACGTCGAGGGCATTCGCGTGATCGCACGCGATGTTCCGCCGGTGCTCAAGCTCGGGACCTACCTCAAGGGAAGCTGGCTGTTCGTCGCCGTGTCGATCGAGTCCGAAACCAAGAGCGGTCGTACCCTGCACATCCAGATGTCGGCTTCGTGTCGGCATGAAGATCAGAAGGCGACCATCCACGAGTGGATGCGTGATGTCTCAGACGTGTTGCGCGCGTCCGTGGGGCTTCCGCCGATGGGAACGCTCACCGAGCGCTTCTCCGCGGCTCTCCCCGAGCAACCGATCACGATCACTCGAGTTTGATAGCAACTTATACCGGCTAGGCTGGTTAGTTGCTCGGACACCCGTTTCCTCTACGCGAGGGGACGGGTGTTTCATATTTAGCCTTTGACAGGCTCAGGATATTTAACTGGCAAAAAAATTGGAGTGTAGTTATAGTGCAAGCATATGAACATTACCGAAATCAAGGGGACGAACATGGAATTGACGGAAGCTATTAAGGCTTATGTTGTGGAGAAGCTGGACATGCTTGATAAGTTTACTGAGCGTTACAATCCGTGCGTTGTTGCCGTTGACGTAGGGAAGACGAGCAATCATCACAACAAGGGAGAGATTTTCCGCGCCGAATTCAACATGACTATTCCTGGAGGTATGTTGCGCGCTGAGTGCGTGAAGGATGATTTGTACGCGGCGATTGACGAAGCTAAAGATGATTTGAAGAGACAGCTTGTTGATCGGAAGGAAAGGTAATCCTCCCCCCTTACCCCCTCCACTGCGTGGAGGGGGAGGAGTTCGAAACCCTGAGCTTGAAAATGTTATGGAGCAGCAGCTGGTTAATCCATCTTGGAGTAAGGAGAGGCGTCGAGAGCTTCGAGTTCACCAGACACCGGCTGAAGAATTGTTGTGGGATCGATTGCGGCAACGAAGATGTGGCGGTGTAAAGTTTCGTCGACAAGTAGGAATTGGTCCATACATTGTTGATTTCTATACGCACGAGGGAAAGATTGCGGTTGAGCTAGACGGTGCGGTGCATGATAATGCGGAGGCAAAAGATTATGACAAAGAGCGGGACTTATATTTAGTAGAGGCCGGTGTTGTGGTACTACGGTTTTCCAATAATGAGTTTTGTGATAATCCGGATAGAGTTTTGGAATCAATCATTTTAATTATTCGCGAAAGAATTGTCTCTTAGCACTCCTCCCCCTCCACGCAGTGGAGGGGGTCGGGGGGAGGGCAAGGAGGACGGGTAAATTATGTTCCTCGATAAATACAAGCGAGTTCATTGTATCGGCGTTGGCGGTATTGGCATTAGTGCCATTGCCAAGTTTTTGGTTGTGAAGGGAAAAGAGGTGAGTGGATCGGATGCGAAGGCATCGATGATTGTAGATTCGGTGAAGGGGCTTGGCGGCGCCAAGCCCGTACATTCGGTGGAGGTGTGGATCGGATCGAATCCCGAGAAGATTTCGAGTGATATTGATCTGATTGTATATTCTGAGGCGGTACCCGTCGAGGATCCAGAACGTGCGCGAGCAACCGAGCTGGGGATTCCTCAGCTTGGGCATTTTGATTTTCTTGGGGAGCTCTCGAAAGAATATCGAACTATTTGTGTGACGGGCACGAACGGAAAATCGACGACTACGGCCATGACTGGAAAGATTTTCGAAGATGCCGGATTGGATCCGACCGTATTCGTTGGCACGCTTGTTCCTGGTTGGGAGCTTGGCAATTTGCGTGTTGGTGCGAGCGACATTTTGATCATTGAAGGCGATGAGTACAAGCAAAAAATGGTGCAGCTCTGGCCGGAGACAACCGTGATTACGAATATCGAGGAAGATCATTTGGATGTTTACCGAGATCTCGACCATATCATTGCGACGTTTCAGGAATGCGTAGATAAAACCACTGGTGCAGTTCTATTGAATGCCGATGACAAGAATTCGATGCAGATATTCTCCGAGCGAGCACTTCGCTTTAGCTCGGTTGAAGCCGAGGCGATCAAGCTTAAAGTTCCTGGAGCGTTTAACAGAATGAACGCGCTCGCGGCTCTTTCGGTGGCTCGACAGTACGCCATTAATGACAAAGTTTCTTTGGCGTCATTGGCTGAATTTTCTGGCGTGTGGCGCCGGTTTGAAAGAGTTGGCCAGTATCATGGCGCGGAAATTATTTCTGACTATGGTCATCATCCAACGGCGGTGACGGGGACGATCGAAGCCGCGCGCGAATTCTTCCCTGGTCGACGAATAGTGTTGTGTTTTCAGCCTCACCAGCATTCCCGTACTCAAGCGTTGTTCGCTGATTTCGTGAAAAGTTTTACTGGTGCGGATGTTGTTGTGCTTCCAGAAATTTATCACGTTGAAGGTCGCAATGAAGAAGAGGGAAAGATTTCAAGCCGAGACTTGCTCGATGCACTCAAACCGAACTTTGCTAAACCAATGTTCTACGCGAAAGACTTGGATGAAGCTCGCGGAATACTCGAAAAAGAAATTAAAGAAGGTGACGTTGTCCTAGTTATGGGCGCGGGGAACGTGGATGAGATTGCGCGGAAACTGAGTCGTTAATTTTGGTATAAAAGACACCGCCCTGTGCGCAGGACGGCGTCTGAAGTGGTGTTCGGTGACATGAGATTCTACTTTGGCGAGACGAGGACGAGGCCGACAAGGTTGTGGCCACGAAAGAGGATGTTGCCACGCTCTGTTTTCACGAGATACGCGTAGGGACCGACGCAGAACTGGCGTTCGGTGATCGTGCCGCTGCGGTAGCTAGGCTGTGGATCTTCGGTCAGCCTGATGACGTCGAACACAATACGTTCTTCCGTGTATATCCTGATGTCGCGGAGGATTCCTTCGAACCTCACGTCACCTTCTTTGGCGATAATTCGCTTGCCTCTACAGGCTCGTTCAAATGTGGCTCGATGAGACGCTAACATATTTCCCTCCACAAAGACCGGAATACACTAGCAGTTCTTGTGGAATTATCAAGTTTAAGGCAATATATGGCGGTGAACAATTTACCAATACTATGTCCTTGTTGACCAAGATTTTTGGAGATCCAAACGCTAAGGTTGTTAAAGGTTTACGCGCAGAGGTAGATAAGATTAACGCGCTTGAGCCGATTATTTCAGCGTTGCCGAACGAATCGTTGTCAGCCAAGACGAAAGAATTTAAAGATAAACTAGAGCAGGGATCTAAACTGGATGATATCGCGCATGAGGCTTTTGCAGTTGTTCGTGAGGCGTCAAAGCGAACCCTTGGTCAGCGTCATTATGACGTTCAGCTCATGGGAGGCTTAACGCTACACCGCGGAGGAATTGCTGAAATGCGTACTGGTGAAGGTAAAACATTAATGGCTATCACGGCCATGTATTTGAATGCGTTATCCGGAAAGGGTGTACACGTGGTGACGGTGAACGATTATTTAGCAAAACGTGACGCGGTGTGGATGGGGCAAGTATTCCATTTCCTGGGATTGTCAACGGGCGTAATTCAGCACGAAGGAGGTTATCGTTATGACGAGTCGTTCAAAATAGAAAAGTCTCCAGAGGTTGTAGCTGAAGAGGAAAAAGCGCAGGACATTAAGGGTTCATTCTTCGTGCAAATGGATTTCTTGCGTCCGTGTTCACGTAAGGATGCATACGCAGCGGACATTACGTACGGCACGAACAATGAATTTGGTTTTGATTATTTGCGAGACAACATGGCTGGTCGAGTAGAGGATTTGTCTCAGCGCGGTTTGCATTACGCCATTGTTGACGAGGTTGACTCGATTTTAGTCGATGAGGCTCGCACGCCACTAATCATTTCCGCACCCGCCGAGGAATCTGCTGACTTATATTATAAGTTTGCTGAGTTGATTAAGGGCCTCGTGATCAAGGATGACTTCAATCTAGACGAGAAGATGAAGACGTCGACTTTTACCGAACCTGGCTTGCAGAAGCTTGAGGTTCTACTTGGCGTAAAAAACATTTACGAGGAAGGTCTGCAGATGGTGCACCATGCTGAACAGGCCCTTCGTGCGCACGCCATGTTTAAGGTTGATCGAGACTACGTGGTGCGTGACGGTGAAGTGATTATTGTTGATGAGTTCACTGGGCGTCTCATGGAAGGTCGACGTTATTCTGAGGGTTTGCACCAAGCTATTGAGGCGAAAGAAGGGGTGAAAATTCAGCGTGAGAGTAAGACGCTAGCGACTATTACGTTCCAAAATTATTTCCGTTTGTACGAGAAGCTTGGCGGAATGACTGGTACGGCTGCTACTGAAGCTGAAGAATTTGAGAAGATTTACAAGCTTGACGTGACGCAGATTCCAACCAATCGCGACAACAACCGAAAAGATTTGCCCGACCGTATTTATAAGAACGAAATGGGCAAGTGGATGGCGGTAGTTCGTGAGGCAAAAGAAAGACATGAAAAAGGTCAGCCGGTTTTGATCGGCACAGTCTCGATCGACAAGAATGAACGCTTGTCTGCTTTATTGCACGCGGCTGGTGTGTCTCACAAAATGTTGAACGCTAAAAATCACGAGAAAGAAGGTGAGATTATTGCACAGGCTGGACGTAAGGGTGCGGTCACGCTCGCCACTAACATGGCCGGTCGTGGAGTTGACATCATTCTTGGCGGTAACCCACCTGACAAAGCAGAGGCTGAGGAAGTGCGCGCTCTTGGCGGACTCCATGTGATTGGTACAGAGCGACATGAGTCTCGACGTATTGACAATCAGCTACGTGGTCGAGCTGGCAGACAGGGTGATCCTGGCTCAACGCAGTTCTTTGTTTCGCTCGACGATGATTTGATGAGAATTTTCGGTACAGACCGAGTGAAAGGCATGATGAATACTCTAGGCATAGATGACGAAACACCAATTGAAAGTTCAATGGTTACACGTTCGCTTGAGAAGGCCCAAGAACGCGTCGAAAGCCATCACTTCGATACTCGAAAGCACGTTTTGGAATACGACGACGTGTTGAATCGCCATCGCTTGACGGTTTATTCCGAGCGCAAGGATCTTTTGACTGGTAAAGAAATGAATCCGCACAATGAAGTATTGCGCATGATTGAATCTGAGGTTGAGCGCATCATTTTCTTCCACACATCAAAGCAGGATGTCGAGGTGCCAAGAGAATTCGCTGATAAGCCAGCTGGCGATTGGGATCCAAAGGAAATTGTTCGAGGCACTTTCGACCATCACGCCATTGTCTAGTGAGGCATCGGCCAAAATTGGCGAGACCTTGAAGACTATTTCGCGCGACAAAGAAGAGCTGGCACGCCAGCGCACAGTTGTGATTGAGACTGTGATGGCCGAAATCAACGCGAAGTACGTTGAAGTAACGGAGAAGGTTTCTGACCCCTCAACTATTGAGCGTCTTGAGCGCGCGACTCTTCTTCGAGCTACCGATAACCTTTGGATGCGTCACTTAGATGACATGACTTACTTGCGCCGTACGATTGGTCTTCAGGGTTACGCTCAGCGCGATCCGCTAGTCGAGTATAAGAAAGAAGCCTTCCGCATCTACGGTGAAATGCGTCACGCAATCACCCGCGAAGTTGCGTATAATATCTTCAAAATTTTCGATCAAGCCATTCAAGCTCGCGCCGCTATTGAAGCCGCCCCAAAGATGATGAAGATGCTAAACAGCATGCTCGGCGGGGGAGGGAATTCGTCGAAAACTGGTGGTTAATGGATGGTGCGTGCATTCGATCCTGAGCGTAGGCGAAGGATCTAGAGGTGGGCTATTAAAAAAAATATTATGTCTGAATTAATCGATCCATATTCCGTTCCGCGTGTCGGTGTTGGTGTTATGGTATTACGCGACGGTAAATTGTTGCTCGGTCAGCGCCGAAATACGCACGGTGACGGCGAATGGGCGTTGATCGGCGGAAAGCTTGATCATGGTGAGTCGATTGAAGAATGTTGTCGACGTGAGATTCGTGAAGAGTCGGGGATGGAGATTCAGAATGTAAGATTCGGATCCCTGATGAATAGCATTAAGTACCCGCCGAAACATTTTTTAGCGATTGGGATGGTGGCGGACTGGAAAAGCGGCGAACCACAGATCTTTCCCGAAGAGAAAATTTCCGAGTGGGGTTGGTTCGAGTTTGATAAATTGCCACAACCAATGTTTCTCGATTCGTTGGGAGTAATAAATGGATATCGTGCTGGCGTGATTTTTAAGGATTTATGATCGGCGTGTTCGACTCCGGTCTCGGCGGTTTAGTAATAATGAAAGAACTCGACAAGCAATTTCCCGAGTATTCTTTTATGTATTTGGGGGATAACGCCAGGGCGCCTTATGGGTCGAAAACCCCTGAGCAGGTCTACCAGTTTACCCTTGAGGCTGTTGAATATTTGTTTAGTCGAGGGTGTGAGCTCGTGATCCTCGCGTGCAATACGGCTAGTGCGAATGCGTTGCGTCGAATTCAGCAGGAGATTCTTCCGTCGAAGTACCCGGACAAGCGAGTCCTTGGAATTCTTGTGCCAACGGTCGAGCAGGTGCATGGCGGGACAATTGGGATATTCGCAACGCCAGGAACGGTGAAGAGTGAGGCGTACGTGCACGAAATTATGAAGCGCCAGCTGACGGCCGAAGTATTCCAGGTGGCATGCCCGACGCTCGTTGAGATGATTGAGACGGGGGAGCGCGACGAGATGCTGTTTGCCGAGATTCAGAAGTACGTTGACGAGTTGAAATCGCAGATGGGTGAAAAGTTTCCGCCGGCGAATATTTTACTTGGCTGTACGCATTTTCCACTTGTTCATCATTTGTTTGTCCGTGCGTTGCCGTCGACGGTTCATGTGTATGATCAGGCGGCGATGGTTGCGACTAGCTTACGTGACTACCTTTTACGACACTTGGATTTGGACGGGCAGCTCGAAAAGAATTCGGCTCGAACATTTCTGACTACTGGTGAGGCCGAGCTAGTACAAAAACAGGCCCGCACTTTTTATGGCGAGAGCCTGGTTTTTGAGCGGGCTGAATTATAGAACTTTAAACGTTGCTTTCTGTCCTTTGCGTAGTGCTTTCTTTTGGTCGATTGGGAGGAGGACAACTTTTAAACATTCTTCGGAGCAGGCGCCATGCATTGTCCCTCGACAGCTTGCGCACTGGATAAATAGTGCATGACAAAGGTCGTTTGGGCAGTTGTCATAAGTATCTGCCGGTTGTGAGCAATTCAAGCATTTACCAATAACGTCGTCCGTTACGGCCTCGGCCATTCGGCCATCAAAGACAAAGTTTTTTCCAATAAATTTAGATGGCAGATTCTTTTCTTCTATTTCGTGCTTGTAGCTAATAATCCCGCCGTACAACTGGTTAACGTCTTGAAAGCCATTATGCTTAAGAAAAGCGCTGGCCTTTTCGCATCTAATACCGCCAGTGCAGTACAGCAAAATCTTTTCGTCTTTTTTCTCGGCAAGTGTCTTGATTACTTCCTGGAGTTCTTGGCCGAAGGTTTGTGAATCTGGGGTTACTGCGCCATTGAAGTGACCAATATCGCTTTCGTACTTGTTGCGCATATCGACAACTAGTGCGCCATTGTCCATCTCTTGATGAAACTCGACGGCATTCAGGTGTTTGCCAACGTTAGTAATGTCGTAGGTATCGGCTGGGAGATTATCGGCGACGATTTGTCGCTTAACTTTAATAGTTAGTTTCCAAAATGCAATCGCCGGTTCTTCGATGGCGTACTTGAACGGGACATTCGTGAAGTACCGCGAGGCGTCGATGAGTTCGCGGAATTTTTCGACATTTGGTTTGGGCAAGCTAATTTGGGCATTGATGCCTTCGCGCGAGATATACACTCGACCAAGTACGCCAAGCTCTGTCCAGGCGACAAACAGTTCGTCGCGGAGTTCCTCGGGCTTCTCGATTATGACGTAACGGTAAAACGAAAGCGTCTGCCGTGAAGCCGTTTCTTGAGCGAGTTTCGCCAGAGCCTGTTCATGGCTTAAATGGTTTGCTAGTTTCCGCATATGGATTAAGTACTCTACCTTAATATCCACTATGTTACAATAATCGTCGCTTACTGAGATTCATCAACGAAACTATGCAATCACTTGAAGAAGTCTACACACGTTTGAAGACAAAGAAGGCAGAGCGAAAGGATTTGCGGACGTCATTTCAGGATGAGCTTCGTAATAACGCCACTTATCAGGAAATCACTGAGAAGATCAATGAATTGAAAATTCAGAAGAAGGCGATTGAAAATGAAATTTTGTCGCGCGAGATGGATAAGGCTAAGCTTGAAGAAATGAACGTTGATATTAAGAGCGATGCTGAATTATTGACTGATATTTGTCTAAATAAGTTTGTGGCCGGTGAACCAGTACAGATTGTTGATGAAATTTCAGTGACTTGGGTACCGGCATTCCAGGTACGGTTTATCAAATCATAATTTGGTTTAAGTGAGGGAAAAGCACAAGCCGTGGACACCTGGGCTTGTGCTTTTTGATTGAGTTCTCTAAAATGCCCGGGAACTATGAAAAAACTTGGCGGAGCACTACTCGTCCTCGCATTTGCACTCTTTGGACTATTTAGCTACCCACAGCCCTGGAATACTGGCATGAAAGCCATGCAGGGAAAGGTTGGCTTTCACCTTCCGTACATACCGGATCTGCCGTTTACCCTCGGGCTTGACCTGAAGGGTGGGGCACATTTGGTCTATGAAGCGGATATGTCCCTCATTCCTGACGGTGATCGGACTGACGCTTTGGCCGGCGTTCGCGACGTGGTAGAGCGCAGAGTAAACGCCTTTGGTGTTTCCGAGCCGTTAGTTGAGACAACTATTGCTGAAAACAAATATCGCATCATTGTAGATCTTCCTGGGATTACGAACGTAGCTGAGGCAGTTAAGAACATTGGAGAAACTCCGGTGCTTGAATTTAAGACGCCAGATGAAAATCCAAGCGTTGAAACAACTGATGCTCAAAAGGCTCAGATTGATACAGCTCAGAAAACGGAACGGGCTGACGCCTTGGCTGTTCTTGAACTAGCTCTTAAAAAGGGCGCTGACTTTGCGGCACTCGCGCGTGAAAAATCTATTGATCTTTCAGCGGGTGGCGCAGGTGCGCCAGCAATCACTACTGACAGCGGTAATGCTACGGTCACTACCGGCAATGGTGGCGATTTGGGATTTTTAACAAATGACGATCCAGAGTACGGAGGATTTATTGATGAGATCGTTAAGAAAGGTTTGCGTCCGGGTGTTATTAATGGTCTGTACGAAGGCACAAGCCGGATTCACATCATGAAGTACGTTTCAAAAAAGAGTGTGGTCGAGCCTGACGCTGCGCACATCTTGATTTGTTATAAAGGCGCACAGAGCTGTACTAGCGAACGGACTAAAGAAGAAGCGCTTAAGTTAATTACTGATCTTAAGAATCAGGCTACTCAGGCAAACTTTGGAGAGCTGGCAAAGGCGAATAGTGATGACGGTGGAAGCAAAGAACAGGGCGGGGAGCTTGGCTTTGTTAAGGAAGGTATGATGGTCAAGCCGTTTGAAGACGCACTATTTGCCCTTAAGAATGGACAGATCTCTGATGTTTTTGAATCAGATTTTGGATACCACATCATCTATCGATCTAAGAGTCAGACGGTGAAAGCTTACGAATTGGCTCACATTGAAATGCCGTGGACTACGGCTTCAGACATTGTAAAAGTTAACCCATGGAAGAACACGGCCCTTTCTGGAAAGGATGTTAAGCACGCTTCAGTGGCCTTTGACCAGAACACTGGCGCGCCATATATCGTGCTTGACTTCAACGCTGAGGGCGCTGATCTATTCGGTAAGTTGACTAGTGAAAATGTTGGTAAGGTAATTGGAATCTTCCTTGATGGAAATCCGGTTACAACACCAACGGTGAACGAGGCGATCTACGGCGGAACCGCGCAGATTACTGGTTCCTATTCGCTTGAGGAAGCAAAAATTACTGCTCAGCGTTTGAACGCTGGCGCATTGCCGGTGCCAATTAAGGTGGTTAGCCAGCAGACAATTGGCGCTGCGCTTGGCATGTCTTCTCTCACTAAGAGCGTTGAGGCTGGTTTAGCTGGTATAGTTTTGATCGCGCTCTTCATGCTTCTTTACTACCGTTTGCCTGGACTCATGGCTGGCTTTGCTCTCGCGTTTTACGCGGTGGCCGTTCTTGCTCTCTTCAAGGCCTTCCACGTAACAATGACACTTTCCGGTATTGCTGGTTTCGTCTTCTCCTTCGGTATCGCCGTTGACGCGAACGTGCTGGTGTTTGAACGCTTGAAGGAAGAATTATGGAGTGGTCGAGATCTGCCAAGTGCAGTTAAAGAAGCATTCCATCGTGCTTGGCCGTCTATTCGTGATGGTAACTTCACCACTCTCATTGCTACCATGGTTCTTTACTCAATGAGCACTGGTTTCATTCGCGGCTTTGCTCTTACTTTGACCATTGGTGTGCTTGTTTCTATGTTCTCGTCCATGATTGTGACGCGTTACATTATGGTTCGCGTGGCCAAGATTAAGAAGCTTAGAACTCGGTTCTTTTACAGAGGCTACAAACGGGTAGTAACCACCAAATAATCCTATGAAAAAGGTGAACATTATTGGTTACTCAAAAGTTTGGTTAGCCTTATCTGGTACTGTTGTTGGTCTCTCCGTTTTGTTTATTGCCATATTCGGCTTGAACTTCGGAATTGACTTCACTGGTGGAAGCTTGCTTGAAATTCATGGTATTACGTCCTCCGTTGAGGAAGTTCGTAAGGCGGTTGCTGACGAAGGACACGAGGCAACTGTTCAGCAGAGTGATACTGGTGCGTACTTTGTTCGTTTGTCACCAATCACTGAAGAAGAACATCAGAAAGTACTGGCAGCGATCACCAAGATTTCTCCTAAGGCAGAAGAAACAAAATTTGATTCAGTTGGTCCGACCATTGGAAACGAGCTCAAGCGCGCGTCCGTTATTGCGCTTGTAGTTCTGTTGGTGGCTATCGGTTCTTATATTGCTTGGGCTTTCCGTAAGGTTTCGTATCCGGTAAAAAGCTGGAAGTATGGTGTGGTTACCATGGTGGCTGCCTTCCATGACGTCATTATTCCGATGGGTGCGTTTGCCATCCTAGGTAAGGCCTTTGGTTATCAGGTTGATACCGCCTTTGTCGCGGCCATGCTCACTATCCTTGGTTATTCAATTAACGATACAATCGTAGTACTTGATAGAACTCGTGAGAACTTGTTCCGTCATCGTTACGCTGATCAGACCTTTGGCGAGATTGTGAATACTAGTATTATTGAGACGCTTGCTCGTTCATTAAATACAACGTTTGCTACCATTCTTCCGCTTGTGGCCATTTTCTTCTTGGGAGGTGAGACCACCAGACCATTCGTTCTCGCTTTGATTATCGGTATTTTCTCTGGAGCTTATTCTTCTATTTTCGTGGCGAGCCCACTCCTTGTAGCGATGCAGAAGTGGGGGAAAAAATAAGGATTTGGCTCGCCCGTAGGGCTACGCCCGAGGGCAACGCCAAATCCGTACACTAACACCGAGAATCAATAGTGGTTCTCGGTGTTTTGTTTTTGTGCTATCCTATGTGCATATTATGCTCGGAATAATCCTCAATCTTCCGCCCGCGGTTACGGGATATCTTTCTGTGACGCCGCCGGAAGTCATGGCCGCTCAGGCCCTACTAGTGTTTGGTTGGATCCCGGTTTTCGGGGTTATTGTGTGGGGCATGACCCATGTCTGGGTTGATTACAAACAGGAGCAGTACGATCATCATCAAAAATTTGTACTTCTTGAAGTAAAAGTTCCGCAGAATGTTATTCAGACTCCAATGGGCATGGATAACTTTTTTGCTAACTTAGCTGGAACAAGAAGTTCAATTACTTGGAAGGAACATTGGTTACAGGGAAAAGAGCAAGCTGTATTTTCTTTTGAGATTGCTAGCCATGAGGGCAGTATTCATTTTTACATTCGTTGCACTGAGAAAGTTCAAGATTTAGTCGAGGCTGACTTATACGCGCAGTACCCGGAAGCACAGATTACTTTGGTGGAGGATTACGTGAATAACATTCCGCACAAGTATCCTGATGAGCAGTGGGAAACATTCGGGGCTGAGTTTGTGCTCAGTAGGCCACAATATTTCCCGATTCGTACTTACGAGTCGTTCGAGCACCAGGGGGAAAAAGAGGGTAGATTTAAGGACCCAATGTTTTCAATTCTTGAACTCATGGGCAAAATGCGAGCTGGAGAAAACTTTTGGATTCAAATCCTTCTTCGCATGCCGGATAACCAGGACTGGACAAAAGAGGGACTGGAGTTTGTTTCTAAGACCATGGGAAATGAGAAGAAGCATAAGAAAACCATGATGCAGGAGTTTGGCGATATGGTTTCAGGGATGCCGCTTGAAGCCGCTAAGCAATTATTTGGTGCTGGTTCGGGAGCTGGAGCCGAAAAGCATGCAAAAGATGATTTTAGAATGTTTAAAATTACTCCAGGAGAAAAGACCCAGATTGAGGGAGTGACGGACAAGATTTCTAAAATTGGTTGGCAGTCAAAGATTCGGGTGATGTATTCTGCCAAGAAGACTACGTTTAGAAAAGGCATGATGGCAGCTGGTATGAAGGGCATGATGATCCCTTATGCAAGTTCTGTTTTGAACCAGTTTGGGATGCATAATGCATCAATTCCAAAGGACGATTACTTCTGGATGGAATGGCAGTATGCTGGTAAGCAAACTAAACTGTCTAAACGTTATGCCAAACGGGCATTAGGAGCTGGAGCAACACTTTACATGCTTAACTCTGAGGAGTTGGCTACGCTATGGCACTTCCCAGCAGCTGACGCACGTACTCCGGCTCTGACTTCTCTTGGTTCGCGTAGAGCTGAGGCGCCGGGTGGATTGCCAATGGCACCACTTGGGGATAATGACATGGTTGATTGGAAAAAGACCCATGGTCCGAAAGGAATCTGAGGCTGTTGAAGAGGAGCGGTCAAAGGATTTTTCTCTGCCTACGCCTCAATCTCCGTCAGAGCATCATGAGACTTTTCCGGTTTCTGATGAGCCTCCTGCTAACTTGCCGATCTAGCCTATATGATGCGGTACGAACACGATCACGAATCTGACATTATCTACTTTGGACAAACAAATTTCCGCAATGCGATGCGGAAATTTGGCATTAAGACAGATGATCGTCGGCGCCACATGTACGTGATTGGGAAGACAGGTATGGGCAAAACAACTTTGCTCGAAAACATGATTCTGGCTGATATTTACGCTGGGCATGGTTGTTGCTATGTAGACCCGCACGGTGATACCGCGGAGAAGATCATTGATTACATTCCGTCTTGGCGCATTAACGATGTAGTGTATTTTAATCCGTCTGATGTTGAGCACCCAATAGGCTTCAACATTCTTGAGGCAACTGATCCAAAGATGAAGAACTTGGTGGCCGCTGCCCTCATGTCTATCTTCAAGAAGATTTGGGAGAACGTTTGGAGCGCTCGCATGGAGTACATTTTGAACAATACTATCTTGGCGTTGCTTGATACCCCGGGAACCACGTTGCTTGGTGTAAACCGCATGTTGTCAGATAAAGACTACAGACTAGAAATCGTGAAGAACATTCAGGATCCAATCGTTAAACAATTTTGGGTTCAGGAGTTTGCGGCCTATGACGCAAAGTTTGCTTCAGAAGCTGTAGCACCTATTCAAAATAAAGTCGGTCAGTTTTTGTCGAGTTCGGTCATGAGAAATATTGTGGCCCAGGCTAAGTCTTCCATTAACATTCGGGAGATGATGGACCAGCAGAAGATTTTTGTTATTAACCTATCTAAGGGTCGAGTTGGGGAGGACGCTATGCGTTTGCTCGGAGGCATGTTGATTACTAAAATTCAGATTGCGGCCATGGAACGCGTAGATATTCCTGAGAAGGATCGCGTTGATTTTTATTTGTACGTTGATGAATTCCAGAACTTTGCGGTTGATTCTTTTGCAAGCATCCTGTCTGAAGCCAGAAAATATCGTCTTAACTTGATCATGGCGCACCAGTACATTGCTCAGCTTGATAATGCGAATAGCACCGCCGTGCGTGACGCAGTTTTTGGTAACGTTGGGACAATTATTACGTTCCGCGTAGGTTCACCGGACGCTATTTTCATGGAGAATGAGTTTATGCCTCGGTTCTTGCCGGATGACCTGATCAATCTGCCAAAGTACGGCATCTATTTGAAACTCATGATTGATGGAGTTTCTAGTCAGCCTTTTTCAGCCTTTACTTTGCCGTCAATTAGTCAGAAAACGGACAGCTCGCAGAAAATTGTCGAGCAATCTCGTGAGCGGTATGCGGGTAACAGGGAGGCGATTGAAGAGAGAGTTTCGGTTTGGAGTGGTTTTGGTCCTGACGTGAACATTGAAGAAAAAATGGCCGAGGTATCTAAAGCTAAGAAAGACGCAAAAAAAGCACGGTTTAGTTTTGAGTACACTTGCACGCGGTGTAGCAAGAGTTTTACGTTGCCAATCGAGCTTGATAAAGCGCGACCGATTTATTGCGAAGAATGTAAGCCAATCATTGACGCTGAACGTCAGAAATCCAAAGATCGCGGCGGTAAACGGTATGACTCTCCAGTTCCAGCCGCCTCACTTCCTGCACCAAAAATTGCTGATGGTGTAGTCATCGAAAAACCGATCATCGTTGTTCCTTCGGCATCACTCGAATCACTAAAACCTGCACCAATAATTACTCGGCCAGTAGTTGCTGAATCGCCGAGACCTGCAGTTGCTAGCCCCATGGGAGCAACTGAATCAGACGCTCAAAAGAAACGTCGACGAAGAAAGAAGAAGCCGTCAGTTGCTGGTCCAGGTGCGCCAGTTATTTATCCGATGTCTACTCCGCACCCGACTCCACCATCTATTTCTCCTAATTTATTGCCTAAGGCTGTTTTGCCCGGTGAACGAATTTCGTTCGGGGAATAATCTATGCCAATTTTTCACGCCATCATTCTTGGGCTGGTTCAAGGCCTAACGGAGTTTTTGCCGGTGTCGAGTTCTGGACATTTGATTGTTTTCCCCGAACTCTTACATTGGGATGTGTCGAGCGTAACATTCGACGTAACGATTCATCTTGCGACTTTACTCGCTATTCTTGTTGCTTTGCGAGCTGACATTCTGGAGATTGGAAAAGGCATCATTAAGCGAGAGAAAAAAATGACGAATTTGTTTTGGAAGATTGCTCTCGCCACTATTCCGGCTGTTGTTATTGGCGGCTTGTTTTCTGATCAGCTGGAATCGTTCAGAACGATGACTGTCGTTGGCATTTCACTTATTGTGTGGGGGGTAATTTTGTTCATCGCGGAGAAGTACGGTGAGAGTCTCGCGAAACATGTTGGACACTCAAATGAAATGTCTTGGTCGTCCGCTATGTTTGTTGGTCTTATGCAGGTGCTCGCTTTTATTCCTGGCACGTCTAGATCCGGTGTGACCATGAGCGCCGGTTTGTTTGCGGGATTTTCTAAAGAAACAGCAGCTAAGTTTTCTTTTTTCTTGGCTATTCCAGCCATTGCTGGAGCTGGCGCTGTGACACTTATCCATGTACTTGAAAAAGGCTTAGACGTGCCCGTTGCCTCTCTTGTGGCTGGTTTTATCGCGGCTTTTATTGGAGGCATATTATCTATTCGTTTCCTGCTTCTCCTCATTAAAAAGTGGTCATTTGCTCCATTCGCTATTTATCGGGTAGTGTTCGGGGTGATTTTATTGATTATCGCTCTCCGATAATATGCTGAACCGAGAATCTGCAGTTTGGAAAGACTACGCTCTACTTGATTCCGGCGACGGAGAAAAGTGCGAGCTTTTTGGTGGCGTGCTGATGGTTCGACCGGAACCGCAGGCGTTGTGGCGGAAGGCAGACTCGACCAAGCACTGGGATGCGGCTCATTTGGTTTACTCGCGAAGAGGCAAAGAAGGGGAGTGGCAGGTGAATAGTGAAGTTCCGGAATCGTGGGAAGTGAAGTGGGAGGACCTCACTTTTATTGTTCGACCAACAAACTTCAAGCACACTGGTTTATTTCCTGAGCAGGCTAGTAACTGGAAATTTTTGCGTGAGTACGTGAAGCCTGGGATGAAAGTTTTGAACTTATTTGGTTATACGGGTGGCGCTTCTGTCGCGGCGGCGTCGAGAGATGCTGAGGTGACTCACATGGACGCGAGCAAGCCGGTTGTCACTTGGACAAAGGAGAATCTCGAAGCGTCGGGACTCGGTGATAAGAAAGTGAGATTGATCGTGGACGACGCTATGGCTTTTGTGGCGCGAGAAATTCGCCGAGGCAATGTATATGACGCTATTCTCATGGATCCGCCGGCGTTTGGTAGGGGACCTGAAGGGGAGGTGTGGCAGTTCGAAAATAATTTGCCAGAACTTGTTGAGGCTTGCACACAAATTTTGAATAAAGAAAAAGGAATGTTGCTCGTGAACGCGTATTCGCTTGGTTATCCTGCGCTCGCGATCGAGAATCTCGTTCGGTCGACAGTTCCATTTGCTAAGAACATTGAGAGCGTCGAACTCACGCTCAAAGAGCAAAGCGAAAGAGGTTTTGAATTACCAACCGGCGTTGTTGTCCGAGCTACTTGGTAATGTGATCGTACTCTACGAAGACAACCACGTCATTGCCGTAAACAAGCCTCACGGAATGCTGACGCAGGGGGATAATACGGGCGATGTGTGCCTCATGGACGAGGTAAAAAAGTTCATCAAAGAACGGGATAATAAACCTGGAAATGTTTTTATTGGTTTGCTTCACCGGCTTGATAGACCAGTCGGCGGCGTTGTGCTATTCGCGAAGACGAGTAAGGGTGCGAGCAGAATCTCCGAACAGATCAGAAATCACACTGTCGAAAAAACTTATTGGGCAGTGGTCGAGGGCACGCCTAAACGACAAGCCGGCGAGGTGATCCAGTGGCTCGTAAAAGACGAAGGAAAGAACGTCGTCACGCCATATGATCATGAAGTCGCCGGATCACTGAAAGCTGAGCTGACTTATAAGGTCTTGGGAGTAAGGGCCGACTCCAATGTCGGCCACCTTACTCTCGTCGAAATCCATCCCAAAACTGGCCGACCGCATCAGATCCGCGTTGCCATGGCATCACTAGGAACGCCAATTATTGGTGACGTGAAGTACGGCGCAAAAATAAAACTCGATCACGACATTGCCCTCTTCGCTCGAGCTTTTGCCTTCGACGGTTCAACTACGAAAGAACGAATTACGGCGACGGCAGAGCCCACTCTTCCCATTTTCAACTCCCTTCTTTCTTAACGCAACATAGTTGCAATAAGAAAACCGACCCCCGTGAAGGAGTCGGTAGCACCGAGCAACCTTCATACGAAGGCGATAATGAGTGATTCGAGCGGAATCACTCCACCTGTGTTGTCGTGATGCGCCGTCCAGCCCTTCTTCACGTCCCAGCGAAGATGGTGCAGATCGAACGTTGAGAGCCGCTTCGTTTCCACGGAAAGTTCGAGCCAACACTCGCCGTTAGCCTTTTCGAACAAGGCCGGTTCTCCGATATGCCCGGAGCGTCGAACCTTGTTTCCCCATGGATCTTCAGCGAAAATGACGTAAAGCTCTCCAATCAGTTCATCGAGATCATCTCTTGCCTCTGATCCCATTGTTTCGTGATTGGCAGCTATGAACCCCTCGACGAGCGTGGCTATTCCAGGTGTCATGAGTGCAGTATTCACGGTGTCCTCCTAGGTGAACATTGCGAAAATTAGCAAAAAATGATACAAATGGCAAATTCTATGGCCAAAGGCAAGGTATTACTTGGCATGAGCGGTGGTGTCGACAGTTCCGTGTCGGCCGTTTTGCTATTGGAACAGGGATATGAGGTTATTGGGGGATTCATGAAGAATTGGTCGGCGGGGGCGGGGACCGAGGAATGCGATTGGCGAGATGAGCGAAGAGATGCGATGCGCGTCGCCTCCCAGTTGGGCATCGAGTTCCTCACATTCGATTTTGAGGACGAGTACCGTAAATTGGTTTACGAGTACATGATCACCGAGTACAAAGCTGGCCGAACGCCAAACCCGGACGTACTTTGTAACAAGTACATGAAGTTTGATTTGTTTATGCGCGAGGCCGATAAACTTGGCTGTGATTTTATTGCAACCGGACATTATGCGCGGAAGATTGTCGATGAGAAAGGCGTTGCTCATTTGCTCGCTGGCGTCGATGCGAATAAAGACCAAAGTTATTTTTTGTGCCAGCTGACACAGGAGCAAATCGCTCGATCATTGTTCCCAATCGGCCATCTCGAAAAACCAGAGGTCCGAAAGATTGCCGAGAAGGCTGGTTTGTCGGTGGCCAATAAAAAAGACAGTCAGGGGATTTGTTTTATCGGACAAGTGACGATGAAGGACTTCCTTGCCGAGCGTATTACGCCACACACCGGTAATATTGTTACGACCGACGGTAAAATTATCGGTCAGCATCAGGGTTTTGAATTTTATACTATCGGCCAACGCGAAGGGTTGGGAATCGGCGGCGGCACTCCTTTGTATGTCGTCGAACGCCGACCAGAAACGAATGAGGTCATTGTTGCCGTTGGCGACGAGGATCCTGCCTTGTATCGCACCGAACTGACCGCAACCGACATCTCTGAAACCATCCCCGGCAATCTCAAAAACTATTACGGCAAAAAGATTCAGGCTCGCGTTCGCTACCGCCAGCCTGTATCAGGATGCGCGCTCCTCCCCCTCCACGAAGTGGAGGGGGTCGGGGGGAGGGCAAGGAGGGTGGAGGTGACCTTCGACGCTCCCCAGCGCGCCGTCGCTCCCGGTCAATTCGTCGCCTTTTATGATGGCGAGGAATTGCTTGGATCGGGTATCATTGCGTAATCTATGTTCACTTTCTCTGTCTTATTCACCGTTATCGGTTTAGCTCTGTTCGAGGTTATTTCAAGCATCGACAACGCCATTATTAACGCCGAGGTGTTGAGTGGCATGAGTGCAAAGGCTAAGAAATGGTTTTTGTTTTGGGGAATCTTATTTGCGGTCTTTATTGTTCGAGGAACCCTACCGTGGCTCATCGTTTGGGCGGCGACGCCATCACTAGGTCTGCTTGGTTCGCTAACTGCGACGTTCAGCAATGATCCGAGTGTCTTAGCGGCGATCGAATCGTCCTCGCCAATTTTGCTTATGGGTGGTGGAGTGTTCCTGTTGTTCCTTTTTCTCCACTGGCTTTTCCTCGAACCGAAAACATTCGGTCTTCCCGGTGAGAAATTTGTTTTGCGACAAGGTGTTTGGTTCTACGCCGTCGTTTCGATCTTGTTGACGACGATCGTTTGGTTCGCCATGAAAGAAAGTCCCATGCTCGCGTTTGGTGCAGTAGTCGGCTCGAACGGCTTTCTTCATCACCCACGGTTTCAAGCAGAACGCGGAGTCGGCTGAGCAACAGCTCGTTCACGGTAATAATGGCATGTCCGATTTGAGCAAAATTTTGTATCTGGAAATTATCGACATGACGTTTTCAATTGATGGCGTACTCGGAGCTTTTGCTTTTACTCTCGCTGTTCCACTTATTCTCCTTGGCAACGGACTCGGCGCAATAGTCGTTCGTTGGATCACCGTGTCGAACATCGACCGAATCAAGAAATATGCACTTTTGAAAAATGGTGCCATGTATTCTGTCCTCGCGCTTGGGATCGTCATGCTCGCCCAGGCATTCGGCGTTGACGTTCCAGAATGGGTGAGCCCAACTATCACTACTTTGATAATCGCATATTTTGTGTGGCGTTCGTTTAGAGATGTTCGAAAAGTTGCATAAACAAAACCCTCCCGCAGCGCTAGGCGTACGGGAGGTGACGGTGGTCGTGTGTGAATTACGTGATGTCACTTGAGTCTCCTGAGAATCTCGAAGCCCTTTGCCCAGACCTCGTAATTTTGTTCAGCCCAGTGCAGATCCTTCAATTGCTTTTGGTGTTCCTTGATGGCGTCAGTATGGTACTTGATCTTGTCATTTAATTCTTGATGCGTCGGAACTTCTTGGATTGTATGGTTGCTCAGCCCTATGAGTCGTTGGTAGATGTTGTCTTTCTCTTCGCTCGTGCGACCGAGTTTTTGAGAAAACTTCCGCACCATCCGCCTCGTCAGTGGCGCTTTGCCGGTCCGTAGTCTGCTCATTTGTGGAGCTGATATGTCTACGAACATTGCTTGCGAACGAATGGAATCGAGCGGTGCATTTTCGGTGGCGCGCTCATTAAAGAGCCTATCCAGCACCATGGCAAGTTCGTTAATGATTTCGGGCACGGTGTCTCCTGTTCCGTTTCGGTTCACGGAAGGGGAAATACTAGTCGCCATTTACTTTTTCGTCAAATAAAAACCCTCCCGCAGCGCTGGGCGTACGGGAGGTATCGGTGATAGGTCGAGTTTGGTTCTACCTATCGGTACTGGTTGATGAGGTCGCGGAGCTTGATCGTCTCCCGACGAGCGGCTTCGGCGTAGTCCGCGCCTTTGGAGGCGAAGATGATGCCACGGGACGAGTTGATGATCATGCCCTTGCCACTCTTGGTTTTGCCAGCGGTGACGGCCTTCTCGACATCGCCACCTTGGGCGCCGATGCCAGGGATGAGGATTGGCATGTCGCCGACGATCTCGCGGACTTCACCGAGTTCCTCGGGGCACGTAGCGCCAACGACGAGCGCGCAGTTTCCGTTCTTGTTCCACTCGGTCGCCACCTTGCGGGCGACGATCTTGTAGAGCGGTTCGCCGTCCACGCGCAGATCCTGGAACTCGCCCGCGCCGGGGTTGGACGTGCGGCAGAGGACAATGACGCCCTTGTCGGCTCGCGCGAGGAACGGTTGGAGTGCTTCGGCTCCGAGGTACGGATGCACGGTGATGGCGTCCGCTTGCAGGAAGTCGAAGGCTGCATTCACGTACCCGGCGTTCGTATTACCGATGTCCGCTCGCTTGGCATCCAGGATCACCAGCACGTCCGGCGCGATGGCGTGGATGTCCGCGATCGTGCGCTGGAGCGCAATCATGCCTTCGCTACCGTGTGCTTCATAGAACGCCGCGTTCGGCTTGTATGCGCAGACGAGGTCATTTGTCGCCTCGACGATAGTCCGGTTGAATTGCACAATTGTGCTAGCAACGCCGTCCCAGCGTGCGGACTCAGGAATCTTGCCGAACTCGCTGTCGAGTCCAACGCAGGCGAAGTTTTCGCGATCCCACTGGTTTTCCAGAAGTGCTCGAAAATTTCGATTGCTCATTTTACCCTTCCTTTGAAATTGAGAACGGATGTTCACGGCTCGGCTATCGAGTCGAAATCCGTCGGTAGATTACTTGATGGGTCAAAAAAACACAAGCGTGAATTCGGGGCCAAATAATTTCAGGCCAAATAATTTCTTGGACAAGGAGCCGGTAATTCGGTAAGCTATCGGCCAATTATGGTTCCCCAAGATAAGATCCGAAATTTCTGTATCATCGCGCACGTGGATCACGGCAAATCGACCCTTTCGGATCGGTTACTTGAGATTACAGGGACAGTGGCGAGCCGGAACATGAAAGACCAGTTATTGGACTCCATGGACCTCGAGCGCGAAAGAGGAATCACTATTAAGCTCGCGCCGGCCAGAATGAACTGGAAGAAGGGGGAGACAGAGTTTACTTTGAACTTGATCGACACTCCAGGACACATCGACTTTAACTACGAGGTCTCTCGATCACTGGCGGCCGTCGACGGCGCAGTTCTTTTGGTCGATGCCACGCAAGGTGTTCAAGCGCAAACTGTTGCGAACTTATATTTGGCGATAGAACAGAACCTCGAAATTATTCCTGTACTGAACAAGATCGACTTGCCGGCGGCTGATGTTCCTCGAAGAAAAGCAGAACTTGTAAAGTTACTTGGTTGTAAAGAAGAAGACGTGCTGGCAGTTTCTGGCAAGACGGGGGAGGGCGTGCGGGAGTTGCTCGACGTAATTATCGACCGAATTCCAGCTCCACAAGGAGATCCTGACGCTGCACCTCGTGCGTTGATTTTTGATTCGGCTTACGACGACTACAAGGGAGTTGTGGCATATGTTCGAGTTGTCGACGGCACGTTTAAGAAGCGCGAGAAATTGCACATGAACGCCACGCAGTCTGACGGCGAAATTCTTGAGATCGGTGCGCTCAAACCAAAGTTTCATCCACTTGAAGAACTAGAAACAGGTCAGATCGGTTACGTTGTCACTGGTCTCAAGGACATTCGTTCTTGTCGAGTAGGCGATACGATTACACATTTGGGCGAAACCGCTGAATCACTCGCCGGTTATCGCGAGGTTAAGCCGATGGTGTACGCCGGTATTTTTCCGGCACAGGGGGATGAGTACGGTGCGCTTCGTGACGCGATGGATCGTTTGAAACTGAACGATGCGGCTCTCATGTTCGAGCCTGAACATTCGCCCGCACTTGGCTATGGTTTTCGTTGTGGATTCCTGGGCATGCTACACCTTGAAATTTTGAAGGAACGTTTGTCCCGCGAGTATACAATTGATCTCATTGTCACTTTGCCGAGCGTGGCGTACCGGGTATATACCGCCGGTACCGACGAGTTTAGAGTGATCAAGGGCGCGCTCGACTTACCAGACCCATCACATATCTCGAAGATCGAAGAGCCGTGGGCCAAGGTCGATATCATTACTCCTGCCGACTATATCGGTAACGTCATGACGTTGTGCCAAGAGCGTCGCGGCATTTATGTGAACACGGATTATTTGTCTGAAGGTCGCGCGATGTTGCATTACGAGTTGCCACTTTCGGCGATCATCGTCGACTTCAACGACCGACTGAAAAGTGCGTCGAGTGGCTACGGTTCCATGAGCTATGAAATTTTTGATTATCGAGTAGCTGACGTAGTTAAGCTCGACATCATGGTTGCAGACGACACCGTCGATGCCTTCGCGATGTTAGTTTACCGCGACGAGTGTGAACCCGTTGGCCGTAAAGTTCTCGACATTCTCAAGGAGACAATCCCGCGCATGCAGTTCGTGATCAAACTCCAAGCTGCCGTAGGTGGCAAAATTGTGGCCGCCGAGAGAATCTCTGCCATGCGTAAAGACGTGACCGGTGACCTGTACGGCGGTGACTACACTCGAAAACTAAAACTTTTGCAGAAGCAGAAAAAGGGTAAAGCGAAGATGATGGCGATGGGCGTGGGAAGCGTCGAGATCCCAAGCGAGGCGTATATGAAGGTGCTGAGGCGATAACAAAAATTCACCGACGTTGTGTCGGTGAATTTTTTTATCTTATGGTCGTACTAATCGATCCGGATACCGTATTGACCGTAGTGTCTAACCACGACCCATTTCGCAAACTCTTCATCGGAGATGACATAAACGAAGTTGCGCGATGCCAGCGAATCCAATCCATTCGTGTAATAACTCACGAGCGTTTTGAGATCGAAGTCATCAATCATGTAGGCTTGAGAATGATCTGATGCTTTAAAGAAGGTGACAACCGGGTAATAGATATTTTTCGCTTTCCACTCAGCGAAGTTTGGAATTATTTCAATGTCAGCACGCGTCCAGGAATCCAGGACAACTATGTGTTTGTTCCAATTCTGTCCGTCAATGAGAGCGGCGGTCTGTTCGTCTGGGATCGCCCATGCTCGAAGCTTTGTTAGACATGTATCGTCAAAACATCCACCGCTACGGTCATTGAGAAGGTAGACCGTTGGTGAATCAGGGAATTTGATGAGACTAGAGAATGGTTCCTCATTCAGGATCCCCCCGATGTCTGATGAGTTTGCGATCCCACCAAAGTAAAAGTCATGAAGATCATCGCAACTAATATGCTGAATCTTGGAGAAAGACTGGCCATCTTTACGGAATACTGCTTCATTTGGGTACTGAACCGCTTTAAAAGTTAACACATACGGATGGCGAACGTCGCTTGATCCGTCATCGATATTCGTAATTTCTTTCAAAACACGATAAACCGCTGGTGATTCGTCACACATCACAATATCCCCGTGGTTCGGGAAGTACGTCTGATATGTGCCATTTGGACCCGGATTTGCTCGAGGATTGTAGGCGAGGGCATTCGCTGATGTTGTACAGACGATGCCGGCAAGCAGAAGTATTCCAAAAAGTACGTTGCGAAACTTATTCATAAGGCAATAGCCAATTTTAGATAACCGGAAATATTAGCAGAATTTGCCGGTTTTGTCAATGACACGGCGCTTATTTATTAGCTATTATTAGCCACTTTTATGCGTTATCGGCCTTGACAAAAGGCCATTTTTTTGTTATACTGACATGGTTTCCTCACACCGTTTGGAGGTTCAAATGACCGCTGCAGCCAAGCCCCGCTTGATCATCTTCACCTCGATCGACAGCATTCCTCAGAAATCTGACTGGTATCTCAAGGAAGGGGCCCTGAACGTTGATGTGTGGCACATCAGAGACAACCCGTGCGAGTGGTGGGCGATCGTCTACCGTCCCAAGACCGACGAGGTCTTCAAGCTCGGCTGTTACGATGGCGAGTGCGGAGGCTATTCCCCGAATCTCCCCGGCGGAACGCTGCCGGACCACATCACCATCCTCAAGAAACCACCTCAGAAACGCTGACCGCACCCCGAAGAGCCCACCGGCCTTCGCGGTACGGTTCTTTGTTTTCATCCACCTCCCCTCTACCGCGCATCGACCAACTTCGCTACCATATCCACATGAAAATCACGGAAAAAACAATTAAAAGGTTTTGGGCAGTGATTGCGGGGTTGATTTTGGTTTCGATGATTGTGTCTATGGTGGCGCTGGGGTTCTAACATGAAAAAACTTTGGGATATTAGGCCGAGGACGGAGGAGTCCTTGCTGCATCAGATACTCGCGAATAGAGGAGTAGCGACGGAGAACGTGGCTAATTTTTTGGCACCAAATTTTGAGCGCGACACTTTTTCGTTTGATAAATTTACAAAGATGCCGGAAGCGGTAGCTCGATTATTTGACGCGCTGGCTAATGAGGAGAAGATCGTGATTCATGGTGACTATGATGCGGACGGCGTTTCCGGGACAACGGTTTTGTATTGTGCCATTCGGGATATCTGTAAGGCACTTGAGATCGAGTTTCTCGTCGAGGCCTTTCTGCCTGACCGTGAGAAGGATGGCTACGGTGTCGCGATGCACAATGTTGAACAGTTCGCGCGTGACGGAATTCGACTACTGATTACGGTTGATTGCGGAATTGCGAACGGACTTGAGCTTGGGCGGGCGCATGAGCTGGGTGTCGACTCGATAGTTTGTGATCACCACCAGATGGGAACGCACTTTCCTGACCACTCGATAATTTTGCATCCATTGGCACCGGGGGAGACGTACCCGAATAAGACACTTTGCGGAACAGGTGTAGCGTATAAATTCGCGTGTGGTTTGGTTGCTGAGGCACGGAATCATGGCGCGGATATTCCGGTGGGGTACGAGAAGTGGATGCTTGACCTTGTGGCTGTTGCGACGGTGACTGACGTGATGCCACTCTTGGGTGAGAATCGTGCGCTCGAATTTTTCGGCCTTAAAGTTTTACAGAAGACGCGGCGTCCTGGGCTCAAGGCGATTATTGCGTCGGCGGGTGTTGAAGCGGGCGACATTGATACGCAGGCGGTTGGTTATAGGATAGGTCGCTAGACTAAACGCGGCGGGGAGAATTGCGAGTGCAAAAATTGCGTTTGATGCGTTGTCTGCGGAGACTTTTGAGGAAGCTATGGGGCCAGTTGTGAGACTCGAAGAACTGAATAAAGAACGGCAGGGGCTGTTTGCTGACATGTACAAGATTGCTAAAGAGCAGGTGAAGGGGCAAGGCGGCGCCTTGCCCGTACTCGTTGTGCATTCTGATGCGTGGCTCCCCGGAATTGTCGGTCTTGTAGCTGGCCGGCTAGTGAGCGAGTTTGGGAAGCCAGCGTTTGCGTTTACAAATGTTGGCGAGCATTTTGTTGGTTCTGGACGATCACTTGGTGGCTTGCATCTAGTCGAAGCGATGAATTCTTGCGGTGATATTTTTGTGAAAAAAGGCGGACACCCGCAGGCGTGTGGTTTGACTTTGCCGTCAATGGAAAACCTGTCTATTTTTCGCGAGAAGATGAATGACTTCGCGCATATTCACTTTGGGGAAGCTGGGCCAATCGACAAATTATTGATTGATGCTGAGGTTCCGCTCGTCGAAGTAACGCTCGACCTTATTAATTCACTGAACGCTTGTCAGCCGTTTGGTGAGGGGAACCGTCCGCCAATGTTCGCGGCGACAAAACTTAAAGTTCGCGAGGTGATGCCAATGGGAGCAACTGGCGCGCATGTCCGGCTGAATGTCCTTGACCAAACAGGGGCGCAGTTTAAGTTAGTTGGTTTTTCTATGGGTCATCTCCTGACCACTTTGAAGATTGGCGATATGATCGATGTGGTCTATGAAGCGGGGGAGAATGAGTGGAATGGGAGAAAGGAGGTGCAGTATCGTATAATTGATATTAAGGCGTAAGGATTTGGCGTCGCCAAATCCGTACATTTGCAATATGCTGAAGCATGTAATCATCTATGCCGATGGAGGTGCCCGAGGAAACCCTGGACCAGCGGCCGGAGCGGCGGTTTTGTTTGCGAAGAATGATGACGGTAGTCGAGGAGAAAGAGTCGGTGAGGCTTTTAGGTATTTTGATCATGCGACGAACAATGTGGCTGAGTACACGGGGATTATTGTGGGTCTGCAGAAGGCTCATGAGCTTGGTTATAACGTAGTTGAGTATTTCCTTGATTCAGAACTCGCCGTAAAACAGCAACTAGGGATTTACCGGGTGAAGAATCCGGCGCTCGCTAAACTATTTTTAGAGATCCATAACTTGAAGACTCATTTTAGGTCAGTAAAGTTTACGCACGTTCGTCGGGAATATAATACGGATGCGGATGCCCTGGTAAATAAAACGATTGATGAAAATTTGGCTAGATCTTAGGCATAATGTGCTATACTTTTCCCAACTATGGCCATCTTTGGAGGAAATAAAACAGAGCCCGTCAGCCAAGGTTTACTTGGCATTGATCTAGGCACTGCTGGGATGAAAATTGTCGAGCTCGCGCCCGCGGAAGGCGGACGCATGAAGCTCGTGACGTACGGATACGCTGAGCCGTCTGTGCCAGTGGGTGCCAGAGCCACTCCGCTTGATGACTTGCCTAAGACAGAGGCCGTTTTGCGGAAAATTTTGAGTGAAGGTGGATTTACGGCTAAACGAGCAGTAGCGGCTTTGCCTACTACTAATGTTTTTCACGCTATTATTTCTATTCCTGTTCCTAAGAATCCAAAAGAAGAACTAAAAGCACTTATAGAACAGCAGTCGCGTAAGCTTTTGCCGTTGCCTCTTGAGGACATGGTTCTTGATACGAATATTCTGGATAAACATTTGTTGACTGAGACTATTTCTCCGGAGGCGACTAGTGCCACTGGTGTCGCTGTAGGGAATGGGATGGAGACAAAATTCATGCGGGTGCTTCTGACGGCTGCGCCGAAGACTCTCGTGGCTTCTTACGTGACCCTATTTAAGGATCTCGGTTTAGAACTTGTTTCTCTTGAAACGGAGACTTTCGCCATGACCCGTTCATTAGTGGGAAAAGAGAGGTCACATGTTCTTCTGGTAGATGTCGGCGCGGAACGCTCCAACTTGGCTATAGTCGATCAAGGCATTCCACTTCTTACCAGAGTAATTAAGGGAGGTGGGAATGCTATCACGCAGGCCCTCGCCCAAACTATGGGCATAGGTTTTGATGAAGCTGACGCGATGAAGCGTGATCTTGGTTTTTCTGCAGATGGAAAATTGCCAGCGCCTATTCTTGAGGCTTTGAAACCAATTGTTCATGAGATTCGGTATGCGCTTGGACTTTACGCGGAACAGATTGGCGGAGCGGGTAAGCCCGTTGAGAAGATTATAGTGACTGGAGGCTCTGCGCACTTGCCGGGGTTGAGCCAGTATCTGACGCAATCTTTGAATATGAATGTGTACTTGGGTGATCCATGGGCGCGTGTTTTAGCGCCAGCTGGATTGCGCGGTATCCTTGAGGAGATTGGGCCAAGATTTACTGTGGCGGTTGGCTTAGCTGAGAGGCTTGAGGAGAAGGGTTAGTATGAACGCTAAACCTTCCGTCATGTTTGTCATGAAGGATCATAAACTGAGAACAATTCTTACGGCTCGGTTTGAAAAAGAAAATTGGAAAGTTGAGGGAGCGGAAGACGTTGAGGAGGGCGAGCGCAAGGCAGTTCGTTTTAGGCCGAAGGTGTTCGTGGTCGAGCAATTAGAAGCCGGCGAGCCAATCAAGAAATTATTGAAACATTTTAGGTCATTGCCTACGTTGCATACGGCTAAGATCGTCTTCCTCCTGAAGAGTCCGTCTCGTGAATATGTTGATGAAGCATATAAGGCTGGAGCTGATGGCGTTATGCTATGGGGGAGTTTGTCGCCTCAAGACATGATCAAATTTTTCACAAAATTATTAGCCGTATGACAAAAGTAGAATTACTGACGGTTGGCCTTATCATTGGCGTAGTAGGCGTCGCATCTGGACTGTCCATCATGAGTGCGCGTTCACATGCAAGAGACGTAGCGCGGTTGGCGCATGTTCAGGAAGTTGGCATTGGCTTAGAATTATTTTTTAATCAGCACGGTGCCTACCCGGTAGCGGAGGGCGTTGTTCCACTTGGGCAGGCGACCACTGCTTGTTTATCAGAAAATGGTTTTTCTGGTCCTTGTTCTGCTGGCAGTGTGCAAGCGCCTTTTATCGAGTTCATCCCATCATCAACCAGCACTGGTCTTTCTGGAAAGTCTTCCTGTGGTGGCTTGAAGAACGCCTACTGTTACGCTACGAACAGTTCTACATACAGAGTTCAATTTGAACTTGAGGCGGCTAACAAGCTACTTGGTTTAGTTAAGGGCGCGAACTGCGCCACGGAATCCGGCTTTAAGCCTGGTGCTTGTCCAGCTTACTAATTTATGACTATTGCCCTTCTCACACTGGCTGCCGGTATTCTTGGTCTCTTCTTGGGAGCGATCATGAACGCAAAGATTTTACGCTCTGAAGAATCTATTGAATTTACTAGCGAGCGAAAGTGCGGCTTATGTGCCGTGCCGTTGTCGAATTCGGAAATGCTCCCAATAGTTGGCTACATGGCCATGAAGGGGAGATGTAAAAAGTGTAAGTCTGTTGTGCCATGGCAGTATCCGGCTACAGAATTGGCAGTTGGTATCTTGTTCGCTTTGTTTGCGGCGCGAGCATTGTTGCATGTCGAGCTACCAGACTTCGTTACGTCCAATGAAACGTTCCTCTTGTTCATGCGGGATGCCATCATGACGATTGCGCTCGTGCTGGTGTTCATGTTTGACTACAGAGCTTCAGTCATCCCTGATCGAGTGACTATTCCGGCTATTATTATTGCCATCCTGTTGAACTTTTGGCTCGGAATGGATGTTGGCATGATGTTGCTGGGCGGCCTGATTATTGGCGGATTCTTTGCGGTGCAATATCTTTTGTCTAATGGTAGATGGGTTGGCGGCGGTGACGTTCGCATGGGTATGCTGATGGGTTTCTTGCTCGGCCCCGTGCTTGGCGTAGTTGGACTATTTCTTTCCTATATTCTCGGTTCGATTATTGGCATCTTCCTCCTAACCGTTCAAAAGCGTGAGCTTGAAAGCCATGTGCCGTTTGGTACGTTCCTCGCATTGTCGACTTTTATCTGCATGCTCTACGGCGAGCGTCTGCTCGGCTGGTACATGGGACTGTTTAGCTAGAAAAAAAGATATTCAATAATACTTCTTCGTCTTTTCTTTTGGGTGTTGAGTTTTTTGCCTTCTATTCTTCTTTCTTTTGAACCACGAGTTGGTTTAGTTGGGACGCGGAGTTTGAGGGGGAGGAGGGCTTTGTCGACAAGTGTATTTAATTTTCGAATGACCCGTTCTTTGTTTTGGAGTTGCGAGCGTGTTTCGTCGGACTGCAGGACAACTTCGTTCTTCCAGGTTAGATAGGAAGTTAGTTCTCTGACTAGTCGAGCCTTTTCATCTGTCGAGTAACCGCGAGATCCCCAAATATCCCAGCGGAGCTGGGCCTTCGAAGAGACTTTGTTGACGTTCTGGCCACCGGGACCACTGGAACGAGCAAAGGTGATTTGGATTTCATTGGTTGGCACTGACATACGCAGAAAGTATACCCTTCATTGCCCTAGTGAAGAAATTATATTCTAAAGTCTTTTCTTTGAGTCGCGCTTTTCCGTCGTTGGTCAGTTTGTAATAGCGTCGAGGTTTTGAAGTAATTGTCGATTTGAATGAACTGTATACCATTCCCTGATCTTCGAGTCTGTAGAGAAGGGTATATACCGTGCTTTCTTTTAGTTCGAATGCACCGGCCGTTTTAAGATTAATGTTTTGGATAAGTTCGTACGCGTATGATTGACCATGCGAAAGGGTTTCGAGAATAGTTAGTTCAAGCGTTCCGTTGAGTAGTTCTTTCGAGAATTGCATAGTATGAATCTATCCGGATTCTTTTAAGTTAAGAGGGGGTTCTGAAAATCAAGAAGAGGAAGGCATGACATGTCTCTTGAAGCACGAAAAGTATACTACGTCAGACGTACTACGTGCTACGTAGTATCTTTTGGGGTCTCGAAATGAACATACTGTGCTCTCGGATGTCGACGAACAGCCAGACGCCGACTACGACGTCCGCTCCCTATTAAAAGAAATCAGGATTTGCTACAATTTCTTTATATATATGTCAAAGCAAGAGGCCAGCGAGCGTATTTTGAAGCTCCGGGAGGCAATCAATAAATATCGTTACGAATATCACGTCCTCGATCGGCTCTCAATTCCCGAGGCTGCTCTTGATGCACTCAAGCACGAGCTCAAACTACTAGAAGATCAGTTCCCTGACTTGATCACCGCCGACTCGCCAACTCAGCGAGTAGCTGGAACTGCGCTCGACAAGTTCTCGAAAATCGAACACGTCACTCCCATGTTGTCCATGGAAGATGTTTTTACTATTGCCGAGTTTGAGGAGTGGGCGAAACGAATTACTAAGCTTGAAGAAGGAAAACCGCAGGAGATGTACTCAATGCTAAAAATCGACGGTCTGGCAGTGTCCCTAGTTTACGTCGATGGCCAACTCATGACGGCGGCGACTCGAGGCGACGGCAAAATCGGTGAGGATGTAACTTTGAATATCAGGACTATAGAAGCAATTCCATTGCTCCTCCCCCTCCACGCAGTGGAGGGGGTAGGGGGGGAGGGCAGGGTGGATATCCGCGGTGAAATCTACATGCCTCGTAAAGCCTTTGAAAAGATGAACGCCGAACGCGCTGCCCGTGGCGAAGAAACTTTTGCAAATCCGCGTAACGTCAGCGCTGGCAGTATTCGACAATTAGATCCACGGGTGACGGCGAGCAGGCCGTTGAACTTCTTCGCGTGGCAGGTTCTCGACGGTCAAACTCGAACGCAAACTCAAGCCGTCGAAAAGCTACATGCTCTTGGTTTCAAGACTTCGCCAGGAGAGCTGACTCGTACTGTCGCTGACGTCGAGAACTTCTATAAGAAAATGCAGAAACAGCGTGAGAAACTTGATTATTGGATTGACGGTGTAGTAGTCCGAGTGAATGACCTCGACGTGTTTCAGAAACTCGGTGTAGTTGGGAAAACGCCGCGGGGAATTATCGCTTTCAAGTTTCCACCAGAAGAAGCAACTACTACTGTCGAGTCTGTCGATTGGTTTGTTGGCCGAACTGGCTCGCTCACACCTGTCGCTACTGTACGCGCTACGTTCATTGCGGGTACGACTGTCACGCACGCGACACTTCACAACGCCGACGAGATTGAGCGACTTGGCGTAAGAGTTGGCGATACGGTTATTTTGACGAAGGCCGGCGATATTATTCCAAAAATTGTAAAAGTTTTGACGGAGATGAGAACTGGCAAAGAACAGATCATTGAGATTCCAGAGAAGTGTCCGGTGTGCGGATCGCCAATCGAGCGACGAGAGGGCGAAGTGGCGTACTACTGCACGAATAAAAGTTGCTTTGCCATGGAAGAAGAGAATCTTGTTCACGCAGCGAAAGCATTTGAGATCGACGGATTAGGTTGGAAGATTATCGAGAAATTACTAACGGCCGGTCTAATTAAAACCGCACCGGATATTTTCCGTTTGTCGCCGGATGATTTATTGAACGTCGAAGGTTTCGCCGAGCTGTCGAGCAAGAAACTATTCGACCAAATTCAGTCCAAGAAAGAAATTGATTTTAATAAGTTCATCGTCGCGCTTGGAATTCGTCATGTCGGCGAAGAGACGGCATTCTCACTTGCGACAAGTTTCGGATCTATCGACAAACTCGCGGCGACCACGAAAGCCGAACTTGAAAATGTTCCAGACATTGGCGATGTAGTAGCCGAGTCAATTCTCGAATTCTTCCAGAGCCAACGCGGTAAAGACATGCTCGAGGCATATAGGCAGGTCGGCGTCACGGTTTCACAGGCCAAAGCAATTAAGCGCGTGCTCGACGGCAAAACATTTGTCATCACCGGCACCCTCGAAAAGCTCGGCCGGGAAGAAGCCAAAGATACCGTCCGCATGCTCGGCGGCGGCGTTTCAGAATCCGTCAGTAAAAAAACAGATTACGTTGTAGTTGGCGAAAATCCCGGTAGCAAAGCCGAGAAGGCAAGAGAGCTCGGGGTACAGATATTGTCGGAATCAGATTTTTTGCGTATGGTTGGGCGGAATTAAAACATTATGGACATAGACATTTCTCACGTTGCCAAACTCGCCCGACTTAAGCTCACCGATGCCGAACAAAAAGCGTTGGCGGAGCAGTTGCCAGAAATTGTGAATTACATCGCCAAGCTTCAAGAGGTGAACACGAACGACATCGATGCTCGCGCGTATTTAACAGACGCAACGAATGTTTTTCGTGAAGATGAGATTGTTGTTGTGTCCGGAGAACGTGATGCGGTAGTGGCTGGTTTTCCAAAGAAGGGGGGAGATGCTTTAGAAGTTCCTGGAGTTTTTGAAAAATAATCTATGGATGCTTTCATGACCGTGAGACAAATTCGTGATGCAGTTCGTGATGGGAAAATGACGGCCGTCGAGATCGCCGAAGCAACACTCGCTGATATCAAAAAGCGCGACGGAGAAATTCATGCGTTTTTGGAGCTGTTCGACGCTGATGCCCTCGCCCAAGCCAAGAAGATCGACGAGATGAAAAAGAACGGGGAATCTTTGCCGTCGCTCGCTGGTGTTCCGGTAGCGATCAAAGATAACATGCTCTACAGGGGACATATTTCAAGCTGTGGTTCAAAGATGCTCGCCGAGTATAGAAGTGCGTACACCTGTACTGCGGTCCAGCGACTAATCGATGCCGGTGCAATCATTATCGGCCGAACAAACATGGACGAGTTCGCTATGGGATCATCGACTGAGACTTCGGCGTATGGAAATACGATGAACCCATGGGATCTGAAGAAAGTTCCTGGAGGTTCTTCTGGTGGTTCGGCCGCCGCCGTGTCTGCTGGTTTTGTGCCAGCGTCGCTTGGTTCTGATACTGGAGGTTCGATCCGTCAGCCAGCATCTCTCACGGGCATTGTCGGCTTGAAACCGACGTATGGTCGCGTGTCGCGTTACGGCGTCACTGCGTTATCGTCGAGTCTCGACCAGATTGGTCCATTCGCTCACACCGTTGAAGATGCTGCGATGATTCTTGAGGCTATAGAGGGACGAGATGTACATGATGCGACAAGCGTCGACCTTGAAGAAACGACTGTTGGCGAATTACTGACCCCGGATTTTAAGGGACTTCGAGTTGGCGTGCCAAAAGAATATTTTATTGATGGCATGGATGCGGATATTGCTAAGCTCACTCGAGAGGCGATAGAAGTGTTTAAAAAAGGCGGAGCAGAGATTATCGAAATTTCGTTACCACTTACGCCTTATGCGTTGCCGATGTATTACATCATTCAGCCAGCTGAAGCTTCGAGCAACTTGGCGAGATTCGACGGCATGCGTTACGGCACGCGAGCACCGGGGACACTTGAAGAAAGTTATTTGAACGCTCGTGGCGATGGTTTTGGTGCAGAGGTAAAACGACGCATCATGCTCGGTACATTTATTTTGTCAGCTGGATATTTTGATGCGTTTTACAAGAAGGCGTTAGCTGTTCGGACTGCCCTTAGAAAAGAATTCGACGAGGCTTTTAAGCAGGTCGATGTAATCATCGGACCAACTTCGCCAACTGTTGCGTGGAATCTCGGCGAGAAATTTAATGATCCACTCGCCATGTACTTGGCTGATATCTTTACGACCGCTGGAAATATTGCCGGCATTCCTGGTATTTCGATTCCGTGCGGTTTTGCTCATGGCTTGCCAGTTGGTCTCCAGCTCCAGGCTAAGCCTTTCGGCGAAGCAGTCATGTTCCGCGCCGCTGATGCTTACGAGAAACAGACGGGTTGGAATAAATATTATCCAAAAACATGATCCCCTTTATTGATTGGCACACTATCCAGCTTGGTCCGATCACCCTTCAGGTTTGGGGCATGTTTGTGGCTGCTGGATTTTTGCTTGGTGGTTACATGGCCGCACGCATGACAAAGGCTAGGGGCGAGGATCCAAAAGTTATTTATGATCTTGGGCCGTGGTTGATTCTGGCTGGTTTGATTGGTGGCAGGCTTGGCGACGTACTGTTTTATCGTCCTGGGTTTTATTTACAGCACCCCGTCGAGATCATCATGCTCTGGCACGGGGGAGCCAGTTTCTTCGGCGGCTTCATTGCGTGCGCGCTAGTTGTTATTTGGTATCTGCGAAAGAAACAACTTGATATTTGGAAATACGCCGACATTTTAGCTTTCGGTTTGCCGTTCGGTTACGCGCTTGGTCGAGTTGGTTGTTTCTTGATTCACGATCATCCCGGGACCGTAACGCATTTTATTCTCGGCGTGAAATATCCTGACGGCGTAGTTCGACACGACCTCGGTCTATATCACGCGATCGACGGGGCATTGCTCGGTCTTCTCTTTTTGTGGCTGTCACGAAAACCTCGACCAACAGGAATCTATCTCGCAACTTTTTCTCTTTGGTACGGCATCTCTCGTTTCTTCCTAGACTTCCTCCGAACCGCTGATACAAAATATTTCGGTCTTACCCCGGCGCAATATCTTTCAATCGTTCTCGTAATTTTTGGGACATGGCTTTTTAGACGCATGTGGATAACACATAGCCAGGAAAAGGCGTAAATACAGTAAACTTGGCCAGTATGAATGAACAAATCCAGCCACAGCCAGTAGCTCCTCAGTCACAGAATGGTTTCTTTGATGGAAATCCAAGAACCATGTTCGCGTTTGGTCTTGTTACTGGTCTTGCGCTTGCGTTACTTTTAAATAACTTTACCGGTGTTTCATTTGCTTCGAATGGCGGTCGTACGCCGTTGACAAATAACACTAATCCTCCAGCGCAGGTGGATCCAGGCACTCAGCCACCAGCTGGTCCGCTTGCTGCAGTTCAGGCCAATGAACACATTAAGGGTGATTTGAAGAAAGCTAAAGTTGTAGTGGTCGAGTATTCAGATTTCCAGTGTCCATTCTGTGGTCAGCATCACCCATCACTTCAGCAGATGGTGAAGGATTACGGCGACCAGGTAGTTTGGGTTATGCGTAACTTCCCGTTGACCAGCATTCACCCTAACGCCGAACCAGCTGCTAATGCCGCTGAGTGTGCTTCAGAGCAGGGTAAGTTCTGGGAGTTCGGTGACACTTTGATGGCAAACCAGACTTCCTTGAGCGACGACTATTACAAGACAGTTGCTGGTAACTTGAAGTTGAACATGACTAAGTTTAACAATTGTTATTCGAGCAAGAAATATCAATCAGTGATCGACGCTGACGCTGCTAGTGGTCAGACTGCCGGCGTGAACGGTACACCGGCTACGTTTATTAATGGTCAGCTTGTGTCCGGTGCGGTTCCGTACTCTACCTTGAAGTCAATGATCGACGCCGAGCTCGCTAAATAAATAATCACTTCTTTATGAAGAAAGTTCTTTTCGCAGCGGTGGCCGTAGTTATGCTCCTTGGTGCTGGTTGTTCGGGTGCGTCGACGGGCGGGGCAAAGGCCGCTAAGACGTTCACTCTCCAGGGTCACACGTTCACTCTTCCAAATTCTTCCTGGTCAGCTTTGACTAATAAGAATGACAGCTCAATCGTCGCCATTACAACCAGTAACGGTTCAGCACTCTTTGAAATGACCATGGACGTAAGTGATCCAGTTGGTCCGCCAGAATCCAAGATCGAAGGCGTTGGCGAGCTGTACCCCGCAGCCTCCTGTACCGGTCCAGTTGCTTGCTACGGATTCCTGGACACAAAGGACAACGGCTTCTGGAAGATCCGCGTAACCGGTAGCCCAAAGACTGCCATCACTCTTGATGAAGCTAGAGATATCATTAAGAGCGTCAAGCGCGCTAACTAATAGATTCAAAAAAACATCGAGTCCACCTGGGCTCGATGTTTTGTATGTAATTAAAACGCCCCGCTTGCGCGAGGCCAGAGTGACCGCTAGTCCGTGTGGACTTTCCCACTGGGATTTGTTGCGGGCTCTTGTTGATTAGAGAATAGCACGTTATTGAAGATTTTGTAAATACTACCGTTAGTCCACAGACACGTTTGTATATATATATATTACTCAGTATTCTGCGGATATTGAGAAATCGATATATTTTCTATGAACATAGAGGCTGGAAGAGGCGTGGGGGCTATGGAGGCAGTGAAATATGAGAATAAGATGAGGGAAGCTAAAGAAGCTGCTACACGTAGAGAAGGGCAGGCCGAAGAAACAGAGGTTGGGGTTGATGAGCGAAATGCGATGTTGCAGATGGGCGAGGATACCGGCGAGAAGGCCGCGCAGGATTATCAACACACCATTGATAAAACAAATGAATTAAATAGGTTAAGAGCTGAGGCAAAACAATTTGCGGAGGATGCGTCAAATACGGAAGCATTCATGAAGGAAGAGGGGATGGACGAGACATTGGAGGGCTTGAGTCCTGAGGCAAGAGCGGAAGCCGTTAAAAGGTTGAATGATGCCGAGGCGCGAAAGGATGTTATTCATCGTCGGCTGGATCAATACAAATAAACATGCAAGACCGGCTTCGGCCGGTTTTCTGTTAACTGAACAGTCTCGCCAGCCAAGATTGTTTGGTTTTTGGTTCTTGGTTCTTTGATTGATTCGTCTTGCTTTCATGTTTCACCCACCCGTCAATTCTCGCCATTTCATTTTCTATGGTCGAGCCTTCGTATTCGCCGGAGTGGGCGTGGCCTTCGCCGTAGCTGGGTTTCTTTTGGTCGAGGTGTAGATTGAATGAAACTGTCGAGGCGTTCAACTCGACGTAAAGATGAAAGCGTGGGTAGAAGTCACTCGATAGTCGAACGATAAAACTTTCGTCACCCGTTTGGGGATCGCGGAAGGGGGAGTAGCCGGCTTTTCGTAAGACCGCTAGGGGGTTTTGGACAACGTCAATCGGGTAGGACTTTTTCATACAGCTGAAATATATCACCAAGATTGATTGTAGGCATATGGTAAGGCTGTTATCATTGTCCCGATTCATTATTACTTTTCTTTATGGCTCGATCATCTTTTGATAAATATTTGGCTACTCTTGGTGCTGTTGTCATGGCTTCGTTAGTGGTTATTGGCGCCGGATGTGCGCAGACCGCACCGTCAGTTTCGTCGACCCCGACCGCCATAAACACGCCGACCCCAACTCCGACACCAGTTCCAGCGCCTACACCTGTCCCAACGCCAACTCCGACTCCAACTCCTGTTCCTACACCAGTTCCAACACCAACTCCGGTGACAACTTTTTCTTATAAGAATGGAACCTATTCGGCTTCTGGAAACTATTTTACTGAAGGGGAACCAGAAACAATTGGCGTTACTGTTACTGTTAAAGATGATGTTGTCACAGGCGCGTCAATTCAGAATCAAGCAAGAAACGGAACTTCCCAGCAGTATCAAAATTTAATCGTTGACGCATTCGGTCCGTTCGTCACCGGCAAGAAACTTTCTGACATTAACCCAATGCGTGTTTCCGGTTCTTCTTTGACAACTATTGGTTTGAACGCTGCCTTGTCCAAAATCCAGTCACAGGCAAAGGCATAAATTGTGCTCGTTTTCGACGCCATCGGAACTCATTGGACAATTGAATTCCCCCTTCCAGGGGGATTAAAGGGGGTTCAGGGTGAACTGGTCGAGGCTCGCCTTAAGCCGTTAATCGACGCGCGAATAAAAGAGTTCGACAAAACATATTCCCGTTTTCGAGCTGACTCATTAGTTTCTAAAGTGGCAAAAGCAAAAGGCGTGTACGCGTTTCCACCGGACGCTGCGCCTCTTTTTGCGTTGTATGAGCAAGTGTATCGGTCGACAGATGGTCGAGTCACTCCGCTTATTGGACAAGTCATGACTGAGGCTGGTTATGACGCGCATTATTCTTTGGCCGAGGGCACTTTGTCGACCCCGCCAACATGGGACGAGGCGATGAAGTTTGATCCGGCAACGAATACGCTGGAAGTATTTCAAGAAGGCGTCTCACTCGACTTCGGGGCAGCCGGGAAGGGTTACTTGATCGACATCGTGAGTGAGTTGATCGAACGCGAAGGATTCTTGTCTTACATCGTTGACGCCGGGGGAGACATAAGGCATCGAGGGACGGAGGCGATTAGTGTTGCGCTCGAACATCCCGAAAATCTTGATGAGGCAATCGGTATTTGTATGCTCGGCAATAAAAGTATTTGCGGTTCCGCCGGCAATCGTCGAGCCTGGGGACGGTTCCATCACGTCATCGACCCGTTCAAACTCGAAAGCCCTCGACATATCATCGCCGTCTGGACTGTCGCCGACACAACTATGCTCACCGACGCTATGACTACTGCACTCATGTTCGCCGACGGCAACGTTTTACGACGCGAGTATCAGTTTGAATATTTGATTTTGTTTGCGGATTATTCAGTCGAAAAATCGGCGGGGTTTGAGGCGGAGTTGTTTACGTAGGGGCGGTGTTCACATCGCCCAAAATACAAAACCCACCGGTGTTTAGCCGGCGGGCATGGAACGTCGTACGCGGACGACGAGGAGCTAAGGGCGGGACAAGAAATCGTTGACCATGATCCAGTCGGCCAGGTCTCCGGTCAGTTCGATGTGCCGTTCCCTGGACAGTTCCGGGAGCGCGCTGTCATCGATTGCGTGGAGCACATTCTCATGGCTGAGCTGTTTGTGATCGGCCAGGATTTGGTCTGCGGATTCCTTTGACGCAAAGAAGAACACGTTGTTCTCGCCTTGGCCATCAGAAATTTCCATGACACCGTACGTTTCTTGTGGGCCTGCTGGCTTGAATGCCAGCCAAACTCCAGCTGGCAGATGTCTTTCGAACACCACACCGCGCTCGTCTTCGTTCGGATTTGGCCGGGCGCTGTTTAGCCGTTCGAAGAAAGCTACGTACGGTTCGGGCAGGGTCAGCACGTTTCTCGTCGAAGACTGCGGTACCAGGCTGTCTAGTGGATCGCCTAGGCAGATGGTGATTCCTGGGTAGGAAGTAATTTTTTCGGCATCGGCCCAGCCGAATGCGAAACGTACCATCCTTACGGTTCCAGTTTGCACAGCAATGACTATTGAGCTCCTGATCTGCTTTCGCTGGGGCGCGAGTTGCGGATAAGGAAACTCTTTAAGCCTCATGCTTGGGTGGGGGAAGAGCAGGGGAAAGTGCTGTGTGGGCAGCGTTTCCCTTCTGGTGGGTGATGACATTGGTTCTCCTGGGGGCTGGGGGAGGTTAGCACAAAGCTAAACTTGCGAAAAGGAGGCTGGGCGAGTATAGTTTTGGGCGTTCACAGCAGACAACCGGGCTGTGGCGCAGTGGTAGCGCGCTTGCATGGGGTGCAAGAAGGCATTTTTACGGAAGAGTCGCATAGTGGCCTAGTGCGCACGCTTGGAAAGCGTGTGTGGGGAAACTCACCGAGGGTTCGAATCCCTCCTCTTCCGCCAGAAAATTTTAGAAATTATATAGAATCCACGGGCTGTAGCGCAGTTGGTAGCGCGCTTCGTTCGGGACGAAGAGGTCGTGGGTTCGAATCCCGCCAGCCCGACCAGAAGAAACGACCGCACAAGCGGTCGTTTTTCTTGTATACTGTTGGTTATATGGCTGAACGATCATTCGGACGTCGTGAATCTAATTTGAGCGAGCATGCACCGGCGAGAAATGCTGCTGGACTTGCCGGTGAACGAGATCGTCGAGGGAATGATCCGACCGAACGTAGATTGGCGGATGCTCGGGAAAGAACGAGTGAGCGGACTACTGAAGACGCGGCAGAAAATGCTGAAGCGGAAGCCTCAGATAATGAAATATGGGACGGTTGGACCAAGAAGTTATTAGGTATTGGCGTCATTTCCCCGGACGGTACTATTAAGGATACAGATACAACAAAATTTCGACTTACTTCCGAACAATTGAATTATATTGCTGCTCGTCAGGGGGAAGCGTGGAAAGATCAGCAAGCTGAAGAGGCAAAAAGAAAGCGTGAAGACATGCGTGCTAAGTTCGGTCGAATTGCGACCCAAAAGGCTCGAGAAATGTATAATCGTGCAACAGTTTAAATATGCCCCCAAAACCACTTTCAACAGCGCAAGGTTCCGTATATGAGCACTGGCGGCATCACCTTGTGGATGAAGTGCGTGACATGGATGAGAATGGGGACTTAACTATCCCTGATATTTACTTTTTCGAAAAATATCCAGACTTGACTCCAAAGCACCTGGTAGAAATCCAGAAGCTCCAGAGACACGCAAAATAATGTATGCATAAACCAAGACATATCGGACGTCCCAATCATTCTGAGCTCCCGGTCGAACACCGTAACACGTATGAGGAGTGGCGCGTGTTGCTTGATTATGAAAAGATTCTCAAAGACGATGGCACCATTGATCTTGTAAAGTTAGAATTGAAATATCCTAAGCATGGACTCGATGAGAAGCAGCTGGCATGGATCGAGGCAATGCAACAGGGAAGAGTGACCGAAGAAGGTGAGGACGTCGACGTCTCTGTCGACCCAATCGAAACCGAACCAATGGTTCCGGAAGTTAAAGACAAAGAAGAGGAGGTAGAAGTTATTGACGACGAGGCAGAAGAAGACGACGAGCTCGCTCCGCCACCGCCTCCAGGGGAGCAATCTTCTTCTAAGAAAATAGAGGGGGTCGAAAAGACGGATTCTTATGCAGTCGGTGACACATTTAAGATTCAGGTAGCGGAAGACGGTGAGCCAGAAGAAGTGACAATAGCGAAGATCGCTAAAGATGGCATTCATTTGGCTTCATCAAAAGATGAAGATACGGAATATCTAGTTGATGCGGCCGAGCTTAAGGAAATGATTGTTGAATAAAATATGAACCTTGATTTACGCAGAGAAGTACCACAGAGCGCAAGGGAATTTAAAGCAAAACGCGAGCCGCGTGTAGTTATGACGCCTGAGCGACGGTCTGAACTTTTGAATTTACAGGAGGAGTTGGCTGAGCTTAATGCTGAACTCAAACGACTTGAGACGGCGGGCCTGAAGGATGATTCGGAAGCGATCAAACTTCGTGGACAAATTGCGCTGACGACTGAAGCTATGGAGGGTCAACATGCAGAGGTTCAGGGAGCTCGCGTTTCTGAACTTCAAGAACCAAAGGGAGAATCTTATGCGACGATTGCTATGCGCAAGGAACGTGCGGCACGAGATGTAGAAAACCTTAGCCAGCTTCGTGTGGCTATTATGGAAAGTGAAGCAGAAGATCGAGATTCGTCGCTTCCACTTGCGGGAAGCGCAGGTAAAGAATTTATAGCGCGTATGGATGCCGCCAATGATGCATTGATAATGGGCTCGAAGTTACCTTCAGCCGATGAAATCGAGGAAAGCAATCCTCTACAGGGAGAACCAGACGATGAGGGTCAGAGGTTGGCTCAAGTTGTAGGCGGTGAAATAGTTCCGGGAAAGCTTGTTCCTCTGTCTAGGGAACAACGACTAGTTCAGAAGAGGTTAAAAGCAGCTTAGGCGCTTGACACCAAAATCTAGCAGTCTATAATTGAGAGTGCTAACCCACTCTCTTTTATGTTGAACGAGAGACAAACACAAGTCTTGCGCTATATCATTGACGAATACGTCAGAACGGCCGAACCGGTCAGCTCTAAGGGTCTTTGCGACCGCTATTCACTGGACTGTTCGAGTGCCACGGTGAGAAATGACATGGCAGTGCTTGAGGGCGAGGGTCTCATCACCCAGCCCCACACTTCTGCCGGGCGCGTGCCAACGGAACTTGGTTACCGGTACTACATTGCGAACACTATTTCGTCAGATCAGCCGAGAACGGTAAATATCAACATTACAATTAAGGCAGCTGGTAGGGCACCGGATTTTGAAGAGCGGTTTAAGAATTTGGGCGAGGCCTTAGCGGACGCTTCAGGCGACGCAGTCATGCTCGCAACGACTAAGCCGTGGAGTGCCACGCTCGGGATTCCGAACCTCCTGCGCAAACCAGATTTCCGTACAGAAGAATCGATCCTGCGTTTAGCCGAGTCACTAGATCAATTCGACGGAGCCATGCGAACGTTTTTGCACAAAACCGATGATGACGTGCAAGTAATTCTAGGCGAGGACAATCCCTTCGGATCTGATCTCGCAAGTGTGGTCGTTCGCCACCGCATGCCTGACGGTGAGCGAGGCATTATGGGCATTGTCGGCCCCATGCGCATGGACTACGGCCGCAACATCGCCCTCCTCAACAAGGCAAAGAAAATGATTGAACAACCATTATTAGTATGAGTGAACAAGACAAACAGGGTGTAGGGAGTAGGGAGTCGGGTGTCGTAGAGGAGGGCGTAGTCGGTCAGGGTTCTACACCCAACACCCTACACGCTACACCCTCAGACCTCGAAACGAAGTGCACAGAATATCTCTCCGGTTGGAAACGTGCCTTGGCCGACTACGAGAATCTCCAAAAGATGAATACACAAACCCGCGAAGAAGATCGTCGTCGAGTTCGCATGGGCGTGGCTGACGACCTTCTGCCAGTGATCGACAACTTCGGCTACGTCACAAAACACGTGCCCGATACGACCGAGTGTTCCGACGAGTTCAAGAAAAAATTCGCCACTTGGTTCACCGGCATTCAGCATATCGATCGACAATTCACCGAGGCTCTTAAAGGTCTCGGCGTCGAAGCCATCGAATCCGTCGGCAAACCATTTGATCCAAAACTTCATGAAGCTGGCGGGTCGAAGAATGATTCGTCGAAGCCCGACGGTGAAGTGCTCGAAGAACTAATTAAAGGCTGGAAGTTTGGCGACGTAATACTGAGACCGGCGAAGGTGATAGTGAACGAACTATAGAGTCATTGCGAGAGTGCCGTCTGACGGCAGCTCGAAGCAACCTCACGAGATTGCTTCGACTCAGACGATTACGTCTGGTCTCGCAAAGACTGAAAAAAATATTTCAAACAAACATATATGTCTAAGATCCTTGGAATCGATTTGGGAACAACAAACTCCTGCATGGCCGTTATGGAAGGAGGTCAACCGAAGGTTTTGGAAAATAAAGAGGGAATGCGCACCACGCCGTCCATGGTTGGTTTGACGAAGTCGGCCGAACGAGTCGTCGGCATGCCGGCGAAGCGTCAGGCGGTGACGAATCCGAAGAATACACTTTACTCGATCAAGCGTCTTATCGGTCGCCGATTTTCGGACACTGAAGTTCAGCGCGATATTAAGTTGATGCCATATGACATCATCCAGCGTGGTGAGGGCGTAGCGATCAAGCTTGGTGACAAGGATTTTTCGCCACAGGAAATTGCAGCCATGGTTCTTGGAAAGATGAAGGCTGATGCGGAAGAGAAGCTCGGCGAAAAAATTTCTGAAGCGATCATTACTGTGCCTGCCTACTTCGATGATGCACAGAGACAGGCAACAAAGGATGCCGGTGAAATTGCTGGTCTAAAGGTTTTGCGTATTATCAATGAACCAACAGCGGCAGCTCTTGCCTACGGCTTTGACAAGAAAGTTGGCCAGAAGATTGCCGTTTATGACCTCGGTGGAGGTACGTTCGACGTTTCAGTCCTCGACGTGAGCGAAGGGACTGTTGAGGTGCTCGCGACTAACGGTGATACTCACCTTGGTGGCGATGACTTCGACATGGTCATCATGAAATGGATCATGGACGAGTTTAAGAAACTCGAAGGCGTAGACCTTGGTGGTGACGCACTCGCGATGCAGCGTATTAAGGATGCGGCCGAGCGTGCGAAGATCGAATTGTCGACCGCCAACGAAACAGAAATCAACCAGCCATTCATTACTTCCGGCGCAGAAGGTCCAAAGCATTTGGTGCTGAAGTTGACGCGCGCTAAGCTCGAAGAGCTCGTGATGCCACTGATCGACAAAACATTTGGACCAGTTAAGCAGGCGATTGCTGATGCCAAGCTTGATGCAAAATCGATTGGCGAAATTGTCATGGTGGGTGGAATGACCCGCATGCCGCTCGTTTTGAAGAAAGTCGAGGAATACTTTGGAAAGAAACCAAACGTCACCGTGAACCCGGATGAAGTTGTGGCTGTCGGCGCAGCTATTCAGGCTGGAGTTCTCCAGGGCGACGTGAAGGATATTTTACTTCTCGACGTAACCCCATTGTCCCTCGGTCTTGAAACCATGGGGGCTGTGTTTACAAAGGTGATCGACAAGAACACAACTATTCCAACTAGCAAGTCCCAGGTATTTTCAACGGCTACTGATAACCAGCCAGCTGTGACCATCCGCGTCGCTCAAGGTGAACGCTCGATGTTTAACGACAACAAGCTACTCGGCCAGTTCGACCTGTCCGGCATCCCGCCAGCACCTCGTGGCGTCCCTCAGATCGAGGTTAAGTTCGACATTGACGCGAACGGCATTCTTCACGTGTCGGCGACCGATAAAGCTTCGAACAAAACACAGACCATCGCCATTACTTCATCTTCTGGTTTGTCCAAAGACGAAATCGAAAAGATGAAGCAAGACGCTGAAGCTCACGCCGATGAAGACAAAAAGAAGCGCGACTTGTCCGAAACTCGCAACCTTGCTGACACAACAATCTATACAGTTGAGAAAATGATGGTCGACTTCAAGGACAAGATGTCTGACGACGAAAAGAAAGACCTGCAGACCAAGATCGACGCCGTTAAAGCTGTTAAGGACGGTGACAACGTCGAGTCCATGAAATCCGCTGCTGATGAACTCTCAAAGGCCGCGCAGGCAATTGGTGCTAAGATGTATCAGCAAAACCCAACTCCAGAAGCTGGCGCTCAGCCAACTGACGGCGAGGCCAAGCCAGAGACGAAAGATGCAGAGTTTACGGAGAAGAAGGATGATCAAAATAACTCATAAAATATGAAATTGAACTATTTACTTTTTGCAGAGGCTGCAGCGATGGCGGTAGACGGAAGAATGATGATTCACGGCATTTATAACCGCATCACCACCAAGGGTCTTCCGGTCGTAATGCCTGCGGCTACACTGGTTTATGAGGTGATTGAGCCTAAAGAAGGGGCTAATCTCGAACTCGAGGTTGTTCATGTTGCATCTGGTCAAAGTGTCGTGAAGCATGTTCAGCCGGTCAGGTTGAACGTTGGTAGCGACAGAATAAACAATATTTTACAGGTAGTAGGACTCACCCTCCCTCTTGTTGGGAAGTATCGCGCCGAGCTTCTTGTTGATGGAACTCAGATCGGTGAAACTATTCTGGACGTGGTCGAAGCCTAGTATGTCTGAGGAGTCGATGCCGAAGCACGATCCTTCATCTGGGATGGGAGACCGTCCTGTACTTAGCTTTAACAATTGTTTATTTATTGGTGGAGATGCCCGTGTCGGAGGTATCTATGTAATGACAAATGAGGGCACACAGTCATTTTCGGCACATGGTCGTAGTAATGTACCTAGACCCCAGGGTTCGGGTGGCAACCTC
>CAWGHH010000004.1:0-163569 GCA_963822405.1 Candidatus Uhrbacteria bacterium | reverse complement strand
CGACCTGATGGGCTTCACCTACGTGGAATTCCAGGCGGACGGTGCGCCCGTGGGCGGGCTGATGCCCATGTCAGGGCCCGAATGGGAAGGCCTCCCCGACCACTTCATGCAGTACTTCTCGGTGGCGGACGCAGCGGCCTCCAGCGGCCGCGCCGAGGCGCTGGGCGGCAAGGTCTGCGTGCCGCCCTCGCCGATTCCGGGCGTGGGCATCTTCGCGATCCTGGAGGATCCCGCCGGCGCGGCCTTCGGCATCCTCCAGCCCCAGCTGCCGCAGTAGCGCCTACTTCGGGACCGTTCCCGCCAGCGCGGCTCCCGGTTCGGGCTTCCCGCCGGAGCCCGGAATTCCTGCCAACTGGTGCAGCCACTCGGCCAGGGGAGCGAGGTCCACCATGGGCGTGTCGTCCCCATAGGCGCTGCTGGCGTTGGCGCCGCTCAGTTCGGCCGCAGGCCGGACTTCCCGCTTCAGCAGGTGGTTGGCGCCGGGCAGGTCGATCACCGCGCCTTCGAACGTCGCCGGGACCACCGGCTTCCAGGTCTGCACATCCCGTCGCCCCAGGCCGCCGCGTGGGGCAGGGCGAGGGCGCGGCGAGGCGCCAGGGATCCAGGTCCATGGTCGCCCGGAAGAACCCCAGGCTCTCGGGTCGCGCGAGCCCCTTCATGAGCGAGACGAGGGCCTGGGAGGACGCCTTCGCCCGCGGCGGGAACCTCCTCCCCCGCGGCCAGACGCTCCAGGCCGGAGGCAAGGTAGTCCAGGTTCCGCCGGGTGACCTCCGGGGCCAGGCCGCCCTGGTCGAATTGCGCGCGCACCTGGTCCAGGATCTGGCGGCGCAGGCTCTGGCCGGGCAGGCCCAGCAGCAGCAGGGCATCGGCGTCCTGGGCGGCCAGCAGGGGAAAGTGAGTTCTTCGGGGGGCGGATCGATATCTACGTTTATAAGGGAATGAACAAGGCGTTGGCCGGTAATGGCCGAGACCGCCACAAAGAGAATTGGTTCCTCGACTTCTTCACGGGAACCTTGGACGGATTGCATGCTAACCTCCACTGGGTAGTATAGCAGTTTGCACTCTCATGGGTCGTCTGCTAAAATGGGGATATATGGGTCGACGCATAGGTCGACCCCGACATCGATATTATGAACTACTTAATTCCAACAGTTATAGAGAAAACGTCCTATGGCGAGCGCGCTTATGACATTTATTCTCGCTTGTTGAAAGATAGAATCATTTTTCTTGGTAGTGCTATTGACGATGGGGCGGCTAATGCCATCATTGCCCAGCTGTTATTCCTTGAGAACCAAGATAAAGACAAAGATATTAAGCTGTACATCAATTCTCCTGGAGGTTCGGTGACTGCTGGATTAGCCATTTATGACACCATGCAACACATCAAACCGGACGTTTCGACCATCTGCGTAGGTATGGCGGCGTCTATGGGTGCGGTATTGCTGGCCGGGGGAGCTAAAGGCAAGCGGTTTTCTTTGCCGAACTCTGAGGTGATGATTCACCAAGTGCTTGGTGGGGTAGAAGGTCAGGCTACAGACATTAAAATCCACGCAGAGCGGATTTTAGCCCTGAAGGACAGCTTGAACCAGATTCTAGCTACGCACACTGGACAGACACTCCAGAAGGTCACAAACGACACAGAACGGGATAATTTCATGACGGCTAAAGAAGCCCAGAAATACGGGCTAATTGATAAAGTCATAAAGAAGGGCGAAGGTTAGATAAATCCTTGACAATTTCGCGTTTATCCTCTAGTATTCCTCGTTACGACAGCAGGTAGCGAGAGGACTGCGGTCACGACAAGCATGGGGATGCATTCCGCTGTTCCAACTGGATCCGTCTGGTTTGGTCACTGCACATGTATCTTCTTGACCGCAGTCCCTTCGTTATCGGTTGTGTATGAGGAGTGCTGAGGAACAAAAAAGAACCACGGATGATGGTTCTTTTTTGTATTTAAGGGCTATTGAATTACTGGGATCGGTTCAGCGTTTGGATCGGTTGCCCCCAGTGTGGCGGGTGCGGGGGCGGGGGCGTTTGGGTCAATGCCCTGTAGACAGATCTTTTGAAGTGCTCGATACGTTGAGGTAAAGGTCTGGGTGGTAACTGTCCCGTCTGGGTTTGTAATGTTGTAGTCGAAGGTAGTTGAGGCTCCTGGGAATGGTTCATTACAACTCTGCTTTCCAGGGGCAAGACTAGAGGTCATGATGATTTGCGTTTCTTTTGCAGGGTACGATCTAGAGAGAACCGTTGGCGGAATGTAAGAGCCCTTTCGACCATCGGATGTGCCCCAGAACGTAAACGTTAGTTCATGGGTCACGGTGCTCACATTGGCCATGAACATGATCGTATTTCCAGTGTCATTTTCGAATTTAAAGTCCGGTGAAGGATCGTAAATAGTAGCGTCTGTACCTGGATTGTTATTTGATGGGTCATTATAGTGAGAGATGGCAAGGGAGTGGTTTCGTCGCTCGACCACTTTAAGACCGGAATTCATAACGGCGCGGAAAGTGGTGGTACCAATTTGGCATAAACCACCGCCAACTTCTGGTTTGATTTCGTCGCCTTTGATTACTAGTTCCGGGAAATATCCCGCTTCAACGGTGAATGGTTTTAGCTGTTCGATCAACGAGAGTGTTTCTCCTGGAGCGACTAGAATTCCGTTTAACTTTGCGATGCCGTTTTGGATGTTTTTGATTCTGTTTGATGGACTGACTCCGTAGTTTGAAGTGCCGACTCCTAATACCTCGCTTATGCCAAGAGTGTTTGATGACGCAGTGGTAATTTCTGGTTCCGTTGTCATGACAGACAGGGCGACTTCTTTGAGATTATTTGCGAAGGCGGCGGTCAACGACTTTATGAGAGCATCATCATCTACTCTTAGACCTTCACGGCTTGGCTCAAACTTTGTAACTTTAGTACCCTCTGTTTCAAAAATTGCATTCTGGGCACTTACATCTAGTTTAGCGTGAACATCATCAAACAGCGGCTTCATGGCTACCGCATCAAGAGTCAAGACTGGTTTCCCGCTTTCATTCTTAGTTGGGATGAGCCAGGTTTTCAGATTCTCGACGGTTACTGGGAATGTGAATCGCTTCGTATATTCATTTGTAAAAGTAAGCGTGTACGGTTCGCCTTCCAGCGCTTTTTCGGCCTCTGGAATCAAAGACTCTGCTTCTGCCTGCGAAATGACCGCTGAGCGCTCCATTAAAACCAAATGCATTGTTGAGATATTGAAATCCTGCGCATCGGTTTTAATAAAAGCGAAAGATGGAGTGAGATCTAGAGCCGCGCCGGCCACTGCTTCGGTGACCGAAATTTCATACGGTGCTTTTGTCCCACTGACCATGAAATCCGTTGGGGCGCCTGAAGATTCTGCATCTGGGAAGGTTGATCTAATGGAATCAGCCAGCTTTGTCTCGGCGACAGTAATTGACGGTGCAACCGATTTTTTACCAAACGTGCTAAACCAGAGTGGGCCGAAATAGTCGAGCGCGGTATCACCGGTTCTACCAGTTGAAAATGCGGTTTTAATTGCGGCGTCGATGTCTGTGTCGATCAATGGGTAAACGAGGTCAGGATCCGTAGCACCGGCAGGGGAGAGGTCAACGGTTTTGGTTTCTCCGTAGAGTTCGACCGAAAGTCCGCTTGTAATCATGCGGTCATAGGCCGCTTGAAGCTTTTTGGTGGCTTGTTCCTCAGTGAGGCCGCCGACTGGGATGCCGGCGACAATAATGTTTTGATATATTCGACCATCAAAGGTCATGCGGAGAGCAATGTTTGCGGAAACCAAAAGGAGAGCGCCTACGCCTACCAAAGTTAAACAAAAAAACGTAACACGAATGGCTTTTTTGTGAGCAGCTGTGAGTCTTCGCTTCTTTTCTGCTGGTGGTTGTTCGTGGGCGTGTTCGTGCTGTTCAGTCATAGTTTACGTACGCACCTGGATGCGGTTTTTCTTTTGAGCTTTGGGAATAGTGATGGTCAGGATGCCGTTTTTGAGCTCAGCGTCAGCTTCATCGGATTTTACGCGAGTAGGGAGGATGATAGATCTAGAAAATGCGCCCCAGAAGCATTCTTCATAGTGGGTAGTGGCATTTTCTTCTACGTTCTCTACGTGTCGCTCGCCCCGAATGGTCACCATGTCGTCATTTACTGATACGTCTAAATCCTTTTCCTCTACGCCGGCAATGGCGGAGCGGATTATTACCTTATCAGCTGTCTCAAGAACGTCAACGGCTAGCTGTCCTTCAGCGGCCGGAAAGAGGTTAGTGTTTTCCATACGAATTGATCGTATTGTACATGAGAAAAGTTGGCTTGAATAGGTGGTTGATTGGGGAACGGATTAGGCGTATGCTCAGATAGTAATCTTATGCGTCGTTTTATTATCTTTTCAATATTGGCCGGCATGGTTTTGTCAGCGTCACTTAATATGACGCATTCTTTTGCTATGCATGAGGCAGACGGTATGGGATGTGAGGCGAGTTTTGGCTGCGTTGAGTCGACCGGATCCCCAGTTGTTGATTGCGTCCAACATTGTTTAAATCAACAGGTTCCGCTAGAGCTCGCAACGCCTATTTTCCTAGACTGGAGTGTTCTACTGTTGTTCTTTGCGATTATTTTGTCGAGTTTTCCGAACATCGCTCGAGACGATGTATTTCGATCTGGTCGAGACGCGCCATTTGGGCGCAGATCACTTCTTTTGCAACTCAGAACTGTTGAGATTAAGAGCTAGCACTTTTGGGCGTGCTTGTTTTTATTCATCATTTTTTCTATGTCCCAAGATAAAAAAATTACTTTCCAAATAGATGGAATGCATTGCAGGAGCTGTGAGGTTTTGATTGAGCGTTCGGCCAAGGAGTTACCGGGAGTGAATGGTGTGCGAGTTGATGCAAAGACCGGCACGGCCGTTATTTATTGTTCAGCCGACGGAAACGTAGATGCGTCGACGCTTGAAAAAGCGATCGGAAATTCTGACTACCGGGTGAGGTTGGGGTTGACCCAGGCGTCGACCCATTCAAATCAAGCGGTTAAACCGAGCCTCCCCGAAATCATCTTCTTATTCGCAACCGTATACATAGTCGGCTGGTTTCTTGGCCGACTAGGCTTCTTGCAGGTGGGTTTCGATGCGACCGCACAGGTGACCGTTGTTGGCTCGTTCGTTCTCGGCTTGCTTGCTGGTACATCCTCATGCCTAGCGGTGTCCGGCGGTTTGTTGCTGTCATCAGTTGCGAAGGTGAATGAACGGTTGGCGGGCGCGTCAACAGTTCAAAAAATGACGCCGGTGGCGTTGTTCGTTATTGGTCGAGTCGTCTCGTACGCAGTCTTCGGCGGATTGATTGGTGCGGTGGGTCAAGTGCTCATTCCGTCGACTACGGTTACGTCGATTCTCACTCTGATCGCCGCGCTAATCATGGTGGTGATGGGTTTGCAGATGCTCGGTCTAGCGCCAGCGTGGCTTATGAATGCTATTCCTCGACTGCCCAAGTCCATGAGTCATGGTGCGCTTTCGACTGAAAAATATGGGGGAGTGCTTGCGCCTTTCATTCTTGGTGGAGCGACGTTCTTCTTGCCTTGTGGTTTTACGCAGTCGCTGCAGATTTATGCGTTGACTACTGGAAGTGCGGTGACGAGCGGAGTCATCCTTGCGTCCTTTGCCCTCGGAACGGCGCCGATGCTGATTGCCCTTGGGGCAGCCTCGACCTCATTAAAGGGACAAGTTGGTTATTGGTTCTTTAGATTTTCGGGTGTACTCGTGATCGTCCTTGGCCTCTTGAATATGAAGAACGGTTTAACAGCGGCAGGAATTTCTTTGCCGACAATTGATTTCACCGGAGCTTCGGCGGTCTTGGCCGACGCGAATGATCCAAACGTAAAATTCGACGGGCAGACGCAGGTGATTGCTATGCGCATCACGGCTAACCCGCCTTATTCGCCAAGCGATCACTATACGGTGAAGGTTGGAATTCCAGTTAGAATGGAGATCAGCGGAAAAGGTACAGGCTGCAGAACGATATTTAATATCCCGAAAGAGAATGTTTCGATTCCACTGAATAAAGATTTGAACATTGTAACTTTCACCCCAGATAAACCAGGAAGATTGATATTTAGCTGTTCGATGGGCATGTATTCAGGATCAATCGACGTAATCTAGAAATATGAAAACACGTTTTCCTATTGAAGGAATGCATTGCAGTTCCTGCGCTGTTAATATTGCTAAAGATTTAAAGAAGACGCCGGGTGTGAAAGACGCAATGGTGAATTATGCGTTGTCGAGCGCGTCTGTCGAGTTCGACGAATCTAAAGTGAAGGAACATGAGTTGCATGGAGTTGTTGAAAACGCTGGATACAAGGTGGGGAAGGCTGGCGATATGGCAGGAATGGACCAAAGCAAAATGAAAATGGAGCCAGGCGAAGATCACATGAAGCACGGACTGAATGTGAAAATAGCTGGTCAAAAAGCTGCTTTGGCGCTGGGTCTCTCGATTCCCGTATTTCTCCTCGCGATGTTGGGGTCGACCCAAGCGTCGACCCTCTCAGGTCTCGTTGAAGGAGTGATTTCGACCCTCGTCGTCTTGTACTTTGGTCGAGACTTTCACATCATGGCGTTCAAGCTGCTTCGTCGAGGTCGGGCGAACATGGATACGTTGATTTCGATGGGTACATTGTCAGCTCTAGTATTCAGCTGGTGGCAATTTACGCAAAATGGTCCTTTGTACTTCGAGACAGCCGCGCTTATCACTGGTTTGATTCTGCTTGGTCGATACTTTGAGGCGACGAGTAAGGGTAAGGCTGGGGCGGCTATTCAGAAGTTGCTCGAACTTGGCGCGAAGACCGCTCATCACATTCAAGCTGATGGTTCGATGATGGAAATGGACGTTTCGATGTTGAAGGTAGGGGATAAGGTGTTAGTAAAACCGGGAGAGAAGGTCCCACTCGACGGAAAAGTAATTGATGGGTCAAGTGAAATTGACGAAGCGATGTTAACGGGGGAGAGTTTGCCGGTTTCAAAGCACGTTGGCGACACGGTATTCGGCGCGACGATTTCTATTAACGGCGCGTTGACTGTCGAGATCACAAAAGAACCGGGCAACACCGCGTTGGCTCGTATTGTCGAGCTCGTTCGTTCGGCGCAGGAAACAAAAGCGCCGATTGAAAAGTTAGCCGACCAGATTTCGGGCGTGTTCGTTCCGATTGTGATTCTCGTGGCTGTAGCGACGTTCGTCGTTTGGGTTTTGCTCGGAGCGACGGTTGTTCAGGCGTTCGTTCCTGCAGTTGCAGTGCTTGTGATCGCATGTCCATGTGCGCTCGGTCTCGCAACGCCGACAGCTATTCTGGTTGGAACTGGCCGGGGAGCGAGCCAGGGTATTCTGATTAAGAATGGCGAGGCAATGGAGCGGGCGAGGGGGATTACGACCGTGGTGTTCGACAAGACAGGGACATTAACCGAGGGCAAGCCGACGGTGACGGATATTATTGCGGTCGACGGTCAGACAAAAGAATTATTACAGCTCGCGGCATCAGTAGAAGCTAAGTCTGAGCATCCACTCGCGCAAGCCATTGTCGAGCGAGCAAAGGCTGAGGGGATCTCTATGTTATCGAGTGAAGGATTTAAATCAATTGCCGGAAAGGGTGTCGAGGCGATGGTGAATGGTGCGGTGATTGCGATTGGGCGCGTGGAGGCCCGGCGTAGGGATTTGGCGGCGCCAAATCCGTACACCGGGATGGAGGGCGAAATCGAAAAATTCCGGCAGCAAGGAAAATCAGTCGTGATGATTTCCCTCGGGGGTCAATACAAGGGTCTCCTCGCCATTGCTGACGCGCCAAAGAAAGGCGCGAAGGAGGCAGTGGCGAGATTGCTTGCTGATGGACTCGACGTAGTGATGTTAACTGGCGACCATACATTAACCGCGCAAGCGATTGCGAAGGAACTCGGCATAGAAAAAGTGATTGCTGAGGTAATGCCGGGGGATAAGCTCGACGAAGTAAAGAAATTACAGACAGCGGGTAAGAAAGTTTTGTTTGTTGGTGACGGCATCAATGACGCTCCCGCATTGACACAGGCCGACCTGGGAATTGCCATGGGCACTGGTTCGGACATTGCGATTGAGTCTGGTCACATGGTGCTGGTTGGTGGCGGTTCCGAGAAAGTAGTCGACGCACTCCAATTAACTCGACAGACTTACGCCATTATTAAGCAGAACTTATTCTGGGCGTTCATCTATAACATCATCGGCATCCCATTGGCAGCTTTTGGCTTACTGAACCCAATTATTGCCTCTGGAGCCATGGCTTTCTCTAGTGTTTCTGTAGTCTTTAACTCTTTGCGATTAAGACGTTCACAGCCCAGGCGTTGACAATTTACGGGGTTTGTGCTATAGTGTAGTGGCTAAGCATCCATGAGGTGAGGCTTCTCCGTGAGGAGAGTGAGCACTGCATCGGAGAAGTAACACAATGCACTATGGCAGACAATGCCCGCGTCTACGTTGGTGGAATCCCATATTCCGCTTCCGAAGATGAATTGAAAGCGCACTTTAGCCCAGCTGGAGCAGTCGTATCGGTATTCCTACCGATCGATCGCGAGAGCGGTCGCAAGCGCGGTTTCGGTTTCGTGGAGTTCAACACTCCCGATGAACAGGCAAACGCTATCAAGATGTTCGACCAGACCGATCTCGGTGGTCGCACAATCAGCGTTTCCGCAGCTCGCCCACGCGAGTAATACAAAATGCTCCCCGCAAGGGGAGCTTTTGTTTTTGAGAAAAAAGGTTGTATTATGTAGGTACTATGCAAAATGTCACTCAACATGAGGCGGTTGCCCGTTGGTTTTTTCTGGGCATTGCGGCCGTTATATGTTTCCTCTTTTGGAAAATAATTGAACCATTTGCCATTGTTTTGTTGACGGCCACGATTGCCGCTATTGTTTTGTCTCCGCTTGAAAAACGCTTGCGAAAGTTAGTGAAAAAGTCCTGGCTTTCTTCGGCTATCATGGTGGTTGGAATGTTCGTGCTTATTGTTGGCCCACTCGCTACCGCTACAGTTGTGATGGCTCAGCAGGCGCTTGATATCATCAAAGTAACGATTGCTAATCCTGACTGGGTATCTCATTTTAAACTTGCAGAACAGCCGATTATCATGACTCTGCCGGCTTTGCTGCGTGATTACATTCTTTCGCTAAACCTCCCGGAACTTTTAAGAGCAGTTGCTCAATGGGCTTCGGCCAACGCACTTTCTGTCCTGTCTGGTGGGGCCACTCTCGTGTTCAAAACCAGTATTTTCTTTATTTGTTTGTTCTTCTTCCTCTTTGAACGAGAAAAGATTATTGCAGAACTGATTGATCTTAGTCCGTTTAAGGATTCTGTTGATCGAAATATCCTAACCAGAATGGTTGAAACCGTTCGCGGAGTAGTGTTTGGTTCAATCATTGTTTCTATCATCCAGGGCATTGTGGCAGCTATTGGCTTTACTATGTTCGGTGTTCCTGGCGCCTTGCTTTGGGCAACTCTTGTGGTTGTTGCTTCACAGATTCCGATGCTCGGAACTTCAACCGTCACGGTACCGTGTGTAATTTATCTTCTCCTCATTGGTCATATTCCGGCAGCGATCGGGTTAGGTATTTGGGCTATGTTAGCCGTTGGACTAGTAGATAACATGGTTTCGCCATTTATTGTGGGCGGCAGAACTAGAATGCATGCATTGCTTATTTTATTGTCTATCTTGGGTGGCATCCAGTATTTTGGACCTATCGGTTTCATCCTTGGACCAACTATTCTGGCCGCATTCTTAGTTGTTTTAGAGCTTTACAAGTCTGGAATTTTAGAACGAAAGGATATTGCGTAGGTTGACTTTTTGGCTAGGATAAACTAATGTCCTCTAGCTTTTTCGGTTCCCCCGGAGACCGGCATCTGGCCTCGGTAGCCGCCAAGTAACGTTCGTCTAGATCGTGTGTATTCTTCAATCCACTCCGAGGTGCATCATGACTAACCGTAAACCGATCAATCCGATCCATTTGAATGGCGAGTTCGATCGGCTGGTGAGGGTGATCGTGCGACACATCAGCAATCCTGCTGATGTCACCTACGCCATGCTCAAGGATGAGTTCGATACGTACCTCATGAGCTGGGCACCACTCGTCACGGACTCGGAGCCTCTCACTTCAAAGATCGAGGTGTTCCGCGCCCTGGTTGTCATGCTCGATCCGAACGCAGGCCCGGAGGCCATTCGGGACTTTACGCGCAAGTTCACCGATCGTCGGCGCGTAGCTGGAGAGACTGATGGTCACCTCATGCATATTGAGGCCATCATCTTGAGGCCAAAGCGCGACGAGATGGCTTATAGCTAGCTAGGTCTACGTGAGACCGTTGCCGTCCGCCTTTTATGAGGCGGACGTTTTGTATTTAAATGAAGAGTCGCCCTCTTTGAGGACGACTTTGTTAGACGCAGTATGCTTGAAGGTCACGGGAAAAGTGTTCACGAGTGAGCGGAGTTGTTACTCCGGCCTCAGTTGAACCATGGAACACAGCCTGTACGGTGCTCGGAGCTGCTCGCGCACAAGCGTTTCGGATTTGTTCTTCTGATTCGCCGGCATCAATAACGCGGACGAAGTCTCGAGCCTTGAACTCGACAACTTCCTTTGTTCGGACAACGAGCGTGAGGTGAATGTAGATTGGATTTCTGCCAGCCGTCCTTCTCAGAATTGAGAGCCCGTAGAACTCATTTGGTTCATCTGGGAGCGGTGCCCGTTTACTCTTGTCCTTCAGCGCGTCATTGAGAATCTTGTTGGTCGCAAATGCATGGTCAAACAATTCTCTGTGCGCATAGAGTATCCAAACGTGCGGTTTTTGGTAGTAACGCGCCTTTTGGCTGTCGTATACTCCCGTAAACAGCTCGCCCCCAACTACTGCCGTCTGCGCCAGAACAAAGTACATGTCTAACCCCCATGGATGAGAAGACTGAGGACAATAGCGAAAAACTATGTTTGACGCAAGGGTTTATCTGAGGCCACTAAAAGCCAGCGAGTAAATTGTGTTTTGTGATAGCCGTGCCAGCGCTTGGCGAAGAGGGTAGGATCAATGATAACTGGCTTGGCTTCATAAGGATCATTAAGCACAAGTTTTCCATTTTCAAACCCAATGATTACTCCATAATGTCCTTCGGTCATGGTCGAGTCCTGATAATTCACAATAACTGGAATCTTTTGTTCGAGGAATAACCGAATATCGTTTGTTGATGCGTTATGTTTGGTGAATACATGAAGACCGAGGTTCCGAAGAGTATGAGCCATGTTGTGCCTAGATGTACCCGAAATTTTTGTTGTTTTGGCGAGTCTACAGAGCTGGACTATTGGCACGGCTCGACCAAAATATCTAAGCACCATGTGCAAAGCTGTCGGGCCACAGGAAATTTCATCTGGCTGATGAACGAGGGGGATGTTGAGGCGCATAGAGTATTATTCGCCGTTGAGTTCTCTTGTATGTGCTTGATGAATTTCGTGCCTCGCAAAGAGCGCGCCAGGGATGAGCGGAAGCCAGAGGGAAAAACCGCGGTACAGAACTGTGGCGGCAAGGGCGGTGGCGGGGGAGAGACCGAGGAGACTTAAGATAGCCACGGATCCACCCTCGAAAACTCCAAGTCCTCCCGGTAAAATACTCAGCGTGGCAGCGATGTTTGCGAGGATGTAGCCGGCAATTGCGAAATGAAAGGGGATGGGGCTTCCGAGTGCTGCGCAGGCAAAAGCAAGTGTAGCCGCATCAAGGAGAATCAGAGTGATTTGGAGGGCGAGAACTTTTCCGAATAACTTTTTCGTGAGAATACCGGCTTTTCGGGTTTCAATGAGTTCATCTAAGAAATGTTGAACGGGTTTTATGGGGATGAGTTGCCGTAGTTTGGTAAACCATTTCATGCGCACGGCTTTGAGCGTTATGGAGATAATGACTACAGAGATAGCGGTGTAGAGGAGAACCACGATGAGTCCACCAGAAAAAATTACGGGAAAGTCACGAACCGTCCAAAGGCCAATAATCCCCGCTATGTCACCAGCCAAGTACCAGGCCGCCACGCCAATAATAACCATGGCCACGGCCACATGGCTTGACGCGCCATTTCGTCGAAGTCCTTGGACCACAAGCGCGGAACCGCCCAAGCCCGCAGTCGGAATGAACTGATCGATCGCAAGTTTTTCTACGCTAAGTGGCAAGAGTTTGATTATGGATATGTCGTGACCCGCCACCTTGAGCATGATGCGGTACATCCAGGCAACGTTCACGTATGTTCCGAGTTGGGCGATGATGATTCCGAGGATCCAAACCGGCTTTGCCGTTTCTGTAATGGCGACGAAATCTGTGATATCGCTTAGTTTGATGGTGTACGAACAAACAAATACAAGAATCGCAATGGCGACGACCCAGCTAAGTACCCAGAATATTGTTTTGGAAGACATGACCCACATAGTATACGGCAAAAGCAGTTTGGTGTTGAAAACAAAAAAGCACCCAGTAAATGGATGCTTTTTTGGTGACCTCACCGGGAGTCGAACCCGGGTTACAGGCTTGAAAAGCCCGTGTCCTAACCATTAGACGATGAGGCCAAATTCGCGCGGGAAGTGTAACGAAAATAATGAAATGAGTCAAAACTTTTGACCAAAGCATCAATAAAGCTTAGAATGTTCGGTCTACCATTGGAGGACATGATGGACGACAAGAATCGGGAGGCCCCTTGGAGGCGGGCGTTTAGTGAGATGGTGGGGGAGGATTCGCAGTCTATGAGTCCAGAGGAGATGATGGATAAGCGACGCGATAAGTTGCGCGACGGCTTGCGGACTACTGATGTGGACAGGGCAGTCCAGCTGACGAAGGTGGCCATACTCGACATTATTCGGGCGCGGTCGTCATTCAACTGGAGCATCTTCAATGCTCAGCCATGGCGTGATGCTTTGGGCGAGTATCTGAAGGTGCAGGAGGAAGAGAGCAAGCTTCCGTTTGGCACATGGAATACGGAGGTAGACGCTCAGTTGCGACGGCGCAAACGAGCAATCGCAGAACTACTTCATCATGCTTCCGTGGATGTTGTGCCACGAGATCATCTGCAAGAGCTGCTCAGACCATTAATCATCGTGGCAGACGAACGGGTGACCAGGTTTCTGGTGTCAGAGATAAATGCGGAACTTCCGCGGCCACGAATTTTGGGCTTTCTCCCGTCGCACGGGGTGGAACATAAGCCGTGTTACGTGGCTTTGTCTGATGGGTTCGAGTTCACCCCAGACTTCCTGACTGTGTGCCGGATCTTCGACCACTAGCCGTTTGTTTACGAGTGACCCCGCGGAATTACGCCGCGGGGTTTGTGTTTGAAGATAAAGAAAAACCCGCCATCCCTTGTGGGGAGGCGGGTGTAGGCGACGAGATCAAGCTAGGAGGCGAGTTGCCAATACACGATCTTGCCGTGTTTGTAAGGAACGATCTGGTGACCGTCCGGAAGGTCAATGACCTCGTCTACGCGGTGCGGAATCCGCTCCAGGGTCACGGTGCCCTGGTTGAGCGGGAAGCCGTGCCACTTGGCGCCGAGTTCGGACATGAACGCTTCGTAGTGGGGGAGTGCGTGGTGTCGTTCGAAGAGATCAGCGGTTGCGCCGAGCTCAACGGGAGCAGTGAACACGCCGGAGGCCGGCGGATTCGCTTGCTTGGCTGGCAGAAGGTGCGGGGCGTTGTCTGACCCGTAGAAGAAACGCGGGTGACCGTTCATGACCACCTGCAGGATCGCGCCGATGTCATCTACCGTCTTTGGGTACGGCATGCACTTACAGTGGTTGTCCGCATCCGCTTCTTCCGCGGTCACCGCCATGTGATGTGGGGTGACGGTAGCGCAGATGTTGTCTCCGCCCTTTACCACCAGTTCGAACGAGCTCCTTGATATCGATGTGCTCGATGCACATGCGGAGATCCGGGAAGGCGTGACGAATTTCTTGGAGGATTGGGATGAAGAGCTTTGAGCGCAGCTTCAGCGGGACCTTCTGACCGTTCATCATGGGAAGTTCGGCGTGAATGAGGTGAGCTTTTTTCCGCTCACGGATCACGCGCAGACAGTCCCGGTAGAGCGGAGCGTGGCGGTCAAAGATGCCGTGCGCGGAATTGGTAGTTCCGTTGGCCGGCATGTCCTTGGCGCCGTAGGCACCGGCATCAAACGCCGCTTCAAGCATCTGCGGGGTGGTGCTGTGTGACAGCATGACCACCATGAGCGGTTCAAAGTGCGGGTACCCGCATTCTTTTGCCGCTTCGCGAATATCCCGGCCGTATCTGACCATTTCTTGAGCGGTCAGAATCGGAGTTGGCAGGTTTCCCATGGCGTTCGCCCGACCAAATTGGCTGGCGATGTAACGAACCGTTGGGATGAACCGCGAATCACCTGGGTCACGAAAGTGGTTGTGCCAGTTGTCTGGCTGACGCATGCGTATACGATGAGCTTCGATGACCATTGAATCCTCCTGGCCGTGGTTAGGCGGCGTAACTATGGTTCTTGAGCATGTACTCAATAATGCTTTGCACCCGCCAGGGGCGGAGCATGGTGACGGAGCCAATGAATACGCTATTCGCACCGGCGTGCATGAGGCGCCGCGCATCACGCCAAGAGAGAATTCCTCCGCCGGCGTTAATGTGCTTTTTGAAGCCGAGCCTTCTCAGCTCGACAACGAATTCTTCAACGAGCGGGAAGAGGAACCGGCCAGAGAGACCGCCACCGCCAATGTGTTTGAGCGGGGACTCCTTACTGAACGGGAAGATGAAGCGCCACGGAATTCGATCCGGTAGCTTGCCGAACTTCACCGTATTCGTAATGCACACGCCATCAAACACAGGATGTTCCTGGAGCTTGAGGAGCGGTTCAATGGGCATGTCGAGCGCCTATTTCACGATCACGATGAATTGCGAGCGTCGTTCCTTAAGTGGCGCAAGAATGTCGCACCAATCACGAATCTCATTCGCCAGGTCGTCAGTCTTCACCCCTGCGTTCGGGCAGGAAGCGTTGATCTGAAGACCAATTAGGCATTCAAAGCCGCTGATCTGGCTCATGAGTTCATCACGAAACCGGATGACTTCAACTCGTCGTTCAGCTGACGTCTCTTTAGTGGGCATGATCGAGATGAATGCCGGACTCTGGCACTTTTGCCACTTGAGGGTATCAAGCAGGGCCTTGAGGCCAGGACCAGACAAACCCCAGGCGTTCAAAACTGCACCAATGACCCACATCCAGGCCGTGAGGTACACGGATTTCGGGAACATGTCCTTGGGCGCGAAGTTGGCGTCAAGGGGCGTATTGCCTTCACGGGCATCAATGGTTGTCGTCTTGTAGACGTTCGTCATGCCAGAAAAATCGGCCGGAGAAAGCGGGGGAGCATCTCGTGAAACGCCCAACCTCCGCCAAAGAACCCATTTCCGCCAGCCGCACCCCAAACGGGGCCGTAGTAATTAGTGATCGATCTCGGATGCAAAGAACACCTCCCGGCGGGAGTTTATAGCATCTTTGCGACAGCTTCAACTGCTGCCTTGGCGTAGGGGAGGAGGCGGGGAGGGATTTGATCTGGTTCAATGTCTGGACCTAAAATGCCCAGGCCGATGGGTTTCATGAATTCGAGCTGGAGCTGAATAACGGCATCCATGACGGCCTGACCCATGACGAATCCATGTTTGGTGCTGCCTTTTTCAATAATGCCAAGCGTCACTACGCCGTCAATCTCTGGTTTTAGAAGAAGACGTTTAATGGCGAGGGGTTTTTCAACTGATCCTGGTACCCAAACTTCCTCAACTATTGTGAGGCCGAGTTCGGCGGCAGTTTTTTGAGTTTCTTCAAGCATCATGCCGACTTCTTTTTTGTGAAAGGAACCGAGGACGATGGCGATGTTTTTCATAGGGTGTGGGGTGTAGGGAGTAGGGTATAGATGGTATCGACGATGGTGCGCGTTTGTTGATCAACCTCAAGATTTACTAGATCACCGATTTTGGCAGCGCTGAAAGTTGTTGCGCGGAGAGTTTCGGGGATGAGGGAGACCGAAATGCGACCCCCCAACCCCCCTGGAAGGGGGGAAACGTGCACCACCGTGAGGCTCACGCCGTTCAATGCGATGAATCCTTTGGGGAAGATGTACTTGGTAAGTTCGGCGGGTGGCTCGATGATAATATCTAAATTATTTTCAGTTTGTTTGATGTCAGTAATTTTTGCGGTGCCGTGAACATGGCCAGAAACAAGGTGACCGCCTACTTCGTCGCCAACCTTTAGAGATCGTTCGATATTTACTGTGTCGCCGGGTTTTAACGAGCCAAGAGTCGTCAGCCCAAGAGTTTCTTGCATGATAGCGAAAGTGACTCGCTCGCTTTCGATCGACTCCACCGTTAAACAGACGCCGTTAACGGCCACGCTCGCTCCAAGTTTCAGACCCTCGACCATATCCCTTGGCAGTGAAACAGAAAAATTCATTAGCCCTGGTTTCTGGGTGATTGCTACAACCTCGCCAAGACTTTGAACTATGCCCGTAAACATAGCTTCACCTTTTTTACGTCTTCTTGGATTTTTTCGCGCATCAATTCGGTTGAGATGAGAGGTTCAATGTCACTTACTTTGTCTAGAATTTGGATGGTGATGGTTTGGCCGTAAAGATCCCCCGTAAAACCAAAGAGGTGAGCCTCAAGTACATCTCGCCAAGCGCCATAACAGACAATAGCTTTGTAGCTATTAGTATCCGTTGTTACCTTTGCGGCATAAACACCCGGCCTAAACCAACCGCCAACTTTAATGTTTGCGGTAGGTAAGCCATAAATTGGCCCAGCCTCGCCTTTGCCCTTTTCTACTATTCCGGACACGATCATATACAGGTACCGTATCACTAAGGGCAGAGTTTGGTAAGATGTAGGCCTATATTAGGCGAGTCGTTTTCCAACTACATCCCAGTTGATATTTGCTAAAAATGCTTTGATATAGTCGCCTTTTTGTGCGGGGACGTAATCAACCATGAAGGCGTGTTCCCACATGTCCATCGCGAGGATGACGGTTGTGCCAGCTAGATGGCCGAGCTCGTGGTCGCTGACCCAGATTAGACGTAGCATATCGGCTTTGGGGTCGCGCACTAGAAGTACCCAACCGATTCCGCGCATTGAACCGATCATGGTGAGCTCGGAAATGAAATTTTCGAATGAGCCGAACTGAGCCTGAAGTGCGGCGGTGAGTTTGCCGACCCCCTCTATCCCCCTGGAAGGGGGAAGGAGCGCGCCATCTCCACCGAGGGCCTCGAAGTACAGTTCATGTAAGCGCATGCCGTTGAACTCGAAAGCATATCTGCGAGTGAGTTCGGAAAGGGCGAGGGCGTTCTTTTCGGCGTCTGTTTTTAGCTCGTCGATCTTGGCTGAAACGGCGTTTACGTTTTTTACGTAACCAGCGTAGAGCTTCAAGTGAACGTCGATCTGCTTGGCTGAGAGACCTTTAAGCTCAGAAAGCTCGAACTTTTGTTCTGTGTACATAGAGAAGGTTAAGAGTTTGGGGTAGGGGTTGAGAAGAAATCAATCGTAGTCTACTATTCGATCATACGCACCGCAATACTTTATGAGGATACTCGGAATTGAAACAAGTTGCGATGAGACAGCGGTGGCTGTTTTAGAAGGAGAGGGCGAAGACCTGAAGGTCGTTTCGTCATATATTCGTTCGCAAATTGATATCCATGAGGTTTACGGTGGAGTAGTTCCTGAAGTGGCGGCGCGAGAGCACTTGCAGATGCTATTTCCAATGTTGCATAAAGCGGTCTCGGCAACAGGCGAGGAGATTGACGCGATTGCGGTGACGACAGGTCCAGGACTCGCTCCTGCACTGCGTGTGGGGACTGAGGCGGCTAAGGCGCTTGCTTATGCGTGGGGGAAGCCGCTGGTGCCGGTGTGTCACCTGGAAGGCCATATCTATGCAGCCTGGTTGGGAGAGCCGAGAGTTAAAAAAATTGAAAAGGTTGAAAAAGTTAAAAAAGTGGTGCCGGAATTCCCGGCCTTGTGCCTCATCGTGTCGGGTGGGCATACGGAGTTGGTGCTGATGAGGGGGCATGGGGATTTTGAAAGACTTGGCGAGACACTTGACGATGCGGCGGGGGAGGCATTTGATAAAGTAGCGAAGATGATTGGGCTTGGTTATCCGGGTGGACCGAAGGTGGCTGAGCTCGCCATGGATGGGAATCCTAAGGCCTTTGATTTTCCGCGTGCCATGTTAAATAGCAAGAATCTGAACATGAGTTTTTCTGGTTTGAAGACAAACGTAATGTATACATTGAGAGCTAAAGAAATACAGATTGATAATCACCAGTTCCGGGCGGATATTGCTGCATCATTTCAGGAGGCGGTAGTAGATTTGCTTGTGAAGAAGACTCTGACCGCCCTGAGACTCCCCCTGGCCCCCTCTTGGAAAGAGGGGGAGCCACCCGTCCGGTCACTAATTCTCGCTGGTGGGGTGGCAGCGAATATTGCGTTGCGCGAGAGAATGACTGAGCTTGCCAAAGATATGGGTGTTGAGATTTTCTTGCCGCCATTTGAATATTCGCTCGACAACGCGGCCATGATTGCGGCGGCGGGATATTTTAGAGCACGTGCGACGAAGGGGTTTGGCGGCGCCAAACCCTTACTCCAGGATTCGCGGTTAGTAAGAGTCGATCCCAATATGGATATCGTATGATTTCGCACTCAGCTGAAGAAACAAAACAACTAGCCGCTGACCTCGCTAAAACATTAGTTGGCGGGGAGGTGATTGCGCTTGTTGGCGATCTTGGGGCAGGGAAGACGACATTCGCACAGGGGCTCGTGGCGGCACTTGGGAGCACCGCGCGAGTGAAATCGCCGACGTTTACGGTGATGAATGAATACCAGGTGACGACCCCCTTTGTCCCCCTAAGAGGGGGAAGCGAGTCTGGGATTCGACGGGTGGTGCATGTTGATTTCTACCGGTTTTCTGATGAGAAGGAGCTTGGCGCGTTGTCACTCGAGGACGAACGTCGACCAGATACGGTGATTCTGGCCGAGTGGCCTAACATTTTTAAAAATGATGTTCTCAAGCCGGATATTACGGTTATCTTTGAACATGCAGACAAAGACGAGCGTCGTATTTCTTGGATTTGATGGTATTAATATTTCGTGCTAACTTCGGCGTGCACTATTCTTTGTGGAGGAATCATGGATTCGTTACCCAGCGGTTGGATGCGATTCACTTTCAAGGAGTCTAGCCGAGACCAGGCTCATAAGCTGTTCGACTTCTACGTTCTGATCATGGTTTTCTTTGATCTGACCGAGCCTGGCGAGTGGCAGGTGAAGGTGTCGGTGGACTGTCTGCACGTGTTCATGTTTCATCCCGAGACGATAAAACTGGTCATGTTCGAGCAGGCGTATGGAATGAGAATTCTGGAGGACGTTGAGCAAGGTCGAATAGAGACGGCGGCTCGAGACTATTTCAGATGGCTCGGAACAAAATAACCTCGCAAATGGAGGTTTGAAGATTTTGATCGAGGGGTTCGACAGCGGTCGGCCCCTTTTATTTATGAGAAACGCAAAAGAGTAGCACCGACGATGGCGGCGGTTTCGGCGCGGAAAACTAAATCGCCAAAGGTGACAATGTGAGCGTTGCAATCACGTAAAGCGGCAAGCTCTTCGTCTGTAAACCCGCCTTCGGGGCCAACAAAGAGAGCGACCTCTGAGGTTTTGTGAATTTTAGGGAGGGAAGTACCGCCAGATTCATGCATGGCAATTCTCACCATTCCCTCGGTGTGACCAATGGCGGCACCGAATGACATTGGGTCTACGAGATTTGGTAGCACGAACCGACCTGATTGTTCGCTTGCTTCTCGGAGAATAAGGTTTAGCCGAGTCGGGTTTTCTTTTGTGCGCTTGATTGTTCTGTCCGTTACGATGGGGATGAATTCTGTGACACCAATTTCAGTACACTTTTCCAGCATCCATTCAAAAGTGTCGCGCTTGGTGATAGCTGCGCAGACGGTTACTTTTGGCGAAATAGGTTTGCCAATTGTCGAGCCGGCAATAACACCCATCACGGCCGAGCGAGTGATTTCAGTGATTCGACAATTTAGTTCGGCATTGTCATTGGTAAGTAATGAGATTTGATCGCCAGCTTTCATGCGTAGGACGGCGACTATTTGTTTGTGTAGGGGGCCAGCCGGAATACAAAAAGCCTCAGCCGAGCTAGCTATCCATTCGGCGGGAACAAAGAATCTAGCTGTACGCATAGGCTATAAACCGACTATTCTCTTAACTTCGTCTACAGATGTTAATCCTTCAGATGCTTTTAGTAAACCATCTTGGGCCATGGTGACCATGCCTTGTTTTTGAGCAATATCGCGCATCTGATACTCGGAAATGCTGCCGGCTAGAATGGCTTTTTCTATTTCCGCGTCCTTGATCAAAATTTCATAGGCACCAACTCGGCCCTTGTAGCCAGTATTGTTGCATTGATCGCAGCCTTTTGGTCCGTAGAATTGGAGTTTTGTAATATCAACCTTAGGCTCGCCGGAATTTGGGGAGATAGAATCTAGTTGTTTAACTACTTCGGCCATTAGTTCAGGCTCGATAGTTACCGGCACTTTACACACTTGGCAAAGTTTACGAAGAAGGCGTTGACCCATGATGGCGTTAATTGCAGGAGCGAGTAGGTGAGGGGCAACACCCATGGACATGAAGCGGGGAACCGCGCCAGCAGCGTCATTAGTGTGGATTGTCGACAAAAGCATGTGACCGGTAAGTGCAGCTTGAATAGCAATTTCCGCTGTTTCAAGGTCACGAATTTCTCCGACCATGACAATGTCCGGGTCTTGGCGAAGAATTGAGCGCAAGCCCTTAGCAAAAGTGTAATCTTTTTTCGAGTCGATCTGCGATTGGTTCAAGCCCTCGACCTTATATTCAACTGGATCTTCAAGAGTAATGATCTTTGCGTCAGCCGTGTTTAGGCGCTTCAAAATGGCGTACAGCGTTGTTGTTTTTCCTGAACCAGTAGGACCTGTCGTGATAATCATTCCGTTCGGACGCTCAACCTCCTTCAAAATCTTTTTGAGTGCTGGTGGTCGGAAGCCGAGTTTCTCAAAATCAAGCATGATGGTATCTGGATTCAACAAACGCATAACGACAGACTCGCCGTAAGCCGTCGGGATCGTCGACAAACGAACGTCGATCTTTTTATTCTTCTGGAAAATAGTGAAACGACCGTCCTGGGCTTGGTCGATCACGTTAATCTTGAGCGAGGCAATCAGCTTGATGCGACTAATAAGTTTTTTCCACTGACTGCTATCTAGTTTAGCGATTTCCTGAAGAATGCCGTCTACGCGGAAACGAACCGCAATGCCCGTTTCCTCAGCTTCAATGTGAATGTCAGATGAGCCAAGCTTAACCGCGGCGGCAATGACAATAGAGAGAACGGAAGTAACTGTGGCCTCTTTGACCATTTTGGCAATTGACGCAGTGTCCGTCATCTCGGCGGCGTATTTGGCGAGCTCGTCCTCAGTAATCTGCACGCCCTTTACGATAATTTTTATTTGGGGGAGCGCGGCGTAGAGCTTCACGGCTTGATTAAAGCTTTCTTCTGAAATCAAATACATGACGGCGTGCGTCTTGTTTCGTTCTTCGAGCGCGAACATAAGTTCCTTTACCTTTGGATCGTCCGGTCGCATGGTGCCAAGGCGAAGCTCTTGGCCGTTGAATAGGAAGACGACGGTCTGCAACTCGCGCGACTGTTCTTCTGGAATAAGCCCGATAGCTTCTGGACTGACCGGAAAACCTTTCAGATTAATGCTTTGGATTCCAAGGCTGGCGGCTTTTTGTTCTGTTTCTTCTTCTTTTTCACCTTTTTTTATGCTCGACATCTTTTCTGCAAGCTTAGAAGAAGATTCATCGGTGTCGAAGTGAATGCCGGAAGAGGGCGTTGGCGCAACACCCTGAAAAGGCGGGGTTACCAACCCCGCATGCACATCCGGCGTGGTTGTGGATGTGGCGACCGAGGCGGTGACCGGTGGAACTTTTGCCTCACCTTGAACAGGCGCCGGGGCCTCCGTTCGTTTCTTTAGTAGGTCAGCAATTGACGGAAGATCTCCAGCCACAGGTTATTTTTGTGCAAAAAGCCGAGCGCCATGCGTGTGAAGACGTGGACGAACGGGGGACTTTGCTTTAGAGAGTTTATAAACTAGTTCAGTCCAAGCAGACAAGGTGAACGTGGTCACGAATCCAGCCATGGCAATGGTTAAAGTGATGATGGTGACGATGAGAGCAAGGCTGACCAGACTAACAGCGGTGAGGGAGCCTGAGGTGATTGCGAGACCGAATAGGAATAGGAACGGAACGGCGATCACGACAATTCCTAAAATATAGGCCACGGTCATGAAGAAGTTTATGCCGAAAAGAACGGCGGACATTTCTAGTGCCACTGCTTTATGATCTGAAAATAGTTTCCAGCCATCCTGAATAGCGTCTACTAGGCCATCATTAGCCTTGGCGACTTGGATCAAGGAAAATACTTCAAGCACATTAAAGCCAAAGACCAGAGCGACAATGGTGAATGCAAAGATAAAGCCAAAGAATGCGTCGGTAATGCTAGTGCTCGTATTCAAGCTTTGGAGCATGAGCGAGCCAACCAAAAGCGTGTTCACGATTAGTAGCTTGAAAAACAAGTTAATGACAAGCAGGCGAATTAGCCGTGGTTGCTCGGCCTCGTTTAGAAGTTCACGGAAAGGAAGTTTGGCTTTCTGTTGGGCTGCTCGGTGAATAGCTCTCAGAATAGTATGTTGAGCGGTGGTGACAACGAAAATTCCGGCACAGACAAGGGACGCAAGTACGAAGAATGAAACTATGGCGCTGGCCGGAGTTGAAATTGCCAGATGACCAAAGTAAATCTGCAAAAAGGAGATAAAACTAAACGCGCCCCCGCCAGTTTCTGGAAACGCCAGCGCCCCATTTCCTTGGGTAATAATGTCATTTAGCACCGTTCCAGTTCCAGCAATTCCCGCAATAGCCGCAATAGGCCAAAGCTCTTTGTGGAGCCAAGCTGTCTTCAGTGCACGTAAAATAATTGGCCTATAAAGAGGCTGATCGGATGTCATGCGGATATTATACCGCATGAAAATGGTCGTTCGTGATGCTCGGTGTAGGGGCATGGCGACGCCATGCCCGCACGCATCACGTTATCGAGTTGTCCCGTTTGTCTGTAAGTTCAGGAATGGCAGTGCGCCGCCTGGAATCATCTGGTCTGGCAAGTGACCGTCCCACTTTTCAACGGCTTTCAAATTAACGTATGACGCACCGCCTTGTTGTTGAATAGCTGAGGCTTGAATTCTGATCGCTTCGGCTTCGGCAGTTGCTTCAGCGACACGCTGTTCGGCTTCGATTTTGATGCGTTTCAAATCGTTATCGGCCTTCTCCGCGTTCTGCTGGGCGACTTGTTTCTGTTCGATGGCGTCTTCGTATGCCTGCGAGAATGTTTCATTGACGAGGGCGTACTTAGTGACGGTAAACGTATTTGGAATAGACTCACGGAAAGCGGTTTCAATCTCGGTTGCAACTTTGCCACGCTCTGACAGAATCTCCTCGGCGGTGTACTTGGCAACGGTTTGCTTGATAGCAGCTTCGAGGTTCGGCTCGAGGATCCTTGATTCTGCGTCGAGGCCGTACTGCTGATAGATCAGACCTACTTCTTTTGGATCAGAGTTATAGTTGACTACCGAGTGAATGATCACGTTCTGTAAATCGTGTGAGTAAGCACTCGACGCCTCGATCTCGAGCTTCTGCGTCTGCACGTCCATGTGCACTACCGTCTGCGCAAGGGGAACTCGTAGATGCAACCCCGGATCCATAATCTGTCCATTAAACGCGCCCCAAGTAAGTACCACACCACGTTCGCCGGCAGCGACGGTTACGAACGGATTTAGAACCACGACGAGCACCAGTAGAACCGATGCTGTAACTAGCAGGGCGATATATTGGGGTTTCATATACGGGAATGTTAGGCCTTTACCCAGGAATTGCAAACATGGGGATAGTTTTTGACGAGGGGAAAAATACATGGTGCAATATAAGTACCCGGGTGTGGCGAAAGCCAAATCCTTCTGGTGTCACAATAAAACTCCCCAGTAACTCCAGTGATGGAGCTATTGGGGAGTTTATTGTTTTGTCCCGGCTAGATCGGGGCACATGGTGGTAATGGCTAACCACATCCGGTTTGACACCAGAAGATGCGGGTTCGAATCCCGCTGTGTCCACCAGAATCTCGATCCATGGCCGGGGTCCTCCAAAACCGCCCCTCAAAAGGCGGTTTTGTGATTGAACAGAAAAGGGTCACCCATTTGGATGACCACTTTTTTACTAATAACATTGAGGTTGCTTCGGACTGCCGTCTGACGGCATCCTCGCAAAGACTGAGACTATGCCGTTTTCGGTGCAAACTTCTAGGCTTTGAGGGCGGGGCGAGGAGGGACGTTTACAAACTCTATAAAATGTGCTATAAGTTAGTAACTCTATAGAGTTTAGACATATGAGCATTCAAGAGAAATTACAGTTTATCCAAAAAATGTCGGGTCTCTCCCAGGAGGAGTTGGCTTTGCGTTTTGGTGTTACTTTTTCCGCACTTAACCGCTGGATGATGGGGAGGGCAACGCCTAGACCAACCGCTTTGGCAAAGATCGACGAGATCTATAAGGAATATTCCGGGGAAAAAGTGATTCCGGCCACGATTTTGGAGGCTAAGAAAGCCTTGCTTTTGAGTAGGCAGAAAGAACATAAAAACGTTCTTAAAGAAATTTTATCGAACCCCGATATTCGTGATCAACTATATTTGTCACTCACATTTCATTCGAACAAGATCGAGGGGAGCACGTTGTCAGAAGGGGACACGGCGGCAATTTTGTTTAGAAATGTGGCTTTGTCGAACAAGACACTTGTAGAGCAGTTGGAAGCTAAGAATCACCAGACAGCTCTTGTTTATCTTTTTGATCACTTAGCGAATGGTCATGTGTTAGACGAGTCGCTAATCTTGAAGTTGCACTCTATTTTGATGAATTCGATTCGTGACGACGCTGGTCAATATCGATATCACGCCGTTCGTATCCTCGGTACACACGTTCCAACAGCCAACTACTTAAAGATTCCCGATTTGATGAAGGAATTATCGAAGGCTATTCGGCAAGAAGGGAAAGATGCCACGGCAGAGATCGCTAATATTCATGCGCGATTCGAAAAGATTCATCCGTTTGGAGATGGGAACGGTCGCGTGGGTCGACTTCTCATGATTGCCATGGCACTACGAGCCAACCTTGCACCGGCGGTTGTCCGTTCGGTGAATAAAGGACTGTACATGGCATACTTGAACAAAGCTCAAATGACTGAAGATGCCAGTCTTTTAGAGGACTTTGTTTGTGACGCGATTGAGGACGGGTATTCGATTGTTGGACGGAAGTAAGAAAAAGTGGCCACCCATTTGGATGACCACTTTTTTACTAATAACATTGAGGTTGCTTCGGGATGCCGCGGACGGCACCCTCGCAATGACGGAACCTAGGCGGTTTTCGGTGCGAACTTCGGGGCTTTGAGGGCGGGGCCGAGGAGAGCTTCGAAGGCTTCTTTTTCGACCGTTTCTTTGGCCATGAGTTCGGCTACAAGGAGATCCATTTTTGGACGATTATCGGTGACCATTTTGGTAGCGGTCTCGAGAGCGGAGTTGATCAGCTTAGTGATTTCTTCGTCGATTTTTTCAGCGACCTTCTCGGAATAGTTACGGCTTTCGTGGAAGGACTTGCCAAGGAATGGCATTTCATCGCTTTCGCCGTAGGTGCGTGGGCCGAGGGTGTCGCTCATGCCAAACTGGGTGACGAGGTCTTTGGCGAGGGCTGTTGCACGTTGTAAATCGTTGGATGCGCCAGTTGTGTAGTCGCCGAAGATGGTGCGCTCGGCAGCGTAACCACCAAGCATCATGGCGAGCTCGTCGATAAATTCAGCTCGAGAATGCATTTTGCGATCTTCCTGTGGAATGCTCATGGTGTAACCGGCAGCACGACCACGGGAGATGATCGAAACCTTGTGCACGTCATCACAGTGGGGGAGCAAGTGGCCGACAATGGCGTGACCAGCTTCGTGATAGGCGGTTAGCAAACGTTCGTCAGCAGATAAGATGTGGCTCTTGCGTTCTGGGCCAAGCATGACCTTTTCGATGGCGTCGAGCAGGTCTTTCTGCATCACTTCTTTCTGGCTTCGTCGAGCGGCAAAGATGGCGCCTTCGTTCATGATGTTGCCGAGGTCAGCTCCTGACATGCCGATAGTTCGCTCGGCAATGCGAGTCAGATCGACGTCCGGCGCAAGTGGCTTCTCTTTGGCGTGAATACCAAGAATTGCTTTGCGATCTTTTAGGTCTGGGCGATCGAGCACTACGCGACGGTCAAAGCGACCTGGACGCAAAAGGGCGGGGTCAAGTACGTCTGGTCGGTTGGTTGCAGCAATGATGATGACACCAAGGTTGGCATCGAAGCCATCCATTTCTACGAGAATCTGGTTAAGTGTTTGCTCGCGCTCATCATGACCACCGCCTAGTCCTGCGCCACGCTGGCGTCCCACGGCATCAATTTCGTCTATAAAGATAATACAAGGCGCCGCTTTCTTGGCCTTCGCAAAAAGATCGCGCACACGAGAAGCACCAACTCCGACGAACATTTCGACAAACTCGGAACCAGAAATATGAAAGAATGGTGCTCCAGCTTCGCCGGCAACCGCGCGGGCGATCAACGTTTTACCGGTTCCAGGAGGACCCATGAGAAGTACGCCCTTTGGAATCTTGGCTCCAAGGTCAACGAACTTTTTTGGTGTTTTTAAGAACTCGACAACTTCAGCTAATTCTTCTTTAGCTTCTGTGTTACCAGCAACATCTGCAAAAGTAACTTTAACTTTGCCGTTTGCCTCACGTGCATTCGACTGCCCAAATGACATGGCTTTGTTATTCGCACCTTGCATGGAACGCATGAAGAACCAAAGCGCGACCGAAAGGCCGATCACGAACAACATCGTTGGGAGAACTTGTCTTAGGAAGGTGACCGTGGCTGAAGGCGCTTTGACGTCAATAGCGAGAGCGGAGATTTTGTCTTCGCTAACACCCAGGTTTTTGAGAACTTCAGTGACAGAAACGCCGTCCTCTTTTTTAGTAGTGAAAGCAATTTTGTCTGATTCGTAACCAGAGAGAGTGTTCTCGGTAACATCTAATTTTGTAATCTTGCCATCTTTTACCAGTGTCACAAATTCAGAGACGGAAATATCTTTTGGTCCAACCGGTTTATTTACCGTCAGCGACGAGAACAGAATCCCGATAGCCAACATGACAATGAGAAAGAAGAGGATGTTTTTTGAGAGGGGTTTCATAGGGTGTAGGGAGTGGGGAGTAGCGTGTAGGGTAGAGAAAAATAACTATTCGGTCAATAACAAAGAACGGCCCCGCGAGGGAACCGTTCCGTGTTTATTATTCAGCCTTTGCTGTTTCTTCTACTTTCTCTGCCTTCTCTTCCTTTTTTGCATCTTCTGCTTTGAGGGAGAGGCCTAGACGATGTTCATGTGGTTCGATTGAGACCACGCGGAACTTCATAGTCTCGCCAATTTTTGCGAGTGAGGAAGGATCCTCAACCTGCTTGTCGGAAAGTTCAGAAACGTGGGCTAGTCCCTGGATGTCTTGATCAAGCTCGACAAAGAAACCAAATGGGTTAACTTTGACGATCTTGCCCTCTACCCAATCGCCAACCTTATAACGCTTAGCTACATCCTTCCATGGATCTTCAGTGAGCTTCTTCATGGAGAGGAAGATTTTGCTGCCCTCAATACCGATGATTTCGGCACGAACATGGTCAGCTACCTTTAGAACATCGCGAGGATGGTCGATTCTCTGCCAAGCAATTTCGCTGATGTGAACAAGTCCTTCAAGTGGAACGTCTGTTCCAGTCGGGTAGAACTTCACAAAGGCGCCGAAGTCTGCAACGGCAGAAACGTCACCAGCAATGATATCGCCAACCTTACATTGAGCGATGATGTTCTTCTGTTCATCTTCCCAAACAGCCTTTTCAGAGACGATCAGTTTGCCGTCATCTTCTTCAACGTCTAGAACTTTGACCCGGAAGTCCATGCCAACGTAGCTCTTGAGCTTTTCCAAAATCTTCTGCTTGTCGCCACCTGTAACACGTGGGTAGTGTTCTGGAGCAAGCTGAGAAACTGGCAAGAAGCCCTGGACATGACCTACCTTAACGATCAATCCACCTTTGTTTGCATCAAGCACCTTAACTGAAATAGCGTTTCCTTCCTTGGACATGTCTGTAAGATCAGACCAAGCGCGCTTTTGACCAGCGTGACGGAAAGAAAGTTCCATTTCGCCGTTCTCGTTTTCAAGATCAACTACTGTAGCTTCAACTTCTTCGCCGGACTTCAAGTTCTTGTAGATGTCGGCTTCAGCGTAAAGCTCGCGGCCACGGACTACACCAACCATGAGACCGTTAACGTCGATTTTGATCTGACGGCCCTTTGTAGAAAGGACTTTGCCCTTCACAAGGTCGCCAACTGCTGGCATGGAGAAATACTTTGGATCCTCCAAGAGTTTATTCAAGGCTTCTGACATAATGAATTTTCCTGACAGAGTCGAAACCTACGTTTCAAGCCATCAGGCGCTAATAGTAATAAGCCCCGGGATAGTAAAGGAATACGCGAGAGTTGGCAAATTTGGTATCATCTTTATAACTTTACATCTTTACAACTCTATAACTTGCGTTTATGTCCCATCCGCACGAGTATTTATTGAACGAATATAAGCTTTCTATTGAGCAACTTGTGCCCCTAACGCCAAATGAGTTAGTTCTTGAGGCGAATAAAATTTATAACGAGTTATTAGCTAATGAATCTGCGAGCGAACGCCAAATCCTTCAAGCGCTTATTCTTATAGGTAAGAAAGAATATCCGTACCGTAAGGCTTATCAAGAACTTTGCGCGAGCGACGAAGAAAAGCGACTAGAAGAATCAGCGTATAACAAACTAGCTCCGGAATTAGCGGCCAAGATTAAGAAAGTGACGGAACATGGCGTTCACCTAACGGATTATGTGAAAAGTAAGCTGTTCGAGTCTGAACTCACGGCCGACGAACGTCTACAGGTAGAAAACGCCATCCTGGAGGCACACGACATAGTTGGTCGGCAGTGTGACGAGCGGGCTCAGGAGCGCCAGCAGAACTTTAATCAATTGGTCGAGCACTGGACCAAAGAACAGGAGAGAATTCAGGGCGCGATTGATCATTTGCGCTCGATGGCTAGTCGAGATGAACGCTGGAAGGCAGAAATTACCGGTAAGGCGGATCAATTCGAAGAAGGTTGGTCAATTGTCGAGCGTGATCCAGTTGAGGATGAAATTATGAAGGAGATTGAGAATTGGTCAACGGTGCTTGAAGAGGAGGAGGTGAGAGAGGAGGGGGCGGAGTAGTTGTTTGGCATTTGGTGTGTGTATTTTGTGTTGGTATTTTGTGGGGGTCGTGGTAATCTGTACGGGAAATACACTTATGCAGATTGCTTATAACGGACTTGGGAGTTTTACGATTGTGGCAAAACCGGCGCAGGCTGATGTTACTTTGGTGACGAATCCATTTAATAGCCCGAACACTAAATTTAAAGCGCAGGTTGCGTCATTGGTTGTTAGTAGCCATGATGAGGCTGACGCGAACAACTTTAAGGCCGTGGAACCTGAACATCCAGAGGATCACAAAAAGGTGTTCAACATTCCGCACGCGGGGGAATATGAGGTTGGGGGAGTGGCAGTTGCTGGAGTTGATGCTACTAAGAAAGATGGCACTGCACATACTATTTATCACTTTGATATTGAAGGTGTGAAGATTGGATTCCTTGGGGCGATTGATCGAGTTTTGACGGAGAAAGAGATCGAAGGGCTCGGGCCAATCGACATTCTCATTTTGCCAGCCGGGGGAAAGAATGTACTCACCGCGTCATTAGCAGCTGAGGTTGTTGCCCAAATCGAACCTCGCCTAGTGATCCCATCTTATGTAGACGGGGGAGATGACTACGGAACGGCAGATGCTATTAAGCGAGAACTTGGTTGCCCAACAGAAGAAGTGAACAAGCTGAAGATTGTGAAGTCTGGTTTGCCCGAGGAAGATATGAAATTAGTGATTTTCACTAAATAAAATAGCTTATGGAGGGAAATAGACTCATTATCAAGCGGAAGATTCCAAAGGGTAAGCAAGAACTCTTAGCAATTTTTGTTGGAGCCTTCGTAGTTGTTGTCATAGTTGGAGTTGCTCAGCTGAATGCTACGCTCTCTACTAGAGCTTTGGCTTCAGTGAGAACTGACTACGCAGACATGAAGACGCAGTTTGCTGATACTAGTTTAGCGGCTACAGCGCCAGCTAAAGAAGGCGTTGCACAGGCTGCTCCTACAGCTGCTGATACTGCAGTTGAAAAATTTAAGAAACTTTTGCAGGATACTTCGGTACCCGCACCCACAACTCCTAGCGGACAATAGGCTCGTATGGCAAAAGAACCTGAAGAACAGAAGTTACAGCCAATTGGGACAATCATTGAGCAGAGCATTACAGAGGAGATGCGAAGATGTTACCTAGATTACGCCATGAGCGTGATTGTTTCGCGCGCGCTTCCTGATGTGCGTGACGGTTTGAAGCCGGTGCATCGTCGAATTTTGTACGCAATGTGGACTATTGGTCTTAGGCCAACGGCGCGTTTCCGTAAGTCTGCCAACGTAGTTGGAGAAGTGATGGCCAAGTATCACCCTCATGGTGACTCGGCTATCTACGAGTCCATGGTGCGCATGGCACAGGACTTTTCGACGCGTTATTTGCTCGTTCAGGGTCAAGGAAACTTTGGTTCAATGGACGGAGACTCAGCGGCTGCCATGCGTTACACGGAAGCTAAGCTTTCTTATATTTCCGAGGAATTGTTGACCGACATTGAAAAGAATACAGTTGATTTCCGCCCAAACTACGATGGTTCTCATGAAGAGCCAGTTGTTTTGCCGACAAAATTACCGAACCTTCTCGTAAACGGCACGCTCGGTATTGCTGTTGGTATGGCCACTAACATTCCTCCACATAACGTGAAGGAAGTTTGTGCTGGTCTTTTGGCGTTGATCGAAAATCCTGACATGACGGTTGAAGATCTAATGGTGCACATTCCGGGACCTGATTTCCCAACTGGAGGAATCGTTTACGGAGCAAATGATTTGAGAACGGCGTATTCAACTGGTCGCGGGGGAGTAGTTTGCAGGGCCACGGCAGAAATTGTCGAAGGCAAGAAGGACATGAGCATGATCGTGGTGTCCGAGATCCCGTACATGGTGAACAAGTCGACCTTGATTGAAAAGATTGCAGATTTGGTTCGCGAAAAGAAAATTGAGGGTATTCGTGATCTTCGTGACGAATCAAACAAAGAGGGTGTGCGGATTGTTATCGAGCTAAAGAAGGACTCGTACCCTCGAAAAGTGTTGAACATGTTGTACCAGATGACGCCACTTCAGACCTCGTTCCACTATAACGTTTTAGCTTTGGTCGACGGGATTCAGCCGCGTATTTTGAACTTGAAGCAGATTCTTGAAGAACACGTCAAGCACCGCCGAGTTGTTGTTAAACGTCGTACCCAGTTTGATCTCGACAAGATCAAGGATCGTTTGCATATCCTCGACGGGTTGATCATCGCACTCGAGAACATTGACGAGGTGATCGCTACTATCAAGAAGTCGGCTGATAAAGATGAGGCGCGAGTTAATTTGATGAAGCGGTTTAAGATGACGGAGCGTCAGGCAATTGCCATTCTTGAAATGCGCCTACAAGCTCTCGCGAATCTTGAGCGTTTGCGCGTTGAAGAAGAGCACAAGGAGAAGACGAAGATCATGAAAGAGCTTGAATCAATTTTGGCGTCTGACAAAAAGATGATGAAGGTGATTACTGATGAAATCGAGGTGCTCATGAAGGAATACGGTGACGCTCGCCGAACAAAAATCATTAAGTCTGGCGTGAAGGAGTTCTCAATGGAGGATTTGATTCCAGATGTCCAGACGGTTGTTTTGATGACCAAGGACGGCTATATCAAGCGCGTGTCGCCTGATAATTTCACTGTTCAAGGCCGTGGCGGAAAGGGTGTTATCGGTCTTACGACTAAAGAAGAAGATTCGGTTGAAAACATTTGGTCGACGAGTACCCATGAAGACATGATGTTCTTCACGTCTCGTGGCCGAGTGTTCCGTTTGAAGGCTTATGACATTCCAGAAGCATCAAGGACTGCAAAGGGGCAGGCGATCGTGAATTTCCTCGAACTTGGTCCAGGCGAAAAAGTTACTGCAGTGCTCACGGGCGACTTGAAAAAGAGCAAAGCAAAATACATTGTCATGGTGACTAGCCGGGGAACAATCAAGAAGACATCACTCGACGATTTTGAAAACGTCCGTAAGTCTGGCTTGATTGCGATTAAGCTAAACGACGGCGATAACTTGCAGTGGGTCAAGACCTCGACGGGTAAAGATGACATTCTGCTCACTACTTATAACGGAATGTCCATTCACTTCTCGGAAGAGGATGTTCGAGGCATGGGCAGAGTCGCCGCTGGTGTTCGAGGTATCAAACTAAAGGGTGAAGATGAGGTGATCGGTATGGACGTGATCACCCAGGAAGACTTGAAGGACGGCCGACTATTCCTGAACATCATGGAAAACGGTTACGGCAAACGTTCGCCGGTAGAGGAATACACCTTGCAGAATCGTGGCGGACAAGGAATCAAGGCAGCGCAGTTGTCGCCAAAAACAGGTAAACTAGTAGCCTCACATATCGTCAAAGAGAAAGACGATAGGGATTTGTTGGTTGTATCTGTAGCTGGTCAGATCATTAGAACGGCCGTGAACACGGTTTCAGTGCTTGGCCGAGCCACTCAAGGCGTGAAAGTCATGCGCTTCAAGACGCCATCAGATAAGGTGGCAACAGCCACGATTGTTGGGGGAGAAGAAGGGGCAGATAAATAGACTACCCGTCATTTCTTGACGTTCTCCATCAATCTTTGTACTATTCGGCCAACCTTAATTGATTTCTATGCCACTACCGTCATTTAGAAGCTCTCGCTCAAAAGTTCGAAGACGCCGATCCCACCACGCCCTAAAGGCCGTGATGACTTCAACCTGTGCTGGTTGTGGTTACGTCACTCTTCCACACCGTGCTTGTAAGAAATGCGGTAAGTATGGTGACCGCTCCGTTAAGAAGACGGGCATGGAAGAAGTAAAGAAGGTCTTGAAGAAAGAAGTTAAGGCGCCAAAAGTTGCAAAAGCAGCTAAAGCCCCAAAGAAAGTAGCTAAAGTAAAGGAAGAAAAGAAAGCCGCTGAATAAGCGGTTTTCAGTTTTAAGAGAATCTTGGTATTCTGTTCCTTGAAATATGTCCAACCGTCACCTAGCTAGAACCATGGCCATGCAGGCCCTTTACGAATGGGATTTCAGAGGCCGAGAAATGACTCGATTACCAGAGATCATGAATTTTGTGAAAACTGAGTTTGCCCCGGACTTTGAGGACGGTGGCTATGTTGAGCGTCAGGTGACAGATATTGTTAAGCGAATGGGGGAGATAGACGAAACTATTAACCGTTTTGCGCCAAACTGGACAGTCGACACGATGACTTTGATCGACCGTAACGTTTTGCGTCTTGGTGTTTACGAGCTTAAGCTGGACGAGACGATTCCGTCGAAGGTAGCGATCAATGAAGCGATTGAGCTCGGCAAGACTTTTGGGGGAGATGCGTCTGGTAAATTTGTGAACGGAGTCCTCGGCGCGATTTACAAGGATAGAGTTGATAACGGGATAGTTAAGCAAGTAGACGTAGATATGGAGAAGAAGAAGGCTGCTGAACTGGCTGAAAAATAATTATGGAAAAGAACATTCAAGAATTGGCAGATAAGCTCGAGATTCCTTTCAAGGCAGACGGACATTTAGAACAGGCAGTTGTTCACCGTTCATACCTTAATGAACACCCAGATTTTCCGCTTGATCATAACGAACGATTGGAGTTTCTCGGAGACGCCGTGCTTGAGCTCGTCGTCACGGAGAACCTCTACATCAACTACCCAAACCCAGAAGGAGATCTGACTACTTGGCGTTCGGCGCTTGTGAACGGTGACTCGCTTGGTGAAATCGCGGCGTCACTTGGGGTTGAACCGTATCTGTATTTGTCGAAGGGCGAGGAGAAGGACGCTAATTCAAAAGCGCGCAAATATATTTTGGCGAATGCGATGGAATCTATTATTGGCGCGATCTATTTGGACTTTGGTTGGGAGTTGTCGAAGACCTTCATCACGAAACACGTCCTGTCTCACTTGCCGAATATTATTGAAAAGCGTTTGTTCGCGGATCCCAAGAGCGTTTTCCAGGAAGCTTCCCAATCAAAACTCGGCATCACACCAAGCTACAAAGTGCTGAGCGAAACCGGTCCCGACCACGCAAAGATATTCGTTGTCGGCGCATTCCTCGGCAAAGACCTTGTTGCACAAGCAGAAGGATCAAGCAAGCAGGAGGCGCAGGTAGCAGCTGCCCAAGCGGCAGTGAAAGAGAAGGGGTGGTGAGCACCAGAAACAAAAGAGAGATATCTCGTTAAAATTTGAGTCGGATTACCTCCTAAAAATTTTACCAAGATATCTCTCTTTTGTTTCTGGTGTGGTGTGAGGGATTTGAACCCCCGACCCTCTGCTTCGAAGGCAGATGCTCTATCCAGCTGAGCTAACACCACAGAACGCTAGAATACTAGCAAAAATCTTGACCACAGTCAAAGCATTTGGCATACTGACGTCCGTCATCTATCCCTGAAAAGGGGATAAAATGGACTTTATGCGCATCGGTAGCTCAGTTGGTAGAGCAGGAGACTCTTAATCTCTTGGTCGCGGGTTCGAGTCCCGCCCGGTGCACCACAAGCCGATCCTTCGAAAGAAGGGTCGTTTTGTTTTGACGAATCATCCGTTTTTGCATACTGTCCCTTTTGGGAGGTTTCCATGCGGGCATTTGATTGGTCGTTTATCATCGAACAAATCGCAAGTTCAATGTTTGCCGCGATGGTGATGGGCGTTGCGGTCTCGCTCCTTGTGCCGAGGTTTTTGTACTGGCTCTTCCATGGTCGTCATGGTGAATTAAGGCCTCCGCGCGGTGGTGGGGGGTGTAAGGAAACTGAAGGACGTGTGATTTATGTCGACGTGCCCGACGTTCCGTCCGACGAAAAAATCGTCTCCCGCTCGTATGTGGGGGTCGACTCGTTCACGGTTTTCGACGGACCTGCGTCACGACAAATGGGAGGTGTGTGATGGCGAGTGATGTGCGGTGTGTCGTCGTGACTCATTTGTGCGGAAGTCAGGAGTTTTTGGATGAGGTACGAAGGATTGCTCGAATCGCTACTCGTCCAAGGATGCATTCTGATGTGAGGACGTATGACCCAGGTGAGATTCGAATCACCGCTGAAGATCTGTGGAGGATTGACAAGATAGTCCGAAAGAATGCCAAGCGAGCTGGTATTCCGTGTCGTCCCATGCCGCGACGGTACCGTGACATCCTCAAGAAGTACAAAAAGACTCGAAAGGGGAAATAGAATCGGTTTGAGTGACCGTCGTTCGGAGGGCTCATGCGCCCTCCATTATTTTTTCTGTTATAATGTATATAAATGGGTCGACGCATGGGTCGACCCCTACCACATATATGTCACCATTATTACTGGTTGGAATCGTCTTGGCTGGTGTGCCAGCAATGTTAATTCTGGGTTTTGCCTCATATATATTCGTCGGTTTCGTGTCTGACGATAAGGACGCGAAGGCCATTTTCCAGCTCGCCCTCATTATTATGGGAATTGGAATTGTTTTGATTATTGCGCATTTTGCTGGATCCATGATCCAGGTGACACCGTAGGGAAGGGGTGCTACCATCCTTTCACTATGAAGTACTCCCAACTTTTTTCGAAATCTTCCAAGAATCGTCCGGCTGATGCAGATAGCGTCAATGCTCGATATTTAGTCCAGGGCGGATTTGTTCACCAGGAAATGGCTGGTGTTTATTCTTGGTTACCACTTGGATTGCGAGTTCTTCGTAATATCGAAAAGATTGTTCGCGAGGAGATGAATGCCCTTGGTGCACAGGAAATTTTGATGACAGCGTTACAGCCAAAGGAGAACTGGATGAAAACTAACCGTTGGGATTCCGTTGACGTACTTTTTAAAGTCCCAAGCCAAACAGGAAAAGAGTACGGTCTTGGACCAACTGCCGAAGAGATAGTTACGCCTCTTGTTCAGGAATTCGTTAAGAGCTATCGAGACCTTCCGCTCGCCGTTTACCAGATCCAAACAAAATTCCGTGACGAGTTACGCGCTAAGAGTGGCGTACTTAGAGGTCGTGAATTCTTAATGAAGGACATGTATTCGTTCCATACGACAGCTGAGGACTTTGAAGCATTCTACGAAAAAGCCAAGCAAGCGTACTTAAAAGCGTATACCCGAATGGGCTTAGACGCGAAGGTGACTGAGTCGTCTGGCGGTTCATTTTCCAAAAAGGCCTCGCACGAGTTCCAAGTTGAAACTCCGGCCGGTGAGGATAATCTTATTCTTTGTCGAGCTTGTAGCTTTGCGCAGAATACTGAGATTGCCACGGTTAAAGAGGGGGATGCTTGTCCAAACTGCAAAGGAACGCTAGTGGCAACAAAGGGCGTAGAGGTTGGGAATATCTTTGACCTAGCCGATAGATTTTCTAAAGATTTTGATTTTAGTGTTCAACTTGAGGATAGTACGCGAGCACCTATTCTCATGGGTTGTTACGGAATCGGCGTTTCTCGATTAGTTGGCGCAATCGTTGAGGCATCCCATGATGATAACGGTATCATTTGGCCAAAGGCTGTAGCGCCATTTGCGGTTCATCTCATCTCTCTAAACGCGAAAAGCCCAGAGGTTCAGATTACGATCGACGAGGCTGGACACAAATTGTATTCAGAGCTTTTGGCAAAGGGTGTTGAGGTGTTATGGGACGATCGAGAAGGAATCGGTCCTGGCGCTAAGTTTGCCGACGCTGATCTAATTGGAATTCCAGTTCGACTAGTTGTTTCCGAAAAATCTCTGGCTGCTGGGGGAGTAGAATGGAAAGAGCGTGCCGGAGGCGAGGCGAAGATTGTTGCGGTCAATGAAGTGATGAACGTACTCGTGTAAACCAAAAAACAAAAGACCAGTATTGTCTCGAAATTTGAGTCGGAGTACCTCCTAACATTTTCTCGACAACGCTGGTTTTTGTTTTTTTGGTGTAAACTGTAGGAGGTTTGAACGTTTGGAGGGAAGATGGGCGAGTATAATTTCACTGCTGTGGATACGCTACAGTTTGGGATTGGGGCACAGAAACCGCCGCCCCAGCTGTTTGCCTCGCGCGACTTCATGGTTGCGGTTCACGTGCTTACGTACCGCGTGATGGGGGCAAACATGGACCCTACACAGGTTGATCGCATGCCGCCGTACGATGCGGCTGACGCCACGATTGACCACAGTCTACCGGAAGTGAGAATACGTCACGCCTGGAACAACGTCCGAAAAATCGGCACCCAAGTGCTGACGAACAGTCCGTCTTCGTAATTCGGCCACGGCCGAATACGAACGTCCCGCGCCCCAAGAGGTGCGGGATTTAAGTTATGCACCGATATGCTCAGTAATAGTTGTGCATGGTATGCTGTGGCTAGAGAAAAGTTGAATTGGGGTGTTGGTCAACCTAACGTGCGCTATGGACATCCATAGACAGAATTTTGTACATAGTACATTTACTAAATTTAGTGTATCTGTTTTATTTTGTGTATTTTCATTGGTTTTGGCTCCTTTTGCCCAAGCTTCCGTGTACTTACCAGGTGAAACACTAGAACCAGATTGCGCACCTGGCGCTAGCAACTGTGGCGTGTTGCCGATTGGTGACGCAAATACTGGTGCTGGTGCGCCTGCACTCGTCAGCCCGGATACGGGAGCCTTGTATCTTGATACAGTTGGGGGGACTTTCTTTGCCTATGATGGATCTGCGTGGGTGACGGTTAGTGGTGGTGCTGGTTTGACCAGCTTGAACGGCCAAACTGGAACCACTCAAACGTTCGCCATCGGAACATCTGGAACGGATGTTAGTTTTGCTTCGGCGGCTAACGTTCACACACTCAATATTCCTGATGCCTCGGCCTTAAATAGAGGACTAGTGACGACAGGAACACAGTTATTTGCCGGCGCAAAGACATTTGGTGATGGACTGACCATCATTGGAGATTATGCGAGACCAATGGGAACCGACTTCGCAACGACCGGTGTACAGAATGACGTTGATCTTGGCACTGGCTCTTTCTTTAGATATACCGGCGTGAGCGAGGCGACGATTACTGGTTTTGCAGGCGGGGTTGACGGCCAGATGGTCCGAATCACAAACGCTTCTTCATCTAATTTGACCATTAGACATCAAAATACCAGTTCGGTGGCGGCCAACAGAATTATCATAGAGACTGGTTTGGATGCAGTCATTCCGCCAAACTCAACGTTTGACATGCAGTATGACTCAGGTGCGTCTCGCTGGCGGGTTGCTGTTTTACCTACAACCGCTAGTCTCGATTTTGCGCAGGGCGGTAACTCTTTCGGAGCTATAGCAACCATTGGTACAACAGACGCTTACGCTCTAGACCTTATCACGGGCGGAGCGACTAGGTTTGCTCTAGCTGCGGGTGCCTCGACCTTGACTGGTACGGGCTCGACAACTCTCACGTCAACTGGTGCGCTTGCTCTTTCATCTGCGGCGGCCTCGACTATAGGCATTACTACCGGCACTACGGGAACTTTGACGATCGATACCGGCACCACCGGAGCGATTAACTTTGGTAACGGGGCTAACTCGAAAATAATCACAATTGGTAATACGTCAGGTACGACGGCACTTAACTTGAATAGTGGCTCAAGTGGCATCTCGCTTGGTGGCAATACAACAATTACTGGCAGTAACGCTTTCACTACCGGCACAGGCATCACCACTATTAACTCGACGGGAATCACACTTGCGGGGAATAGTACGGTGATAAACATGACCGGAACGGGTACGCTCAGCCTAAACACAACAACAAATAGGGCGATCACCACTGGTACCGGTCTATTCACTGTTGGTGGAGATAATAATGTAGACGGCAGTCTGACGATTGCTGGTAATTTAATCACTCCCCATGGAGTTGATTTTACGACAACTGGAACCGTGAATAATGCAAATTTTGGTATCGGAGCATTGATTCGATATACGGGAGCATCTCCAGTGGCGTTCACTGGAATTTTGGCGGGCACGGACGGTCAGCTACTTACGCTTATGAACGCGGCGGGTGCCAACACCATTACTTTGAAGAACGAAGACGCGGGATCCAGTACTGATAATCGAATTATCACCGGTACGTTGGGCGACTTGGTGCTTCCAGAAGACACAACCGTCATGTTGCAATACGAGATTTATAATGGTTATGGACACTGGCACGTTTTGTCGCCACCATCTAACGTGGCAAACATTTTGACCACTGGTTTTATTCAGGGCGGAAATTCTTTCGGGGCTACTGAAGTTCTTGGCTCGGATGATTTTTATGGGCTGAATTTGCAGACTGGGGGAGTAAACGCACTTACACTGGATACTTCAGGTAACGGTAACTTAACTGGAGATTTAACGGTCACTGGCGGGGATATTTCAACACCAGCGGTCACGGCGATGAATTTGAAGACAGGGACGACCGGTGTATTGACCCTTGATTCTGGAACTACTGGTGACGTTAATTTGGGAACAGGAGCAAACGCCAAAATAATTACTATTGGTAATAACGTGGGTGCTACCGCTCTTCACCTTGACGCTGGTTCCGGAGGCATAAATATTGATGGTAACGTAACATTTACGGATGGAAACTCATTTAGTTCTGGTTCCGGTGCCTTTTCAGTCATCGGTAATTTCATTACGCCAAAGGGCACTGACTATTCGTCTACCGGTACTCAGAACAACGTAAACTTTGGCTCTGGAATGTTATTCCGTTTTACTGGCGGCGCCCCAGCAACGGTTACGGGTATTGCTGGTGGAACAGATGGTAGACAAATTCGAATCACCAATGTTTCATCTTCAAATATAGTTCTTACAAATCAGGATTCTGGGTCATTGGCGGCAAATAGAATTGCTACCGCGAACGGGGAGAGTGCAACGATTGGCACTAATGGGTCTATCAGTCTTCAATATGATTCAGGATCATTGCGTTGGCGCGTTACCGCCTTACCGGTCGAGGCGGTGGCAATTGTGGCGGGTGGAAATAGCTTCAATACCGCGCTTAATGTTGGCACAACTGATGGTTACCCACTTAATTTGATTACTAACAATGTAACGGCCCTATCCCTTGATACCTCCGGCAACGCCAATTTAACGGGTGATCTAACTGTTACCGGTGGCGATGTGCTTTCGGCCGCGACCGTGGCTTTGAATGTGACTTCTGGCTCTACTGGCGTGTTGACGCTTGATTCCGGTACTACTGGCGCGGTAAATCTTGGAACTGGGGCGAACGCCAAGACGGTCACCGTTGGTAATACCACGACTTCGACGACTCTTAATTTGCAGTCAGGAACTGGTGGTATTTCGCTACAGGTGGCGGGTACGGGAGCTATCGGCAATGTGCAGATCGGTGTAGGTAGTGGATCTGCTACGCCGGATTTGTTCGTTCTTGACCTTAAAAATAATAGTTCAGCTGATCCTGTTGGAGGTACAAACGGCGCGAGTTACTACAACACGACGAGCAGTAAGTTCCGTTGTTACGAAGGTGGGGGATGGAAGGATTGTGACACCACCGGCGGAACCACTACTTTGCAAAGTGCCTATACAGCCGGTCCTGGAATTACGACTGGTTCGTCTGCTGACTTTGCCCTTACTCTGACTTCTGGAAACTTTACGGCAACTGGTACTGGCGCAGTTCTTTTGACACCAACAGCTGCGTCAAGTTTTACTTCGGCCGATGCTTTGACATTCACTGCTGGTGCGACCTCAACCTGGGGAACTACCGCGGGGGATTTGAAGTTACAGGTGGCGGGAACGGGTACCACTGCATATGTGCAGATAGGTGCTGGTTCGACTGGCTCAGCTACTCCAGACTTGCTCGTGCTCGACACAAAATCGGCGGTCAGTGGTTCTGGAGATCCATCAGGCGGCACGCCTGGAGCAAGCTATTACAATATAGCGAGCAGTAAGTTTAGATGTTATGAAGGTGTCGCTTGGAAAGATTGTGACACCGGGGGCGGTGCTGGTTTGACTAGTTTAAACGGAGAAGGTGGAGCGTCACAGACTTTAGTTATTGGTACAACGGGTACTGACTTTAATATCGTTTCAGGATCAGGTACGCATACGTTCAACATTCCTGATGCATCGGTAACGAATCGAGGTTTGGTGACAACTGGCGCCCAGACCTTGGCCGGGAACAAAACTTTTAGTAATGATTTACTAGTTAACGGTTTGACTACTCTCGGCAACGCTACCGGCGACAGTGTGACGGTAAACGGTTCGACGGTTACATTTGCGGGTAATAGCACGGTCATCGACATGACCGGCACGGGAATACTTAGTTTGAACACTGTAACTAATCGAGCAATCTCTACAGGAACTGGATTGTTTACTACTGGGGGTGGGGCTACTATCAATGGAGATCTGACGTATACAGGAGCTTTGATTAATACTCGTGGTTCTGATTTCTCGGTCACTGGAACACAGAATAACTTGAACCTGGGCGCTGGAACATGGTTTAGATTTACCGGCGCATCGCAGATCACGATTACCGGTATCGCTAACCCTGTTAACGGAAAACAGATTCGTCTGACCAACGCCTCGGCTTCCAGCATGATATTTAGCAATCAAGATGTTAGCTCGACCGACGTTAACCGAATTATTACTACTACTGGAGGAAACTTAGTGATCGATCCGGATGTGACCGCAACTTTCCAATACGATTCGACTGCACAGCGTTGGCGTCTAGTGATTTTGCCAGCATCGAGCGGTTCAGTTTCTTCCTTTGCCTATATCCAAGGCGGAAATGGCTTTGGGACCGCCGCTAATTTTGGAACCACAGACGCCTACGCCTTGAACTTGAAAACGAATGGATCAAACGCTTTAGTACTTGATACTTCTGGTAATGGAAACTTAACCGGGGACTTAACTGTGACCGGTGGGGACATTGCGAGTCCATCCGCAACGTCGTTAAACGTAACTGCGGGAACGACTGGTGTTTTGACGCTTGACTCTGGGTCAACCGGTGCAATCAATCTTGGCACTGGGGCGAGCTCGAAGACGATAACTATAGGTAACACAACTGGAACCACTGCGGTGAACATCAACGCTGGGTCAAATAACGTAACATTAACTGCCGGAACTACAAATTTCCAAACTAGTACGGCTACTAATGATGAGCTGGCTTTGACACCGTCTACTGGCGGTGGAGCTTCGTTTACGGGAACCCTCACTTCAACTGATCTAACTGGTAGCGCTAAGACTTGGACCTTCCCTAATCTGACGGGTAACGTTTTGCTTGATACGTCTACTTGTCCGACGACCGGTTCTTTTGCTTGCGGAGCTGGGAACAATATTGGCGCCGCCTTGTCGATCGGAACTACTGACGCATATGCGTTGGACTTGATGACTGGTGGTAGCACGCGGTTTGAGGTGGCCTCGGCTGCTTCGACCTTGACCGGTACAGGCTCGACAACACTAACGTCAACTGGATCGCTTACGCTTTCATCAGCAGCGGCCTCGACCATAGGCATTACAACTGGAACGACTGGTGTTCTGACGCTTGATTCTGGTTCAACTGGCGCAGTAAACCTTGGTACTGGGGGGAGCTCGAAAATAGTTACTATTGGTAACACCACCGGCACGACAACATTAAACTTGAATAGCGGTTCTGGTGGTGTGGTGATGGGTGGAAACGCTTCAGTTTCGGGTAGTAATACTTTCACTACTGGTACCGGTGCCACCACGTTTAACTCGACCGCTTTGACCTTGGCTGGAGCTAGCACGGTAATGGACATGACAGGCGCGGGGATACTCGGCATAAATACAACTACTAATCGAGCTGTTACTTTTGGCTCTGGTTTGGTGACTATGAATGGTGGTTTGACCGTGACCGGCGCACTTAGCGCTACAGATGGTTGGTACACGCCAAAGGGAACCGACTATATCACTACCGGCACTACAAATGATGTAGACCTCGGAAACGGCTCATTATTCCGCTACAACGGTGCCGGTTCGGCAACCATCACTGGTTTTGCCGGGGGTGCCGACGGACGCTATATGCGCATCATGAACGCCTCGGCCTCCAGTATCATTTTTGCTAACCAGGATGTTGGATCTATTGCTGCGAATAGAATCATTACTGCAAACGGAGGCGGACTTACTATCTCACCAGATACCACTGTTGCTTTTCAATATGATTCCGGCGCGTCACGTTGGCGAACGGTTTCCATGCCCGTTACCAGCAGCACCTTGGGCGCAACGGTTTTCATCCAAGGAGGGAACGCATACTCTGCAACGGCAGTACTTGGAACCACGGATGCCAATGCTTTGAATCTTATCACCGGTGGTGCTACTCGTTTTACTCTTGCGGCTGGAGCAACAACTTTGACCGGTACGGGAGCCACCTCAATTGCTTCAGCTACCACATCAGCCTTGACGCTTGATTCTGGCACAACCGGTGCCGTGAATCTTGGTACTGGAGCAAACGCTAAGACGATAACTATTGGCAACACCACCAGTGCCACTTCGCTCAACCTTCAATCAGGTACTGGTGATATTCTTCTGGCGGTGGGAGCAACGAGTGCTAGCGACATGGTTCGAATTGGTAATAGCGGGCACCGCAACTCCTGATTTGTTGGTTCTCGATAACGGCACGGCAGATCCAACTGGGGTTAACGGCGGAATGTATTACAGCACAGGAACGAATAAGTTCCGTTGTTATGAAAACGGCGCTTGGGTAAACTGCAGGAGTGCCGGCTCCGATCTTCAGCATGCGGCACTTTATGACACGAATGAATCACCGACGAATATTCCCACAGGCGGAGCCCAGATCACTCTCGGAACCATTTCTTTGACACCAACAACTGCGCTCGGGGATGTCTACGTTACAGGTTGGGCTGACGTGTACAGTGGCAGTGGTACTGACCAGCCGCTACAAATTGTTATTGAGACTACCGCGAATTGTACGGGTGCAACGGTTGGGAATGCAACGGTGACGTATACCATTACCTCATCAAGTAGCGCGGTGAATGACAGAGGAACCATCCGCGTATCAGGCATCGCAGTTGATGTGGGCACATCCGCTCAGCCTTATTCGTTATGTGCCGCTGTGACATCTGGTGGAGGAGACTCTGATATTTTGAACTGGGGCATTGAAGCCATTGTTATAGATACTGGCGCTGACTTGGCCGAAATTTATACCACCAGAGACTCTGGTTTAGAAGCTGGAGATGTTGTCTCGTTAGATTCTACTTTGAAAACTGGCGTGAAGAAAAGTTCAGGAGTTCATGGTGAACATGCTATCGGTATTGTTTCGACAAGACCAGGATCGCTTATTGGGGGAGTGAATAGAGAGGGAGTGGGCGCTGTTCCGGTTGCGCTATCCGGACGGGTTCCTGTAAAAGTCACAACGGAAAATGGCAGCATTCATGCCGGCGACTATCTTGCTCTCTCATCAACCCCCGGCGTTGCGACAAAATCGATTGGAGCGGGTCTTGTTATTGGAGAGGCGATGGAATCGTATGAAGGTGAGGGGGTTGGAATGATTATGGCCTTTGCAAAAAATCTTGATCTTGGTGAGGAAGGCGTGCTCTTGGGCGAGGTGTCAGCCAATGGAACTGATAACGGCTTAATGGCTATTATTCAGACCGAGATTGCTCGAGATCCGATTTCGATTATCACGTCTAAGATTGCTAGTGGCGAACAGTTCTTGACTGACTTTGTGTCTGCTCGTGTTACTGCAATTCGTGGCTACTTTGATGAAGTCTTTACGAAGAAAGTACACACAGAACAGCTTTGTGTGAAGAAAACTGACGGAACGGAGATATGTGTTGACGGCGACCAGTTGCAACAGGTTATTAGCGGGGGAGTGGTCACGTCGAGTAGTTTTGTGCCCGTAGACAATTCGTCGCCGGCACCAGTCGCCGAAACAGTCGCAGAGCCAGTTGTCGAGCCTGTCATTGAGCCGGTTACCGAGCCTATCGCTGAGCCTATTCCTGAAGCAATAGTAGAGCCTGTGATGGAACCGGTAGTTATTGATGTTCCTCCTGTTATGGACGCAGTTGTTGTCCCGATTGACGTTCCGGTAGAAACTCCAATAGTTCAATAAACTAATTATGATCAAACCGAATGTTGTTAAGTCACTTCGTTCTCTCGATATTAAGCAGGTTCTTCTTGGGCTACTTGTGGCTGTTGCGGTGCTTGGTGTGGGTGGATCAATGTACTTCTATCAGAAATATTCGGCACTTCGAGCAAATCCAAATATAGAAGCTCAGAAGCAGAGCGCGGCACTTATTGCGGCACTCGGCAAGCATATCTTGTTGCCCACCGACGAAGAACCATCAGTGGTCACTATTTCAGACAAAACAAAATTAGCTGACCAGCCATTTTTTAAGATGGCAGAAAATGGCGATGTTCTCTTTGCCTACGTAAATACCAAAGAAGCGATTTTGTATCGACCGTCGACTGACCAAATCATCCAGGTTGCTTCAATAAACGTAAGCGCTGAAACCGCTGCCTCGCAGACTACGCCGGCGGAACTTACTGTGGCGTATTACAATGGAACTACAACGGCAGGTTTGTCGGCTGAGGTAGAGAAGGCTGTAAAAGAATCATTTAGCAATTTGAAAACTGTTTCTGTAGAGACTGCGGCCAAGACTAATTACACGGAGACAATGGTGATCGATGTGTCAGGTCAGCACGTTACGGAGGCGACTCAGCTGGCGCAGTTAGTTCATGGAGTGGTGGCTCAGTTGCCAGACGGTGAGGTGAAGCCAAATGCTGATCTGCTTATAATTTCCGGTAAGTAATTTGGTATGCAGAAAAGAATAGCCATAATTACACTCTTGGGGATATATTCTCCGTTGAGTGTTTTGGCTATGACAGGCACGGTGCTGACCAGCCATCAATACGCTTGGAGCAATAATGTCGGCTACATTAATTTCAAAAATGTAATTGTTGGCGAGAGTGCGCTTAGTGGTTACGCATGGTCTGAGAGCAAGGGTTTTATTAAGTTTAATCCCGCCAGGGGAGGCGTCATGAATGACGGCAGTGGCAATCTTTCTGGTTCTGCTTGGGGCGAGCAGCTTGGTTGGATTGATTTCAGCGGAGTAAGCATTAATTCCGACGGGCTATTCACGGGAACGGCTACGGGCACGCTGGTTGGAACTATAAACTTTGGTTGTCCAACTTATTGTGACGTGCAAACTGATTGGCGAGTGACGGTAAACCCTGGCGGTGGTCATGTCTTAGGCGCACAGACTATCGGTATTCCGGCGCAGGTCGAAGTTGTTGATCAACCACTTATTTTGGAGCCTGATCAGGCTGGTGTGCTAACTGTGGATACTCCAGCGGGACCGGTAATCATCACTATTCCCGCTAACACTTCCGGATCCCAAATAACCATTATTATTGAGCATGAACCTTTGACCCCTAGTTCGGAAGGACTAGTGCCAACGGACAAGGTGTTAATCAACGGTGAATTTTATAATATCTACGCACGAGATTCGGCAGGAAATATTGTCGATTCATTCTCTCCGCCACTAACTATTACTTTGCCGATTGATCAAAATCTTCTAGGCCTTAAAGATCTCGGGGTTTATTATTACGTTGAGGCTAACCGCGAGTGGGCACTTATTCCCGATGCCGTGTTCACTTCTTCAAAAGTGACGTTCCAAGTGGGTCACTTAACAAAGTTCGCCATTTTTGGTGGACTAGCGGTTGAACAGAAGCCGCCGAGTTTGCCGATCGAACCTGTCCCAGGATCTACACCGGTCGTGTCTCCTCATATTGCAACACCAACTGTTCAACCGGAGGCGGCGAAGCCTATCGCTCCGCAGGTTGTTCCGGTCGCTCCTCAAGGCGCAAAAATTCAAGGAAAGGTTATTGTGGGTCTTGCCGCTTTTGTAAGTTTCTTACTACTTATCATCCTACTTGCGTTCCGATTCTCTAGAAGTTTCTGGATCAGGAAGCATTAACGTCAGACAAAACAAAAGACCAGTGTTGTCGAGAAATTTTTAGGAGGTACTCCGACTCAAATTTCGAGGCAATACTGGTCTTTTGTTTTGTCTTCTTAGGAAGCGGTAACAGCAGTTTCTGTCTTAGGCATGTGCGTCTTTTTCAAGGCATCCTTTAGGCCTTTGCCAGCTTTGAACTTTGGAACGCGGACTTCTGGAACGCGGATCTTCTCTGTAGGGTTCCGGGGGTTCACGCCCATGCGTGCTGAGCGCGTGCGAGCAGAGAACGTACCAAAACCGGCGATTGTTACTTCGTTGCCAGCTACGAGAGCCTGGACAACTAGCTGTTCAAAGTTCTCAAGGAAGTCTTCAGCTAGCTTTTTAGGGATATCTAGACGCTCGGAAAGCTTCAATGCGAGTTCTGCTTTGTTCATAATGCGCTTATGTTAGCGGAGTATGAGAACGCCGTCAAGTATTACCTGGCAAACTCGATCACCCGAGTCTCGCGAATAACGGTTACTTTCACTTCTCCAGGGTACGTGAGTTCGCTTTCTATTTTCTTTGCAATGTCTCTGGCGAGTTCGTGTGCTTGGAAATCATTGATTGTTCCTGGCTGCACAAAAACGCGCACTTCACGGCCTGCTTGAATAGCGTAAGCCTTCTCAACTCCCGGGAAGCCCGCGGCTGTCATTTCAAGGTTCTGCAGACGCTGGAGATATTCCTCGACGGAATTCCGACGAGCACCAGGACGTGCGCCAGAGATAGCGTCAGCAGCTTTGACAACAACGCCTTCGATCGTTCGTGGTTTATCTTCGTGGTGCGCAATAGACTGATAGCAGAGCTCTTCTGGGAAACCGAACTTCTTCATGATGTTGTAACCAATCTGCGGGTGTGACCCCTGCATGTCATGGTCAACGGCTTTACCAATGTCATGAAATAGACCACCTTTCTTAAGCGGGAATGAATCCATGCCAAGTTCGTCACCAATCATGCCGGCAATGCGAGCAACTTCAATAGAGTGTTGCAGTACATTCTGGCCGTAGCTCGTGCGGTACTTTAGGCGGCCTAGGATTGAAACGAGCTTTGGATCAATAGATGAAACTGGAATGCCGAGCTCGTAAAGCGCGTCTTCACCAGCCTTCTTCATTTCTTTAGCTAGATCGTTTTTGGATTCTTTAACGGCGTCTTCAATTTTGGCTGGTTGGATTCGACCATCTTTCATTAATATCTCGAGTGCGCGTTTAGCCACTTGGCGGCGGACAGGGGAGAAGCCGGAGATAGTGATCATTCCTGGGGTGTCGTCGACAATGAGTTCACAGCCGGTTAAATGTTCGATCGCTTTGATATTGCGGCCTTCCTTGCCAATGATGCGTCCCTTCATGTCCTCGCTCGTGAGCTCGACAAAAGTAGTAGCAGAGTCGACAACTTGGCTGGAAGCAAAACGCTGAATAACGAGCGAGAGAATCTTACGAGAATGATTTTCAAGTTCCTCTTCTGAATGCTGATCGTACTTACGGATCAAGCTCATGAGTGCATCTTCATTATCAGTTTCCACGCGTTTCATGATGACTTCAAGCGCCGCTGCCTTGCCCATGCCGGCCACTTCTTCAAGCTTAAGTTCAGCTGCCAGCCGTACCTCATCAATTTTAGCTTTGGCTGTTTCAAGCTTAGCTTTATAGTCATCAAGCTGGAGCTTGCGAGTCTCAAAATCCATCAGTGTCTTATCAAAAAGCTTCTCGCGATCAGCGAGTCTATCCTGCATTACCTTAATGTCCCGTTCCTTGCCCTGAAGTTCCTTTTTTCCTTCTTCAATGAAGGCCATGGCCTTCTCTTTTCCCTCAATGATGATCTTCTGTTCCTGATCTTTAGCCTGTTCAACTACTCTAGCAGCACGTGCCTCGGCGGAGTTTGTTTGGTTTTTGACTATGTAAGCGCGGACAAAATAGCCGGCTACGCTGCCAAGGACCAACCCCCCGAGAGCAAGAATAAGGGGGATGAGCATAATTTAGTTCTACCAGAATCAATCTTACGTCTAAGAGGGTAACACGGGAGAGCTCAGCTCGCCAAGGGTTTTTGCAGAGGTTACCGAATATTCCCCGATTTTAGTACGTCGAAGTGCTGAAACGTAACCCGTTGTACCTAAAAGCTGGCTGAGGTCTCGGGCTAAGGCTCTAATATAGGTACCCGAGGAACACGAAATTCTAACCTTGAGCACCATTGGCCAAATAGATAAATCTGGCTGGTCGAGTAACTCAAAAGAGTGAATGGTGAGTGTTCGAGGCGGAATATCCACCGTTTCTCCCTTTCTGGCTAGGTCATACATCTTTTGTCCCCCTATTTTTATGGCCGAGTGCATTGGAGGGACTTGGGAGATTTCGCCGGTGAGTTTCTTCATTGCGTCACGGATCTCGGCGTTGGGGTCGACCCGTGCGTCGACCCACGGTGATGGGGAAATGACGACCGTTCCTTCCGGGTCTAATGTTTCTGTGGTCGCTCCTATCACGAATTCAGCCTCATACTCCTTATCCATGCCCAAATATGTCGAAAGTTGCTTGGTGCAGTCTCGCCCAACGCCAACGATCAATAAGCCTGTCGCGAAAGGGTCAAGAGTTCCTGCGTGACCAACAGTCCGTTCGCCGGTTATCTTACGAACTTTGTCTACAACATCATGCGACGTTATTCCGGCGGGCTTGTCGATTAACAGAAATGGCATAGAATAGCTATTATTGAATATATGCCCGAACTACCAGAAGTCGAGACCATTAAACGCCAATTACATGATCGCCTCAAGGGGCGGGTGATTTCGAGCGTTGAAATTTGGAAGACTGGGAGGGAAACCCCAGCAGGGAAGAGGTTCGAAAAGAAGGTTAAAGGTGAAAGGTTAAAGGGGGTAGAGAGGCGGGCGAAACTGTTACTGTTCAGGCTCGATAATGGGACGACCGTAATTGGTCATTTGAAGATGACGGGAAAGTTTCTGTTCGTCGATAAGGATTATGTTCGACAGAAACACGATCGAATACTTTTTGTGTTCGACGGGGGAAAAGAGCGAGTGGTGTGGTCTGATATGCGAACTTTCGGCTACCTAAAATGCGTGGCCAAAGAGGGTCTTGAGGGAGTCTTATCGAAGTATGGACCAGAGCCACTCGAAACTCCGATCGATCTGCTCGCCGAGAGACTTCGTACACCAGCATCAAGGACTATTAAAGCCGCTTTACTTAACCAGGAATGCATTGCTGGCGTGGGGAATATCTATGCGGACGAGGCTTGTCACCGAGCGGGGATTCGGCCTACTCGACGGCTAAAGACTTTAACGGAAAAGGATCGCCTGAAGGTGATAAATGAAGTCCAAAAGATTTTGCAGAAGTCGATTGAGATGAATGGCACCACCTCGAACGACTACAAGGATACAAATGGTGCTCAAGGTGGATTTTCGGCTTTGTTAAAAGTTTACGGTCGAGCAGGGGAGCCGTGTAAGAAATGCAAGACGTCAATTAAGAAAATCGTTGTTGCTGGCCGGGGTACGCACTACTGTCCAACCTGCCAGAAATAAGAAACGCGACCCGCCAGTGAAGGGGGTCGCGAGCGAGGTTGTTGCCAACCATCTATTCGGCTCTTGTCTTGGTAGACGGTTCTGCCCGATTGAGCAGTTGCGTCTCAATCCTTCCGAACGCCGTTCGAATGGATCCGATTCGTTCGGTGATGAGCGCAGACAGTTTTCTACTCTTGATCACTTCCGGTAACGCTTCGTTGATGAGCCAGCTGGCTACGTCACGAGGGGTTCTGACGGATTCGGACTCGAGCGTGATCTCGTCCGTGCCTATGTCATCAACTTCGCGTTCCGTGACAACGTCTCGAACCTTCACGGTGCCTGCAATCAGGCCTCTTCCGACGGTACGTACCACGAGGGTTACCCCGTACCGACCGGCGCTCGTGGCGAACCGCTTGTGAGCGGAATCGGGATCTGCGTCATCTGGCATGGGACCTCCTTTGGTACCACCCTTACCTTAGCGAAAAATCAGCTATAATGCAACCATATGCCTCATGGCCACTACATGCGCGGAACTAGACTCGACTATCTAATGGCCATTGGATTGCTTTTAGTAACGACTATCGTGATTATCATTGCAGTGAATCCGATATATTCGTTGTCTATTGTGAGGGACATGAAGAGGAGCGATGACGTCAGAAGGGTTATGACCTCCATTCTCACGCTTTCTCAGCAAAAGAGTGACAAATACGACGCTTTACTTCGCCGGTTGCATGGTCGGGACGGCGCAAAGTTCCTCCTTGGTACCGGTACTTCCTGTTCCGGCGATTGGGGGAGATTCTGCCCGGATGTCGAGGTCGCCGACGACTGCCTACCTCCCGAGGAAATCTTCAATAAGCCCGAAGACGCGCCAAGTGACCCTGCACATTCTGTTTTCGGTCTCTTCGGTACCGGTTACTTTGTTACCACTCATAACGATATGATCGAAGTTGGTTCCTGTGGGGCTGATACGGGGGTGATTCAGTTGGAGACATTCGCCCCATAACTTTTTTGACTTTACAGCCTGTTTCCCGTATTCTCTTGCCATGAACATTTCTGAATTAGCACGGCGCCTACGGGTGTCCACAGAAGAATTGAGATCCAAGCTACCGGAGCTTGGTTTTGACATTGGAGGTAAGGCTTTGAAGATTCCAGATCGGGACGTTGGAAAGATCCAGAACGCCTGGCAGGATTTGAAAAAGCGCCAGTATCTCCAGAAGAAAATGGAAGATCAGAAGTCTCGCCTAGAAAAGAAGGCGTCTGTTCTTTCTGGTACGGCTGAACATGTAAAGATCCCAGGTAAAATTACGGTGCGCGAATTTTCTACTCTCTTGAACTTACCGGTGCAGAAAGTGATGCAGGAACTGATGCGTTCTGGAATTTTGGCGTCCTTGAATGAACCGATCGACTACGAGTCTGCTTCTATTATTGCGGAAGATTTGGGATTTATTGCTGAGCCTCAAGATGTTGTAACGGAATCTCTCCTTGGTGCCGGTGAAGATCGCCTGGCAAAGGCGCGTGAAGATGAGCGTGGAGAGGGTGTGCACTTTGCAGCTCGTCCACCAGTTATCGTTGTCATGGGTCACGTTGACCACGGTAAGACTTCGCTCTTGGACGTTATTCGAAAGGCAAACGTTGTTGCTGGCGAGTCTGGTGGAATCACACAGCACATTGGTGCGTACCAAGTTGTTCGCAATGAACGTTTGCTGACATTTATTGATACCCCAGGTCACGAAGCGTTCACGGTCATGCGTTCCCGTGGTGCAAAAGTTGCGGACATCGCTATTCTAGTTGTAGCAGCGGATGACGGTGTACAGCCACAAACTAAAGAAGCGATCGATATTATCAAGGCCGCTAAGTTGCCATTCATCGTCGCGATCAACAAGATCGACAAAGACAATGCTAACATGGAGCTAGTAAAGAGCCAGCTGGCCGAGGCTGGACTTGTTCCTGAAGATTGGGGTGGCAAAACTATTTGCGTCCCAATTTCTGCTAAGAAGAATTTGCATATTGATCAGCTGCTTGACGTTCTATTGCTCGTTGCTGACATGGAGAAGGATAACGTTGTTGCTAATCCAGATCGTAAAGCACTTGGAACTATTATCGAGTCCAAAATCGACAAAGGCCAAGGACCAATTGCGACTATTATCGTTCAGACTGGAACTCTCCGAGTCGGCGACATCTTGAGCGTTGGCGGTTTCTTATACGGTAAGGTTCGTGCTTTGACGACTTACGACGGCAAGACGATCAAAGAAGCGTTGCCTTCTACACCAGTAAAAATTCTTGGTTTCAAAGTTGCGCCGTCAGTTGGCGACATCCTTGAAGTGCCAGAAAATCCAGATGAATTAGAAGATGTTCGCCAGGACGTGAAGCACAAGAGTGGTGCGCAGGATATTGGTACTAAGATGGCTAAGGCCGCTGACACCACGGAAGACGCCGGAAGCAAGAAGGTATATTTGAACCTCATGGTGAAGGCTGACGTACTTGGCTCGCTTGAAGCGCTTGTTGGTATGATTGAAAAGATTGAGAACCCGCACGTTGGTGTGAAGATCGTTCACAAAGGACTCGGGAACATTACTGATGTAGACGTTGACCGAGCAGAAGGTTCCCAGGCAGTTATTTACGGATTCAACGTAAAAGCTAGCACTACGGCCGCTGATGCAGCTAGAACAAAGAATGTTGATGTAGAGCTACATACAGTTATTTACAGAATCTTTGAGAACATAGTTGAACGTTTGAAGAAACTTATTCCGTCTGAGAATATCTACACGGAACTTGGTACAGGTGAAGTGCTCGCCCTCTTCAAGAAGACGGATAAGGGACAGATTGTCGGTGCTAAAGTTAAGAAGGGTAAATTTGTTCCTGGTGCGGTTGTCCGTATCCTTCGTGCCGGTAACATCATGGGCGAAGGAAGAATTGAGGCTTTGCAGAGCGGTAAATCAACAGTTAAAGACGTGCTCGCCGGTCAAGACTGCGGACTGTCCTTCCAGGGCAAGACCAAGATTGAAGTTGGTGATACACTCGAGGCGTATAAAGAGGAATTACAAGCTAGAACATTAGCCGTGTAAAATTATGGATCTTACAACCGCAAACTTCGATTCACAGATCACTCAATCTACAACTCCTGTAGTTGTCGACTTCTGGGCTACTTGGTGCGGACCGTGTCGCTTGATGGGCCCAATGATCGAGGAGCTGAGCAACGAGATGACTGAAGTATCATTCGCTAAAGTAAACGTAGATGATGCTCAGGAGCTGGCCATGCGTTTCAATGTCTTGTCGATTCCTACCTTCGTAGTTATGAAGGGCGGAAGCGAAGTTGGCAGATTCTCTGGAGCGATGAGCAAAGAAACATTCAAGGAAAGAGTTAAGCAGATTATTGGTTAGTTTGATTGCCAATGGCGCCCCGAAAGGGGCGTTTTTGGTTGACGAAAACTACTTTTTCATATCTAATGCCACGGTTCACGTTCACTGTTGGAGGTTTCATGTCACAGGTTCTTGATCGGGCTGCTGGGTGTGTGTCTGTTATTCGTACGGTGGAGAATTTCGCGGAGTTCCTCGCCCTCATCGGTAATGTTGACGGAGTGTCGGAGCGGCTGAGCTTTGACCTCAACCTTGCGCACATGCGCCATGCAACAGCGCCGCAGATGGAGCGCTACACGAATCCCATGACGCGTTCTTCCGTGGAGCCGAGACGGTTTGACTTCCAGTGGACCGTGCTCAACGCGCACATCACGAAGGTGCGCGTGAACCGAGTAGCGGGTGTGGTGCACTTTGAGGGCTACACGTCCTACAGCGAACAGCGCAACCTGGTGAGCGGGTTTCTCTACCTGAAGAAGGAGCAGGCGTACCCGTATGGCGTAGTGACAGTGTGGGATCATCGGGGAGAACCGCCGATCGACTATGCCTGGGATGCTCTCGTTCCTGCCCAGCGCAACGGTCCGGGGAAGGAGGTGATCAGCACGCCGTTCGACCAGCGAGGATCTCTCGCGAACAACACGTGTTCGCTCCACTACATCACCGGGCAACCGGCGATTACACTTCCGAACTGTGCGCTTCAGACCAGCCGGGTACCTCACAAAGAGCGTTTGTCCGTCATCCGGCGCGAGAAGCTCGAAGATGTGCGGGAAGTGTTTCCGTACCAGGGTGGAGCTGAGATCAAGCTCCGCTTGGTCGCGCTGCAGACCGACTCCGACAGCCGTACGTGGTTCCGCGGGTTCTATCCTGGCTCCAACGACTTCCGCACCGTTACCGGCTTTATCCTGGCCGGTCCGCGGGAAGGCATCTACGGTGCCATGATCAATTGGGACTACCAGGATCACCCGTCCAGCCTCTACGCCTGGTCGCTCATGACCGGCTGATCGTTCTCTCTCGTCCTCCGCCTCGGGTCTTAATGACCTGGGGCGGTTTAGTTTTGAGGTGTGTGTATTTTGTAGTTTGTTGTTCGAGGAGGGCGTGCTAGACTTTGGCAACTATGAATCACCACTCTCTTGTTATCATTGGTTCGGGACCTGCTGGTTACACGGCGGCGATTTATGCGGCGCGAGCCATGTTGAAGCCGGTGTTGTTTGCGGGGCGCGAACCCGGGGGACAATTAATGCTGACGAGTGAAGTTGAGAACTGGCCGGGGGAACCAAACGGAGTTTTGGGCGTCGAGCTCATGGACAAGCTGAAGAAGCAGGCGGAGAAATTTGGAACAGAAGTTTTTCAAGATGTTGTCACCTCGGTGGACTTTTCGACCAGGCCATATGCCATCAAGAGCGAAAACGGCAAAGAAATAACCACGGACTCGATCATTATTTCGACGGGCGCGAGTGCGAAGTGGATTGGTTGTGTTGGCGAAAAAGAATTCCAGGGCAAGGGTGTTTCTGCGTGTGCAACATGTGACGGATTCTTTTTCCGCGGTAAAGAAATTGTCGTAGTTGGCGGGGGAGACAGCGCTATGGAAGAGGCTAACTTTTTGTCCCGGTTTGCGAGCAAGATTACGATTATTCACCGGAGCGAATCTTTTAGAGCCTCGAAAATCATGCTTGACCGCGCGAAGAATAATCCGAAGATTTCATTTTTGATGGATTCGACGGTCGAAGAAGTACTCGGCGATGCAAGTATTCGTGCATTAAAACTGAAGAACACGAAGACGGGTGAGATGAGCGAGTTTGCGACTCAAGGATTATTTGTCGCGATTGGTCACAAGCCGAATACTGAATTATTCACGAATTCGATCACCCTCGACCAAAAGGGCTATATTGTGACGGAAGGCAAATCTACAAAAACAAACATCCCCGGCGTGTTTGCTTGTGGGGATGTTATGGATCCGCACTACCGTCAAGCGATTACCGCGGCGGGAACGGGATGTATGGCGGCTTTGGAGGCGGAACGATTTTTGGCTGAGTAGGTTTGGCTTTAAGCTCTTTGCGTTTCTTTTTCTTTTCGATCAACTCTCTGAGGAGGTAGCCGATGATGATACCGGCGAGTCCGGCAATAAGATATGCTAACCAACCACCATCTGATGGGGGAGTTATAGTGATAGCTGAGGCGGCTGGACATTGGAGGTTGCCTTGTTTGTCCACGATTGGTGCAACCGGTGCCGGTTGTAGGAACCTAGTTATTGTTTTACCGACTATGTTGCTCATGGCCGTGGCTGCGCTATCAAATGAAGCCGAAATTTGCGCGGGCGTAGTAATTAGTTCTGGGATTGAGGTTGGAACAAGATTTACTAACTCGGCCACTGTAGGTGGGGCGGGTATTTCTATTGGAGCAATCGGTGGTTCGGTCGGTATTGTCGACGGTGGCACATAGCCCGTGCCCGTTGGTGGACAGACTACGGGTTCTGGAGGTGGGGCTGGGGGAGCTGGTGGCGGAGCTGGCGGAGTTACTGCTGGAACTGGAACGTAAATGATTACTGGCGGTGGTGCTGGTGGCGGGACTACGACTACCGGCGGAGGTGGTGGCGGGGGAGGTGGCGCAGCGTTGATCACGAATGTTGCGGATCCGAGGCTGTTTAAGAGCTCAGTTGCTAGGCCGTCGCCTGATAAGACGGATACTCCCGTGAAAGAGATGGTGGCTGTTCCTGCGGCCTTTGGGATAAAGGTGATGGTAGCGAGAGTGAGCGATGAGCCGCTGAAACCAGGACGAGGCGTGCCACCGGTGAAAGTGATTTCTCCGGTGCTGTTGGAGAACGTAGGATCGAGGATCCAGAGCGCCATGACGGAGCCAGTTTTTGAAACAGAAGAAACATTCAGTAAGCTAGGCGGAAATGAAATAGACGCATCAGCCGCGTTCGCAATGACGCCGTTTGTGTTCAGGATTGCGGTAACAGTTAGCGGAACGCCGACAGTTCCTGTGCCGGATGACGGCGAAAACAAGAAGCCAGCTGCTTGGCTAGTATTCGGTAACGTGCCGAGCAAGAAAAATAAGAGCGCGGTAAAACCTAAGAGGAAATTTTTCCACGCTTTCGCCATAGTACCGTTTTCAGGGTAACGATCAGCGCCAGTATACCAATAACAACGAACCAATTTATTATATTGAGGTACCAAACCGGCGCATGAAGGGGCGAGACATGAACGGTGCGAATGTTTCCCGATTTATCTATTGCACGAACATTGAGTTGGCTGCTGGCCGATTGATCTTTGAGCAAGTACGGGCTTGACGCTATCTGCCATGGGGCGAAGAAGCTGAATAGGCCGTTTTGATATTCTTGAATTTCATAGTGACCAATGCCAGATCCTTTGTCTTGCGCGCTGAAGAATAGTAGCCAAGCATTGTTTAAGATTGACGGGGAGCGTGAAATTTCCGGGGCGAAGAGTTCAGGTGGCGTTGTATCAGTAATTGGCGGGACGACGATGTTCCGTCTTTGGTCTGGCGCAAGAACGGTGAGGATCGAATTGCTGATATTGATGTTAGCCGAGGTTCCTTTGCCGTCGTTCTTTAGGAACAGTGGGTCTTTAACGACTATACTCCCTTGACCTTGGGCAGTAGCGGTGAAGATGAGTGAAAAGATTACCCCGTGATTGCCGTTGTAGCCTCCAGGCGTCATGCCGGCGAAGGCGATTTCGCCGTTCACATTTTTTGGTTCCTCGACCCAATAATTTACTATTGAGTTGCCACTTCGAATTTCTTTTAGTTCGACAATATCACTCGGAAAAACAATTTTTCCCGAAAAGACATTAATTGATTCGCCATTAGTATCGATTGTGACGTCAGTTTGAAATTCGGCCGTTTGAATGACCGCTTTACTTCCCGGCAATACGGTAACCTGGGCAGCGAAAAGTAAATGCGGCGCCAGAAGAGCGGTGAGTGAAACGATGATGACGATAATTTTTTTTGCAGGGGAGTGCATAGAATTATCCAGTCCACCAGTAAGCCATAATGCTGATGTCGATCAAGTTCAAGAGACCGTCTCCATTGCCGTGTCGAAGTTCAAGAATTTTGAAAGCGTCGGTTAGTGGCCATTTGTACCAGTACATGGCAATCGAAAAGTCGACCAAATTTACTCTCAAGTTTTCGTCATAGTCACCGGGCATGTAGAGAGGGACAGGGGCACCAACGGTAAATAGGCCAGGGAGACTGAAGTCGCTAGTTAGTGTGCCCAGTGATGCTTGATCAATATCTGTATAGACTCCATCCGTAGTTAACAAAGATGCATCGAACATTGCCATGTAGAGCCCCTGGTCATCGGCTGACACGGTCTGATTCGATAGCGATATTCCTAGCGGTGAATACAGCGATACTTTTACACTAGCATTGGGAGCGGTACTGCCTGACATCATGACTGAATTTCCGGTTGTCCCAGGCGATATCATCGGAACCATTATTGGCGAAAGTAGCATATCTACATTCGTAGCAATTCCTCCACTGGCCGTAATATTTAGGGTAGAAAAGGCAGAAGCGTTGCCGGAAGCATCAGTCGCTAGAAAACCGAATATGTAATTACCATTTGTCACATTATTGATTTGGGCGAAAAATACTCCGGTTGCATCTGTTGTAACGGTAGCGACGACAATACCATCTTTAAAGATGTTTACGGTACTTTCCGGAGATGCGTAACCCGTAAATATTTCTTTGGTCGAGGAGACCGGGACGACTGGTGTAGAACCTCCTCCACTTGGTGTGGCCATAGTGCAGGCTGAGGTTTGGACTACGCAACTAGCCTGACAGCTGATAGAGCCGTATAAGAAGCCCTCTGTTGCGCAGGTGTGTCCGTTCATCTCTGTTCCGTCACAATCTTCGCCTAGCTCGACTATGCCGTCGCCGCAGCCAAGAACCATAGTTGAAATTGTGACATCTATTTCGACTGGTGGTGGATCAGCGCGGGTTAACTCGACAAGATGCCAAACTCCCGCCGCTAATAATAAGGCGGCGAGAGCGATGACGAGAAGTCCTTTATGCTTGTGATTAACCCTGCGTTTTCGCATTTGCTTGGCGAATAATCCAACGGTTATACCGCTTCAAGAAGATTATACCAAGAATAAAGATGATGAAGAGCGTGGGAATGACTATGATGAGCGCATGCCATGGAATCATCAGGAAAGAGACTTTTGCGTAAGCTATCTTTCCTTCGGTGCCATACTCAAGATTGAGGTGGGCGGTAAAGCGACCGAAATGAAAATGCTGTAATTCGTAGGACGCGAGCGATAGAAAGCTTTTATCGTCTGGTATTTTTACTACATTATCCCAGTGATCTTTTTCTAGCCACGAAGCTGTTAATCGACGAATGCTTTGCGGTAGCACGTTGCCATCTGTTGGGTTAGCGTTGAATTCAGTAGCCTTTAGGCCGAAAGTATTCTTGATAAGAATAGTTCCAGTTGGTTTCACCCGATCTGAACCGGCATTTTGAAATCGATACCAGAAATTTACTGGAGGCGAGGTGAAAAATGTTTGATCATTTTCAGTGCCAAATCCAATGAAATTACCAGATTCAGTTACTTCCCCGGAAACTTTCAGTAAGACTAATATGCCAATTTTAGAACCGACTCTCACCTCGCTATTCTGTAAGTCAGTTGGTGGCGCATTATTCCAGAATATTGCTGCAAAGTGTCCGCCTGGGGTGGCGTCAGCCGGGATGGTGATACGGAAGGGGAGCTTTACTCGGTCCATCGGCTGGAGAGTGATACTGGGAGTGACTTGAATCCACGTACTAAGATCTTCCGTTCCGGGGGTGAAGACAGGGTTGCCGGTTTCTCCTTGGGCTTCAAATTTTTCAAAAGATGAGTAGAGAGTTACGGCATTTTTTTCGCCGTTGAACAGCTCTAGTTCTCCGGTAACTGCATGTCCAGGATCCCCAGACACCTCTATTTTCACTGGAGATACGGTAATTGCGAATGCGCTTTGTACTGACAGACAGAGGCCGAGTAACGCACCGAGAAAGCTGAGAGACAGGTATTTCATATGTTCTAAGTTGCATTTTCTCAGGTATGACGGCTCGTGTCTATGATGAATTTGTGAAATTCTGTGTATAAAAAATACCGCCTTTTCGGCGGTATTTTCAGTTAATTGCTTAAAAAGTTCCGGTAGCAATGTATTTCAAGGTTGTTGAGTAAGCACCGGCTTCCGTGGCACCGGTGATGTTGGCCAGATAAATGGCGTTAAAAGTAGTGCCTGCATCAACTCCGGTGTATGACGCTACTGGTTGTGTGGTACCTGCCGTGAAGGCAAATCCAGCCGCTGCATACGGAGCCGTTACTGTTCCGCTACCGCTGGCTACCGTAGCCCGCAGTCCGAACTGTTCTGTTCCTGGGGTGGATGCGGTGTTCGAACTGCCGATCGCAGTGATGGTGTTACCACCGGATGTTAGTGTAGCCCCTTTGAATGTGACAATATATCCGCCGGTCGCGTTAGTATCAACGTAGAATGTGTGCGCGACGGTTGTGGAGAGGGCACTTCCAAGCGTATCAGGCGAAGCGTATCTAGCGGCCACTGAACTTAGCGTTCCAAAGCCAATTGTGTTGTCGCTGACGTTAAAAGTGAGTGTTGGTCCAACGGCAGCCGTGGCAGTGATGTTTACGTTTGCCAGTGATTCAACGACGATGGCCAACATACCACTGTCTGAGTTGGAAGTAGCGTAGGCAATGTTCACTACTGATGATTCAACGTTCGATGCACTGTTTGTCATGATACCGCCGGTCGCCAGAGCATCGGCATCGATCACGAAGGTGGTTAGGTTAGCGGCCGTGCTTGCGGTCCAGCCGGCACAAAATGTGATGCGGAATGAACCGCTCGTGGCATCAACATCAACAATATAATTAGTTGCGCCGGAGGAACATGTTCCTGGGATTAGGTAAGTGCCAACAGATACAGGAGCGGTAGCTGTGCGACCCCCGCCAATGTCAGTAAGGGCGAAGTCCGTAGTAGCCCATGTTCCCGAGGGAACGAAGTCTGCCGCAACGAAATCAATAATCACAGTGTCTCCGGTTACGTTTTGGCCGGCCGTTGTCCATTTGATCGTATGGGTTGATTCTGCTGATGGAGCCTGATCAGTCATGGTATCTGACATTGTGGTGAGGGTAGCGGCGTGTGCGTATTGAGTAAGTGCGCCAATCTGGAGAAGCGGTCCGGCGATCATGGCGGTAGTCGCCACTATAAGGCTGACACCAGACCTAAAACTTTTTTTAAATGACGGTGTGCGCATATCAATATTGTATCCTGGTAATTAATACTTAGCATTATAGCACTCAAATAATTTATGTTAGTAAAATATAAGGCGGGTTGTTTATAACATTCTTACGATACGTACGGAAAAAATTAAAATGATCCCGTTACTATATAGGTGAGTGTGGCTGCGTAACTTCCAGGTTGTGTGGTGTTTGTAATGTTTGCAAGATAGCGTGCTGAGTATGTGGTGGTCACTTCATCTCCAGGATTCTCTGTGGCTACTTGGATGGTAGTAGAGTCAGTGGCATTGAAAGCAAATCCTGAAGCTCCATACAGGGAAGTTACCGTACCTGATCCACCAGTTGCCACTAGCCTTAAGCCGAACTGTTCTGACCCGGGGATTGGGGCTGTGTTAGTTCCGCCTATCGGGGTTATGACATTCCCACCGTCCGCAAGAGTTGTGCCTCTAATTGTGAGCGTGTAGCCGTTTGCTGCTGATGTACTGATCGCTAAGGTATGCGCTTCTACTTCCGCGCCTGACCCTTGGGCGTCTCCCGTTGCATACCTGGGAACAATTGCGGAAAGTGTTCCGAATCCGATCGTGTTATCTGAGACGTTGAAGGTTAATGTCTGTGGCGGTAGGGCGGTCGCGCAGATTTTGACGGCATAGGCGGCGCCATCCCCAACGTGGCTATTGGTTACCGCTGTCATTGAGCCAATGGTTGTATCGTAGCCGCTGCAATTAGTGGCTTGATAACCAACCGAGACCGAGCCACCAGCATCGACTGATAAGCAGGCGTCATTACCGGAATAGTTGGACTGGGAGTTTTGTTCTATGTGTGCATTTGTTGTGCTCGAAAGTTTGACGACAACTGCGTTCACGCCAGTAGCACAGCTATTGCCCAGGCCAGCGACGCCGGTGCAGCACACCATATATGTATAGAGTGATTGGCTGGGCATCTCGGCGTGATTGCCGTTCGGATCATAAAGGCGGTAAAGCACAGTGCCCGTTGGGCATGAGGTTGTTACCGAGCAAGAGAGAGTGCCGGCGAGCGCTTGAAAAGGCATGCCAAAAAGAAGGCCTATCAATGCCGCGTAGAGAATGATTGGTTTGGATGTAATCATACGTAAGGGCTTGGCGGCGCCAAGCCCGTACACCAGAAGGGCCTACGGCGTAGGGGTGGGTGTTGGGGCAGGTGCCGGGATTGGCGCGGGAGCCGGTGGCGTCGTTGGCGTTGGGGTCGACCCAAGCGTCGACCCGTTCGTAGCCGCTGGTGGTGTATCAGTGATATTCACGGTGGCCACCTCGATAATTTTATTGGTGCTTGGGCGGTAAAGAATAGCTCGCTTAGCTTTTGGATAAATAAGCACCGTGTCATCTTTTTGAACTTTAGTGAACACGCCTTGATCTATGAGTTGCTGCGGATCGTCGACTTTAGCTACAGTCGGCAACTCGTCAGTTGGTAGTTCCATGAGTTTACCCACGTCAGCAATAATTTTTTGATTTTCATCAAGCACGCTGATTACTTTTGGTGCGGAGAAATACTTCACTCCAAGAAAAACGTTTCCGCCTACGGATGCCAGGGCAAATATAAGGAGACCGATGACCGTGAGTTTGTTCATAGAGTCAGGCTTAGCCTTTGAAATTGTTTTCATACTGCATAATGCTACCACGCGTTCTAAAACTGAGCGACGGTTTAGATTACAGGGGCTGGATCGACTGGCACGGGATCAATAATCGGAGCCGGATCGATAGGGGCAGGTATTGGGTCGACCAATACTGGATCGATCGGAGCGGGGTCAACGATTGGGGCTGGATCGATGATTGGGGTTGGGTCTACGACAGGTGTTGGATCGACGGGAACGGGATCAATGATTGGTGCTGGATCAACTACCGGAGTTGGATCTGGGATTGGTGTCGGATCAATAGGCGCAGGATCAGTAGCGCCAGCAACAACCGGTGTCGGGGTCGACCCAAGCGTCGACCCTACCGACTCATCCGTTCTCGCATCCGTAATGGCAAGCGCGATCCAGTTGAACGACAGGTCTGTAGTTGCCGGGGCATTCAACATGATGGTGAATCCCGTTACGTCTTTTCTGGTTACGATGAGGTGCATTCCGCTCGCGAAATAATCAGCTTCAGCTTGCGCGGCCACGATTTCATCAGTGATAGCATTGAAAGTCACGGATGCATCGACAACCGGCGTAGTGACATAAGGCTTTTCAAACGTGACGCGAACGAACGTGTCGCCGGTGTGGATAATCGCAAAGCCACCTGTGTCCTTATTAAAGAGTGGGCGACCGATGAGATTGATGTCGGATGCGAAGTTGATCGAAGAACCGATAGAACTTATCGAATCAACCTGTAATCCGCCGGTGAGTTTTGTGGTACCAGTAACTTCTAAGGCGCCAGGCAAATTCAGGCTAGTAAGGCTTAGGCTATTTTGTTCTAGCGCAATTAAACGGGTCGAAACGTCCGCAAGTGCAGAAACATTGGCGGAAACGGTGGTTTCGAGGGTGGTGACTCGATCATTAAGACCAGATACACCAGCCGAGAGAGCGTCCGTGATGATAAGCTCGTTTGCAACGTGCGCGTTCAAACTACTGTTCATCTCATTGAGAGCTGTAGCGAAATCGGCAGTGGTGACGAATGCCGGGGCAACTGGATCGACAGTTGGATTAGTGACTGAAGCACCTGCATTTATCTGCGCAAAGACTTCTGTCGGGGCGTAAGAATTATTAATAAATACCTGCACTATTCCTTCACCGGCGTCTGTGTATGAAGAGAGCGCCTGACCAATCACTCGACCGCCGGCGGTAGCTTTCATGGCTACTCCTGGAATAGCTGAGGAAGTAAGTAGGTCGCCAGCATGAACATCTCCGTTAGCGGTAGTTACTTTGACAGGCACTCGACCAACAAGAGCAACGAGTACTGCTGTGCCTTCATGTGCTTCTTTTGGATCGTGAAGCACGAGACCTGGTCGGCTAGCGACAATGCCGAGGATAGTTCCGTCGTAAGTACCGTTTGTTTTTGCTACGCCGGCGTGAATGTTGTCGTCAATGCGAACGAGGTCGCCCTTCGCGATAGTTTCATCTGTCGAGTAATACATTTCTGCGAGGTCGGTTCCGGAGCCGGTACTGTATCCCTGCTCGACGAAAACCATGACGGTCGCTTGGCCGTTGTCAGGGATCCATGATTCGAGTGCTTTACCGATAACAACGCCGGACAGTGTAGCTTTCATGCCTTTGCCAGCTTCACTTGAGGTGGTGATGTAGTCGCCGGCGACGATTGGGGCGGAGGTGTTCGCAATCTTGACTGGGACGCGACCGTTAAGGGCGACGGGCATGGGGTTATCGGCATCCATTACGTTGTAACCGGCACTCGAGAAATCGCCGTGGTTATCTGAGGCGATGCCGATTATGTTTGCTTGGTATTCGCTGACAGATTTTACTAAGGAGGTTACGCTACCGATAGCGTTAGTCGGGTCTAGGCCACTACCGTCTGGGAGTGCTGCGTATACGCTGATTGGAGTTGTGCCGGTGGTTAAAATATCTCCATACTCAATTCCAGTTTCTACTGGGTACATTTCAGCATAGTCAGCGGTGATTGTTCCGGCACAATCTCGAAGGAAATATGATGTTCCGGAGACCGGAGCGGCTCCGGCACCGAGCGTCGAACAGACCGCTACAGAGCTAGTCGTTGTAGAGAATCCAATTCTGACCTGCCCATCCGCGTCAATAGATGTTGCAGTATTGCCGTTTCCTGCAATGATGATGCCTCCGCTGGTCGATCCAGAAACTATGCTAATAGCATGTCCAGATGAGGTGAGACCGCTGCTGGAAATTAAGAGCATTTCTCCTGATGTTGCGTTCGGCGCTGAAATGATTCCAAGTCCGGTGCCTGTGTATGCTCCTGAAGTTTGTGCAATAAACCCTGCCCCTGCTGTTGCGGCGCCCAGGTCAAGATTAGCTAAGTATGTACCATTCGCCATACCCGTACCTCCTATTATGGCGAGTGCCTGACCTCCCGTTCTTCCGGTCATCGATATATAAACTCCTGTCCCATTTGTAGCGCTATCAGCGGTGATCGAAATAATTCCTGCTCCGGAATACGCACCTGATGATACTATGGCTAGGCCATTGCCTGTAGTATTGGCCCCCAGTTGAAGATCGATTAGTTTTCCAGTTGACATACTCGCTCCGCTCCCGGTGATGGAGATTCCAACTCCAGAAGTCATTGCCGCCATTGAGAGGTTTATGCCTGTACCTACTGTTGACGCATCGGCAACGATGTTTAAAAACTTTGATCCAGCGCCAGTGGTAGATGACGAGCTGATGTTGACTAAGCTGCCCGTGAAGCCAGTAGTTACGCCGGTTTGAGCGATATTCAGAAGACTGGCTGATGTTTGTCCTGCGCTCGTTGAGGTTATGTTGATTCCTTTTCCGGTGGTGAGCGCATCCATTGAGAGTTCAATCCCGGTGCCCACAGTTGACGCATCGGCGAGGATATTTAAGAATTTTGCAGCACCCGTCGTGCTAGAGGAACTGATGTTCAGGAGGTTTCCTGTATAGCCTGTTGTAACGCCAGTTTGAGCGATATCAAGAAAAGTTCCGCTTGTTTGACCTGTTGAAGAGGAAGCTAATGAAAGAAGTTTGCCGGAGGTGAGTGCGTTGCTGACTATGCTTTGTCCGATGCCAGTGGTCAGTCCGGAATATGTTTGTAAGAATTGTGTGCCGGCTGTAGATGCAGTGGAGGATAGGTTAAGAAGGGAGCCGGATGTTGTAGCGGTGTCAATGGATGTAGATGAAAGATTAATTAATGAACCACCGGACGCAATGACGGATGTGGTGTGCGGAATGTTGATGACTTTACCTGTAGTGAGTCCGTTGGCCGTTATCAGGATAAGACCAGTTCCTGTATATGCGCCACTATCAGTTATTTTTATTCCGTGTCCAATACTGCTTGGACCTAATTGGAGGTCAATTAGTTCTCCAGCATCGGCCATATTGTCACCTACTGTGCCGGAGTTTATGGAGAGTGCCGTGCCCTGATCTAAATAGGGGGCAGTCATTGCTATCAGACCGGTGCCTTCATACCAATTTGATATAGCGTCTATATTGATCGCGTTACCAGCTGTCGATGTCCCCATGTCAAGTTCCGTGAGTCTTCCGCCGGTGCCTAGTAATCCACCCGCGGTGATGGCAAGTCCGGTACCGGTGGTCATTCCGGTTGCAGAGAGATCTATGAGACCGGTGCCGGTGTAAGTTCCGGCGTTGTCTATGTTGATCGCGCTTCCGGTAGCAGCTGTGCTCGTGTTTAGGTAGATGAGTTCTCCATTAGCCGTCATGCTTGATCCGCCGGTAATAGAAAGACCGGTGCCTGTGGTGAGGCCGGTCATGGAAATGTTTTCTCCAATTCCGACGGTGGAAGAGTCGGCTGTTAAGTTTATGAATTTTGCTGCACCGGTCGTTGCGGTAGAGGATAGATTGATTAGATTTCCACTGAAACCAGTTGTTACCCCCGTTTGAGCTAGGTCAAGAAATATTGCTGTGGACTGAGCGGAACTAGGTGAAGAAAGGGCAAGGAGCGTTCCCGAGGTAAGGATGTTAGCATTTGCTTTTATGATGCCAGTGCCGGTATAGACTCCAGTTGAGGTAATATTGATCGCATTGCCAGCTGCGGCAGTTCCCATTGTGAGATCAAGCAACTCGCCGTTGGTCGTCATGCTCGAACCGCCGGTGATAGAAAGGCCGGTACCGGTTGTAACACCTGTCATGGAGATGGCTTCGCCCGTGCCGGTCGTGGCGGAGTTGGCGGTGAGCGTCGCAAGTCCAGTTCCTGTATAGATGCCAGTTGTAGTAACGATAGCTCCGTTTCCGGCAGTTGCCGCGCCCATGTTGAGATTTAACAGTTCGCTTCCAGTCGCCATTGAGTAGCCGCCAGTAACGTTAATTCCTGTGCCTGTTGTGAGTCCGCTGATTTCGATATTTTCTGCTATGCCACTTGTGAGAGAGCCTGCAAACATGTTTATGACTCCAGAGGTATCTGTGTAGATACCGGTAGTGGCAATAGATATTGCCTGTCCTTGGGTGGCTGCACCCATGGAGAGGTTTAATAGATTCCCTCCACTTTGCATCGCCGCTCCACTTCCGATGACTAGTAGTCCGCTGCCGTAAGTAAGGTTGGTCATGGAGATAGTGGTGGCGGTTGACGCAGTGCCGGCGTATGTTTGAGCGATTGCTCCCAGGCTGTCGATGGTAACTAGATCTGTGCCTGAACTATTTTCAAAAACAGCTAGGTTCGCATTTTGAGTCGCGTTTCCTTGTACCAAAAATTGAATTTCATCAGTATCACCATCCACTGATAGCTTGCCGAGCGACGCACCACCTACTCCGACGTTGTCGGTTGAGGTTGTGAGAGTTACGTCAGTTCCGCCATCTGTCCAACCACCGGCAATTGCTAGGTCGGAAGTCAGAGCAACAGTACCGGTGGCATTTGGGAAGGTGATTGTTTTATCTGCAACGGTAGGATCGGTAATGGCAAAAATCGTTTTGATGCCACCTGCCGTTGCACCGTCAAAAGAGAGCGGCGAAGCGCCGGTAAGAATTGCTCCAGTGAAGTTGACGTTACCCGTTGAAGTGATCCCGGTGGCGGCGGCAATGATTCCGGCGGAAGTTACTTGGAACAGGTCTCCGTTGCCAACCACGAAAGCGGCAGCCGGACTGGTGTCGCCGATACCGACGCTACCGTTGAAGGCTACGCTTTTATCTGGGTACCATTGGAAAGTAGTGTCATTGTACGCAGCTCCAATATATCCGTAAACGAATGTATTATTTGAGCCAAATGCTCCCATGCTTGTTAGAGTTGAGCCGTCATATTCTTGGAAGTCCATCAAAGTTCTGGCCCATCCGCCACCGGCGTAGTTTGGTTTTCTTATGGCAAGGCTATCGCCGTCCATTAGGGTTTGAGCCCACCAACCCTGAATGTTCAATTTTGCAATAGGACTTGTGGTCCCGATTCCTACGTACCCAGAGTCAAAAATGGCCGCGTAATTATCTGTTGCCCCGGAGGCGGAGGCATAAAGACCAACGTTGGTTGTGGATGCTCCAGTTTTAGAGAAGAATCCCGCGTAACCCCTCCCTGTTACAACGCCAGTATTTGATACTATTAAGCCTTTAGATCCATTGGTAGTAGTGGTGGACGTGATGGAAGATGCGTTGCCTGCGCCGGTGTAGGTTTGTGTTAATTCACCCGCTCCTGAAATCGCAAAGAGGTCAGTGCCCGCGCTTGTTTCGAAAACCGCCAGGTTAGAGGTTTGGGTGGCATTTCCTTGGATCAACAATTGAATTTCGTCAGTGTCGCCGTCGACGGATAACTTGCCAAGTGATGCGCCACCGATCCCGACGTTATCGGTTGAGGTTGTGAGCGTTATGTCTGTTCCGCCGTCGGCTCGAACCGCCAGCAATCGCTAAGTCTGACGTTAGAGCAACGGTGCCTGTTGCGTTAGGGAACGTTATGATTTTGCTGATGAGTATTGGATCTGTAATTGCAAAAGTTGTTTTCACGGCATCAGCGGTGGCCCCATCAAATACAAGTGGGGAAGCGCCAGTAATATTTGCACCGGTGAAGGTGAGGTTTCCCGTTGAGGTAAGCCCGGTGAGTCCAGAGGCAACGCCCGCGGTAGAGACTGCAAAGGCAGAGGAAGAAATTGAGAGAGTATCAAGCGCAGAACCGATTGCGATGGTGTCAGCGTTAGAGTTGCTCGTGCCGATGTTGATTGTTTTACCGGAAGTTCCTGTGCCGATATTGACCGTACCCGTCGTGCCGGAATCGAGTGTCAAGGCGTTCGAAGTGGCAGACGTCACATTGAGCGCGCCGGTTGATGTCACGTCGCCTCCATTCACTGCGATGTCGCCAGTAGTTGAAATGTCTCCTGTACCAGAAGTGATGATGACTTTATCGACGAAGAAATTTACGGCTGGTGTGGCCGCTGAATCAAGACGGATGCCTTCGACTACTGCCGACTCAGCGCCGGTTCCATTTTGCACACCAAAGACCAAGTCATGGTAGCCGGTGGTGCCTCCGCTGTTGGACATGGTTAATAATCCCGCATAAGCCATGTTGGTAAGGCTAAAACCACCAGCTCCACTTGAGCCGAAGTTATCAAAAAGCATTCCCCATTGGTTTGTTTGATCTGCGCCATAGTCACTTCCAGATATTTTTAGTACCGCAGTGTCCCAGCTCTGTGTTCCGCTTGGGCTGACTACAAACTCCGTTACTCCAGCTGAAGCTTTTCTGAAGGTTGTGCGACCACCGAAAGTAGAAATGGTGTTTGTATTGTCTGACCATGAGTTCGAGGTGAGCAAGCCGGCATTTGAGATGGTGACAAGATCCGTGCCGGAACTATTCTCGAAGACAGCGAGATTAGAAGTTTGCGTTCCGTTGCCTTGGACTAACAATTGGATCTCGTCCGTGTCACCGTCAACTGATAGTTTGCCGAGTGACGCGCCACCGATTCCGACATTATCTGTAGAGGTTGTGAGCGTTACATCTGTTCCGCCATCCGTCCAGCCAAAGGCTCCAGCGATGTCGGATGTAAGCGCGATTGTTCCGGTGGCATCTGGCAATGTCCAGGTTCGGGCAGCTGTAAGATCAGCTGAAGTGATCGTTCCAGTATAGGTTGTGGTAGCTGTGCCGGATTGTGGTTTAATGGCGATAACGTCACTGTTTGTAGTCGATGATGCAAAAGCGGCGCTGCTCGTTGTGGTGAGTGTTGTAGTAAAAGTGGTAGCGGCAATACTCAAAGTATCTAAAGCCGAACCAATTCCAATCGTATCGGCGTTGCTGTTGTCCGTGCCGATGTTGATCGACTTGCCGGAGGCTCCAGTACCGATGTTGATCGTACCTGTCGTACCAGAATCAAGGGTGATCGCACTTGAGGTTGCTGATGTTAGGTTCAAAGTGCTGGTCGAGGTTACATCTCCGCCGTTTACCGCGATGTCACCAGTTGTTGAAATGTTTCCCGTGCCAGAGGTGATGATGACTTTGTCGACGAAAAAGTCTACTGCTGGTGTAGCCGCTGAATCAAGACGAATGCCTTCTACTACTGCTGACTCGGCACCTGTTCCATTTTGAATACCAAGAACGAAGTCATGATAGCCTGTTGTACTTCCGCTATTAGACATTGTTAATAATCCGGCATTGGCCATGTTTGAAAGAGTGAATCCGGTAGCTCCGTTTGAGCCAAAGTTATCAAACAGCATACCCCAATTGTTTGTTTGGTCTGCGCCATAGTCACTGCCGGAAATTTTCAACACAGCAGTGTCATATGCTTGTGATCCACTCGGACTAACTACAAATTCTGTAACTCCGGCCGAAGCTTTTCTAAAAGTTGTTCGCCCGCCAAATGTAGAAATGGTGTTTGTGTTGTCTGACCATGAGTTTGAAGTGAGTAGTCCAGTATTGGAGATGGTCACGAGATCAGTTCCGGAACTATTTTCGAAGACAGCGAGATTAGATGTTTGCGTTCCGTTGCCTTGGATGAGGAGTTGGATTTCGTCAGTGTCGCCATCAACTGATAACTTGCCGAGAGAAGCGCCACCTATGCCGACGTTATCCGTCGAGGTCGTTAAGAGCACGTCCGTTCCGCCATCTGTCCAACCGCCGGAAGATGTGAGATCAGAGGTCAGCGCGATTGTACCGGTGGCATCTGGGAAGGTTCAAGTACGATTAGTAGTCGCCAGATCCGCGGAAGTGATTGTTCCGGTGTAGGTTGCTGTAGCTGTACCAGATTGAGGCTTAATTGCCAGTATGTCGCTATTTGTGGTTGATGAAGCGAAAGTAGCACTGCTCGTTGTAGTGAGTGTTGTGGCAACCGTCGTGCCGGCAAAGTTGAGAGTGTCTAAGGAATCGCCAATTGAAACAGTGTCGGCATCAGTGTTCGTGGCTAGAGAAAGAGTGTCACAAGTGGCCGTGTTACAAACGGTCATGGTTGAGTTTGCACCACCAAAGTCTGTTGTAAGCGAAGTCAGGATGGTGGCGTCAGCATCCGGGAAGGTAAAAGTGCGAAGCACAGTTGGACCCGTAGTAGCAAAAAGTCCGTCACCAACTCCTGACCAAGCGTGTCCTGGATTTGGGGTAGTAGCGCGCGCAATTAAAAGACCGGAAAATGAAAGTCCGATTAATAGACAAACGCTCCAGACGAGCCTGAATGTTCTATTGGGAAAACTCATGTTTTATTCTTCTGCCATCACGCCTCTCTATATTATATATCGGTGGTGAAGGAAATTTTATGCTTATCCCCTATGTTTTAGATTAAGTTTTTGATTAAAAAAAGACCCCCGCGCAGGCGCGCGAGGGGGGGGGCTAAGCGTGGGATTACCTGTTTTCCCACGGATTGTCTGCAGGTTGTCCAGCCCAACAATCATACTGACCAACTTCGGTATTACTACCGTCGGTCGGGTTCACGTTGATCATGATAACCGTGACGTTGGGGAACGGTATTGAGAAGTTTCCGAAAACTTCATTTGTTCCATTATCGGCACGGTGAAGTCTGATATCTTCGATTGCCATATTGCCAAATATGGGCACAGTGACGGTGGATGCGTCGGGATATGACACTTCCGTAGTGCTGATTTCCGTTTGATCGGCACTTCGACACGTCCAGATTCCTTCTGCGAGAAAACTGCCGATTGCTGTGCTGATGATGAGGCCGTTGTCGATCACGGGAGTGGCGGTATCGACGGGCGGAGTCGCCGAGTCGAGCCCCATGTCTTCGCGGGCGGAAGACGGTTCGACGGTTACCTCGACGGGTTCATGGATGTAGTGCGAGATGGTTCCGTCCGATTCCTCGATTTCGACGATCGGAACGCTGAAGGCATCGGTTTGTTTGATGCTATCAGGATTTCCGAAGGTGATCTCGTGGTCTTTGAACGAGACCGGAATATCTTCTTCTCCCGTATTGCCAAGGGTCTTGCCTTCCACGTTGAGCGGAACCACGCGAGATTCCCCGTTCGCGATGAAGGTGTAGCGGAGCATGAGCTGATCGCCACCGAAGATTCCTCCGGGTTTGCAACCCGTGAACATAACGAGTGAAAGAGCGACGATGATTGAAATCGTGCGCATGGTGAACTCCTGCGTGTTTACAGCTGGCGGGTGCCGACTGATACCGGGAGTGTAGCAGAAAATTGCTTATTATTCAAGCATGTGCACAGTTTTCGCTAAATAGTGTAGAAGGTGTGGATAAAAGAGAAATTATGTTAGATATTTTCTTTTTTTAAGTTTCTCCGGCAAATAGTCTTGTTTAGCGTCTTCTTTTTTCTTGAACGTCGGTGTGTACTTGTAGCCTTTGCCGTAGTCCAAATTTTTCATGAGTTTAGTCGGGGCATTGCGAATGTGGAGAGGGACTGGTTCGTTTGGGAGATTGCGGATATCTTCTTGGACTTTACCGTATGCCTCGTAAAGAGCGTTAGATTTCGGGGCGTTCGACAAATATGCAACGCATTGAGCTAGGATGACATTGCACTCTGGTAGACCAAGCATGTGGGAGGCTTGAAATGCTGTGACTGCTTGGACAAGTGCTTGCGGATCGGCGAGACCGATGTCTTCTGACGCGAATCTAACAAGTCGGCGAGCCACGTATAGTGGATCTTCACCGGCTTCAAGCATTCGGCCGAGCCAGTACAGCGCAGCATTCGCATCACTTCCACGCATGGATTTATGTAGCGCCGAAATAATGTTGTAGTGTTCTTCACCGGCTCGATCATAAAACAAATGCGTGCGTTGTAGCGCCTGAGCCAGCACATCTTTAGTAATGGCAATTTTATTATCCACAAGTGGGGATATTTTGGTGGATATCTCCAATGTATTCAGTGCATTTCTTGCATCTCCATTCGCCAAATTAGCCAACTCAGTAATTGTTTCGTCGTCTACGCTAATTGGTTCTTGGCCGAGGCCATTTTCTTTGTCTGTTATAGCTCGTCGGATAACATTTTCGAGTTCTGATTCATTGAGTCGCTCAAGTACAATCACTCGAGCACGCGAGAGAAGCGCTGAATTGATTTCGAAAGACGGATTTTCTGTGGTTGCCCCGATAAGGGTGATGATTCCTTTTTCGACAGCAGGCAAGAATGCATCTTGTTGTGATTTGTTGAACCTGTGGATTTCGTCGACAAAGAGAATAGTTCGTTCGCCGTAAAACTTTCGGCGTTCTTCCGCGTCCTTGATGACGTCGCGTACATCCTTTACTCCGCCTGATACCGCGCTTAGTGGCAGGAAGCGAGCCTTAGTCATCTTGGCGATGATTTGGGCGAGCGTGGTCTTACCAACTCCTGGCGGTCCCCAAAAGATGAGTGATGGGAGATTGTCCTGCTCGATCATGAGCCGCAAATATTTTCCTTCGCCGACAATATTTGATTGCCCAAAGAATTCCTCAAGCGTGCGCGGACGCATCCGTTCGGCCAGGGGAGTAGAGGGAAGGTTTGTTTTAAGTTGCGTCTCAAAGAGATCCATACTCAGAGTTTGCTATACTTGGCCTAATATGCCAAGTAACAACCGGCGAAGTTTTTTTACAAATCATAGATTGCACAGAATCATCTTACCGATTCTCGTTGCCATCACAGTGCCCACATTGATTGTTTCATTGCTGTTGAGACCTGCTCACGCAGCTACAATAACTTGGGACGGTGGGGGAGCTACGAATGATTGGAGTGAGGACGCTAATTGGGTGGGGGATGTAGAACCGGGCGCAGGTGACGCTGTTGTATTTGATGGAACCTCGACGAAAGATGCAACGGCTGATGCGAGTTTTACCAGCACTGTTACGAGTGTCAGTATTAATGCTGGTTACACGGGAACCGTTACTCTCGCGAGATCGCTTACGACGAGTGCGGCATTCTCTCAGGCTGATGGTTCGTTCGGTGCGTCGAGTCAATCGCTCACCGTTGGCACAAACTTTTTACTTTCTGGCGGTGTATTTACGGCTTCGTCCGGTACGACGCTGATAGGCGGAAATTTTACGCATTCAGCGGGAACGTTTGCGCACAATAGCGGAACGGTGCAGTTAAGCGGAGCTACTCCGACGCTTTCCGGTGCTACGACGTTTAATGATTTATACATTGCGACAACAACAAATCTTGATGTGACGTTGACGTTGCCGGCGTCCCTTACCACGACAGTGCTCGGCACAACACGACTTTTAGCCAGCACCCATAATGTGCCCGTTGATAATAAGCTGACAATTGTTAGTAGCTCTTCTGGGGTTCAGGCGAGTGTGGATTTTCAAGGAGCTCTTGCGATGTTCGCGGCTCATGTTACGGATGTGAATAACATCGGAACGAGCCAAATCCATTGTTATTCTCAATGTATTAACAACGGAAATAATACAAATATTCGTTTTGGCGAACCGGGGTTTGCGATTACTCAAGCATCCAATAACGTAACAGAGGCTGGTGCGACTGCAACATTTACTGTGGCACTTCGTGGTGAGCCAACAGCGAACGTGACTATCCCAGTATCGGTATCGGACTCTACGGAGGCAAGCGTCTCGCCTTCTTCTCTTGTTTTTACTTCGTCAAATTACGCTACGCCACAGACTGTGACTGTTACGGGCGTTGATGACACCGCGGATGACGGAGGCATTGCTTCCTCCATCATCCTCGCTGTTCCTACTAGTACTGACACGCTTTACGGGGTTCTGAACCCCGTGGATGTTTCTCTTTTTACTGAAGACGATGATCGGGATTTGATGACAGTTGATTTTGATAATGGCGCAATGTTAACGGAAGAAGATGTAAAAGGCACCGTCGCGTGGTTTGACCGGACAAATCAGGGCGAGGGTGTTTTCCGTACGGCAAATGGCGGATCTGCGGTAAGTCTTGCCGGTACTAAGATCTTGCCGGGTTGTAGGGTGACGGTTGGCGGAGTTGATTATCGGATTCTACGGGTAGACCCGATTACTACCGGACAAGTGCTTCTTACAGACGGCATAACGCCTCCTGACCAAATATATCTCACGCTTGTTGACGCTACGGTTACGAAGATTGCATGTACCTCAGAGCTGGTTGATGCCGCTCAACTCGGTGGTAGCACCGCGCGTATTTCCGTTGGGAGTTTGAATCTCTTGTCGGCCGGCGCCGGGCACGGTGGAATTTTGGCTGATGAAACAAATGGACGTATTTGGTTGGGCAACGCCGGTGTTCCAGCTTTAGTAGAGGTTTCTATGGCGACTGGTCTTGAAGTAGCGAGAAAATCAATGACAGGTTCTTCGTATAATTTCGCCATTGATCCGACGCGAAACAGGCTTTGGTTTGCTGATTATGATAGTAACAAATTAGTTGCGTTTGATGCGGGAACGGGTAACTACGCGTTCGGGACGCTTGGAGCAAGTTCATTCTCTGTTTCTGGTCATGCATGGGATGTAGTGTATAACCCAGACCTTGATGAGATTTGGGTTGTCACATATCCCTCAAGTAAACTCGTCAGAATTAATCCGACTAATGGAGCGGTGATCAATACGATCGTTTTGGGTATTGAGGCAAACGGAATCGTTTATGATTCCGTTCAGCACGCTGTTTGGATTTCCGGTGGCAATACTTTTAGTACCGCTCTATATAAATTCTCGGCAACTACAGGGACGTTTGCGAACGGAACGCTATCAGCGAGTACATACCCCATTCCTGGATATGCGGATAGCGGGGACGACTCAATTCGCTTCGATGCAACGAATAATATTATTTGGGTGCTGTCTGCATTTGAAGCTGACGGCGTTGATCCGTTGGTAAAAGTTGACGCCGCGACGGGAAACGTTCTAGCTTCATATGATACCGGTACTTACGCTCAAGGTCTTGATATTGATACGGTTTTAGGCAGGGTGTACGTTGGTTATTCTCCTGTTGAGCTTGGGCCTCCTGGAGGGGAGTCGGCGAGCCTCATTGTTTTTGATGCGAATACCGGCGATCGCTTGGCTACGTATCCTATGAGTAGTGGTCTCCTACAATTTGCTCTACAAAGCAGCGATACGTTCTGGAGTTACAATTCCTATCCTACAAATGAGTTGGATCAATTAATAATTGGCGCTGCTCCCGCCGGTAAGTACTACACAACACTAACTACTGCTTCCTCGAATATAGACTTCACTGGAACAAATAGAATTGGTTCGGCAACGGTCAGCGAATCGCTTGATGGGGGAAATGCTGACTATTCAATTTCTTTTGACGCTCGACAAAGTTTTAAGGTGTTCGGGACTTCTTGGCGAACTATAGCGTCGAGTCTGGCAACTGATCATGGGGGAGTGAACGGTAATTGGTATTATCGAAACGATGCTAGCGTGTGGACTCCGGCTCCTACGAACACTCCCGCAGAAGCAATTTCACTGGCAGTTGAGAATGGGCCGACGAATAACCGGATGACCGGGACAGTGCTGGGCGCAGTTAAGCGTACCAACTGGTCGCTTACCGGCGGATTCATGCCGACCACTTCAAATATCGATCTGGCGGTGACGCTAGAAACTGATAGTGTTGCTAGCCATCCAGCTGTGGATTCCGTTGTCTTCACACTCGCCGGTCAAGGATCTTCCGTGAGCGAAAGTCCGACTGATGTGAGCGTTGTTATTGCTAATGGAGTTCAATGTGTTTCTTCTTCGGATGTAATTTTAACAATGCGAGCAGCTAATGCAACGGCGGTCAGTATTGATGGAGGCAGTTTTATTCCGTTTGTTGTGGACGAAACTGTTACGGTGACCACGAATAGTTCCGGAGTTTTTATTCGAACAATGACTCTCCCCTGGGCACTTTCTTCTGGAGCTGGTGAAAAGATAGTGACGGTGCAATTTAGGTCAGCAACAGGCGAGACATCGTTAGCAATTTCAGACACAGTGACGCTTTCCGTGGGTTGTGAGATATCTCCCGGATCAGGTCCGATTGTTGAACCGCCTGTCGTTGTGCCTATAGTCAAGCAAACTTTCAATAACTTTATCAGAACGCCTGATTCGTCCATCGTCTATTTTGTTGATGAAAATGATGTGCGTCATTCGTTCATTACCGCAGTTGAGTTCTTCACTTATGCGAAGGATTTTTCTGTGGTCAAAGTTATTACTAATGAAAAGCTCTTGAGTTACGCGCTCGGCAAGCCAATGCCACCAAAACCCGGCACAGTTCTCCTGAAAACTCCAGGTTCAACCAGGGTGTACGCATTTGATGTCGAAGCTACGATTGATAATCCAATTATTCACTGGGTTCCAACAGAGGAACTGGCAGCTGCACTCTTTGGAGCTCATTGGGCTGACTATATTATCGATCTTGATCCAACATCATTCGGACGCCTAACCGTCGGGACTCCACTTGATGGTACGTCGACGGTCGACACCGCAAACCTTGTAAAACGCGCTGACCTAGCGGAGCGTATCGCTAGCTTCCTGCGGTTTACCATTCAATACATCGAAGGGCTCGTTGGTTGGGCATCGCCTATCCCTGTATTTTCTAATATTTCAAGGTTATTCCGTTGACACCATTCTCTTTTTTAGCTAACCTCCGCCAGCGTTTGGTTTCCTAGCGAAACCTTTTCACGCGAGGTGGATCTTGGCTATTCTCGTTTTTACCGATTGGGAGGCGTTCGCGGCGTGGTTGAACGAGCGGGCAAATGCGCTCGCTATGGAGGTCGAGCCGTGCAACCTGTCCGATTGTGGACCGGCGTGGCAGATCTCCTGGAAGCAGTTGTTCCGTCCGGATGGCTCGTTCTTCCAGGTGATCGGGGCGTGGGCGAAGAAAGTCGCCGGCCGTGAAGTTCCGTTCTGGAAGCAGCCGATGATCGCCGGCGAGCAGAACGCGAAGGCGGCTATCGTGGTCACCGGTGATGATGAGATCCGTCTCACCGCGACACCGCTTCCGCCGCAACTCGTGCTCGTCCGCGCAAAAGCGGACATCGGCAACATCGGTGTGAAGCTCGCAGACGGCACGAACTCCCGGGTGCTCATGGCCCCGAGCGTGCAGTTCTCTCAGGGGAACTTGGATCAGCACAACAAGTTCCGCGCTGGTGAGTCGGGCGTGCAGTCGGTTCCGCTCGCGGGCATCATCTTTGACGCTGAGCTCAAGGATGCCAGGTGGGAGGACGCTCCCCAGGACGGCGCGCGGTTCTACGAGAAGGTGGACGCGGTCGCCGTGCTCAAGATGTCGAGTCGTGAAGTGGCCGACCGGTACGTGGGCGAGCTGAAAGAAGCTGCTCAGGCCGATTTCGTCTGGGTTACCCGGGACGTTCTCGCGGAAGTTCGTCGGCGCGGTCTCGTGAACGCGCATCTGCGCCTTGCCCTCTCCGCCGAGTAGCATCAAGGTACATCGTCAGCAACAGACCGTCCGAGCCTCGTGGCTTGGACGGTTTTTCTTTTCGGGTAATGAGACATTGTTTCTAAAAATTTTTAGGAGGTAATCCGACTCAAATTTTTGGGAATAATGTCTCATTACCCGTTCGCTTCTGGGCTATGAGGCCTTTACCAGTTTCGCCACAAAGAACCCCTCCATGTTTTCGGCTGGCAACATCGTGATGGTTTTGTGAGCAGTTTTTTTGATGTTTTGGAGGGAGAGTGTGATTTCGGCGGGTTTCATTTGGGGGAACTCGGTGATGAGCCACTCGACCATTTTTTCATTTTCTTCGGGTGCAAGGGTACAGGTAGAGTAGACGAGTGTTCCACCGGGCTTGAGACAGCTCACAGCGGCTCGTAGAAGCCGACGTTGGAGTTTGGCATGCTCGACAATATTTTTTTCTGACCAATAGCCAAAAGTCCGTTTTTCATTGATGTTAATTCGACCTTCAGCAGAGCAGGGAGCATCGACCAAGACCTTGTCAAAATATTCCGGAAATTCTTTGTGCAGAAGCGTGCCATCCGTATGTCGGGCGTCAACTTTTGCGCCTTGTATCCGAATCGTATTTTCGAGCTTTTGAAAACGTACCTCGTTATCCTCGGTCGCAATAATTTCCGTTGAGTTATTTGTCATCATTGCCATCTCGGTCGTCTTCGATCCCGGCGCCGCGCAAAGATCAAGAACCCGCAACGCGGTGGTAGGGGCCGACTTCGATGTCGGCCCTCTCTCTTCAAGGAGAACGATTGGTGGAATCATCGACGAAACCCCCTGCATGTAAATTTTCCCTTCTTTGGTGAGGGGGCGCTCGAGTAATTCGTCATCCGTTAAATTCTTAACCATGAAGGCGTGAGGGACGGTTTTGATCCGTTCGAACATGATTTGTTCATCACGAAAAATGCTCATTACTTCTTCGTCCGTGGCTTTTAATGTGTTGACGCGGAAAGTTGGTTTTCGGTTAACGGAAAAAGCCTGGAGCATGGCGGAATAGGTTCCCGTGCCCCATTGTTTTATTAGCCTTTCGCGTAGTGCCGCTGGAAGTGGGTCTTTCATGTTATTCGCCGTGTTCGGGGAGAATCCAAATTACGTACGCCTGTTCAATGTTAGTGGTTGAACCTGTTTTGCGTACCAAACCTCGGACGCGGATGTTTTTTCCTACCACAAGGTCTGATTCTGTACCAGAGACAGCTTTTGGTTTTTGGATGTCAGTTTCGTCCGTATACGCTACGGCATAGGTTTTCTTTGAGGCGGAATCTATGACGGATAAAGTATTTTTTTCAAGGTCAATGGCTGATATTTCGCCAATCGAGATGACGGGATCGAGGAACCAAAGATTATTGTCCGTTACGGTAATTGCTGTGAGCGAACCGTCAGTATTTCGTTGGGCGTAGATTGATAGCTCTTCATCTAGCTTGAAATCACTCAGGGTAGTTGAGCCTCCATATTTTCTCAGAAAAGTAGTCTGCGGGGTAATCAGGAAATCGGTTATAACTTTTCCATATTTGACGTCTGTCTTGCTGGCTGACAGTGTTCCTTGTTCAGTTTGTGGATCAATATTTGCAGAGGAATACGTGCCGGTACTGGTAAAATATTTATTCACTACCGGATTAGTATTAATGATCGCGCGGTTATCAAGAAGTATGCGGTTAGTTTGAGCGTTGACATAGACCGCGCCAGTCAGACAGAGAACTAGGGATGCAGTTACGCCTGAATATAGAAAATATTTGTGCATAAAATGGCCATCAAGATAGGTGAATAATACATCATCCACATGCTTGGTATTCAAATGGGCTTAGGCTCTGTACGCTGAAGTTCTACAAACCTATGTCAAACTCTTACCAGAATTTTATTCGTCAGCTTGATCGGGCTTTAGTATTTGATGAGGCGTTGGCAACTCAAGCAGAGGTTCTTAAGGCGCCGCAGAAAGAAGTCTTACGATCACTTTCTATTACGCGGGATGATGGCTCTAGCCTCGAACTATCTGCGTACCGAATCCAACATAACAATTGGCGAGGTCCGTACAAGGGCGGAATTCGCTTTCACCCGAATGTTGATCAAGACGAAGTGAAGACGCTGGCGGCACTCATGTCATTCAAGACAGCTGTGGCGAATATTCCGATGGGTGGCGGAAAAGGGGGGGTGGCTGTTGATCCAAAAACGTTGTCAGTACGAGAAAAGGATGAGGTCGCGCGCGCGTATGCAAAAACGTTTCGTGATGTGCTCGGACCAACTATCGACGTGCCGGCACCGGATGTAAACACAACCAGCAGAGAGATGGATATTATTGCGGAAGAATTTGGTCACCCAGCCGTTGTCACTGGGAAGAGTATCGAACATGGCGGATCACTCGGTCGAGATACGGCCACAGCTATGGGAGGCTGGTATGTGTTGTCTGCGTTGAAAGAGAAGCTATTCCTGGATCCAGAAACATTTACGGTAGCGATTCAGGGATTTGGAAATGCAGGGGCTACTTTTGCCGATATTTGTGTGAGACACGAGGTCAAAGTAGTAGCAGTTTCGGACTCGAAGAGCGGGATCTATTCAGAAGCGGGACTTGATGTTCCGGCGGTGCACGCATACAAAACATCGACGGGATCGCTTGTCGGTTTTCCTGGCGCCCAACAGATTTCGAATGCCGAGTTGCTTGAACTTGAGTGTGGAGTGCTTGTTTCGGCTGCGCTTGAAAATCAAATTACCGAAGAGAATGCGTCAAGAATAAAAGCAAAAGTTGTTCTTGAACTTGCTAATGGTCCAACAACTGTAGAGGCTGATGATATTTTGTTGGGTAAAGGAGTCGTTGTAATCCCGGATATTCTTGCTAATAGCGGGGGAGTGACGGTCAGCTATTTCGAGTGGGATCAGAATATGAAGAATGAGGTTTGGACGGCAGAGAAGGTCGACGAAATGCTGAAGGAGCGCATGGAGGCGGCTGCGCTGGACACTTGGACTATGAGTGAAAAATATCACACTGATTTGCGCCGCGGAGCATTTCTTAGGGCAATTGATCGTATACTATCCGCAAAGTCTATCAATTAATGGACGAAGAATGTTCTCGGAAAAATTTGCCAGGAGGTAATCCGACTCCAAATTTTAACGAGGACATTCGTAGTCCCATGAAGCATTTTATTATGGATACTCTCTCCGTTCAGGATCTGAAAGCAAAGATCGAGGCAGGCGAGGCGTTTACGCTAGTTGATCTTCAAGATCCGCATGAGTTCGAGCACCGTCATATTCCAGGGGCGGTGAATATTCCCATGAGCGATAAGTGCGATGAAACTTGCGCCGATGTCCTCAAAGACAAGGACGCGACTATTATTGTTTATGGCGAATTTGACGAACTTGGTAAGGGCTCGCAGGCCACGGATGTGCTGGCAGCTGCGGGGTACACAAAGTTGATCAGACTCACGGGAGGACTTATGGGTTGGATGGAAGCGGGATATGCGGTTGAAGGCGGGAAGGCTTCATAGTAGGATGGCGGACGTATGTCCTACAACCATTCTTTGATTGATCCCAAGTGGCAGAAGCGTTGGGAAGATTCTGGCATTTTTCACGCGAAGGATTCGGGTCAAGACAAGTATTATGTTTTGGTCGAGTTTCCTTATCCGTCCGGCGAGGGACTTCACGTGGGTCATCCGCGCAGTTATACCGCACTTGATGTTGTCGCTCGAAAGAAAAGAATGGAAGGCAAAAATGTTTTGTTCCCAATGGGTTGGGACGCATTTGGATTGCCGACGGAAAATTACGCCATAAAGATGGGTGTTCATCCGGCCGTTGTCACTAAGACAAACGTCGATAATTTCCGTCGCCAACTTCAATCTATTGGTTTTAGTTTTGACTGGTCGAGGGAGATCAATACAACTGATCCAAAATATTATCGTTGGACGCAGTGGCAGTTTTTGCAGTTTTTTAAAGCTGGTCTCGCCTATAAAGCGAAGACCATGATCAACTGGTGCCCTAAAGACAAGATTGGTTTGGCGAACGAGGAAGTTGTCGGCGGTTGCTGCGAACGCTGTGGTACACCCGTTGAAAAGCGCGAGAAGGAGCAGTGGATGATTGCCATCACCAAGTATGCCGACCGTTTGATCGACGACCTTAAGGACGTCGACTATTTGCCAAAGATTAAAAAGCAACAGGAAGACTGGATCGGCCGAAGCGAGGGCGCCGAAATCACCTTCCCCCTTTTAGGGGGAGCAGAGGGGGTCGTACGGGCCGACTTCGATGTCGGCCCCCTCCGGGTATTTACAACCCGCCCCGACACGATCGATGGCGTCACTTATGTGGTTCTCGCTCCCGAACATTCATTGGTCGAGAAACTAACTACCGATGAACAGAAGAAGGCAGTTGCGAAATATCTTGCGGATGTAAAAAAGAAAACAGAGATTGAACGTGGCGACGACACGAAAGAAAAAACCGGCGTGTTTACTGGTTCATTTGTGACCAACCCTTTTAACGGTGAAAAAGTTCCGGTTTGGGTTGCTGATTACGTACTTGGCCATTATGGCACCGGCGCAGTTATGGCTGTTCCGCAACACGATGAACGTGATCGAGCGTTCGCCGAGACCTTCGAGTTGTCAATTGTCGATAAGCCACTCGTATCGTTCGACGAGGCCATAGTTAAGTCAGGTGGTACTAAGAAAACCACCTTCAAACTCCGCGACTGGGTCTTTTCCCGTCAACGCTACTGGGGCGAGCCGATCCCCCTAGTCTACTGCGAGCATTGTGCTCAGGGTGATCAGGACGGTGCACATTCCCCCTCTTTCCAAGAGGGGGCTACGGGGGAGTCTCAGGGTGGTTGGGTTGCGATTCCCGACTCTCAACTCCCCGTGGAACTCCCTCAAGTCGAACGTTACGAACCAACTGACAACGGCGAATCTCCTCTCGCTTCTATCGAGTCATTTGTGAACACAGCATGTCCTCAATGTGGAGGACCGGCGAAGCGCGAAACCGACACTATGCCTAACTGGGCTGGCTCGAGCTGGTACTTCTTGCGTTACGCGGATCCGCATAATGACAACGCGTTTGCGTCGAAAGAAGCACTTAAATACTGGATGCCAGTCGACTTGTATAATGGTGGCATGGAGCACACCACGCTTCACTTGTTGTACTCACGGTTCTGGAACAAGTTTTTATTTGATCAAGGATTGGTGCCGGCGAGTGAGCCATATGTTCGTCGCCATTCCCATGGCCTCATCATGTCTGAGGACGGAACAAAGATGAGTAAGTCAAAAGGTAACGTAGTGAACCCTGACGAAATTGTAAAAGAATTCGGTGCGGATACTTTGCGCGTGTACGAGTTGTTCATGGGACCATTTGAGGAGCCAGTGCCATGGAATACAAATGGCGTGATTGGCGTTCGTCGATTTTTGGACAAGATCGCGAGGTTATCCGAGCGCGTAGGGGTCGACTTCAATGTCGACCCTCTCTCGATCGATCGCACATTGAATAAAACCATCAAAAAAGTCACAGACGACATCGCCGGTTTCCGTTTCAATACGGCGATCTCTTCCCTCATGATCTTTGTGAACGAGGCTCAGGAAAAAGGCGTTTCAAAAGAAAGTTTTGAAAAGTTTCTTCTTCTATTGGTGCCGTTCGCTCCGCATCTCGCAAACGAACTTTGGGAACAGCTTGGGCATGAAGGATTTGTAGAGGCGCAAGCTTGGCCTGGAGTGGATCCTGCTTTACTCGTCGACGAAGCCGTAACGATCTCTGTTCAAGTAAACGGCAAACTCCGCGGCACAATCTCCGTGCCCCCAGATTCTGCGGACGACGAAGTGGTTGCGGTCGCGAAGGCCGATCAGAACGTGCAGAAGTTTTTGACCAGTGAACCAAAGAAGACAATCGTTGTTAAAAACAAAATCGTGAACTTCGTAGTGTGATGAAGGCGACTCCGAGCAGAATCCTGACGAGCATCCTCGCAGGTCTCCTCTTCGGAGTCGCTTTTGCGTCCTACGGCTGGCCAGTCTTGGTTCTCTTCGGCGTCTGCGCCGTGGGTTGGGTGGTATCCTCCCCCTCTTTCAAAGAGGGGGCTACGGGGGAGTCGGTGGTCAGGAGTGGTTCGCTTCCCCCTTCCAGGGGGACCAAGGGGGTTCTCCTCACTCTCTTCACCCTCTCCTCACTTCTCGGCATCTGGCGTTACTCCCTTGCAACGCCTTCGACCAACTCCGTCGCTTTTCACCTCGCAAAAAATGCGAGCGTTACTGGCGTCATCATGACGCACTCAGTTGGCGAGAAAGGCGAGACGTTAACGCTCGAACGATTGGCTGTGAACGGCGAACAAGTTGGCGACAAAATTCTCACCTTCGTCCCGCTCTATTCTCACGGTGAGCTCGGCGACAGAGTTGGCGTTCATTGCGATCTTGAAGCGCCTGAGCCACTCGATGGTTTTAGATATGACAGATATCTTGCGGCGAAAAGTATTTATGCGCAGTGTTATTCGAGAAGTGAACCATTTATTTTAAAGCGAGAAGAGGTAAATAATCCGAAAGTTATTCTTGGGAAGATTCACGAGAAGGCGGTGGGGGAAATTCGTCGAACGTACGGCGAGCCACACGCTCAATTACTCGCCGGTTTGTTGCTAGGCGACAATTCATTTTCCGATAAGTGGAAACAGAAATTCATTACTACGGGTACGTCGCATGTAGTTGCGGCCAGCGGATACAACGTTGCGCTCGTGTCTTCGCTGGCGCTAGCGTTCCTCATCTATGCGGGACTCCGACGACAGTATGCATTTCCGTTTGTGTTATTTGCGATTGCTTCGTTTGTGATTATTGCCGGTGGGTCCGGTGCTGTTTTACGAGCCGGCATCATGGGCGCCATTGCAGTTTCAGCGACGCAGCTTGGTCGCAAAAGTTCGGCGCGAAATGCTCTGTTGCTGACAACGGCCATCATGGTCATGATCGAGCCCCGGATCCTGCGGGACGATACCGGTTTTCAATTATCTGTTTTGTCGACTACCGGATTAATTGCGTTTGCCAAACCAATTGCTGCTAAACTTGAATGGATCCCCGAAGCTTTTGGTTTACGCGAATCACTCTCTTGCACCCTCGCCGCCACGTTCGCAACTTTGCCAGTAATCATCTTCGGTTTTCATCGGCTATCAATCATCGGTCCCGTGACAAACCTCCTCGTCCTCCCGTTTCTACCTTACGCCATGGCTACCGGCACATTCGGGGTATTGGTTCATGTATTCACTTGGTTCCCCCTTTTAGGGGGAATAAAAGGGGGTTTGGTTCTTCCTGGTTGGCTCTTCCTCGACGTCATCTTGCGGATCATCGACGCCATGGCCGCCTTGCCTTTCGCTGCGATTAACCTATGAAGATTTCGAAAAAAAATATTTTAGCAGTCCTGACTCCGATAATTATCGTCGGTATCTTGATTGGGCGAGTTGAACTCGTGAACGACAAATTATTTGAACCTGCAAAGTTGTCTGTATTTGTTTTTGATGTTGGCCAAGGCGACGCTATATTCATTGACGGTCCCGAGAAGCAGGTGTTGATCGATGGCGGTCCCGATACGTCAATTCTCGAAAAATTGGCCAGTGTGATGTTGCCGTGGGATAGCTCGATAGACCTCGTAATCGACACGCACCCGCACGCAGATCACATTATGGGTCTCGTGCCGGTACTCGAGCGCTACCGTGTTGCGCAGGTGGCCGATAGCGGACAAGGATATGGCACACCCGAGTTTCATGAGTACGAAAAACTCGCGCCCGACGCGCTCCACTTGAAGGCCGGCGACACTTATGATCTCGGCGGGGGAGCGCGACTAGATTTCGTTTGGCCGAATGAGTCATACGATGGCGCGTTGCTGTCCGACGCTAACGACGGCTCCGTTGTCGCCCTTCTTACTTACGGCGACACGACGATGCTACTCACCGGCGACGCCGGTGTTGCACAGGAAGCCGCATTTCTCGCTTCTTCCCCCTTCCAGGGGGACAAAGGGGGTTCAGGCCTGAATGCGGGGGGTCGAATGGGTCACATCGACGTTCTCAAAGTTGGCCACCACGGCAGCCGTACGTCAACCAGTGAAAAACTCTTGCAAGCAATCACCCCAGACTCGGCGATAATTTCCGTTGGCGCAGGAAACTCATACGGTTTACCCGACGAAGATTCAATCACTCGACTAGAAAAATTTGGTGCAACTATTTATCGAACCGATGAACTTGGAAGTATTAGGGTTACGAGTACCGGTGGAGAACCCTCAATTACTTCATTCAACTTTTGACAAACGTTTCCGCCTCCCGTATCTTCTACGCAAATTAAACAAACTTTTTATGGCTGAAGTTCAAAAGACATTAGTGCTCATTAAACCAGATGCATTGCAGCGTGAATTGGCCGGTGAAGTGATTGGTCGCTTTGAGCGTAAGGGTTTGAAGATTGTTGCTATGAAGATGGCTCATCTTGATGAAGCTACACTCACTGAGCACTACGGCCACTTGAAGGAAAAGTCTTTCTTTCCGGCACTTCTAAAGTTCATGATGCAGACCCCGGTGATCGCTATGGTGCTTGAGGGCTTGGATGTCATTGAAACAGTCCGCGTAATCGTCGGTGCTACAAATCCACGCGTAGCTGATGCAGGTACAATCCGTGCTGATCTTTCCATGAACGTCCCATCAAACATGGTTCACGCTTCTGACTCCGTTGAAGCAGCTACCGTTGAAATTAATCGTTTCTTTAAACCAGAAGAAGTCTTCGCCTACGACAAATTGACCGACATCTACCACTTCGGCGAAGGCATCTAATGGTTGGTTCGCTTCCCCCTCCCAGGGGGACCAAAGGGGGTTCAGGGTGGTTGAAGGCGGCGCACTTGCGCCGTCTTTTGCTATTTGTTAGGGTCAATGTCTTATTCTTAAATTTACTTTTTACGCTTGGGGGTTGTCATGGTTCTGCGTACGGATTGCGTTTTTTGTCCCGCTGAGGTGCTTCAATTCTTACCGATCGCCCGAGAAATGGAGTTGCTCGATAAGATCTTGCGTTTGTACGAGGCACGACGGAAGAAAGGTGCGGGTATAAAGGGTGCGTTTTATCACGCCTGGAAGAGGGCACACCGAACGAATGACGAGATCGATCTCCCGTCGCTTGGAGCTGAGAAATTCTGGGACATGTTTGTTGAGGCAATTAAGCTCACAGACTTGTATCTGGAATATCTGATCGGAAATTATTTCTTTCCGAAGGCGTTGTCCTTGCGTACGTACAACACGAGCGCGAACGAGCTTGACCCGGTTGGTCTCATGTACCTCTGGCAAAAGATGGAAAAACGTACGGATACACTCGCGTGTCAGGCGGCTTTTGAGGCTCGACGGAACTTCGCCATCGCGTCGCAGTTGTTCCAGCTCGAACTTGTAGATCCTGACGGGTGGATCTCGAAAGACGTCATTATGCTTGAGAACTTGGCAGCGAATCGGTTGTTTGCCGAGGATTCGGCTACGGTCTACGCTGTGTTTCGACTGAACTCAAGTAAACAACGTCGGTTGATTGAGGAGCCAAGGGTCACATTTGATAAAGCAGAGGCCGAACGGTGGGCAAATGATCTGCGCGCGAAATCGGAGAGTCACCAACGGGTAGTCATGTCCGAGTTTCCGTGTCGCATCATCAAACACAACGGGTTCACGCAATTTGTTTTGAGTGATGACCCGCGTAAGCGCATGTTCTCGCGAGCCATGAAGCACGAGCGGGAGTGTATCGGCATTGAGAGCGGTTATCCCGTGGTGAAAGATTCGCGACGCGGACTCTACGTTGTGGCGGCAGTGCTTGAGCACGGAGAACTTCGTGTTCCGACACGTGAGGATGCTCTGCGCCTTTTTGCCTACGTGTGCGAAAAGCTGTGGGGTGAGGCTCCACTGGCCATTGAGCACATTCGCAGCGAGGAAGAATCCAGTAAGAAACCTAACCGAAACATTGATTATTGGGACGTGAAGCTGATCGGTACAATCTCGCGCGATGAAGAAGATCGGATCATTCGGTCCTTCGTCGAACAGAAGGTGACGACGTTGCGCGACGGGATTAACGAGGCGTACGCAACGGATAACTTGAACCACGGTATTCGGCGTGGGGAACAGCTCCTCACGCACGTGAACTACTACTGGGATAGAGAAATCTTTGGGGTTAATTGGGAGGACCAGGAAGTTCGTCGTGAATTGTACGAGTATTGGAAAGAGCGCTTCAGCTTGAAGTGCTAGCCGTAAACCGCGTTCCTGGGCTCGCATGCCTGGGGCGCGGTTCCTCTTTTTTTCTAGCTCGTGTACTCTATCCAAAGGTAAAAGAATATGTTCGGTAAAATTTTTAGGAGGTAACTTGCCCGTAGGCTCAGCCGAGGGTCCGACTCAAATTTTGACGAATATATTCTTTTACCTTACAAGCTTTAATACTATGAACATCGCTGTAATTCTCGGAACGGTGCGAAAGGGTCGCCAATCAGAAAAAGTTTATAAAGTACTATTAGGGATTTTGAAACAGAAGGGAATAGAAGTTACGGCTCTTGATCTTGCGGAACTAGATCTTCCTAGATATGACGGGGAAAGTTATAGTCATCCAGGTGTGTTGAAATTGGCTGAAGGCGTGAAATTGGCAGACGGGGTAATGATCGTGACTCCGGAATACAATCACGCGATTCCAGGCGTACTTAAGGATGCGATTGATTATCTTGGCGGGGGAGTAATGGCGAACAAGCCACTCGCTTCCGTGGCGGTTTCTAGCGGTCCATTCGGTGGCGTGCGAGCCATCAAAGAGTTGCAATTAATTTGGCTTGGAAATAAGGGCATTGCCTTGCCGATGTTTTTGCCAACGCCATCAGTCGAACAATTCGATGAGCAAAACCCACCGGCTGATTGGCTTGAGAAGGCCGACAAATTCGTGGATTTGAGCCTTGAGACTCTTAAGAAGTTCGTCCAATAACTCGCCGTTGGGGTCGACCCATGCGTCGACCCTTCTAAATATGAATACCCTGAAAGTCACTGGTGGTAAACCTCTTCACGGCTCCGTAAAAATTGCCGGCGCAAAAAATGCGGCGTCAAAAATGCTAATCGCTTGTTTGCTGACGGCTGATGAAGTGACGCTTGAGAACGTTCCGCTTCAGCAAGAGAGTGAGATCGCGCGCGAGCTGATCACTATGCTCGGCGCTAAGACTGAGTTGACCGATCACACCATGAAGATTCAGGTGAAGGAGATTGCGAGTACCTCGGCCATGCAGCTTTCAAGAAAGAATCGTTTGGCTATTCTCGCGCTCGCTCCATTGCTTCATCGGGCGGGGGAGGGATACGTGCCAATGCTCGGCGGTGACAAGATCGGTCCTCGACCAGTCAACTTTCATATTGACGCGCTTGAAAAGATGGGAGCGACAATCGAAGCTGACAAAGAAGGATACCGAGCAACCGCGAAAGATGGACTTAAAGGCACATTGATCGAGTTGCCGTATCCATCAGTTGGGGCGACTGAAACAGCGATACTCGCCGGTGTGCTCGCTCGGGGCAGGACAGTGATTAAGAATGCGGCCATCGAACCAGAGATCGTTGATTTGATCATGATGCTCCAGAAGATGGGCGCGATTATTGAGATGGGCGCGGGTAGACATATTGAAATCACTGGCGTTGAAAAGCTTCACGGTTGTACGCACCGAATTCTTCCGGATCGGATGGAGGCTGCATCATATGCTTCTATGGCGTTGGCCACTCGTGGTGAGATTTTCTGCGAAGGCGCTGAGCATAGAGACATGGTGACATTCTTGAACGCTGTTAGGCGAATGGGCGGTGAATATATTGTCGAGGAAGGCGGCATCCGATTCATCGGCGGTCAAAAATATAAGGGTTTGCAGTTGGAAACTGATACGCATCCTGGCTTTATGACTGATTGGCAACAGCCGTTTGTTGTTGCGCTTACACAGGCTGAGGGAACGAGTGTTGTGCATGAGACGGTTTACCAGGAGCGTTTTGGTTATACTGATGAACTAGTAAAAATGGGCGCAGACATTACGTTGTTTGAAAATTGTTTAGGTGAAGTTGCTTGTCGTTTTAAGGACCAGAACTATAAGCATTCGGCAGTTATCAAGGGACCGGCAACGTTGAAGCCGGCGACTGAATTGAAGGTTCCGGATATTCGCGCTGGGTTAGCTTATGTGATCGCTGCTCTCGTGGCGGACGGTACCTCAACGCTAACCGGCATCGAGCATCTCGAACGCGGTTACGAAGATTTGTTCGGCAAACTTCGAGCGGTTGGCGCAGATATAACTGTTGAATAATTTATGTTTCTAGAACTTCTTTTCTCGTCTCCCTTTCTCGCTCTCGCTTGGGCAACAGCATTGATTCTTTCTTTGACGGTCCACGAGTTTGCGCATGCGCTAGTGGGGAAGTGGCGGGGTGATGATACGGCAGAGCAAATGGGTCGATTGTCATTGAACCCACTGGCTCACCTAGATGTTGCCGGTACGCTCATGTTGTTGATTGTGGGTTTTGGTTGGGCAAAGCCAGTTCCATTCAACCCGATGCGTTTAAAAAATCCATTGGCTGATGGCGTGGCTATTGCGCTTGCCGGACCGCTTGCGAATTTAATTGTGGCGTTTATAGCTGCAGGGATTTTTCATGGCCTTGCTAAAAGTGGTTCGCTTGATCCAAATTCTATTCTTCCTGCGTTTTTAGTTTTCGTTATGTTAGTAAATATGCTTTTGTTATTTTTCAACCTCATTCCAGTCCCTCCACTTGATGGCTCAAAGGTTCTTGATGCAGCTCTTGTTCACGGGAATGCCCATCAGGCTCGTGCTTGGCTTGAGATGAATGGACCAAAGATTCTTCTTGGTTTAGTTATCCTTTCTCTTCTAACTCCGTTGAATGTTTTTATCGTCGTCCAGGCTCCGGCCACTTTCGCTTGTGACACATTGTCTCAAATGTCTTGTCTTGGGCTTCTTGGTCACTATCTTGGTCAATAGAAAAGGACCCCGCGCTGCGCTCAGGCGGGGCCTTAGGGCAGTTCGGGGTCAGTAGATCCGTGGCCAGAGATCATCTTCGTCTACTACGCCAGCATCAACGAGGTAGAGCCACAGACCTTTGTACGTCCTGACTTTTGCCGGGATGACGAGTGAAGAGTTGCAGAACGTGCACTTGAGCACGAGGTCAGTGGTACTGATTCCTGCGTCGTTTTCGAGCGCTCGCAGGGCGAAGTATCCAAGACAACCCAGATGATCGCCGACGAGCGGGTTAATGAACCCCATCGGTTCGTCAGCATCCGCCACGTCTTCGGGCAATTCCATGATCACGGAACCATCGCGATTGAGCGGGACGAGTTGAGCAATGACTTGAGCCATGATCCCTCCACGTCTGGTTCCATCTAAGGTTAGCGGAAATTCTTACGGGTCACAAGGGGGATAGCGTGTGTTGACCAATAATTTCTCTTATGTTAGAGTTTTGCCACTTTTATGCCGACAATCAACCAGCTAGTTAGAAAAGGGCGCAAGACTGCAAAACGCAAGAGCAAATCTCCTGCCATGCAGTACACGCACGATTCTTTGCACCGTAAGCGCACCGTTCTCCCTAAGGGAGCTCCGTTTAAGCGCGGTGTATGTGTGAAGGTCACTACTATGACCCCGAAGAAGCCAAACTCGGCCCTTCGTAAAATCGCTCGTGTTCGTCTTTCTAATGGTACGGAAGTTTCGGCTTATATTCCAGGCGAAGGTCATAACCTTCAGGAACACTCCATCGTCATGATCCGTGGTGGACGTGTGAAGGACCTTCCAGGTGTTCGTTATCACATCGTGCGCGGTCGTTATGACGCTACGGGTGTTGAGGGTCGTAACCGTAGCCGTTCACGCTACGGCACAAAGAAGCCAAAGGCCGGTAAGGCAGCAGCCAAGAAATAGCGTGTTGTAGGGGTCGACCTTTGTGTCGACCCTCTCAGGTAAATTATTCATAGTTTCCGAGTACCGCCCACGCGGGAAGTAAAACGGAAACCTAAAACACTAACATAATATGCGTGGTAAATCCGCTATAAAACGCGTCCTCATTCCTGACTTTAAGTACGGGAATGTTTTAGTTTCGAAGCTCATCAATTACGTCATGAAGGATGGTAAGAAGTCTACTGCAGAAAGAGTCGTGTATGATTGTTTCGCTATTGTAGCTTCTGAAACAAAGGAAGACCCAATGGTTGTCTTTGATAACGCCTTGAAAAACATTACACCTACCGTTGAAGTTAAGAGCAAGCGCGTTGGCGGTGCAAACTACCAGGTGCCTATGCCAGTTCGCGGTGATCGTCGTTACGCTTTGGCTTATCGCTGGCTTCTAGACGCTGCTCGCAGCAAGAAGGGCAAGCCAATGGCAGAAAAGCTAGCTGAAGAGATTATGATGGCTGCTAAGAACGAAGGCGATTCCGTGAAGAAGCGTGCTGACGTTCAGCGCATGGCAGATGCTAACCGTGCCTTCGCTCACTTTGCTCGGTAATTTCCATTATCTATGAACCGTGATTATCCGTTAGAGCGAGTTCGCAACATCGGTATCATCGCGCACATTGACGCTGGTAAAACAACTACCACAGAGCGCGTGCTTTTCTATACCGGAAAAAAGCATAAGATCGGAGAGGTTCATGAGGGCGAGGCTACTATGGACTGGATGGAGCAGGAACAGGAGCGCGGCATCACTATTACTGCGGCTGCTACTACTTGTTTCTGGAAGGATCACCGCATTAACATTATTGATACCCCAGGGCACGTTGACTTTACCGTTGAGGTAGAGCGTTCTCTTCGTGTGCTTGATGGTGGCGTCACTGTTTTTGACGGAGTTGCTGGTGTTGAGCCACAGTCAGAAACCGTTTGGCACCAGGCTGATAAATACGGCGTGCCACGCGTTTGTTATATCAACAAACTAGATCGTACCGGCGCTGACTTCTATAAGGACTTGGCGAGTATTCACGCTCGTCTATCTACTAACGCTCATCCGATTCAGCTCCCAATGGGAACGGAATCTAACTTCGTTGGCTTGATCGACCTCTTTACTCGCAAGGGCTACGTTTATAAGGATGACCTCGGAAAAGAGATTGATGAGATCGCGGTTCCAGAAGAATATTCTGCGAACGTTGAGAAGTTCCGATCTCAGTTGGTCGAAGCTTGCGTAGAGCACGACGAAACTTTAATGGAGCGATATTTGGCTGGCGAGGAAATCTCTGTACCAGAACTTAAGGCAGCCCTCCGTAAGGGTGTTATCGCCATGAAAGTATTTCCGGTTATTTGTGGTTCATCTTTGAAGAATAAAGGCGTTCAGCAGATGCTTGATGCAGTCATCGAATTTTTGCCGTCTCCACTTGATCGTCCAGCTATTTCTGGTTTTAATCCGGATAATCCAGAGGAGTTGATCGAGTGTCCAGCCAAGGACGATGCTCCATTTGCTGCCTTAGCTTTTAAGATCGCCGCTGATCCATTCGTGGGCAAGCTAGCTTTCTTCCGTGTTTATTCTGGAACAGTAAAGGCTGGTTCATATATCTTGAACTCGTCTACCGGTGAAAAAGAGCGTTTGTCTCGTATCGTTCGTTTGCACGCAAACTCCCGTGAGGAAGTTGATCAGGTGTACGCTGGAGAAATTGCTGCTGCGGTCGGTTTGAAGGGTACAGCTACTGGTCAGACTCTTTGTGACCCGGATCATCCGATTGTTCTTGAATCAATTACTTTTGCTGCACCAGTTATTTCTCAGGCAGTTGAGCCAAAGACAAAGGGTGACCAGGAAAGAATGGGCATGGCCCTTGGTAAGCTCATGGAAGAGGATCCTACTTTCCATGTGAACACTGATCCAGATTCTAACCAAACGATTATCGCCGGAATGGGCGAGCTTCATCTTGAGATCATGGTGGATCGTATGAAGCGTGAATATTCAGTTGAAGTGAACGTGGGTAAACCGCAGGTTAGCTACCGCGAGACTATTCGTTCTTCTGCTGAAGGCGAAGGACGTTACATTAAGCAATCTGGTGGTCGTGGTCAGTACGGTCACGCTTGGCTCCGTGTGGAACCATTTGTTGATCCAGAAGGTGAGAACTTTGTCTTCGAAGATGAGGTAAAAGGCGGTGCTATCCCGCGTGAGTACATCACACCAATCGGTAAGGGCGCTCGTGAGGCCTGTGACCGTGGTGTGCTTGCAGGATTCCCACTTATCAACATTAAGGCGACTGTCTTTGACGGCTCGTACCATGATGTTGACTCTAACGAAGCAGCTTTTAAAATGGCTGGTTCAATGGCCTTCCAAGCAGCTATTAAGAACGCAAAGCCAGTCTTGCTCGAACCGATCATGAAGATTGAGGTGGTAACACCAGAAGACTTCATGGGTACGGTGGTGGGAGACTTGAACTCAAAGCGCGGTCAGATTCAGGAGATGGGCGATCGTGGAAACATGAAGACTGTCCGCGCTCTTGTGCCGCTCGCTGAAATGTTCGGCTACGCTACAAACCTTCGTTCTTTGACTCAGGGTCGCGCTTCCTCCTCCATGGAATTCGGCGAGTACCAGGAAGTCCCAAGAAACGTCGCAGAGACGATCATCAAAGAAAGAACCGGTAAATAGATAGCAAAGCACCCATCACGGGGTGCTTTTGCTTTACAAAGACGGGGTTTTCTGCTAGAATCAGTGGTCCCATTTCTCTGGAGGAAATCATGGGAAAACCGCGGGTGGTCGTGATCGTTGATGATGATCGGGTGAAGATTATGATGGCCCGGGCCACGGCACGCATCGTGTTTCCGGATTCAGACATCCGACTCATGCTGTTGCTCGGCGAGGATACGCGAGGAGATGAGGAACTTACGGGCGAGATTCTGTTGGTCGATCCGGACATCGTCATTCTAGATATGACGTTGAATACCGAGGCCTTTCCGAGTGGTCGTCAGATCGCGATCAGGCTAGCCAAACTGTCGGCTGGACTCGAGCGGCCATACGTAGTCATGCACTCCTCTGGCTGGGATGGCTCGATAATCGAGCGGCAACTCAAACGGAACGGAACCGTGAAATATGGTGCTAGCCCAGAATCGCTTCGTTCTGAGCTTGAGCGCCTGAAGGCCGATCAGTTCTCGGATTTGTAGCGAGTGAGAGCTGGTTGTCTGCGCGTGAGTGCGCCTGTCTCGTCGTTGGCTTCGGCCTTCGACGGGATTTTCTTTTTGGCTTTCCACCGATGTTTTTGACTTTCAAACGTACCATCCCTAATATGCAGACATATGCAGAATTCCCAACTTGACCGTCTATTGAAGCTTGCTAAAAGGACTGGTGACCGGCTTATCGTTACAAGTAACGATGGCGCGGAGCCGGTGGTTATTCTGCCGTTAACAGAATATGAGGGGATGCTAGACTCAATGACCTTTTTTCGCAGTCAACCAAACGACCAAAAAAGCGAATGGGGTCAAAAGGGTGGTCAGAACCAGGAAGAGAGAGCTTATGAAGATATTAAAAAATTCGCAGTAGAAACCGACTCACGAATTGATCCAGACGAAGACTTTGATCCGGTTGCCTTGGAAAAACAGGTAATGGCAGCCATGGTCCAAGAAGAGGAACCAAGAGTAATTCCGGTAGAAATATCTGCCGAGAGTGAGACCTCTCCTTCCTTTGAGGAGGCCCCAAGAAAACCGATCACTCGTAAGATTAATCAGGTAAATGACGGGGGGGAGGAGCGGTTCTATCTGGAGGCCGTTTAAACATTGGACTTCCTCGTCCACCTCGCCCCTTGCGCGTTTCAATAGGTTTTGTTACACTCCTCGCGCATTTAAATCTTAGTATTTTCATTATTCTTTGCGCCTTTTCTCCTTACTCGGGGAAAAAACGCTCCATAAATACTGTATGGCAGAGCAATTCAATCGTGAAAAGCCGCACTTGAACGTCGGCACCATTGGTCACGTTGACCACGGGAAGACTACTACTACCGCTGCATTGACCGCTGTTTCTGCGGCTCGTGGCCTTGGTAAAGTTAAGTCGTATGCTGATATCGCTAAAGGCGGTACGGTTCGTGATGCGTCCAAGATCGTGACCATCGCTACTAGCCACGTTGAGTATTCCTCAGCAAAGCGTCACTACGCGCACGTTGACTGTCCAGGACACGCTGATTATGTGAAGAACATGATCACCGGTGCTGCTCAGATGGACGCCGCAATTTTGGTAGTTTCCGCTGCTGATGGTCCAATGCCTCAGACCCGCGAACACATTCTTTTGGCTCGCCAGGTTGGAGTTCCTACCATCATCGTCTTCTTGAACAAGGTTGATCTTGTTGATGACCCAGAGCTTCTTGACCTTGTAGAACAGGAAGTTCGTGATCTTTTGACAAAGTATAAGTACCCAGGTGACACCACGCCAATCATTCGTGGTTCTGCTTCTAAGGCTCTTGAGAACCCAGCTGATGATGTAGCAGCTAAGCCAATCCTTGATCTTATTAAGGCTTTGGACGAGTACGTTCCTGACCCAGTTCGTGATACAGAAAAGCCATTCCTCATGTCTATTGAGGACGTCTTCTCTATCGAAGGACGCGGTACGGTTGTCACTGGTCGTATTGACCGTGGCATCGTAAAGGTTGGCGACGAAGTTGAGCTTGTTGGTCTGCGTGACACTCAGAAGACTGTGGTCACCGGTATCGAAATGTTCAACAAGTCTCTTGATTCCGGCATGGCTGGAGATAACGCTGGCGTACTTTTGCGCGGTATCAAGAAAGAAGATGTAGAGCGTGGACAGGTGCTCGCTAAGCCAGCTTCTGTAACCCCTCACACTAAGTTTGAAGCGGAAATGTACGCTCTTACAAAGGAAGAAGGTGGCCGTCATAAGCCGTTCTTCAAGGGATACAAGCCACAGTTCTATATCCGTACTACAGACGTAACAGGTGAAATTGAGCTCCCAGCCGGAACCGAAATGGTTATGCCAGGAGACACTGTTAACTGTATCGTCACGCTTATGAGCCCGGTTGCATTGGAAGATAAGTTCCGCTTTGCTATCCGCGAAGGCGGTCGCACGGTTGGAGCTGGTGTGGTTGTAAAAATTATTGAATAACCCCACATGTAGGGGCGGTTTAAAAGCCGCCCCTACCTCTGTTGAAACAATTGCCCTTTGTTATGGCCGATAAAGAGAAGAAAACTGAAGGTGAGAAAGAGCAGCGGATTCGCATTAAGATCCGTGCCTATGATCATAAGATCATTGATACGGCTACCGTTACTATCATAAAGACAGCTGAAAGAAGTGGTGCAACTGTGATTGGTCCGGTTCCTCTGCCTACAGAGCGTCGTCGCTACACCGTTAACCGCTCCACTTTCATTGATAAGCAGTCTCGTGATCAGTACGAAATGCGTATTCACAAGCGTCTCATTGACATCATGAATCCTACGGAACGTACGATTGATGCTCTTATGAGCTTGAATCTTCCGGCCGGTGTTGACATCGAAATTAAAATGTAACTGTGACCGTTCGAGATTGCGACGAAGGCAAGAGCTATCGTGCCTTGATCGCAATCTCGAACAACAACCTCCTATAGTGAACCGGAAAGAAAGATCCAGAAATGGAAAACCTTCCCGACGCTTCATGCGGAGTCTGTGCGAGGAATTGCCTATTCACACTTGAACAAAAAACCTGAATGTACGCGCCCCTCAGAGGGGATCGATACTTCGGGCTATGGAACCTCAGCTCTACTTTTATGGAGCGAGGAGCCATAGTCTGTTTTTGTTCAACAGAGACGTTCCGCCCAGCCATAGCTTTAGCGAAGGTTGGTGAACGATGATTCTATGAAATATATCATTGGTACAAAACTCGAAATGACTCAGGCCTTCCGTGCCGACGGATCGGCTGTAGCGATAACTCTTATTGCTGCGGAACCGTGTACTGTTGCGCGCGTTGGAAAGGATGATATGGGGCACTCTGTAGCTCTTGTCGGAGTTGGTAAAACCAAGCATCCTTCAAAAGCTCAGGCAAAAGAAGCCTTTGCACACATGAGAACGCTTCGCCTAAAAGAAGGTGAAGTGCTCGAACCAGGCACGATGCTTACAGTGAAAGATTTCGCCATTGGCGATAAAGTCACTGCTATGGGCACGAGCAAGGGTCACGGTTTCCAGGGTGTAGTTAAGCGCCATGGCTTCCATGGTCACCCAACCACTCACGGTCACAAAGATCAGGTCCGTAAGTCTGGATCGATCGGTGCCGGCGGTATCCAGCGCGTGTTCAAAGGAATGCGCATGGCTGGTCGCATGGGTGGAGATCGGGTGACGGTGCAGAATCTCGAGATCATCACTATCGATGAGGAAAAGAATATTCTCGGAGTGAAGGGGGCGGTTCCTGGTGCTCGCGGAGGTTTGATCACCATTCATGAAACTGATGGCAACGTATGGCTGAAGTAAAATGCTACACATGGGATGGTAAGGACGCGGGCACTATTACAGTGTCTGATAAGCTTTTTGCTGTGATGCCAAAATTGGCAGTTGTTCATGAGGTGATCGTCGCCCAAGATGCGAATAGCCGCGTGATTCACTCGCATGCTAAGGATCGTTCAGAAGTTCGCGGAGGCGGAAGAAAGCCATGGAAGCAGAAGGGCACAGGACGTGCTCGCCACGGTTCTTCTCGTTCACCTATTTGGATCGGTGGAGGTGTTACGCACGGTCCACAGAAAGATCAGAATTTTTCGTTAAAAGTAAACAGGAAAACAAAGCGTCTAGCAATGGCCATGCTCCTTACGGACAAGCTAAATGATGGAGCCTTTGTTGCCCTCGAGAATTACACTCTTCCGGAAGCAAAAACAAAGTTTGCGGTTCAGATGCGTAAGGCACTTCCAGGAGCTGGAAAGTCCGCTCTTGTTCTGTTGTCGCCGGGCGATAGCGTGATGCTTCGTGCTGCTAAGAATCTGCCTAAAACACAGACCATGTACGCACATAGCTTGAACGCACGTGATCTTGCGAAGTACGCATTCGTTGTAGCTTCGAAGGCCGCTATTGAGACTCTTGAACATACATTTGCTCTCTAATATGGCGATCTTTAAAAAGAAAACTGAAATTTCCACAGAAGCTGATGTAATCACAGCAGCTTCTAAGGAAGTAAAGAAGACTGTTGTTAAAGCGAAAAAGGAAGAGAAGCGTGATGTTGTTAAGGCGCAGGGTAATACTGTTTCTGCTCTTGCCGCGCGTACGCTTTTGGCTCCTTTAGTAACCGAGAAGACAGCTCATCTCACTGACTCCGGTGTTTATGTATTTCGCGTTGCCTTGGCTGCCAATCGTGTTGCTGTTCGGGCGGCTTTCAAGGAGCTTTACAAAATCACTCCAACTTCCGTGAACATTATTCGTGTTCATGGCAAGGAATCAAAGTCTGGTCGTTTTACATCCCGAGCATCTGATTGGAAGAAGGCACTTATCACTCTTCCGGTTGGTTCTCGTGTAGATATCTTTGCGCTCTAGTATGCCGATTACAAACTACAAACCAACTACTGCCGGTCGCCGGAAGTCCAGCGTTCAGTCATTCAAAGACATCACGAGCGTTAAGCCCGTGAAGGCTTTGCTTCGTGCACGTAAAGAACAGGCTGGTCGTGGAGCAGGTGGAAAAATCACTGTTCGTCATCGTGGCGGCGGTGGCCGTACTCACGTCAGAGTCATTGATTGGAAATTTGATCGTTATAACATTCCAGCCAAGGTTCAGACTATTGAATACGATCCAAATCGTGGTGCTCGTCTAGCATTGGTTGCATACAATGACGGTCTCCGGGTTTATATTCTTGCCCCTCATGGTCTCACGGTAGGTATGACCATTGTGGCCAGCAGAGAGAAGGGTGAGCCATCGGTAGGTAATCGTTTCCCGCTTGAAAAAATTCCAGTCGGCATGGAAGTACATAACGTTGAACTTCAGCCGGGTGGAGGTGGACAGGTAGTTCGTGGTGCTGGTACATCAGCAGAGCTTCTTGCAGTTGAAGGAGACCACGCTACGCTTCGTTTGCCTTCCGGTGAGACACGCCGTGTTCTAAAAGAGTGCATGGCAACTATCGGAACAGTTTCAAACCCCGATTGGAGCTTAGTGCGTTGGGGCAAGGCCGGCCGAACTCGTTGGCGCGGTATCCGCCCAACCGTTCGCGGTAAGGCGATGAACCCAGTTGATCACCCGCACGGCGGAGGAGAAGGTAGAAACTCTATCGGTCTCAAGCATCCTAAGACGCCTACTGGAAAGCCAGCGCTTGGAGTAAAGACCAGAAAACAGAAGTCTTCAGACAAACTCATTATCCGTCGTCGGAATCACGATAAGAATCGCGCAGTGTAAACCCATATGACACGTAGTCTAAAAAAAGTGTCCTTTCGTAGCTGACCACCTTCAGAAGAAGGTAGATAAGCTTCGTCCGGGAGACAAGACGGTCGTAAAGACCTGGTCCCGTTCGTCTACCATCACTCCTCAGATGGTTGGGTTTACTTTTGCCGTACACAACGGAAAAGATTTCATTCAGGTGCGTGTAGTTGAAAACATGGTTGGCCATAAGCTTGGCGAGTTTTCTCCTACGCGTAAGTTTGTTCGGCACGCTGGAAAGACTGTAGCCGCAGAGGCTACGGCAGCTCCGGCAGCAGCAGCCCCAGCTGCGGCTAAGAAGATTAGCCGGTAAATTGCCATATGGAAGCTATTTGTAAAGCAAAATTTATCCGTATCGCTCCTCGGAAATCCCGTTTGGTGGTTAGCCTTATCCGTGGAATGTCCATTGGAGCCGCTCGCCGTCAGCTCATGGTGTCCGATAAACTAGCAGCTACGCCTGTTCTTAAGGCGCTCAATTCTGCTGTAGCGAACGCGGTAAATAACCTAAAGCTAGATGAATCTACATTGGTAGTTTCAAAAGCATGTGTAGATGAGGGTCCAAAGATCAAGCGATCAACACCTCGTGCACAAGGCCGGGCTACGCCAATTCGTTTGCGTATGTCACACATCACGATCGCTGTCTCTCCAAAATCCTAATATGGGTCACAAAGTCCATCCAAAAGCATTTCGTTCTAGCTACTGTTTACACTTGGGATTCCAAGTGGTTCGCACGTGGCGGACAGTTTATTTCTCAATTGAAGGAAGACGTTGAGCTTCGCGAATTTTTCCGCAAGGAACTTAAGGAAGCGGGTCTTAACGACGTCGGTATCGAGCGCACTCCAAAACAGCTAACAATCACCATTCACTGTGCAAAGCCAGGATTCGTGATTGGTCGTTCCGGAGCTGGGATCGAAGATCTCAAGAAGAAGATCATGAAAGCTTTCTTCCGTGGTCGTCGCGTGACGTTGAACATCAACGTTACTGAGGTGTCTCGTCCTTCATTGTATTCGCAGATCGTCGGTGAGCAGATCGCTCAGGACATCGAGCGTCGCCTACCGTTCCGTCGTTCCATGAAGATGGCGATTGAGCGTGTTATGAAGGGCGGAGCTAAAGGAGTAAAAATGACGTTGTCTGGTCGTTTAAACGGAGCGGAAATCGCTCGTACCGAAACGCTTGCACAGGGTTCTATTCCTCTTCATAACCTTCGTGCAGACATCGACTTCGCTCGAGTGCGCGCGAACACTGTCTACGGAGTTATCGGTGTTAAGGTCTGGATTTACCGCGGTGACGTTTTCGAAAAAGATAAAGCGGCAACAGAAACTCAGTCCGCAGAAGCGGCTCCTGATGTTCCGAAACGTGCTGCTCCACCACGCTACCGCGCACCTCGCGCATAACTGACACTGTCCTATGCTACTCCCCAAAAAAATGAAATATAGAAAGTGGCAAAAGCGACGCACCTCTGGTGATCGCCTTGCCTCTCAGAAGACGGACGTTGCTTTTGGTTCCTATGGCTTGAAAGCTATCACGGAGGCCTGGGTAACTGCTCGTCAAATTGAGGCCGCTCGTCGCGCTATGACGCGCGCCATTAAGCGTGGTGGAAAGATCTGGATTAGAATTTTCCCTGATCACCCAGTGACAAACCATGGTGCTGAAGCCCCGATGGGTAAGGGAAAGGGTGGCGTGGACTACTATATGGTTCCTGTTCGTGCGGGTACTGTGATGTTCGAGATGGACGGTGTGACGCCGGAAGTAGCAACTGAAGCCTTCCGTCTAGCTGCCTACAAACTTCCGGTCAAGACAAAAATAATCATCCGCTAATATGCGCTTCAACGAACTTGAAGGGAAAACCGAAAAGGAACTCCAGGCGCTGATAGCGGAGGGACGCGCCAGGATTCATGCCTTGAGACTGAGCCGCACAATGAATCAGCTTAAAGATGTACGTGAAATCCGGGAGGTAAGAAAAGATACTGCACGCATGTTGACCAAATTGTCAGCTTTGAAGACGTAATATGACGAACGAAACAAAAAAAATCACTCGCCGCCGCTTGATCGGCACGGTCGTCTCTACGAAGATGATGAAAACCGTGTCCGTTCGAGTTGATCGCACTGTGATCCACCCTAAGTATGGAAAGCGCTACTCAGTGAGCGCGAAGTACTTGGCTCATAATGAGTCACCGGATATTCAAGCCGGCGATAAAGTTGTGATTGAGGAAACACGTCCACTTTCAGCCTTGAAACGCTGGAGAGTTGTTAGCAAAGCTTAATACCCCTATATGTTGCAACATCGATCAATGATCGCCGTAGCTGACAATAGCGGCGCAAAAAAGCTCCAGGTTATCCGTGTTCTTGGTGGTTATAAGAAGCGTTACGCTCGCTTGGGCGATATCGTCACTGCGGTTGTAAAAGTGGCTGACCCACACAATCCAGTAAAAAAGAGCGACGTTGTTCATGCGGTGATTGTCCGCACTCGCAAGGAAGTGCGTCGAGCAGACGGTTCCTATATCCGTTTTGATGAGAACGCAGCCGTACTCATCAACCGGGAAACCGGTGACCCTCGTGGAACGCGTATCTTTGGCCCGGTGGCTCGCGAGCTTCGTCAGGGTGGATACACAAAAATCGTTTCACTTGCTCCAGAAGTCCTTTAATCCACCTTCTATGAAAATCAAAACAGGTGACACGGTCCGTGTCATGACAGGGAAGGACAAGGGTAAGGAAGGAAAAGTAACGCAAACATTTCCAGAGATGGGTTTGGTAGTAGTAGACGGTGTCCGTCAAACAACCAAGCATATTTCTCCAAAGCGCATGCGCCAAACCGGAAATACTGAAAAGAAACCAGAGGGACAGAAGATAACATATTTTGCTCCTATTCGCGTAGAGAACGTTGCGGTCGTCTCTGGCGGTAAGATTGGGCGGGTTGGATATAAGGTGGCTGACGGCGGAACAAAAACGCGCGTCATTCGTTCAAAAAAATTGGTGACAGACATCGGCTAATTATGCAAACTCTCAAGGAACAATTTACGACTATCGTTCAACCGGCTCTCCGCAAAGAGTTTGGTTTTACGAACGTCCACCAGATCCCAACAGTTCTGAAAGTAACTTTGAACGCGGGTTTCGGAAAAGGAAAGGATGCTAAGTTCGCTGATGTAGTAGTGGATACATTCCGCCGCATCACTGGCCAGCAGCCTGTAAAAACAAAGGCACGCATGTCAATCGCTGGATTTAAAATTCGCGAAGGCATGGTAGTGGGTGTAACAGTCACCTTGCGCGGAAAAAAGATGTGGGACTTCTTAGAGAAGCTTTCTCGCATCGCTTTTGCTCGTATCCGTGACTTCCGTGGCATTCCAGAGTCGTCAGTTGATAAGGATGGAAATTTCAACTTCGGCCTAACTGAACATACGGCGTTTCCAGAAATTTTGCCGGATGAAGTAGAATCACTTCACGGTCTCCAGATCACGATCACGACTACAGCCAAGAACCACGCTGAGGGAGTTGCCCTCATGAAGGGACTTGGTTTCCCATTTGCTTCCAAAGAGAAAATCAGCCGAGCCTAAAGATATGGCAACAACGAATCAAATCGCCAAGTCTAAAAAGACCCCAAAGTTCATGACGCGCCACGTTCTGCGATGCTGGCGCTGCGGAAGAAAGCGTTTCTTCATGCGGGACTTCGGCCTGTGTCGTATCTGTTTCCGCGAACTCGCGAACGTGGGAGAAATCCCGGGCATTCGAAAAGCTAGCTGGTAATCCTATGATGACAGACCCAATTTCAGACATGCTCACCAGAATCCGCAACGCCGCCATGGTGAAAGCGGAGACGGTTTCCATGCCCCTCTCACAGATGAAATTCGCTTTGGCGAAGATTCTAGAGAGCGAGGGCTTCCTTCAGGCTGTTAGCCGGGAGGAGCAGAACGGTCGACCTATTCTAAAGGTTGAACTTCGCTACGAACCAGACGGCTCACCACGTGTTTCAAACTTGAAGCGCGTAAGCAAGCCAGGTCGTCGCGTTTACGTGAAGGCTACAGAGCTTGAACGTGTTCGCTCAGGTTTTGGAATCGCTATTGTTTCAACGCCTAACGGTCTAATGACCAGCGATGAAGCGAAGAAGCGACGTTTGGGTGGAGAACTTATTTGCGAAGTCTACTAATATGTCGCGCATAGGAAAAAAACCAGTTCTTATTCCCGCCGGCGTTACCGCGGACATAACAGACAAGCAGGTCACTATTAAGGGTGCCAAGGGGTCTTTGACGCTCCCACTTCATGCTCACGCGCATGTAACGCAATCAACAGACAGCGGTGTCACGGTACTTCTAGTGACCGTGAATGACCCAGAAGGCGACGATCGTCCTATTTGGGGCACCATGCGTGCACTTCTCCAAAAGATGGTAAAAGGTGTGACGGAAGGCTATGCCAAGGTATTGGAATTAAATGGTGTTGGTTTTAAGATGAACTTGAAGGGTAAGGGCTTGATCTTCTCGCTTGGTTTTTCTCATGATGTAGAATACCCACTACCAGAAGGTGTAGTTGCAAAGATAGAGGGAAACGTACTTACCCTATCGGGTATTGATGCGGAATCAGTCGGACGTGCAGCCGCCGAGATTCGTTCACTCAAGAAGCCTGAACCATATAAAGGAAAGGGTTTTAAATACTCTGACGAAGTGATTCGTCGTAAGGCAGGTAAGGCCGCGAAGAGCGAGAAATAAGCATATGACCCCGAAAAACATCCAAAAAAAGCGTGCGCAGGCTAAGCGTCGTGCCATCCGCACTCGCGCTAAGATTACCGGTACTCCGGAGCGTCCGCGTTTGACGGTCTTCCGTTCATTGAAACATATGACGGCACAGATCATTGACGATACAAAGAGCCGCACTATTGTTGCGTCCTCTGATTTTAAGATGGACGCCAAGAAGACGGGCATGGAGCTTGCTACTCTTGTTGGAAAGGACATTGGGGAGAAGGCGAAGGCCGCCGGTATTTCTGCGGTTGTCTTTGATAAGGGCTCGTTCCGTTACCATGGTCGCATTAAAGCGCTCGCTGACGCGGCGCGTGAAGTTGGACTCCAGTTCTAATATCCTATGGAAGAAGCAAAAAAACCAGTTACTGATCGTCGAGGACCTCCGCGCGCAGGCGCCGCAGGTGGACGGGGTGGACAGGGAGGTCAGGGCGGACGCGGCGGAGACAGCCGTGGTCGTGGACCTCGTTCTGGCGGACGTCCAGAGCGTGAACCTCGTGAATTTGAGCAAAAGATTCTTGAGCTCGTTCGCGTTACGCGTGTAACCAAGGGTGGTAAGCGCATGCGTTTCCGCGCTTCTCTCATCATTGGCGATCGTCGTGGTCGCGTTGGTTTTGGTGTCGCTAAGGGCGTTGACGTAGCGATGTCTGTAGAGAAAGCTTTCCGTCAGGCTAGAAAGAATATGATTACTGTGCCTCTCGTAAACGAAACTATTCCACACGAGGTATATAGCAAGTATGCTGCGGCTAAGGTGCTTTTGAAGCCAGCTCCTAAGGGTACTGGACTCAAGAGCGGAGGACCAACTCGTATGGTTCTCGAGCTAGCAGGTGTCCCAAATGCTGTTTCTAAACTTCTTGGAGCAAAGAACAAGATCAACAGTGCAAAGGCTACATTCTTGGCGCTCAGCGCTCTGAAGTTGCCGGTCGCAAAATCCTAATATGGCAATTACCCTCTCAAACCTCCGCTCAGCAAAGGGCGCGAAGACGATGAAAAAGCGCGTAGGACGCGGTCTTGGTTCAAAAGGAACCACTGCCGGACGCGGTCAAAAAGGACAGAGTTCACGCTCCGGCGTGGGCGGTCTTAAGCGTCTTGGTATGCGTCACACAATGCTCGCAACACCAAAGCTTCGTGGCTTCCGTTCGCTTGCTGAAAAGATGCCTTCGGTTAATATTGGTGATCTCGAGAAAACAACTTTAGTAAACGAGGTAGTAACTCCAAAAACGTTAGGCGCGAAGGGCCTGATTCCTAAGAGCTCACACACGGTAAAAATTCTTGGTGATGGTGAACTCACGCACGCTATCGTAGTAAAAAACTGTGAGGTTTCGAAATCAGCTACAGAGAAGATCACGAAGGCGGGCGGAAAGATTGAGTAACCATTCTTTATCGGTATGAACGTATTCCTGCGGATCCTGAAGACGAAAGAACTCCGGAACGGCCTACTCTTCATGCTTCTCTGTGTCACGGTTTTCCGGTTTGCGGCACATATCCCGGTACCGGGAATAGATTCGTCCGGACTGGAGTCATTACTTGCTGGTAACCAGTTTTTGGGACTTCTTAACGTCTTCTCCGGAGGAACGCTGAAAAGCTTTTCTATCGTAGCTCTTGGCGTTGGTCCATATATTACGTCCTCAATTATCTTTCAGCTTCTTGGGATGATTTTCCCTTCTGTTGAGGAGATGCAGCAGGAAGAACAGGGACGCCAGAAGATTAATCGTTGGACTAGAATGTTGACGGTGCCATTGTCATTTCTTCAGGGGTACAGCATCTTGAAGCTTCTTCAGCAGTCTAGCGCTTCATCAGGTGTTCACATCACGTTCACATCCATGGATTATCTTCTGGCCATGCTCTCCATGATGGCTGGAACTATTTTCTTGATGTGGTTGGGCGAGTTGATTTCTGAGCGAAAGATGGGAAATGGTCTTTCGATCATGATCTTCAGCGGTATCATTGCTTCTGCGCCGAGTTTTATTGCTCAATCTTTAGCTTCGACCACCAGTGCTGACACGACGAATATTCTTCTTTTCCTTGGGCTTACTATTGTTACTGTTGTTGGTGTTGTTTATGTCAGTGAGGCTCAGCGCAATATTCCGGTGCAATATGCTAGAGGTGGCGGTGCGGGATCAAGTGTAAATTCCTCCTTGCCACTTAGAGTTAATATGGGCGGCATGATCCCGATTTTGTTTGCTATGTCTCTGATCGTTTTACCTCCGCTCATTGCCCAGTTCTTTGTGAACGCGCGTACGGAAATGATTCAGCAGATTGCCACGAAGACAATTGCTTTGTTTGGTAATAATCTATTCTACGGTGCAGTTTACTTTACCTTGGTTTTCTCTTTCACTTTCTTCTACGCGTCAGTCGTCTTCAAGCCCGAACAAGTCGCTGAGAATTTGCAGAAACAAGGAGGTTTCATTCCAGGCGTTCGTCCTGGCGAGCAGACCGCAAAGTATTTGCAGTGGGTAACGAATCGTCTTCTCTTGCTCGGAGCATTCTTCTTGGGCGCTATTGCTGTCTTGCCGGTTATCATGCAGGACATCACTGGTACAAAGAACCTGGTAGTTGGTGGGTCGTCTGTCATCATTGTTGTGTCCGTTATTATCGACATGGTGAAGCAGATTGAGGCCCAGCTGACTATGCGCAGCTACGACAACAAATAGATTTTCCTTCCCCCTAAACCCCCTCCACTTCGTGGAGGGGGAGACGCGCACAAGACGAGATAAGACAAACGACCCTTAACGGGGTCGTTTTGGTGATTTGCCGAATTCGTTTCTGAGCATGGGCGAAGAATCTAGAGATGGACTTTTTGTTTGGCTTGAATTAGCCAATTTATGGTGATTTTACCTTGACAAAAGACCATTTTTTTGCTATGATTAGCCGGTTATCGGCACATCCGTTGGGTGATTCCGGTACAAACCGACATGGCGGAACCCATGTGTTAGGAGGTGGATGATGACGCCCAAGGCGATCACGTCTGGTCAGACGGATGGACAGAAGAAACAACTTAAGCGGTTCGTGGAGGACGCCTTCTTGGTGCTCACGAGCAAGTTGGACGAGTTGGACGGCGAGTCCGCTCAGCGGATCATCGAGTCCGGCAACAAGCTGCCCAAGGCCTTCCAGGAGGCGCTTCAGAAGTTGGGCCGCCGCAAGCCGGACGATACCCGGGTAACGCAGGCGAAGCGCTTGTACGACCTGAAGTTCAACGGGCGGCTTAAGGGCAAGGATCTCTGGGAGGCCTTCTTGGCCACCATCCCGGAGATCCCGGACTCGCTCCTCGAGCATGACCCCGACTTCCCGCTCCTGACCCTCGTCTACCCGGTCAACGGGCTGGTGAAGACCTGCGAGCTGGCTCTCGTGAAAGACTGCGGCGTGTCCAATCTGGAGCCGTACAGCCCGCGCGACATCACGCCGGCAGAGCCACACTGGATCCGGGCGCATGACGGGCGCGTGAACCGCGGCAAGAAGCCGAGCGTGTGCCGGGAAGAGGCCGTGAAGCGTGGCTTCTTCCCTGGAACTGCGGAAGTTGGCCTGGCAATCTGGATTCACCATCAGAGCCAGAACGTGGCGGTGGAAGGCGAGCACGTGATGGACTTGCCTGGTTCCGTCCACCGTGGGAACCGCTCGTGCTGCGCGTACCTCCTGGTGTGGTACGGTTCGCCGAAGCTGCACGGCTTCAGGGACGATGACGCGCATCCGCAGTGCGGCGCGGTAGTCTTCCGCCGGGAGTAAAGTCCTCGGTCATTGGGTTCTCGGTGCTTCTCGTGCCATCAACCCTCGATCCTCCGGTCGGCGCAAGCTGACTGGAGGATTTTCATATATACTCATCTTGAGAGTAGGGTAATGAACGAAGAACTAAGCCTCTCCGGCCCCGAAATCCTCAAACGAGCTATCGTCAGAATTCCGTGTTGTGAGACACGGGAGCGTACGATCAGATGAGACACTCCTTGCCAGATTCTTAGGATATGGCCTAAATGAAATTCATCAGCAACCTCGCGCCTAGTGCGGAAGCTGAGGTGAAATAGATGGGGTCTGGCATACAGAAGATCTTTCCGTCCACCGTGAGAACCGCTCGAACTGCGCGTACCTCCTGGTGTGGAACGGTTCGCCGAAGCTGAACGACAACAGGAACGATGACGCGAATCCGCAGTACGGCACGGTAGTCTTCCGCCGGGACTGTTTTCTCTCAAACGTCCAGCTGAGCTGGGCGTTTGCGTTATGATGCTTTTCGCCAGCCACCGAGCATTCTTCCCGCCCTGCTGATCCGTTCCTGATGTTCCTCATAATGTTTATCCTCAATCTGTTCCATGTCGTTTGCGAGTCTTAGGAGAATTTTAGTGACCTCAAGATGCTTACTGGCGGAGTCTATGGCGGCAATTTTCCATTCATTTTTTGACGTTCCGGCCTTGATGATCTCTAAGAGCACGTCAAGTAGTGTTTGCTCGGTTTTTTCGCCAAGTGAATACCGTTCACCTTTATCGAACTTCTTTCTGAGGAGATGGAACGCCTTGAGCTCGTCATAAATTAACTGGAATACTGGCGCTTCTTGTATGAGAGACATATTTTCAAAGATAGTTAGTAAGACGAATCTATTTAACGCATGGCGTGAATTTTGTGCTGATGGCAAACGTGGGCGAATTGACGTGCAGATGTTTGAACGGAATCTTGAAGATCATGTGTTTGAACTGCATGAAGAACTGTTTAACGGCACCTATCGACATGGGCCGTATCATCGGTTCAAAGTCTTTGACCCCAAGCCACGAATAATTAATAAGGCAACTGTTCGTGATCGACTTGTTCATCACGCTATTTATCGGGTTCTGCTACCGATTTTTGAACGGTCATTTATCTTTGATAGTTATTCGTGTCGGGATGATAAGGGGACGCATGCCGCAGTGGAGCGGCTTGAGGTTTTTGTGAGAAAGACAAGCGAGAATTGGACGGATTCTTGTTGGGCACTTAAATTTGATATTAGAAGGTTTTTTGATTCGGTGGATCACGAGATTTTGCTCGGGCTACTTGACGAAAAGATTCAGGACCGGCGCGTGATGACGTTACTCCGGGAGATTGTGGGTAGTTTTCATGTTTCGATTTTGCATGACAGGGTTGGGGGGGGGGTTCACTAAAAGACGTTCGGATGGTTGGACTGCCGATTGGAAATTTGACCAGTCAATTGTTTGCAAATGTCTACATGGATGCATTCGACCATTTTATCAAAGAAGATTTACGAGAAAGGTTCTATATTCGGTTTGCCGATGATGCGGTTATTCTTGATCAAGACAGAGATCGGCTTAAAGAGCTTATTCCCTGGATTGAGGCTTGGTTTTGGCGGGAGAGACGACTCGAACTTCATCCTAGAAAAATCGAGGTCAGGAAATTATCACAAGGGATTGATTTCCTTGGATATGTCACTCGGCCGTACCACCGGGTGCTGAGAACTAAGACGAAAAGGCGGATGTTGAGGAAGGTTAATTCGACGAATATCTCGTCATATTTGGGAATGCTTGACCATTGTGAGGGGTATATCTTGCAACAAGCCTGTATAGCATCTATCATCCCTTAGTAGCTTATGCATAGAATTCTAATATTGGGACCACAGGGGTGCGGAAAGGGGACGCAGGCGGCCAGACTGTCGGCACATCTTGGGATACCATATTTGTCTATGGGCCATCTCTTGCGAGAAGAGGCTAAAGGAGAGGGGCCTCTGGCCGAGAAAGTCAGGGCAATAGTTGATACTGGAAATTTGGTTTCTGACGTAGTGGCTGAGGCGGTATTGCGAAAGCGTTTGATGGAACCGGACGTGGTCAGTGGATACATTTTGGATGGATTTCCTAGAAATTTTGAACAGATGAAAGCGTTTGCGGGATTTGATCAACCAACGGCGGTTATAGTCATTGATATTCCGAAGCGTGAGTCTCGAGCTAGATTGCAGAACAGAGCAGTCACTGAAGGTCGGACGGATGATACCCCCGAAATAATTGAAAAGAGATTGGGAATTTACAGTACAGATACTGTGCCGATTATTGATGAGTACAAGAAATTTGGTGTTGTACGCGAGGTTGACGGAATGGGAACGATTGAGGAAGTGGCTCAGAGGATAGAAAAATTATTTGTTCTTTAGATATGGCTTTGATTAAAACAAAAGAAGAGATCCAAGCCATGCGTGAGGGTGGGGTTTTATTGTCCAGAGCGCTTCAGGCGGCAGTGGATGCGATTAGACCGGGAGTAACCATGCATGAGCTTGATACTATCGCGCGCGGGGTTATTGAGAAGGGAGGCGGAAAGCCATCTTTTTTGGGCTACAAGGGCGGTAATAAAACCCCCTTTCCCTCAACTGTTTGTATCTCGGTTAACGAAGAGGTTGTTCATGGCGTTGGCACTCGAGATATAGTACTGAATGAGGGGGATGTAGTTGGGCTTGATATTGGTTGTTGGTATAAAGACATGTGCACTGATATGGCGGTCACGGTTCCTGTGGGGGAAATTTCCGATGAATTGAAACAGCTTTTAAACACTACTCGTGAGTCAATGCGTGCGGGGGTGGCGGCGGCAAAAATTGGCGGAACTGTACATGACATTAGCGTGGCAGTGGAGGGGCCATTAATAAAAAGAAATACGGAATCGTGGAGGCGTTAGTTGGTCATGGCGTAGGTCACGCCATTCACGAATCTCCTCATGTGCCGAATTATGTTAGTAACGCATTTCCTAAAACAAATCTTAAAGAGGGGATGTGCTTAGCCATTGAACCGATGGTCACGCTTGGTACTCATGATGTTGTGACCGCCAAAGACGGTTGGACCATAATAACGGCCGATAAATCTATTTCAGCCCATTTTGAAGTAACTATTGCTATTCTGCCGAGTGGTCCAGAATTGTTGACGCCTGAACCAACCGTGAAGATATACTAGCTATGCACGAGCGAAAAGAATTTCATGAAACGTTTTTGCGGGAGGCGATTCTGGAGCTTGGAGTAGAAGACGCGGTATATATAAAAGAAAACGCCTACGACGGGGGATACGAAATTAGAGTCGGCTCTTGTGATTTTTTTGTAGATTACGAGACGGTTGAGGAGGAAGATAAAGAATATATCAAGAAGCAGTTAGAAGTATGTATATAAAAAAAGAAGATCTGAGCGGTTTGCTTATCTTGCTGGCGATTATTCTTATTGTGGCGGCGTTTTTTATTTTTGCCCCGAATGTTCCAGAGGTTAGTTACAAGCCAGTTGAAGAGACCGGAAGCGCGCTCGTTGTGGCGCCACCTAGTTTGGGCAATTTTGGTGAGGTTCATGTAGACGCGGTCATTAAGGCAGCCGGTTTCGTGACTTTTCATGAGGCAATTGGTCAGGCTCCTGGGCCGGTCGTCGGTTCGTCCGTGTATCTTGTGCCGGGTGAATATAAGGATCTAGTCATTAAGTTAGAAAAACCTCTTGAGGCGAACAATCAATACTTTGCTCTCATGTTTAAAGACAATGGAAATAAGTCTTATGATCCGGGGGTTGATTTACCGATTATGAGTGGCGGTAATGTTATTAAAATACATTTTATTACTCCAGAGTTATGAGATATCTCGGCGTAGATTTTGGTTTGAAGAAAATTGGTCTTGCCCTTGGGGACGATGGCGCTCGGGTAGCTGTGCCGTTTGGGGTTGTGCGCGGGGGAATAAAAGAGGTACTCGAGGTTATAAAAAAAGAAAGTATTGAGGCTTTGGTGGTTGGTTTGCCGATGCCAGAAGAACACCAGAGTCAAACACAACTCGAACTTACTTTGGCATTCGTGGCTAAATTACGCGCGGAAAGTGGTCTTCCTACGCATGTTGCGGATGAGCAATTTTCGTCTGCGGAGGCCAGACGCATGCAGAGTGAGTCAGGCTCTAAAGTACAGGAAGACGCGCTAGCCGCGATGTTAATTCTTCAGGCGTATTTTGACGAAGGTTCGATGGGGGTGGAACAGTTCTCGTAATGATAAATCTGTATGTGGTCGTCGCTTAAGACCGAAGCCATGATTTTGACAGTTTCACCTTTTCGGGAAGCTGATAGGAAATATTCGGCGTTGACGCGAGATCACGGAAAAATTGAATTCATCGGTCGGGGGGCTCGGAAAGGGAAAGCTAAGGTCGCGCCACATTTAGACCCATTCGCCGTAATAACGCTTGAGATAATTAAAGGACAGCGGGGGATGACGGTGATTGGCGCAGAGCGCTCGCATGCTTTTCGAGAGTTATCGACATCACTTGATGGGCGAATGCTTGCACACGCCGCCGGGGCATTACTCGGAAAAACGGTGAGAGAAGATATGCCCGATCCGGAGCTTTATGATGAGTACCGAGCACTTCTTCAGTTTCTTAACGACACCAGTATTTTTACACCCGCGCGAACAACATTTGTGCTCGGTGGGTTTCTCTTGCGGCTTCTTTCGATGCTTGGTTATGAGGTCGAGCTCAATTCTTGTCTTGCATGTAAGGGCGATATTTTGCCACTATCTTTTCGCTGGCATGATGGCCGAGGTGGACTGGTGTGCACTAACTGTACGCTGGCCGAGCCACAAGAATGGGTGGCGGCGCGGGTGATTGAAGAAGAAATTATTACGCTCATGCGTTTTGCTCGTGAGTCGGAATATTCGGATTACGTTAGGCCAGCATTAAAAGTTGAACATGTGAACGCATTTGCAGCTTGCGTCCATGACCTCATGCGTCATCATGTTCCCGGTTACCAGATGGACGAGCCATTTTGGAGCTTGCTATTTTTTGCGTAAAAGTTAACCGCTCCTCGACGAATCGAGAAGCGGCTGAGGGCATCATTTGTCGATGCCGCGTGACGGACGAGACTTGTGAACAAGCAGGAGATAGTTGAGCGGTTTGATCCACTCGACTTCGGCTCCGTTGCCTGCGATCAAGTCATCAATTGTTCGCCTGAGAGCGCCAATGGATTTGCACATCTCTTTGGCGCTCATCTTGATGGTGACGACATCTGCGTCTGTCAGGAGTTTGAGCGAGTAGTGATCTTGCTCCGTGGCTTCGGCGGGATATCGGATGGCATGAACCGCCTGTTCTGCAATGGCGGTGATCCGTTGAAACTGGGCTTTATCTGCCTTCGTAAATTTCCTCTTTTTCACGGTGACGGCGTCGTGTTCGCCGGTTGAGGGTTTGCCTTCCGCTGGGCGCGGTTCGAGGTGTGACAAGGCGGGACTCCTATCTGAAGAATAGCGTTACAGGGCATTTTAAACATAACACACGAATTTATATGTGTGTAGTTTTATCCACCTTGACAACTTTTTCGGCTCAGCCTATGGTCATTGGGCAGTTAGACGCGACTGACAATCGCGCCGGGCTAAAACTTAATAAAAAGTACAAAGCAAGGTGGCACCGCGAAATGAAATTCGCCCTTAGCACATAATTCTTAAATGAATTGTGTTGTGAGGGCGAGTTTTTTATTCGCCCACTGAATTCTTTCTTTATGAGCTTTCGGGCACGAGGGATGTTGCTGACTTGGCGCGGGCATTTAGAGTCGGTCGAACTATTTTCTGAAAATTCGAAGGATGTCGACCTCCTAATAAATGCAATTCCTCGCTGCATTAGCAATATCCCTCACGCCCTCAAATAATTACAAGATTAAATGCTAGATAATTATATGCAACGAATTTATTCGTCAGAGACAGTGGGTAAGGTTGGTGAGACGGTGAAGGTGGCTGGTTGGGTTCACGCTCGTCGTGACATGGGCAAGGTAGCGTTTTTTGATCTGCGTGATAAGAACGGTTTATTGCAAGTAGTTATTGTTCCTTCGGAGGTCGGTGATACTGCTGAGGCAGCGAACAAAGTTCGTCCTGAGTGGGTAGTTGAGATTGAGGGAGTAGTCCAGGCTCGAGGCCCGAAGCAGATTAACGATAAGATCAAGACCGGAACGGTTGAACTGCTAGCAAAATCTGTGAAGGTGTTGAACGAGTCCAAGACTCCGCCATTTGAAATCGATAAAGATACCTTGCCGGTGAATGAGGAGACTCGTTTGGCTTACCGCTATCTCGATCTTCGTTCGGAGCGCATGCAGAAGAACCTGCGAACTCGTCACGCTGTATTTCAAGACATGCGTAAGTATTTCAATGAGAAAGGATTTATTGAGGTTGAAACTCCGATCCTCACCAAAGGAACTCCTGAAGGTGCGCGTGAATTCATTGTGCCTTCTCGTCCGCACCCAGGTAATTTTTATGTTCTTCCGCAGTCACCGCAGCAATTTAAACAGTTGCTTATGGTGGCCGGTGTTGAACGCTATTATCAGCTAGCCAAGTGTTTCCGTGATGAGGATCAACGTGGAGATCGTCAGCCAGAATTTACTCAGCTCGACCTTGAGATGAGCTTTGTGGAACGTGAAGATGTGATGAGCATGATCGAAGAACTTTTGATTCAGCTCGTTAAAACATATAGACCAGACGCTAAGATCCAGGCATTGCCGTTTCCACGCATGACCTATAAAGAATCCATGGAGAAGTATGGAAATGACCGTCCAGATATTCGTGAAGACAAGAATGATCCTAACTTATTCGCGTTCTGTTGGGTAATTGACTTCCCGTTCTTTGAAAAGACAGAAGACGGTGGATGAACCTTTACCCATAATCCATTCTCGGCTGCATTGCCAGAATGGCACGACAAGCTCATGAGCAAAGAAGATGTTGGCAATATCATCACTAGTCAGTACGACATTGTGCTAAACGGTTTTGAAATCGGTGGTGGATCTATCCGTAATCATCAGCCAGACGCGCTCAGAAAAGTATTCGAGATCATGGGTTTCCCGGCTGAAACGATCGATGCACAGTTTGGTCACATGATGAAAGCGTTTGAACTTGGCGCACCACCACATGGAGGTATTGCGCTCGGCGTAGACCGCGTTATGGCATTATTCCAGGGCGAGGCGAACATTCGTGAAGTAATGGCATTCCCGAAGGACGGAAACGCTCGAGACCACATGATGGGTGCGCCTTCTCCACTGCCTGAGAAGGCACTGAAAGAGGCGAATATTAAGCTTGCCTAGTGCGGATCCAAACCAAAAGCGACACACTATCCTAAAATTTGAGTCGGAGTACCTCCTAAAAATTTTATGACAGTGTGTCGCTTTTGGTTTGGAAAAGGCTGAATATACAAACGCCCGGGTTTGCCCGGGCGTCAAAGTAGGAGCTGAATTCTACGGTGGCCGACCGTCGATGGTCGGGGTTGCGGGCTGTTGCGGCGGGGGAGAATCAAATATCTTCCCAAAACCACCACAGCAGACGAAGAAGATGACGACGGCGATGATGAGAGGCAGGACGCAGCTACTGAAACCGGCGTGAATGAAGCCAAGACGGCGGTCTCTGGGGTCACTTTCTCCAAGTTCGTTCGACATCGGCTCTCCTTGTTGATGGAAGGTCAGCTGCAGATTAATGGATAGCTTAAAAGTGGTCAATTAAGATGGTTATCGGGTAGAATATGGGGTATGGAATTTGGCGTTCAACAAGAGGCATTTACGGGACCCCTAGGGCTCTTGTTAGAGCTGATCGAAAATAAGGAATTACTAATTTCAAAAGTTTCTCTTGCTCGAGTGACTGATGAATACTTAAAGCGGATGGAAACGGTGAGGGTGCCGGTTGATGAGTTGGCCGATTTTTTACTTGTTGCTTCGCGTCTTATCTATTTGAAGAGCCGTGAGCTAATGCCGTACCTCATGCGTGATGATGAGGCAGAAGATGGGATTGATGAACTTGAAGAGCAGTTACGTATTTATAAAGAATTCGTCGAAGCGTCTAAGAAGCTCGAGGAGCGATTCGGGAAGATGACCATGATGGCTCGACCATATGTCAAAGTAAAACAGTTGGAGCCAGTTTTTTTGCCGCCGCCGTCGCTCGCCATAGCTATTTTGTTCGATGCCTACCGGAATGTTATTAAGCGGCTTGAGCCGTTCTTTGCGCTGCAAGAAACCTCAATGGAGCGGATTAAGTCTGTTGAAGAGCGAATTGAAGAGTTAAAGGGGGCGCTCGAAGCAAGGGCGAAGGTTTCCTTTTCTGAAGTAGTGGCCGGGGCGAGGAGTAAAATGGAGGTCGTGGTAAGCTTCTTGGCGTTGTTGGAATTATTGCGTAGGCAGATTGTGACCGTTGAGCAGAAGGGAACATTCGGTGAGATTGAACTATCTAAAGTATGATCTCGGCAAAAATACAGGCATTACTATTCCTTTCGACTAAACCCTTATCGGTTCGGTCTATTGGTCAGTCCCTTAATTTAAAAGCGAGCGATGTTGAATCTGAGTTAATCACTCTGGCGGAAAAGATGAATGTTGAGGAGACCGGAATTCATTTGCTTAGAACCAGTGACGAGTGGCAGCTGGTGACAAACCCAGCTTGTGCCGAAGTAGCGAATGCGCTCGTAAAAGATGAGGCGGGGGAGTTAACTAGGCCGTCACTTGAGGCGCTGACGATCATTGCGTACCGCGGGCCTATCACTAAGCCAGAGATTGAGGCGATTAGAGGCGTTAACTGCACCCTAATTCTTCGGAATCTATTAATGCGTGGTTTAGTGAACGAGAAGGATGATTCGCTAAAAGGTCAGCCGGTGTATTCATTGTCCCCAGATGCAATGAGGTATTTGGGTCTTCATGACGTGGCCGAGCTGCCGGAATATGGCGAGCTTCATGCCAATGGAAAAATCGATAAACTGCTCGTATCCCTGACGGCGAGTATGACTGACTCCGTATGATCGCCCGTATCATTGCCCAACTCTTATTTGCGTCTTCTCTGTTCTCAATAGCGCCAGTTGACGCATCGCTTTTGGAGAACCGGGTTTCGGCTGCCCCTATTCCGCTTGAGGCGACGCATTTTTTTCTAGCGGCCAGCAGGTTTCATTTGCCACTAGCTACAGATAGAACGACTCCGCCACCAAAGAAAATAGTTAGCAATAGTTTTGGCGTAGTGACGAGCGCGGATAGCTCGATTGTAGTAGACGTGGAGAGCGGAGCTACTTTGTATGCAGAAAAACCGGATGATGTTAGGCCGATGGGTAGTATCACAAAGTTAATGACGGCCGTAGTTTTTCTTGATTCCAATCCCGATCTAGCTAAAAGAGTAAAGTTGATTGATGAGGATTACGTTGGGGGAGGCAGAACATACTTAAAATTCGACGATGAGGTAACCTTGCGTGACGTTCTTGGTACAGCAATTGTTGGGTCTGATAACACGGCCGCTCATTCACTGGCCCGTTTATCCGGGCTGAGCGGCGAAGATTTTGTAAAAAGAATGAACGAGAAGACGAAGGAACTACGCATGGCGCAAACGGTGTTTGTAGATCCGAGCGGTATTTCATCTCAGAATGTTTCGACCGCTAGAGATCTGAGTCAGTTATTGCTGGCCGCTTCTCGATCTGATGTTTTGAAGAGTTTTATGATGTCTTCGTCGTTAACGGTTACGCAGTCAAGCGGTTTTAGCGTGAACATTGAGAGTACTAACTTATTACTCGGTCCAGAGGCGAATAGCGATTATGAAGTGGTGGCGGGGAAGACGGGGTATATTCCGCAAGCTGGGTATTGTTTGGCGACGGTTATCAAACATGATGGCAATGAGGTGGTAATTATTGTTCTTGGGGCACAGAAGATTGACGATAGATTTACCGACGCAAAGAATCTGGCCGTGTGGGCCTTTAGAACATTTGTATGGCCGAAGCCTTAGCACAGTGGATATTAATGATGCTTGGTGGCACACCTGGGTGGCTTAAGGTGGCGGTTTTGTCTATGGCACCGGTAACTGAGTATAAGCTGGCCATTATTATTGGCCTGAAGACGCTTCATCTTTCCCTGCTTGAAACTTATCTGGCCGCGACCTTGGGTTCAGCCTTGATTTTCTTTCCCTTATTTTTTGGTCTTGAATCTCTTCGAGTGCTGCTTGCCACAAGAGCACCAAGATTAGTAAAACCACTTGATCATTTTTTGGCCGATGTTGAGCGGAAAACAAAACACCACTATGCCCAATATGGCGCAGTGGTGCTTTTTGTCTTTGCTGCTTTACCGATTCCGTTGACCGGAGTTTGGTCTGCTAGTGCGGCGGCAGTAATTTTCAAGATTCCTTTTAAGCTGGCAGCTCCCAGTATTATTTTTGGCGCGTTGACGGGGCAGCTAATTGTTCTCCTTGTTACGCTATCCGTTCGATAAGTTTCACAACAATGAAGACGAACGCGGCTTGAGCGGCAATGGCATATTTCAAGCTCACGTCTCCATACTGGCGAGAAAAGTAGTCATGAAAGAAGAAATGGAAACGATAGTAAGAGCGGAGGATTTTGCTCTTTTTGAAGATATCAGCAACGCCAAGGAGAAGATCTGGAAGAACGCTGCCAACTACTGTAGCGGCAAAAGCGGAGTTATGCACACCGTCTGGTTTAATGGTGACTAGGAACATGAGCAGGATGACTGAAAGAGCGGCGTTTAGTGGTGGTATAGGCCACTGGAACCAGGCGTTCCTTGTGGATATAAAACCTATCCGCCAGCAAAGTATCGCCATGCGGAATCATGTCTACCATGAAGTGAGAAACGAGGCCAAGGACGAATCCAAGCTCTGGATTCCCAACAAGTACGCCAATTCCTGCACCAATCGCTACGTGAGTAGTTAAGGTCATAGATGCCACAGAGGATAGCACTTTTTCAGGCGATAGGCAATAAAATGCACAATCAAAAAACGCTCATCCGAGGATGAGTGCTTTTTGGTTGCGGGAGTCGGATTTGAACCGACGACCTCCGGGTTATGAGCCCGACGAGCTGCCTGGCTGCTCTATCCCGCGACAAAATGATAGCAGGGAGTACTGAAAAATGCAAGTTGCCAGTGCTTATTCGCTAATTGAAAACTCCATTAAATTTGTCCTGGCTAGGAGTCGACGAGCACTGGTCGAGACGTACTTAATGGTACGGCGAGACCGGGGCGCAGGAGACGACACCGCCAGGGCGAATTTAATGGGGTTTTCTTTATGGTGGCCGGGGTGGGAATCGAACCCACGACCTAAGGCTTATGAGTCCTTCGCTCTAACCGACTGAGCTACCCGGCCAAATTTACACCATCTGTGGTACCACGGGAGGGACTCGAACCCTCAATCCCTTACGAGAAACGGATTTTGAGTCCGTCGCGTATACCATTCCGCCACCGTGGCACAGATGGGACATATGGTAGCAGAACTTAGTAAAAAGGCAAAGTATGTTAGAATATCCACGACTATGGCCCACGTTGTATCTATTGTTAACCAAAAGGGAGGGGTAGGAAAGACCACGACAAGCATGAACTTGGCGGCTTTCTTGGCTGACTTTGGTAAAAAAATTCTACTTGTTGACCTTGACCCGCAGGGCAATGCAACCAGTGGTCTTGGCCACCAGCCGTCAGAGCTCCAGGGTTCTTATGAGGTTTTGGCTGGGGAAAAACAGGCTTCAGAAGTAATTATCCCCACTGCTCACGCAAATTTATTCTTACTGCCAGCTAACGCTGATTTAGCTGGTTCACAGGTTGAACTGGTGAACGAATTTAATAGAGAACGAAAACTTCAGCAAGCAATTGATTCTGTAAAACAGGATTATGATTACGTGTTTATTGATAATCCACCTTCACTCGGTTTATTGACGATTAATGGTTTAGTGGCCAGCGACAGCGTGCTTGTTCCAGTACAGGCCGAGTATTACGCCCTTGAAGGACTTGGTCAATTATTGCAAACCGTTAACCTGGTAAAGACAAACATTAAGCCAGAGCTTCTAGTGATGGGGGCGGTGATTACCATGTTTGATCCACGTACTAATCTTGCTAATCAGGTTCTGCAGGAGCTTTACAAACACTTCCCGGGCAAGATTTTCCGTTCAGTTATTCCTAGAAGTATTCGCCTAGCTGAGGCGCCAAGTTATGGTAAGTCCATCATTCATTACGATCCAGCTAGCAAAGCGGCTAAAGCTTATGAGCGATTAGCTCGGGAGTTTTTGGAACGTGAAAAGATTGATTAATATATGCAGAAACAAAAAGGAGGATTGGGCAGAGGGCTTGGATCACTGTTGTCTTCGCCGTCAGCTATGCTTGCGCCTGTGCAGGTGAGCGCGGAAGCCGCTGTCTTTGCCCCAGAGCCGATTGATGTGGTTAATGAGGGCGATCTCCGTATTAAGCAGGTGTCCCCAAAGGACATTGTTAATAATCCCCGCCAGCCTCGCAGAAATTTCGCCCCAGAAGAACTTGCTGAGCTTGAGGCGAGCATTGCCGAACATGGAATCCTCCAGCCACTAATCGTTTCGGAAATTTCGCCGGGCAAGTATGAACTGATTGCCGGCGAGCGTCGTCTGCGCGCTTCTCGAGGTCTTGGCCTTGATAAGATTCCTGTGGTCATCAGACCAATGGAGGACGACAGAAAGAAACTCGAGTTGGCCTTGATTGAAAACATCCAGCGTTCTGATCTTAACGCCGTTGAAGAGGCGCAGGCATACCGTGCCCTGATCGAAGAATTCGATTTGCGACAGGAAGACGTGGCTAAGCGAGTAGGCAAAAGCCGTCCAGCCGTTGCTAACGCTCTACGTTTGCTCGAGCTCGACGAAGAGATGCTCCAAGCGTTGATCGACGGCCGAATCATGAAGAGCCACGCCAGGACTCTTCTAGCCGAGCCTGTGCTTTCTCGTCGCCAAGCCATTTTCCAGGATCTGCTTAAGGGCGGCGTTACTGTTCGTGAGGTTGAAGCCCGCGCCGGTTCCGCTCGCAACCGCGCCCGCTACGCCCGCGATCCCAATATTGGTGCCTTAGAAATGGAACTCCGCGAAAAATTCGGCACCAAAGTCACTATCGACATGCAAAACAGCGGGGGCAAGATTTCAATTTATTTTTACGCTAAAGAAGATTTGAAGGCGCTTGTGGAGAGGCTTGCGAAGGAGTGAACCATCGACCCCCTTTAATCCCCCTAAAAGGGGGAAGCGAGCTCACCCTGAAAGAGGCTCATATTAGCCTCTTTTTTGTATAAAACCATTGACAAAGGTGATTTTTTGTGTTATCCTGTGTTGTTCTAAAACCAAACAACCCGTTGCATGTAATGCAACTTCTGGAGGAGACGTGTCCACTTTTGCCGACGTTCTGAGCGCTCTCCGTGTGCGGGAGTGTTCCTTTCTGATCTGGGAGGGAACGACGCGTCACGTTCTGGCGTGGAGCAACGGTGTCGAGTGCGAGCACTGTGCGTCCGTTTTCTTCAATGGCATCGGAGTCGGCGGTGGGGCGGCGACGTTGTCGATCGACCATATCGCCAAACTGAATGACCGCTGGCCGCAGGATGGCTGGAATGAGGTGCGACACCGAACGTGAACGATTCTCTTGAATGATCGAAAGCTGATCTCGCGCATCTGCGCGGGTGGCGAGAAGCAGAAATGCTTCCAGAAGCCATCCGCCTCCAGGTGCGCTTTTGTTTTTTTGAGTCAAAAAAGCCAAGAAAGTTGAAAAAGTGTCTGAACCATCAGATTATTACTTTTCAGCATTTTTAACCTTTTTCCCGGCGGAACCGGGTCCGGCTATGCCGGAAACTTTACTGCTTATATTAGCCTCTTTTTGGTATTTTATGATTGACAAAAGCCCATTTTTCTGCTATAATATAACGGATAGTTCACCTGGAGGTTCCATGTCTTTCCCCTTCTGGCTTCCAATCCTGTTCGTTTTTACGGGAGGGTTCGTAGCCGGAGTCGCTCTCACGGTTCTCTACTTTAAGTGGTTCGAGATTCCAGTCATCGAAGACAGTGCGTGGCGTGATGGATTGCATCAGGGCGCTTTGGATGGTTCCTGCATCGGTTGGATCAATCACCTGCGTGGGCCTCCCGAGCAACCACGGAATCACGCGCGACTAAACCGCATCACCTGCAACTCTTAACGAAGAGCCGCAAGGGAGGTGCGGTTTTTCTATTAGCCTCGATATTTTTTAATAAGTGACGAAATAATGCCCGTCTTGGAATCTTTGAGCGCGTCTTTTATTTTATCTCTCGCGTGTCTTGTTTTTACAAACTTTAACCAGTCCTCGTTTGGATATTTTCGGTTTTTGTCGGTGATGATTTCGCAAAGGTCGCCGGATTTGAGGGGAGTAGAAAGGGAAGCGATCTCGCCGTTGATGCGAGCTTGCACGGCTTTGTTGCCGATTTCGGAATGCACAGAATACGCGAGGTCGACGGGGGTTGATTCCTCGGGGAGATCGAGCACGTCGCCGCGGGGAGTAAAGACGAAAATGCGATCTCTAAACATGTCCAACTTGAGATCGTTTAGATGTTTCATGAAGTCACTAGCGGACAATTCTTTTTGAATGGCGGCGAGTTCTTCCATCCAGTGAACTTGGCGGGCTTTCACGTCATCGCCCTCTTTATATTTCCAGTGAGCGGCGACTCCGTATTCATTTTCTTCGTGCATCTGAACGGTTCGAATCTGAAACTCGAGAATAGAGCCTTCATGGTCAAAAACTGTAGTGTGAAGTGACTGATAGCCGTTTGGTTTTGGTTGGGCGATGTAGTCTTTAATGCGTCCAGGTAGCGGGGTGTACATGCCGTGAAGAATACCAAGTACCGCGTAACACTCGGGAATATCTTTGACTACCACCCGAAGGGCAACGATGTCGTAAACTTTGCCGATGTCTTGTTTATAGCGATCTAGTTTGCGGTGCAGACTGTAGGCGTGTTTGACTCGACCATGAACATTAGCGCCAGTGATGCCGTGTTTGTTGAGTTCGAGCGCAACATCATGTAACGCTCGATCAAGCGCGGGGCCAAACTTTTTGACGCGTTCTTCCAGAAGATGCTGAGTCCAGCTGTACTCTTTTGGTTCAAGGTACTTAAAAGCGTAATCTTCAAACTCTCCGCGGTATTCACCCATGCCTAAACGATTGGCAATCGGCGCGTAAATTTCCAGGACCTCTTTGGCAATACGTTGTCGTTTAGCTTCCGGGAGTGCGTAAAGTGTTTCAAGGTTATGCAGTCTATCAGCGAACTTAATAAAAATTACGCGCACGTCTTCCGCCATCGCCACGAACATTTTGCGGAGGTTTTCAGCGTAGCGTTCTTCGCCTCTGTATTTCACTTTTCCGAGTTTAGTGATAGCGCCGACCATGCTTCTAATGTCTGCACCAAACTCCATCTCAAGGTCATCGAGTGTTTTTTCGGTATCCTCCGGTACGTCGTGCAACAGTCCGGCGGCGATAACCTCGCTTGGCAATTTTAGGTTGGCGAGCTTAAGGCCAACGTTTGCACAGTGCGCAAAGTACGGCTCGCCAGTGTGCCGAGCCTGGCCTGTATGGGCCATTTTTGCATACGCAAAAGCGTGTTCGATTAATTTAATGTCCGCTGCGGAGTACCGATCATCAAGCGCGGCGTGTAGAGTTGAAAATTCTAATTCGGGCATATCGTGAATTCAAACATAGCGCGGTCAGCTTATCCCGTAAAGGGGAGGCGGTGTGGAGTAAAACTGCGGTACAATGGAGAGGCTATGGTGCATGCTCACGCGCAGACAGATTCAATGCGCAAAATTACTCAAGATGCTCGGGCGCTCGGAGAAGATCTGGCGCAGCTTCTTTTGGATTGTCCGCTGGCAGATGAAGAGAAACGGGCTTGGGCGGAACTTGTGCCGTTTATGACAGTAGAGCAGATAGGGAAGTTCAGGGATATGTTGCTTTCCCACATGGAGAGACAGATTTTTGACGAGGCAGAAGATGTGATTTTGGCGATGAAGGCAGAAGAGATGAAGCGTCAGTTTGCGCATGCCCACAACCAGGCCGATGCTAATAAAGCTTTAGCAAAGATAGAACAAGAGATTGATTCCCTTGAGAGCGCTCCAAGAACTGAATAGTTATGGGGAAACCTCGAAAAAATACTGGCAAAGAAGGAATTCGTCGGATGCTTGCTGACGATAGAGAATACAAGCGTTCTGCTGATTTTGTTATTAACGAAGAAAAATACGAGGCCGATCTTGAAAGTTTGCGTAATTTACAGGGAGCCGAAGTAGCGGAAGCTCCTAAGCAAGAGTCCGAGTTTCAGACACTGTATGAAGATTTGTCGAGTCAAAAATTCTGGAAATCTAGAGATGCAGATGGCAGAAAGATCGATCCGAATGAGTTTGAATATCAAGTTAACGGTTTAGCTCAAGGTGTACGTTCTCGTGAGGACGTTTTGCAGATGCTCAAGCCAGAAATGGCTGAACAGTTTTTTTCTGACTTTGATCGTTTGAAGGATCTGGCTACTTCGCCGGAGGAGGTTTTAGTTTCTGAGGGTGAGAAGGATATAGTTGCTATTGAGAAGCGGGCAAATATTTTAGAGCAGATGGTGCAAGATGGAATTGAATATCATCCAACCTTGCCGTTTGATATTCAGAAGTTACGTTTCGAAATTCGAGCCAAAAGAAATACAGCTGAATCTGAGCGTCTCAATCGAATAGTTAGTCGATTGAACGGATTGAACTTTCACAAAAATGAGACGGCGCAGGGAGATCAGGAGTTTGATGACATCGAGTCAGAGAAAACAGAATTAGAACCTGAGGCTGACCGCTTATTTAATTCGCAGCTTTCAAAACTGAAGGAGATGCTTAAGGCGGTTGACGTGTTGTTGGCGGTAAAACAACCACAGAAGGCGGAGATTAGAAGGCGCCTAAACGCTATTACGAACACGTTTGGCGCTGCACGCCGGAGTTATACCGATCATTCTGGAATGAGCAGATCTCTTATTGAAGAGGCGAAAAAAATTGAACGAGACATAGAGTTGTATTGGCATCTTGAGGATAATATTTTGGAGGCTGTACGACAGGAGCCAGATACCTCTAACCGAGAAAAGACGACGCCTGATGTGGCGCCTGTTCGCACCGAGAAGCCTGAACCAAAGTTAAAACCGAAGTCAAAACGTAGGTCTATACTGACGCCTACCCGCAAACCGACCAAAGCTATTGAGAAGACTCCGGTTGATGAGACATTTTCTATAAGAGAAAAGTTAGCCAAACCAAGAGAAATTCCAGTTCGTGGACTTGCTAAGGGGCGAGTTGCGAAGACGCCAGAACTAATCCCAATTGATCAATTGGCAGAAAAAACACCAGAAGCTTCTTCTTTGGATCTGTCGCAGATAGCAATCCCCGCGGCCGAACGAATTGAGAAAAAAGACGTGGGTTACGGCGAGCATCTCCGTCGGGGACTTTCTTATATTTGGAATCGCGGCAACGAGCAGCTTGAAGAATCAATTGCGTATCACATTCGTGGTGAGAAGACGAAGGAAGAACTGGGTGAGCGACGTGAGCGTACTAAAATTGGAATTGCTGCTAGTTTTTCGGCGTCCATATTGCGTACAGCCATGAGTTACGGCGGAGTTCAATTTGGTCCAGAAGTTATTGGATACACAACGCAGTCGATTTATACCAAGCACGAGCGTGCGGATTTAGAGGCGGTACTCTCGCCGGTGGTTGAAGGAGGAGCGAGGCGTGTTGAGGAGGCTGGCTACGCTTCGTATCAAGACAACGTTAGACGAATGGCGGAACGGGTAAGCGCGTCTAGATATTTATCGCCAAAAGATAAGGCTAAACTTCTTGGTGAAATAATGCGTCGAACTGTCACTCAGGAAGAAACGCGTGCAAAGATAGATACCGCTCAGGCGAAGTCTGTAGCTAAGCTTTTGTCTGATGCAGTAACTTCCAGAATTACTCGTACTGACGTTGGCAGAGAGGCAGCTAACAGCATTTTGGCGGTGACGGGGGCACACGTGCTCAGGGCGCCTATTTATGCCGGATTCTCACTTTCAAGACGTTATCGGGAAGTTGCGAAAGACGCACCTTCAGAGACTTCGGCTTCCGAACACATTCAGAAAATTATTACGCATGAATTCCGTGAGGCGGCGAAGACATGGAATGGTGAAACTACTAGAGAAAAAGTTTATGCTGGTTTGATGACGCTGGGAAAAGTATTGCGGGTTGCTTCGTTCGCCTACGCATCACGTGAGCTTTGGGAGTACATGCCGAGTATGGAAACGATGACTTCTGTGGAACTTCACGATCGCATAAGTGACGCACTCAAGGCTTATACCGCACATGATGATGTCCATGTGATGCACGAGCTTGTGAGGCATGGTGAGGTTGGTGGGGGAGTGCAGACTTTTGGTGAGCATAACGCACACGAGACGATCGGATCCACATTGCCGGAAGCGCATGTTGAGATTCCGATGTCTGAAGTGTCCATATCTGAATTCACACCTGCCGATCTCGCTGCTGGAACTGTTAAATCCGGTGACGGTATCACACAGGCGCTTGTTCGGGTGATCGAACAGAACCCGAAACAGTATGGATATGTTGATTCTGGCGATCCAATGTCATTCCATCTTTTTGCGAGCAGGTTGTCCAAGACGATGGCGAAAAATGACGGACTTTTGAAAACGTGGCTGACTGATGAGGCAAAGGGAAATATAATTGTGGTTCCAGTGCAAGGAGCAGATGGTTGGCATGTAGGATTCCTGGACGCTAACACTCATCAAGAGATTGCTGGCCAGGCATTGAAAGCATTTACAAAACCAGAACCGAGGCATTAAGCCTCGGTTGTTTCTTTTGGTTTGCGCGTGAATTTTCGTTTCGGTGCCTTGCGTTTCTTTTCGAGCATTTCGATCGCCATTTCTCGAGTAATCGATTTAGGATCGATGTCTTTTTTAATGGTGGCGTTTGTTTTGCCGTCTGTGACATACGGGCCGAATCGACCGTCCTTCACGAGAATCTTAGCTTTTGTTTCCGGATCTTCGCCGAGCTCCGCAATAGGCGTGTTCATCTTGATCTTCTTTTCAACACCGCTTGTGCAGAACTCAATGGCTTGTTCAAGGGTGATCGTCTTTGGGTCTGTGCCTTCCGGGAGCGAGATATTCATATCGCCGCACTTAAGGTACGGACCGAAGCGTCCGGTGTTGGCAATGATCGCGTAACCATTTGGATGGGCGCCTAGCTCACGAGGCAGAATGAATAGCTTCATGGCGTCCGTGAGCGTGATAGTTTCTAGCGCTTGATGCTTTTCAAGGGACGCGCGCTTAGGCTTAATCTCGTCTGTGATTGGTCCAAGCTGCACAAACGGACCGAACCGGCCGTTTCTGGCGATGACTTCAAGACCAGTTACCGGGTCTACGCCGAGTGAGCGTTCCTTCATGATATCGGAACGTGATAAATCTTCAGTTTTCTCTTCAATCAGTTTATGGAACGGCTCGTAGAAATCATCTATAGCTTGGGTCCATGATTCTTCGCCGTCAGCAATGGCGTCGAACTGCTTTTCCATTTTTGCAGTAAATTCTAGGTCAACAATCTGTGGAAAATGCTCGACCAAAAGATCCGTGACGATCATGGCAATGTCTGATGGATATAGTTTCTTATTATCATCTCGTAGGACGTATTCACGCGCTTCGATGGTCGACAGTGTTGGAGCGTAAGTAGATGGACGACCGACGCCATGTTCTTCAAGTGCTTTGACTAGCGTAGCGTCAGAATAGCGAGCAGGAGGTTCTGTGAAATGCTGTTCTGGTTTAATCTCCTTGGCTGGTCCAAGGTCATCGCCCTTAGTCATGGCGGGTAAGAGCTTGTCTTCAGAGGCTTGCCAGACTTTCATGTAGCCATCAAAGACAACTGTTGAGCCAGTGGCTCGGAAAGTGTGGTCATTACCCAAGAGATCAATAGCGGTTCGCTGCATCTTGGCTGAGGGCATCTGAGAGGCCATGGTACGACGCCAGATGAGGTCATATAGTTTGGCCATGCCAGGATCAAGCGAGGCGCGAGCATCATCCGGAGATGCGTCTGGGTTGGTCGGGCGAATTGCTTCGTGCGCTTCCTGTGCTCCTTTTTTTGAGGTGTGGTAAGCCACTGAACCCTTGGCGTATTCAGTTCCAAAAGTAGTTTTGATGTATGTTTGGGCGGCATCTAGAAATTGCGTGCTCATGTTTAATGAGTCAGTACGCATGTAAGTGATGAAACCGGTTTCGTATAGCTTTTGTGCTAGCGTCATGGTTTGCTTCGCGCTCATTCCTAGGCGGTTATGCGCTTCTTGTTGAAGGGTGGAAGTAGTGAGTGGGGTTGGCGGTTTCTTGCTCGCTTCTTTTTCTTCAACAGAGATGACTGAAAATTTTGCGTCTTTAACAGCCTCAACTATTGCTTGCGCTTCTTTAGTATTTTTGATGTCTAGCTTGTCTATTTTTTTATCGCCGATGGCCTGAAGTTTAGCTGGGAATTCAGTTCCAGATTTTTCAAATACACCTTCAATAGACCAGTACTCTTCTTGGTTGAAGGCGAGGCGTTCACGTTCACGCTCTACTACAATACGAACAGCCACTGATTGTACACGTCCAGCCGAAAGTCCTCTTCGGACTTTTTTCCAGAGTAGCGGTGACAACTCAAAACCTACCAGGCGATCAAGAATACGACGTGCCTGTTGGGCGTCTACCAGGTGCATGTCTAGCGTTCGAGCGTTCTTAAGGGCGTTCTCTATAGCGCTCTTAGTGATCTCGTGGAAGGTAATGCGTTTGGCGGTTTTTTCATCTAGGTCCAGCACTTCAGCAATGTGCCAGGCAATGGCTTCTCCTTCGCGGTCTTCGTCGGTTGCGAGATAGACTTCTGAAGCTTTTTTTGCAGCCGTTTGAAGGGCCTTCACTTTATCCTTTTTGTCATCTGGGATGATGTATGTCGGGGCAAAGTTGTGTTTGGTATCTACGCCCATTTTGTTTTTTGGAAGATCTCTAATGTGGCCGTATGACGAAATAACTGTGTAACTTGAGCCAAGAAATTTGTTAATTGTTTTGGCTTTGGTGGGGGACTCTACAATTAGAAGTGGGGGCATATTTGCGAAATTGATAGCTCGAATGATACATCATCGTCAAGGAGTCTCTTCAACAATGAAAGTATTTCCCTAAAATTTGGTCGGGCGAATCGTAAATATCCTCCGGAAATTTGAGTCGGATTACCTCCTAAAAATTTCTGGAGGACATTTACGATTCGCCCTAGGAATGAAGAGATATGTCCCATAAAATTTTTAGGAGGTAATCCGACTCAAATTTTATGGGACATATCTCTTCATTCCGCTCAGGTACACTCGTACCTAGTTCCTCCCAAGTGCTTCACGAGACTCATGAGTTCTAGTTCGAGTAGTGCCCGTGAAACTTCTGGTGAAGACAGTCCGGTCTTTAGAGTAAGTTCATCCGCAAAGAGAGGTGCCTGTTTGGAGATGCTCGTAGAGTTTTGCAGAAATGGGTTCTAGAGTGGGAAGAATTTTTGGTAAAGAAATTTGATTTTGAATAGTCGCTGGCCTTGGGGACGGCGAACTCATTTCGAGAGCAAGAAATATGTCTTCTGGGCTAGTTGCAACAAAAGCGCCTTCTTTTATAAGATTGTTTGTTCCTGTAGAGGTAAATGAATCTATTGGACCGGGTACAGCGAATACATCCCGACCTGCTTCAGCCGCTGCCTTGGCTGTGGTTAACGTGCCGGATGGCAGGGCCGCTTCGACAATTAGTGTAATTTTACTCATGCCTGCAATTATTCTATTGCGCATCGGAAAATGAAAACTTATAAACGATCCTCGTAGAGGGAACTCTGAAATAACGGTGCCGTTATTGGCGAGTACTTCTTGGGCTGCTAATTCTTTATCACGGCTATTGCGTTTTAATAATCCTCCGCCAAGCACGGCTACAGTATGTCCTTTTCCTTCGATTGCTCCTTTATATGCGGCGGTATCTATTCCTTCTGCTAGGCCGGAAATGATGCTTATGTTTCTTTGGGCTAGTTCTTTGGCGAATCGAGTGGCGACTTTTTTGCCGTATTCAGTATTCCGACGAGAACCAACAATAGAAACGCACAATTCTTTAAGTGGCGCTCCTTTTAGAAATAATACAAATGGCGGATCAAAGATTGTTTTGAGGAGTGGCGGATATTCAGAATCATCTTTGGTGATCATTCGTACGCCGGTTGTTCTGAGCAATTCAGTGAGGGATAGTGGATTCGTTGTTTTGCGATACGCGATGAATGCGTTTGCTCTTTGTTCCCCAAGTCCGAGCGTCATGAGTTCGTCTGGGCTCGATACCCAGGCGGCTTCAGCGGTAGAAAATCGTGTCATCAGTTTTTCGAGCGATCTAGATCCAAAAACAGGACAGTTTGCGAGGGCAACAAGAAACGGGTCTGTCATAGTTTGGCGGTAGTGGGCGAGACTCCTTCCTGGACTGCGTCTATGAGCTCGTTAACCGCCTGATCAATGACGGGTGACAAGAGTTTGAGTTCATCTTTGGAGAGCCTTGAGAGCACCCAGGCCTCCAGAGGGACGTTGGCTGGTTGAGGATCTACGCCGATTTTTACGCGGGGGAATGATTCTGTTTTTAGATGTTCGATGATCGATTTCAATCCGTTATGTCCGCCAGCTGATCCTTCGGTGCGTACTCTGAGCGTTCCAAGTGGAAGAGAGACATCGTCAGCGACGATGATGATGTGATTTGGGGGCACTTTGTAGAAATTAGCCAGGGCACTGACGGCTCGACCAGAAGCATTCATGAACGTCCATGGTTTTGCAATGATGACTTTGTGATCTCCAATCCGTCCGTCAGCAACTTCGGCTTGAAAAGAATCTACGTCCTTAAAAGAGACGTTTAGTTTTTTTGCTAATTCATTAACAACAAGAAACCCGGCGTTATGCCGAGTTCTCTCGTATTCCTCACCAGGATTACCAAGGCCAAGAATGATGAAGGTCATACCTTCCACTATTCTACAACCTAATTTGGATCGTAGGTAGTGTGTGACTTGCGAGCGGCGTCGATTCTGATTCTGATTGGGGTACCGGTAAAATCGTAGTGTTCACGCATGACGTTTTCAAGGAAGCGAACGTAGGAGTCAGCTAGTGAGTCCTTTCTTGAAAGGTTTACGGAAAGGACAAAACGTGGTGGGTTCACGCCAACCTGAACGAACTTTTCAATCTTTGGATGTTTCACGCCCTTGCCCTTAACTGGCTTATGGCGGGAGATGGCGCGGGAAATGAATTGACGAGACTCTTCGTCTGAAAGTTCGGTAAATCGGCTTTGGAACACGCTATCAATCATCGGGAAGACCTTCATGGCTCTCTGGCCGGTAAGCGCGGAGGTAAAGAGAATAGGAGCGTACTTGAGTTGAGGGAGCCAGCCACGAACTTGAGCCTCAAAATCGTTTGTCGAGCTGGTAGTTTTATTTTCAATTAGATCCCACTTGTTGACTACAATAATTGTAGACACGCCAGACTCGGCTAACACGCCAGCTAGATGCTTATCCTGGCCAGTGATACCGCGCGTCACGTCAATGACGAAAAGTGCAACGTCTGTTCGGCGCAAAAGATCTATAGTTTTTTCTACACCTTGAACTTCTAGCTTTGTTCCAGAACGAACCATGGCTGCATGCTTGCGAATGCCAGCTGTATCAATAAAGACGTAAGTACGACCTTCATGTTCAATGGTTGCATCGTTTGGTTCACGGGTGGTATGGGGAAGGTTAGCGGTAATGAAACGTTCCTCGCCCAAGACTGCGTTCAAAAGTGTTGACTTGCCAACGTTCGGCTCGCCCAAAACTGCTACGCGCATTGGCAGAACGTCAGTAATCTCAACCGGTGTCTTGCCGGCTGTTTCTAGCGCGGCATAAATTTCATCTAGCAAGTCTCCGACGCCGGTTCCTTGTTTGGCTGAGATAGCCATTGGCTTTTTGAGTGGCCAGTTGGCCCATTCTTCAGAATCTGGTTTGGCTCTGATAGCGGCCGAGTCAGCTTTGTTGCCAACTACAATGACGGGTGTTTTTCCGGAGACAAGTTCCTTGGAAATGATTAGGTCTTCGGCGGTACAGCCAATAGTGAGATCAACCACCAATAAAATAACATCAGCCTGCTCCATGGCCTTCTTGGTCTGATCAATCACGTTCTTTTCTATTTCGTCTGCTTTATTGACGTCTAGTCCGCCAGTATCAACAACCGTAATCACATGTCCACGCCAGAGGCAGGGAGCTTCAAAACGATCTCGGGTTGTACCCGCGACATCTGAAACGAGTGATTTTTCCTCCTCTACTAGTTTGTTGAAGAGGGAGGACTTACCTACGTTTGTTCGTCCAATCAGGGCGACTTTTGGAGCTTTCACCATAATGGCGGTTATCTAAAAGAGAGTGACGTCGAATCCTGCCCTAAGACCACTAAAAAGTCAATTAATCCAGTGCTTTTTTTCATAGCCTCAAGAGTTTGTTTCTCAAGGACGACGTCAGGAATCACCTCGTGTGTCTTCATGGAGCCGATCTTTGTCATGACAACAGAGGCCTTTAAATACGATTTGAGCGCCGAAAGTTCTACCCCCTTCTTTCCGTCAGTAAAGTCGTAAATGGTTGTTTTTGGAGTGTTGCGGTTTTCGGCGTTGGTTACGAGTGACACTGTGAATCCTGACGACTGCAGCAGTTGAGCTGTGTCTCCGGCGAGTCCGGAAGTCAGCGTCCCATTTTGAATTTCAATTGTGAGAGCGTTTTCGATTGTGTTGCTGGGAGTTGGTAGTGGAGTTTTTGCTCCAGGGATATCACGGGAGTAGACGTTGGTAGCTAGCGTTTTCAAATCACTCCAGTCTTCCTCATAAGGCAGAAGGACGTAGGCGCTATTTATGTAAGTTTCATATAACAGACCGCCAGTGGCATCAAGGACATGCAGAGCGATTCTATCAGTTGAAATATCTGGAATGTATTTAGCAAACTTTAACATTTCAAACGCCGTCATGTTAGTTTGGACATTTTTTTGAATGATGCCCATGATCCGTGAAAGTTTTGTCGGGTTCAGAATCACATCCATGCTCAGCGCTTTGTCTTTTAGCGCTAGTAGAATTTTTTGTTGACGAGCGGCACGGGCAAAATCTGTACCTTCTCCACTGCCGCCATGGCGAGACCTTGAATACTCAAGTGCCATGACACTGTCCATATGCGCCCAGCCTTTGGTGAAGGTAATAGTTTTGATGCCCCCAAGGCCGTCATCAAGCGGGTATGTGGAATCAGTGAAACTTCTTTCTACGTAAACATCTACGCCTCCGAGTGCGTCAATAACATCCGCGAAGCCTTGGAAATCAGCTTTGATAGTGAAGGGCACTGATTGACCCAGAATTTCGCTGACGGCTTTAGCCGAGGCGTCTCGTCCGCTACTTGGCTTTGCCTGTTCCGCTAGGGCGTTTACAGCGTTAATTTTTCTGTAGCCCTCACCAGGGACAAAGACCGTTAGGTCACGCGGAATAGAGATTAGGCCAAGTTCTTTAGTGCTTGGGCGAAAACTGCCAAAAATCATGGTATCTGTGAGCTCTGGTCCGTCATGTCCGGTTCCGCCTATACCTAATAACAGTATATTGATTCTATCTTCAGTTTCTCCGGAAAGTGATTTCTCGCCTGAACCAACCAGGCGAGCCAGCGTACTAAATAATGACAACGGCGCGCCATCTTCATAGCCTGTGCTCTTTGTGATACCCGCAAAAAGGAGAAAACCTCCTACTCCCAGAATGCATGCTCCAAAAAATATCAGGTTAAGTGCAGAAAAAGAGCGACGTTGTTTTGAGGTAGTGGTCTGTTCTACTCCCGACGGGGTTGTTAACTCGTCTGAAGGGTGGAGAAGATCCATGGGGCGGTGATCCATATCAAGGGCGAGTATAGCGATAAAATGACTGGTCCGCAAGACACTCGACACTGGGCAAAAAATACGATAAACTCCGTCACACGGATGTTTAGCTCGGCTGGTTAGAGGGTTGTTTATGCTATTATTTATCTACTATGCTGTTCAGCCGAAAAAGTGAGGTGGTTGGACCAAGTGTACTTGAGCGAATGTTTGGGCCGACCTTTGGCGCGATTGGAAATTTTTTCTTAGAGATTGCGCAAATTGCAATTTTAGCCCTGGTCATTATTTTGATCACTCGGCACTTTCTTATCTTGCCCTTCATTGTTAAGGGCGCATCAATGGAGCCTAACTTTCATGACAATGAATATTTGATCGTTGATGAGGTTACTTATCGCGTTAGAGAGCCTGAGCGTGGAGAAATCATTGTTTTCCATCCACCAAAAAATGAGGGGCAGTTTTATATCAAGAGAATCATTGGATTGCCAAAGGAGCGGGTTGAGGTTAAGAACGGACGGGTCACTATTTACAACGATCAGTATCCTTCCGGCATAGTTCTTCCTGAAGAATACTTGACGGAAACCACTACTGGTAGTGATAGTGTGACACTTGGTCCTGACCAATACTACGTCATGGGAGATAACCGCAACGCTAGTCTTGACTCTAGATCGTTTGGTTATGTACCAAAGGCGAACATCATCGGTCGAGTGTGGATTCGTGGTCTCCCACTTGAGAAAGCGGGGACGTTTATGACCCCGGTTTATCAGTATTAAATAGAATAATTAAGTTCAATCCTGCACGTGATCACTATGCCCTTGAAACCAGCCCCAGCCACGATTATTGAGAAGGCTCCAGCAAAAAAATCAAAGGTACCGGAAACACCTCGTGGTTTTCGTGACATTCTTCCAGACGAACAAGCCGCTTGGGATAAGATGGATGACGTAATGAAGTCTTTGTCTCGAGCATATAGCTTTGGGCGTATTCGTTTGCCAGTGCTTGAGCAGACGGCGCTTTTTGAGCGCGGAGTTGGTAAGGATACAGATGTAGTTGAGAAAGAGATGTTTACTTTTACGGATCAAGGGGGAGTGCGCATGACTATGCGTCCAGAGGGCACGGCAGCGATTGCCCGGGCATATATTGAGCACGGCATGTTGAACCAGCCACAACCAGTGAAGTTATGGTACAGCGAACAATTTTTCCGACATGAACGTCCACAAGCTGGTCGTTACCGCCAATTCTGGCAGTTTGGCATGGAGGCTATAGGCTCTGATGATCCAGTGCTTGATGCCCAGATTATGCTCATGTGTGAGCGTTTCTGTAGAGACATGGGACTTGATGTCACTATCCAGGTGAACTCACTTGGAACGCCTACTTCTCGTCGTGCTTATGTGGCGGAACTGGTTAAGTTTTTCAAAGCGAACAAAAAGAAGTTGTCGGAAACTGATCAGAAGCGTCTAACAAAGAACCCTCTACGTCTTCTTGACTCTAAAGAGCCAGGCATGGAGGAACTGAAAAACGAAGCGCCACAGATTATTGATTATCTTGATGATGAATCAAAGCAGCACTTCATGAAGGTACTTGAATATTTAGATGAAGCTGAGGTGCAGTACACCCTTAACCCGCACCTTGTTAGAGGTCTTGATTACTACACTAAGACGGTGTTTGAAGTAGTTCTAACTAATCCTCCAGCTGATGAGGGCGCACAGAGTTCACTTGGTGGGGGCGGACGTTATGACGGTTTGATTCCACTATTTGGTGGCCGCGAAGGAACTAGTGCTGTGGGTGCTGCTATTGGACTTGAACGCGTGCTCATTGCCGCTCGGGCGGCGGGCAAGCTTCCTGATCCAAGACGTCGTTCGGATGTATTTTTCTGTCAGCTTGGAGAAGCTGCTCGTAGAAAAGGGTTGAAAACTTTCGAGAAGTTCCGCGAGGCTGGCGTTGATGTGGCGGAGGCATTTTCAAAATCGAATCTTAAGGCTCAGCTGGAAATTGCTGATAAACTTAAGTCGCCGATTGCGGTTATTCTAGGCCAGAAAGAAGTTCTTGACGGTACTATCATCATCCGTGATATGGAATCAGGTGCGCAGGAAATTGTAGATGTAGAAAAGGTGGTGGGTATAGTGGCAAAAAGACTACAGGAACTAAAGGTTAAGGCACTCGCTAAAACTGAGATTAAGTAACTTGCCAGGGTAAAAGCCCTGTGTTACCATCCCGCCAACCTTGAAAGGAAGGTTTAAAATATATTGTGGCATCATCCATCGAAGTAAAAAGAAAGAAAGGGGAGAGCTTTGAAGCGGTATTCCGCCGTTTTTCCCGCCGTCTTCAACAGAGCGGTAAAGTTTTGGACGTACGTTCCGGACGTTTCTTTGAGAAAACTCCAAAGAAAAACCGCGTACACGATTCAGCTCTCAGACGCTTAGAAATGGGCGAGAGACGTGAATTCCTCCTTAAAACAGGAAAGATCAAAGAAGAAGATCTACGCGCTAAGAAGCGTGGCGGTCGGTAAGCAAAAGACCCCCGAAGCCTCTGGCCTAGGGGGTTTTGTGTTAATATATCCAACATATGAAATTACAAGAAAAACTTTCAGAAGACATGAAGGCGGCGATGAAGGGAAAAGAAACAAAGACGCTTGAGGTTTTACGGATGGTTATTTCGTCCATTCGTAATAAGGCGATTGAGCTTAATAAAGAACTTGAAGACGCAGAAGTTATTGCGGTGATCAAGAGTGATGCGAAGAAGATGAAGGACGCTCTTGATATGTTTGTATCAAGTGCTCGGGAAGATTTAGCTGAGGAGGCCAGGAAAGAAATTGCGATTCTTGAAAAGTATTTGCCTGAACAAATGTCTGACAACGAGCTTGAGGCAAAGGTCAGAGCAAAGATCGAGGAGCTTGGCGCAAAGGCGTCGAGTGAAATTGGAAAGGTAGTCGGCGCACTCGCTAAAGAATTGAAAGGACTGGTTGACGGTTCTCGGATTAAAGAAAAAGTTGAGAAGTTTTTAAATGAGTAATCCAGCCGGGGCGTACAAGGCAATTCTGGCCGACGTGGTTCACTTTACGGTCCCGAAGGCGGAAGCGCTGGAACGGATGGCCGAGCTTGAGGCTCTAACACAGACCTACGGCGGTATTGCGGTTGTAAAAACTATTCAGCGCAGAGATAAACCGGACAACGATACATTTGTTGGTAGCGGCAAGCTCGAAGAAATAATCGCTGAGGCAAAGGCGACTGGGGCGAATGTGTTGATTGTAAACGACCTATTGAAGCCTGGTCAGTTGTTTAGGCTCGAAGAAGCACTAGAGCCGGTTAAGATGAAGGTGTGGGATAGAGTCGACTTGATTTTGCATATCTTCGATCGGCATGCCACGAGTGCTGAGGCGAAGTTAGAGATTGAACTTGCACGTTTGCGTCACATTGGTCCGCGTATTTATAACATGGGCGCACAGCTTGGTAAGCAGGCTGGTGGTACGGGCGTTCGCGGGGGAGCGGGGGAGAGTAACACGGAGAAGATGAAGCGACATATTCGCGAACGAGAGCGGGCTATTTTGAAGAAGCTTGAAACATATGAGGGAGCAAGAGCCGAACATAGAAAGAGTAGAGCGCGCGCCGGGTTTAAGACCGTGGCGCTTGTTGGTTACACAAACGCAGGCAAGACGGCACTATTAAACGTGTTAACGAAACGTAAGGAGGTTTCGGCGAACAAGCTTTTTGCTACGCTTGATACTCGGGTAGGTGAGATGTATTTGCCTGAGCTTGGTGGTTCAGCGTTGCTATCCGACACGATCGGCTTTATCCGTGATTTGCCACCGTCACTTATTAAGGCGTTCCGTTCAACCTTATCTGAGGCTGTTCATGCGGATTTATTGTTGCATGTGATTGATGCTGCCGATCCAAAGTTAGAACTGAAGAAAAAAGTAGTTGAAGATATTCTGAAGTCCTTGGGAATTAAAGATACGCCAGTGATTATTGTTTTGAACAAAGCCGATCTGGTGAAAAAGCTGCCAGAGATAGAAGGTGGCGTGCCGGTTTCCGCTTTGACAAAAGAAGGTTTGCCTGAACTGAGGACATTGATAAGTAAGGAGATAAGATAGTGAAAAGGCTTACAACCCAGAGAGAAATATGCATCATAAAATTTGAGTCGGGTTACCTCCTAAAAATTTTCTGATACATATTTCTCTCTGGGTTGGAAAGTGTCCCCATGCAAATAACGTGGGGACTCTTTTTTTGCGGTAAAATAGTGGGGACTATGTTGAGCCGAACGGCGCGGATTTCTCTTTTACTTGGCCTTGGTGTTTTTGTGGGCGGCTTTTTATTTTCTGCGCCACACGTTTTAGCGCAGACAGATCAAGCAGCGCAGGTAGCGGCCACGGCCGGACTTGGGGGAGCTGATCTTCCTACAATCATCGGTCGAATAATCAGCATATTCCTAGGATTGTTGGGAGTTGTTTTTCTTATTTTGACAATCTACGCTGGAGTTATCTGGATGACGGCCGGTGGGGATGACAAAAAGGTTGTTAAGGCTAAGAATATTTTAATTCAAGCTACGGTCGGAATTGTTATTACGCTGAGCGCATACGGGATTACAACATTCGTGATAAACGCTATCACCGGTGGTACTGGCGGTGGTAATGGCGGTACTGGTGGCGGCGGTAATGGGGGAGTTTCCGTAGAGAGTCTATCTGGCGCGCTTGGTTCCGGGCCGATTCGTGATCACTACCCAACACGTAATCAAACAGACGTAGCGAGGAACGCTAAAGTGATGCTTACTTTTAAGGAAGCGATTGATCCAGCTACGGTCACGGTAGGCTCGGTTAAGATTTTTCCTACGGCGTCTGGTGCGCCAGGAGCTTTGACAGATGTGACGATCAGCTCGACTGATGATCACAGGACTTTTGTCTTTAAGCCGGCCGTCTATTTAGGTTCGCCAACCAGTAAAGTGCAGTACACGGTGCAACTGACTGCTGATATTAAAAATGCCAGCGGAAACAAAATCTTTGCTGGTTCATATAGCGGTGGTTACAAATGGTCATTTGAAACTGGTACCGTTCTTGATCTCACGCCTCCTACTATCGTGAGCGTGACGCCGGCAAATGCTGGTACGTTTGCTCGAAACATTGTAGTGCAAGCTACTTTTTCTGAACCAGTTGATCCTACGTCAGCTTCCGGTCAACACGCTCAGGCTGGGGGATTTTCAAATATCGCCATTACTGCTGGTGCTACTCCGGTGACTGGAACGTATGAAATTTCCAACGGCTATACATCAGTTACGTTCCATTCTGACAGTCCATGCGGAACTAATTCTTGCGGTGAAACAATCGTCTGTCTTCCGGGAAGCAGTACTCTGACAGCAACTGTTAGAGGCGCGACTACCACCACGAATCCTCCGCAGGCTGATATCTTCCCATATGACGGGGTTGTCGACATGGCTGGTAACTCGTTAGACGGTAATCATGACGGAACGGCCGGAGACAGCTTCGCCTGGGGCTTTTCGACCACTGGTGACATTGCGCTTAAGGGGCCAAGTATAACTTCTATCTCGCCGAATATTTCTGAGGAGAATGTGCCACTTGATCAGCCAGTGCTGGTGACTTTTGATGGCGTTTTAATGACCTCGACCATTTCACAAGACACGATTAGTTTGTCTAATAAGGAATTATCAACCAACACTTCGCATGAAATGTGGTATTCGCCAAGCACTTCATACTTAACGAGTAATGGCGAGTTAGTGACTTCTGGTTCTCAGATTCCCGCTCAGACGCTTGTGAAAATAAGCCACGGTACGTTCCTGCAGTCAGTTGACGGCAAGACTTACGAATATGGCTCGACGGTCACGAGTGGACTTTTGAACGAGTATCAGAATTGTTATGTACCAGGCGCTGGACCGGATGCGACGGGTGGTGTTTGTGGTGTTACTGCCTCTTCCCCTTACTGTTGCAACGGAGTTTCGTCGGCTTCTGCCTGCGTCCTCTTTTAATCTTCTATTGTGAACATCAAGCCCTTAAAACATCTAGTCCTCGGAGCACTCGTCATGGCGAGTACGGCCTTGCCGTTCGCTTTGCCGATGATCGCTTTAGCCCAGTCGGCGGATGTCCAGGGCGGGCTTGATGTGGTGGGGCAGTCAGCTGGCTTGGGCAGCGAAGATCCTAGACTCATCGTGGCGCGCTTGATTAGAACTGGAATTTCTTTGCTTGGTGTTGTGGCGGTGGTGATTGTTCTTTACGGTGGTTTTGTTTGGATGACGGCCGCTGGAAACGAAGAGAATGTCGCGAAAGCTAAAAAGATTTTGATTGGTGGTGGAATTGGCCTCATGATTATCTTGATGTCCTGGTCTATTGTGTCTTTTGTTATGTCCTCTATCTTGGGCGCGACTGGAGCCGGCGGGAGCGGTGGCACTGGTGGTGGGGGTGGTGCCGGCGGAGGTTCGGCGCTTGGCGGAGGCTCTGGTAGTGCATTCGTAGTGACTGGCGTAAAACCTGCCGGAGAAATCACTATTCGTAATCCTCAAGTTCGGGTTACATTCTCAAAGAATGTTGATCCAGCAAGCATCGCTGGGGCATTCACAGTAAAAAATACACTTACCGGCGCGGTTATTGATGGCACGCCTTCCGTTTCTGGGAACGTGATCACGTTTAAGCCAACTACGCCTTGTTCCACTGGTTCCGTGACTAGATGTTTCGACGCTAGCACACAGTTCACTGTTACTTTAACTACTGCCATTAAGAATACTTCTGCGGCTGCGTTGACCTGTCCTACTAGCCGTCCATGTACCGGCACGTTTACAACTGGGACGATCATTGACGAAACAGCACCAACTGCCAGATTAACTGACCCTACTTCTGGACAACGAATCGCTGCGAATAGTTCACAGAATGTGCAGGTGATCGGAACGGACGACGTTGGGGTGGCAAGCGCTACATTCTTAGCTGGCAGCGTGAGCTTTGACGAAGTGCCAGCCAGCGGAACTGATCCGAAAAATGTGACTATCAGTACTTCATGGGATACGAGCAATATTGATGCGGGCAACACTATTAATCTTTCGTCGACGATTACTGACCTGGCCGGGAACACGGCCGAGGATTCGGTTTCTGTTATGTTGTCGCCAGCAAGTTGTCAAAATAACATTCTAGATTCTGGCAGTGGCGAAACTGGAATTGATTGTGGCGGAGATCCGACCAACATTAATTACTGTGGTGCGTGTGATGGTTCTGTCTGTACTGCTTCAACTGACTGCCAATCCGGCTCTTGTGTTAATGGTACTTGTAAGGCCATGACGGTGATCAGAGCTGTTTCTCCTCTTTCTGGCGCGCCTGGAACTTACGTAACTATTTCTGGTAACGGTTTTGGAGCTACGCCAGGAAAAGTATTTTTCGCTACTTCCGGCGCTCCAATCGAGGCGCAACTTGCGCCATGTGACGGAGGTTGGACTGATCGCCAGGTAATTGTGGTTGTGCCTGCTGGCACCGGTAACGGTCCAATTTCAATTGTTCGAGCTGACGCAACTGATGATCTTGGCCGTGATGCTACGGGTGACGTTAGAGGTCCACTGATTGCTAACTTCGTGGTTGACGCGGTGATTCATCCTAACCTTTGTAGCCTTTCAGCCATGAGCGCTAAGGCTGGTGATTCGCTGACTTTGATCGGCGCTGGATTCGGGGCGAACAGAACTCCGTCGGGCGTGAATGCCTCGACTATTGCATTCGGTAATGCTCAAACCGGTTCTTCATATCCAGTGTGGGGCGACACTTCAGCCCAGGTTGTTGTGCCGGTGCTTTCTACGCGTGACGGATTATTCGGCGTTCGAGTAGTTTCTGGAACTGGGGTTTCTTCAAATTCGATTAGCTTGCGGTTTACTTCGGCCGCTGCAGGTTCTTCAGCTGGCGGAACTACACCCCCGAGCGGAACCACGCCTCCCGGTGGCACTACGCCAGGATCGACTATTCCTCCTTCAGCCGGTGGTACCGCAGGAACCAATACTCCTGCTCCTTCGCTTCTATCTATAAACCCTGGACAGGGCGGTATTGGCCGATACGTCAGTTTAGAAGGCGCCAATTTTGGCACAGCTAAAGGTACGGTTAAATTTAAGAATACAGCCACGGGTGATATTGGTATTGCTAGCTTAGACTTCCCGGCGGCTTGCGGTACCGTAAACCCATGGAGCCCAACTTCAGTTAGATTTATTGTTCCTGGTAGCAGTACTGCGGGAACTGCTTTGCTTCCTGGTGCTTACACTATTTCAATGACTACAGCTGGAGGTCAGAATTCGAATACTATTCCATTCACTATATCGACCACGGATGATGCTCCAAATGTGTGTGGCATTATTCCTGGCACTGGTGTTTCGGGAGACGTCGTTAAAATGGTGGGCGACCATTTTGGAAGCACAAAAGGAGCGGTTACTTTTTCGTCGAGCGTCACTTCTGTCATCAGCTCATGGAGTAACACTGAAGTAAAAGCAGTAGTCCCTCCGGCGGCGCAATCAGGAAACGTTCGTCTGGTAAACGCGGCCGGCGTAAAGGGAAATGACGTGCCATTCTCGGTCTCCTCGCCGGCAGTATCTCTTGGCGCGGTGGGTGGTGGCTACGCCTGGAGTTTCTCTTCTGGATCTGTGCCAAAGGTTCCGCGAATTGTTTCTGAATGTTCACAGGCTGTTGTTTCTTCTGTGCCGAACATTAAGTTCACAGATACCGTTTGTGTGAACGCGGTTGTTTATGCGGAGTTCACTGTCCCAATGAATCAAGCGACGCTTGGCAGCGCGGTGAAAGTTGAGCGTTGTTCTGGTGGTGGATCTAACCCGTGTTCTACGGCGGTTTCAGTAACCGGATCAGTTCAAACTACCGCTAGCTCGTTCACTTTTAAGCCGGGCTCAGTGTTTGCCACCGGCACAACCTATCGAGTGACTGTCACCACTGATGCGCAGTCGGCTGACGGGATAGCTCTTCCGAATGATGTTCAATGGACATTCTTAACTAAGACTGACGCCGGTTCATGTGTAATTGATAGCGCTCGCGTTTCTCCGTCTAAAGCCTCGCTTACGACAAAGAATGCTACGCAGAGTTTCTCGGCCTTGCCAACCTCTGGATGTGTAGTGGTTGATCCAGCCTCAGTGACCTGGGCGTGGAGCATGAACCCAAGTTTTGCTGGTTTTAATAGCACGGCTAATCCATCTTGTGTTGGTGGCAATAGTTCTTGCGCTACAGCTGAAGCTTTAGCTGAGGGCCAGACTCCGGTGAAAGCAACTGTTGGAACCACTACCACTTCGGGCGCTGGTGATTTGACCATTAAATTTACAGATCCGTACGTCACGGGTGTGTGGCCGGATTGTGATTCTGCTTGCATGAACGCTCAGATCGGGGCGAGTTTCAACATTCCAATGAAGCCACAGACTGTTGAAATGGCTGGTGCTGTTCGCTTGTTCTCTTGTGCTAATGAACTCTGTTCTTCGACTAGCGAAGTTGCCAACCCAAATGCTAAATGTATCACTGTTACTGGTATTTCCGGCGATTGTACTGGTTTCTCCTTGTCCACAGTCACTTTGAATCCGAGCACTTTTTACAAGGTAATTGTCTCAGGCTCGGTTAAGAGTATGAGTGGCGTGCCATTAATCAGAACAAATGACGGTGGCGATTATTCTTGGATTTTCCGGGCTCGAGAAGATGCTAGTGCTTGTGCTGTGAATAGAGTTTCTATTTCCCCGGCTAGTGTATTAGCTAAATCGATTGGGGATAGGGCAACATTCTCTAGCACTGCATACGGAGAGGCTGATAGCTGTTCTCAGTCTGGTCAGAGACTCACCGGATTCTCATATTCTTGGTCTTGGGCGAACCCGATCGTAGACAAGAACATTGATGGTAATGCTTCAACGGTAGTTGCTGAATGGTTGGGTGGAAAGTTACAGGACACGTCCCCATCTTCAGTTCCTTCCGCCTGTACAGCTTCATGTACTGCCGGTGGCAGCGTGGCCTACCGTGCTATTTGCGGCGACGGTCGGCTTGACGCGACTGCTGGTGAAGAATGCGAAGACGGTAATGTAGCAAGCGGCGATGGCTGTTCGGCCTCGTGTTTACGTGAAGGTACTATTGTTCCAATGTGTGGAAACGGAACGATCGATCTAGCGGAAGATTGTGATGACCATAATGGGGTTGACGGTGACGGCTGTTCTAGTAAATGTCAGGCCGAAGGTTCTAGATCTGTTGGTGCAACCTGCGGAAACAACGACATTGCTCGAAACGCTACTACTAAAGCCGGTGAAGAATGTGATGACGGGAACGCTAGAAACGGTGACGGCTGTTCTTCTAACTGTACAAACGAAGGTACGCCAACTTTAGCTTCTATTGGTGGGGCTGTTTGTGGCGATGGTCGAGTTGATGCTCCAGCTGAGAGCTGTGACGATTCGAACGTGGTAAACGGCGATGGCTGTTCGTCTTCTTGTTTGCATGAAGGTGGTACGGAGGCGCAGGGTTGTGGCGATGGGGACGTCAGTCCTGTCTTTGAAGACTGTGATGATAGCAGCCAAGTAAGCGGCGATGGCTGTTCTAGTCGCTGTCTATTTGAGGGATCCTCCACGGCTTACACGGAAGCATCTTTCTGTGGTGACGGGTTTGCTGGAGTGGGCGAATATCCAGCTTGTGAAGTTGGCGTAGCCGGTGACGGCAGAATCGATCCTCTGCAAACTGCGGTGATTTCTGATGGTGCAGTGTTCGAGGTGGATGGAACAACCAAGAAGGCTCTAGCTACCGTGCAAGTGACTGAAGATTCGTCCGGTCTTTCTACTACAGCCGATCTTTCTCTTTCTTGCGTGGCCACGTCTGATGCTAGCTGTACAAATCCTTCGCTTTACGGAGTTGGTTCGGCGCACTGCTGCATGCCAAGGCCAACTGCTACTTTGTTCCCAACTGCGTCTTCTACGTCATGTAGAAACCCGGCTATCTACGCTATCTTTACGCAGAAGATGAACACAGAATCTTTTACAACAACAAGTGTGGTTGGTGCTACTACAGTTGAAACAAATCACATGTATTTGAGCTTGGAGACTGGCGGCGCTCCGGTTGGTCCTGGGCCAGCTCGAACCAGTATCTCCGAACATGACTTGCCCAAGTGGCTATCAGGTTGCCCTTTCGCATGATCCAAAGGGATTCTTCGCGTTAGTCAAAAACTCGATCGTTCGGTTCTTCATGGGCGCGTCTGCCTCAGCTGCGCCGAATGTTGGCGCCAAGTGTTTGTTGCCGGTGACTGGATACTCGCAGGTTGCACAGGATGATGGCACTTACAAAGTTTACTTGAAGTACGCAAAAGCACTTGAGCCAAATGCTAAGTACACCTTAGTCGTCGAGGGTGACACGAACGTGAACGACTCGTCAGTAACCGGAATAGCTGCGGCATCTGGCGTTGCTTTGGGCGGTGTCACTTCCTCTACTTTCACTACTGGCCCATCACTTTGTGCTCTCGATGCGGTTCAGATTTCAGACACTGATAAAACCAGTCCATATCTCTTTACTCGTGGAGATCAGATGCATAACTTTGTAGCGAAGGCGGTTTCTCATTCCGCTACTGGCCCGCAAGAAATTGTGCCGATTGTAAACGTGTACGCTTGGGATTATGACAAGTGGGTGAGCGGTGATGCTGCTTTATTTACTGCCCTACAGAGCAGTGTTGATCACAGCACCGCGAGTATCGCTACTGTTGGTAAGAACGGTCAGACAACTATTCTGGCCGAGGCCATTATCACTGCGGATACACTTGGCGGAACAAAAGATAAAAAGACTAAGGGATCGGCTCAGGTTACGGCCCTTCTTTGTGAAAATCCTTGGCCAACATTGTCTAAATTCCCATGGCAGGACAATGCTACTGGTGGAGCTCAAGGATTGGCTTCAGAGGGAAATGGCTGGATGAATTTCTCTACGTATTTCTGTCGAGATCAGGGAGCTGTCGGCCTGACTGACGACTTGCCTTCGGTGACGCCGGTTCGGGCACCAGTAGGCGGAACGACGAACATTCTTAAGCAGTATTTGTTTGAAATCGGTGATAACTCTGGTGATGCTATTGGCGTAAGAATTGTCAGCAACCCTGGCTACCTTTCGCCGCGTGCTTGGTATGACGCGCAGAACTTCAAGGGTAGTCCGGTAAACACAACTGTAGACGGTTTTGAGGCAGTTCGTGATGGTCGAACAGTTTATGTCTCAGCCTCTAATTATAGCGGCGGAAAGCTATACTCCAATATTTACGTTTTATCGTATAACGACGGAGCAAGTGCCTCGGCTCAAAAAATATTTGATTTAATGCTTGGAAATATTTCCTTTGCCATAGATCTTGGAAATGACACAGTCTGTTTGGCTAACGGAACATTGACGGATAAGACCTGTTCGTCAGATGCTGATTGTGTTTCGGCCGCTCCTGGTGCGGTTTGTCTTTCTACTAAGGCAAAGGTGCGTCGTGATGTACGTCGCCTGTCTGATCTGACGGATATTCGTTCGGCTGTAAAAACTTATAGCACTGAAAATAGCGTTTGCTCGGGAACGCGTTCAAAGCTTTGTTCTACAAGTGCCGAATGTCCGCTTGGTGAATCCTGTTCGCCAATCGTTCCTGAATTAGCCGCTGGTACATTTGTCAGAAACGTAGCCGCTAGTACTTGGCCAAGCTGGGCAGATATACTTGGTGGTGCGCTTGGTACAAAAGAATTACCGGCCGATCCATTGAATTCTTTTGCGGGCTGTGGAGTTGTTGGTAGCTCGCTTGTTAGTTATGACAAGACAACTTGCGTAGACACCACTAAAGGCACATACACTTGTCCAGCTGGTTCTCATGTTTATCAGTACTTGGCGAACGGAAACAGCTCGACGTTGATTAACGCTGATCTAGAATTTGCTGGGGCTTGGGCGAATTCGATTGATGCTGATGGCTTGCAAGACGGCGTGCAGATCACTGTTGGTCGAGCAAATAGTTCGACTGGTGGATTCAGCACCGGCGACGTTTGTCAGAACACGGTTCTCGGCACTTCGACAACCTGTGGCGATGGCGTAATTGGTTCTGGAGAAGTTTGCGAGGTTGGTTCGATTGGCGGGACTGAAGTGGCCTGTGACGGGAACGCTGACGGAATAATGGATGGTTTCCGGAAACAGATTTGTAATTCTTCTTGTACTGGTTTTGTGGATAACACGCAGGCAGCTTGTGTTGCCGCTACTTGTGGTAACGGTGTGAAGGACGGTATAGAGCAGTGCGATGATGGTTCAAAGAACGGCTCATATGGATTCTGTGGTGCGGATTGTACCAGGGCTAGCGGCTTTTCTTGCGGCGATGGTTCGTTGGCCGGTAGTGAAAAGTGTGACTGTGGAAATACGCCGCCTCTTGTTGGCCGAAGAGCTTTTGGCGGTGGAACGTGTGGCGCAATAAATGGCGTCTATCAATCTAACGCCACTACTTCTTGTGCTTGGGATTGCTCTGGACCTGCACCTTACTGTGGCGACAAGCACCTAGACAGCGACGAACAGTGTGAGGTTGGAGAGGTTAAAATCATTTCCGACGCACTGTGCGTGCCGTCTCGGGTTTGTGAAAAAGGAGATATAGATAAACTTGGAAAAATTTGTACTATAGATAGCATGTGTGGCACGAGCGGTAAGTGCAGTGTTCAGATGTACCCTACAAGTAAGTTCCAGACTTGTTCGGGAACCTGTCAGCTATCAACCGTTTCGACTGACTGTTCCGCTACTAATCTTCCTTCCTGTGGAAACGGAAAAATTGAGGGAGCCGAAACCTGCGACGATGGAAATTTGAACGACACTGATGCCTGTACCTCTTCTTGTAAGTTGAACGTCTGTGGCGACGGTGCCTTGAACCCAGTTGCCGAAGAATGTGACCTTGGCGTACAAAACGGCGGATCATGCAGTTCGTCTTACGGCTCAACCTGTAGCGCCTGTTCGACTACTTGTCGAAATGTGGTTTCATCTGGCGCTTTCTGTGGCGACGGCGTGAAGAACGGGACTGAATATTGCGACGGTACTGACGTTCCCTACACCTTCTACGACGCAGAAACAGATACGACTTCAGGCACTTGTAGCTCATTGGGTCAGCAGCTGATAACTAGCTCTCATCAAGTTACAACGGTTAGTGATTCGTTTGACTGTGGCATAGCTACAACACAAACTTGCAGTGGCTTTGGTGACACTAGTTGCGGTCAAGCTACAGGTGCTATCAAAAATGCTGGCGGTAAGGTCAAGTGTGTACAAAACAGCAATAATCAATTTGTATGCGCGGCCTATAATCTTGATGGTGGCAATTCTTCCTGCAATAGTTTTGGCGAATTCTGTCCTGCGTTCACTGGAACATTGCCAAAGACTCCGACAAAATGTCTCTTAATCAGGTCTTCTAGCGTGACAACTACGGTCGTGGATGCCGGTTCGACTTGCAGCGATGTCGGCGTTTGTAACGGAGGTCCGAGAAATGGAAAGAAGTGTACGGCTAGCTACATCACTTTATCTCATTATTATGGAGACGTTGCTGATTGTGAGGACCAGTCCGCTGGTCTCAGTTACGAATGTGTGAAGCCTAAATGTTCAGCATCATGCGCTTCCTCTTGTCCATTATCACTTTCTGATTCGAGTCTACTCATGACAGCTAATCAGCCCGGTTCTCGTCCAAGCTCGAGTGTAGATTTATATTCATACGATGCAGCTTCGACCTCAACTTTACCAAACGCAACCATCATCACTGTTCCTGCATGTACGGTTTCAGGAAGGTTCTCTGGTAGTATATCTCTGGACAATATTGTTTTTCCTGACGCGTATGTGGTTTTTGTGACGACTCGCGCGGCTTCGATGGGAAGTGTGTTTGGCGGTACGACTACCACTAAGTTAAGTTCCACGCAGGATTCTCTCAAGGGTTCGGTGTCAACTCTTTTTAGCGAGTTGGCGGCTAAGGCGCACGTTGGATTAGTTGAATTCGGCGATACGACCTCTCAGTCAGCTATGCTTGATCAAACAGGTGAATCAACTTTGACAACCAGAATAAACGGTTACACGGTAATTAGCGGTTCAGATATTGGTCAGGGTCTATTGGCGGCGAAAACTTTACTTGACACTGTCACTTCGCCACTTTCTCCAACCGTGAGAAAAATAGTTGTTCTCTTGTCTGATGTAGCGCCTACCCCAACTACATCAGGATTTTGTGGAATGGATAGTCTTGGAAACGCTTATACGAGTGGGGATTGTAACGCCAATACTTCCTCTTGGTCATTAAAGGGGGCAAATACTCAAGCGGATAAGCTTGATGATTACGAGCTTTATACGATCGCGCTGTCTTCTAGTTCTAAATTTATTTCGCACATGAACCAGTGGTCGAGCAATACGGGCACCGAATATAGTAGTTCTACAGGTATCGATTATTCTTACGCTGCAAATACTGCGGTAGAGCTCAGAACCGCGTACGAAAGAGTAATTAATTCAATTGTTGGCGTGACCGTCCGATTATTAAGCACAGATTCTGCTGGTGCTCACCAAGATTCGGTGGCACTTCGTGGTGGTTCTAGTCAGACATTGCCTTGGCCTTCTGGCTTTAAGTGTGATGGTTCGACCACTAAGCAGATTCCGATCCAGGTTACTTTTAGAGGTACTGGACAGGTGAAGCTTTCTGACGTGAAGATCAACTATTGTTCACCGTAGTATGGAAGAACTGACGCCCCAACAGCCACAGGTTGTCTCTACACCTCCCGTTCAGCCACCAGTCGCTCAGCCGGTGTTCTATTCGCTTTCACCTGAAGAGACAACTCCAAAGCTTACTCCTTGGTATAAGAAGCGACAGTTAGTAATAATGGCGGTTTCTGCTTTGGGATTGATGGTCGTTGTTGGGCTTGTTGTTGTATTCGCGGCGAACGCACTTCGTTCTAGCTCAGCAGCCAAAAAAGTGATAGTTGAAAAAACAGCGGCCGTGCAGGAGATGGTAGCTAACGGAACTTCTCAATCTGGAGCTGCTCGACAGGTTGGATTTGTTGACGGCTGCAAGGGCTTAGCGGACGGTGAATATGCTAATTGCGTGGCATTGATCGCGACCGACAATGCAGACCCTCTGATTTGCGACGTCTTGTCGGGTGCAGAAAAGCAAGCCTGTTCGGATGGCGCTACACTGGTAATGGCATCGGCAAAAATAGACTACAAAGCGTGTGATGCTATCTCGGACTCGACTCTTCTCGCGTCGTGTAGGGGAGTGATTAGCTCGGTCGCTGCCAGGTTGGGTGATTGCGCCAGTCATGGTGTGCCTATAGAATTCTGTGATGCTAAAAAGTTGCTCGACACGGCTATAGCTACCGGTAATCCCGCATCCTGTGATGCACTTCCGTCGGATGCTATAGCTGGCTGTCACGATATCTTTAATGCTACTGATGCTGACGGTGACGGTTTAACATTAGCTGAAGAGCACGTCCTTGGAACCTCTGACCAAAATCCCGACACCGATGGTGACGGGTATACTGATGGGGCGGAGGTGGCGAGCGGACACGATCCATTAAAGAAATAAGAGTTTTATATTCTTCACACTATGTTCGAACAAGAACCACAAGACATTTTTGCTGGCACGGATAAGCCACCAGCAGTACCTGCTCAGCCAAGTATTGTTGAGCGCGCTTCTATTGCGCCTCCGCCAAAGTTGGCACCAGCTGTGGCTCCGGTGGCTACTGCGACGCAGTCTGTGGCGTCGCCTCTCCCCCTTTCAGGGGGAGTCGGAGGGGGTTCAGAATCTACGCCACATCCCAATTTAGTTCGTAACATTGTTATTATCATTGTCGCTATAGTGGTTGTTGCTGGGGGCGCATATGCTGCTTACGCGCTGATGATCAAGCCGATCATGAGCGTTAGTGTTGCGCCAGTTGTTACGCAGGCGCCAGTAGTAACTCCGGAGACCCCGGCGGTTGTACCGCCAGTTGAGACTCCGGTAGCAACTCCAACGCCTGTGGTTCCCGCTGTTCCTGGAACAGTTGAAACATTGACGCCACCTAACTTGAATCCAACATTCCTTGATAGTGACGGCGACGGATTGAATAACGCTGATGAGCTGTCAGCTGGAACTTCGTCTACAAATCCGGATACGGACGGAGACGGCCTTGGTGATAGGGAGGAGGTCAAAGTGTACGGTACTGATCCTCTCCGAACAGATACTGACGGCGATGGATTCTTAGACGGAGCCGAAGTTCAGGGCGGCTATAACCCAAATGGACCAGGAAAGCTTTTGCAGATACCAACTACTCCGTAAAATATGTTCGGAAAAAAAGAGGAACAGCAACCTACAAGCAATTTGGTGCCGTCAATAAAAACTGACGACATGGTTATTCATGTCATGCCAAAAGAGTTTGTGGGGAAGGCTTTGTCGTCCACGGTGCCCGTGCCGGGCTCCGTGGTGCCAATTCCAGTGCCGGTACCTGTACCCGCTCCAATCCCTCTGCCGGTAGTTGCCCCAGCACCAATTCCTCCAAAGCCCGCCACGATAACTCCACCGCCAAAAAAGAAGTTTAGAGTATTACTTTTCTTATTTCTGCTTCTTTTTGTCCTGGCACTTGGCAGCGCGGGAACGGTTTATTATCTCTACTTCATGCCGGTCCCGGTAGTTGCTCCGACACCTGTTCCTGAACCAATTCCTGAACCAACTCCGACACCGATTCCGGTGGTTTTAGAGCCTCAGCCTGGTAAGGATACTGACTCGGATGGTTTGACTGATATTGAGGAACTTTTATACGGGACAGATTACCGAAATCCAGATACAGATGGCGATACGTTCTTGGACGGGAATGAGGTATTCCACCGGTACAATCCGAACGGTCCCGCTCCGTTGACACTGCTCGATACCGGCGCGGTTCGAGTATTCCAGGGCACCGATCTGCCGTTTACTATTTATTACCCGTCTGCTTGGACGCCAGTAGCAGACTCGACAACTGCTAAGGTAACTTTCCGTTCTCCAACTACTGCCGCTATTATTATTACTGTTACACCAAAAGATTCCACGCAGAGTTTAGAAACTTGGTATCAGCAAAACGTGCCGAACGAAAATTCTCAACAACTAGAGACCACATATACCACTGAGGGTTTGCTAGCAATGGCTCGTCGGGATCAGCGGATTGCTTATGTTGACGGAGGTAGTAATGTATTTACTTTGACTTATGACCTTGGGGATGAAAAAACCATTGAATTCCTGACCACCTTCCAGATGATGCTCAATGGTTTAAATCTTCTCCCATGATCACGTTTGATTGCCAACAAGATTTAGTGCCAAAGGGAAGCCGGTTTACTAAGGCCGCACTTCTTAAGATTGCTAAGGCACTTGACGTTGCCTTGCGAGAAGAAACAACAGGAATAGTTTCTATAAGTTTTGTTGACGATGCCGAGATTCGTCGACTAAACAGGATGTATAGAAAGAAGGATAAGATTACGGATGTTTTATCGTTCGGTTCGCCGGACGGGGATAGGTCTGGGTATCTTGGCGATGTCATTATTTCGTTTCCACAGGCAGTTAGACAGGCGGAGGATGAAGATCTTGAACTTGAACTGACAGATCTCTTGGTTCACGGGATCCTTCACGTGCTCGGTTACGATCATGAAAAGGCGGAAGACGCTGATGAGATGTTTCCTTTACAAGATAAAATTGTGGCCACTGTCCTATGATTTCACCCCGCTCATTTTTTAGGAGTCTGCGCCACGCTCTCCAGGGTTTGGCTGAGCTTTTTCATTCGGAGCAGAGCTTCCGTATCCAGGTGTTGGCAACGTTCGTGGTCGTGGTCCTGATGCTGACTCTTGACTTGGCTGCCTGGCAACGTATTTTGCTTATTCTTCTTTGTTCGGCAGTTCTCGTCCTTGAAATTATTAACAGCATTATTGAGCGAGTAGCTGACGCGGTTCAGCCTCGATTAAGTCCAATGGTGAAGGATGTGAAGGATATGATGGCGGGGGCGGTCCTGATAACCGCTTTGACGGCACTCATTGTTGGGATAGCTATTTTGTATCTCCCAGTCTTGGAAAAAGTCTGTGCTATAATTCATTACTGTAAGCTCTAAGCACGCTCCAGTACGCTTCCATTTTTTGGCTATGGCCGATGAGATTATCACGGGCTTGGACATCGGAACCTCCTCCATTCGTATTGCTATTTGTAAGGTTTCCCCAGGAGAAGATGGCAAACCGGCCCTACACGTTGTAGGAGCGGTTTCTTCACCGTCTGCGGGCATGCACCGCGGTGCTGTTTCTAGTATGGAGGACGCTGTTTCGGCTGTTTCCAAAGCCCTTGAAAAGTCAGAACGCATGACTGGAATTGGGGTGAATAATGTTTGGGTATCTATTGCTGGGCAGAGCATTTTGGTCCAGGAAAGTCGTGGCGCAGTGGCTGTGGCTCGTCCAGAGGGTGAAATTTCCGAGGGTGATGTTGAACGTTCCATGGAAGCGGCTAGAACTGTTGCCGTTCCGTCAAATTACGAAATTTTGCACGTGATTCCTAAGGGCTTTGCGGTTGACGGTCAGCGGGGGATTAAGGATCCAGTTGGCATGTCAGGTATTCGTCTTGAAGTCGACGCGGTAATTATCGAGGCGCTTAATTCGCACATGAAGAATTTGACCAAGTGTGTTTATCGCACGGGGTTGGATATTGAAGATTTGGTCTACGCTCCTCTTGCTACCGCGGAAGCAGTGCTTACACAGCGGCAAAAGGAGCTTGGAGTGTGTTTGGTGACTGTTGGTTCGGCCACCACTTCATTGGCTGTTTTTGAAGAAGGGGATTTACTGCACACGGCCGTCCTTCCGCTTGGTGGAGATCATGTGACAAATGATATCGCTATTGGCTTGCGAACTTCTATTGATATAGCCGAGCAAGTAAAAGTTACCTACGGAAACGCATTACCTGATTCGGTAGATAGGAAAGAACAATTTATTTTACGTGATTTTGGGGCCGAGGCTGATGATGAGGTGAAGATTAAATTTGTAGCGGAAATAATTGAGGCCAGAATGGAAGAGATTTTTGAGGCTATTGATAACGAGCTGAGAAAAATCGATCGTTCTGGAATGCTACCGGTCGGCGTAGTTTTCACTGGAGGAGTGATGAAAACGCCGGGGGCAATAGAAGTAGCTAAGAGAACGCTCAGACTTCCTTGTGCGGTTGGTACCCCGGTGAGCGTGACGAGCGTGATTGATGAAGTCCAGGATCCGGCTTTTGCTACGGCTATAGGCTTGGCATCCTGGGGGTACGGCATTAGACAGGTATCCGGGGGCAAGTTTGACTTCGGGAAGATGATTCCTTTGAAAAGCATGGATAAAGTGGCCGGCCAACTCAGAAAGTGGATGAAATCCTTGATTCCTTAGATGGTGTACTATACGGTAGAATACAAAACGTATTCATTGAAGGAATAGCCTGAACACACTTGGTGTTCAACATCTACCGCGTATGGCCGAGTTTAAGCCAGAAATAGAAACTTGTGCCAAAATTAAAGTGGTCGGAGTAGGGGGAGGGGGAGGCTCGGCCATTAATCGTATGATCACGGAGAAAATCCGTGGTATTGAGTTTTTAGCGGTAAACACGGATGCCCAAGCACTTCACGGTAGCCTTGCTTCGTTAAAAATTCCAATTGGTAAGACGGTGACTCGCGGTCTAGGCGCTGGAATGAATCCTGACATGGGCAGACGTGCAGTTGAAGAAAACGCAAATGAAATTCGGGATGCGCTGGCCGGAGCTGACATGATTTTCTTAACTGCTGGACTTGGTGGCGGAACAGGATCTGGTGCTGTGCCGGCCATTGCAAAAATTGCTAAAGAGATCGGCGCTTTGACGGTGGCGGTTGTAACTAAGCCGTTTACGTTTGAGGGTGCGCAGCGTAGACGGATTGCGGAGGACGCTCACGCTGAGCTCGCTCAACACGTAGACACCATTATTACTATTCCCAATGATCGAGTGTTACAGGTGATCGATAAGAAAACGTCATGGGCTGAATCATTTAGAATTATTGATGACGTACTAAGACAGGGCGTTCAGGGAATTGCCGAAATGATTACCGTGCCTGGTCAAATCAACGTAGACTTTGCTGACGTGAAGGCGATCATGCAGAATGCTGGGAGCGCGCTCATGGGTATTGGTCGGGCGTCTGGTGAATCAAGAGCCGTTGACGCGGCTAAGCAGGCTATTGCCAGCCCCCTACTTGAAGTTTCGATTGATGGCGCTAAAGGTATTTTGTTTACTGTGGCAGGTTCAGCTGATGTCACTATGTTTGAGGTGCAGGAGGCGGCTAAGATCATCACTGGTTCAGCTGATGATGACGCAAAAGTTATTTTCGGTATTATTCAGGATGATACTCTCGGAGACGAGGTTCGAATCACGGTCATTGCTACCGGTTTTGATAGTCGAGATCACCGTCGTGCGCCTAGTTTGGGCGGAGAGATCGGCATTGCTCCTAAATCCGGTTGGCGTCCTCAAGCAGAGCAAGAGCCGGTACGTCGCTATACGCCACCGCCTGCGCCATTTAATCCGCCACCAGAGCCTGTTCAGAAGCAAGAGATGCCTTCGCCCTTTGGCAGACGGCCAGTTTCTCAATTTACCCCTTCTGAACCTCCCGCTGAACCTTCAGTTCCAACATTCAATCCTTCTCCAGTTTCTCAGCAGAATAGAGTTTCTCCTTCTACGCCACCACCACAGCAATCCCAATCTGCTTCTAAAGATGATGACGGCGAGTTTGGTATTCCAGCGTTTATTCGCCGGAAGATGATGTAGGGCTATGCGTTGTCCTGTCTGCAATTTTAAATCTACCCGCGTTGTTGATTCGCGGTTGCTGTCTGATGGCCAGGGAGTTAGGCGTCGTCGAGAATGCGAAAAAGAGAAGTGCGGTTTTAGGTTTTCCACCGTTGAAGAAATTGAGCTACTCGACGTAACTGTAGTGAAACGGAACGGCAAGCGTGAAGCGTACTCGCGCGAAAAGCTAATCAGCGGACTTAAACAGGCCTTGCAAAAGCGGCCTTACACGGATATTCAGCTGCAGCATTTGGTGCATTCTATTGAGCGCGATATCCAAAAAATTAGAGGGGGAGAGCTAACTAGTGCAGAGATAGGCGAGATCGTCATGAAGCGTTTAAAAACTTTTGATAAGGTAGCGTATATTCGTTTTGCCTCAGTCTACAGATCCTTTGAAGACGTTGGCGCTTTCGCAAAAGAACTGAAGAACATTTCTTGAGGTATACTTTTAGGTATCTATGGAGGATGCCCGAACACGAATTGTATGCACGGTTGGTCCAGCATCCGCTTCGCGCGCCATGTTATACCGCATGATGAATGCTGGAATGGACGTGGCTCGTTTGAATTTTTCTCATGGAACTTATCCCCAGCACGCAGCTTTATTGAAAGAAGTAAGGGCAGCGGCTAGAAAAGCGGGGAAGACGGTGGCTATTCTTCAGGATTTACAGGGACCAAAGATTCGCGTGGGAGATCTTGGTGACGGCATTACTTTACACGTTGGTGAGAAGGTTACCTTTTCGGCCGCTAAGAATGTAAAAGCCGGCAAGGGAATTATTCCTCTTTCATATGATCGGCTTGGCAAAGATGTTAAGGCTGGTGACAGGATTTTGCTTGATGATGGATATTTGGAAGTCGAGGTTTTGAGAGCGAGCAGTTTGACGGCTACGGCTGTAGTGAAAGTAGCGGGTGTTTTAAAATCTCATAAAGGGGCGAATTTTCCGGACTCGACCTTGTTCGTTAGCGCGTTTACAGAGAAGGACAGAGAAGATTTACTTTTTGGAGTTGAGCACGGAGTAGATTATATTTGTTTATCTTTCGTCACTGGACCGGAGGTACTCCACCAAGTGAGAGCATTAATTCTCAAGACTGCCAAGAAGTTTTCCGTTCGCCCGCCACTACTCATGGCGAAGGTTGAGCGTAAGGCGGCTTTAGGAAGAATCGACGAGATCATAGACGCGGCCGATGCAATTATGCTTGGCCGAGGAGACCTTGGAGTTGAGATCCCTCCGGAGGAAGTTCCTGAGGTTCAGAAAGATGTTGTCGAGCGTTGCCGCTTGTCTGGCAAGCCGGTAATTGTAGCTACGCAAATGCTTGAGAGTATGCGGGAAGCTCCGCGAGCGACTCGCGCCGAAGTTTCTGATGTTGCGAATGCAGTTTTCGACCATGCCGATGCCGTTATGCTTTCGGCAGAATCAGCTACCGGTAAGTATCCGGCGGTAACTGTGCAGGCCATGGCTTCAGTTGTTCGTGAAGCAGAGGCCTCTAGATTCTATGACGTTGTCGAGGATGACGCTGATGTGAACTGTTTGCCTTCAGCGCTTGCCCACACCTTGTCCATGATGGCTCGTAAAGAAATCATTAGAGCCATTGTCGTCGCCTCATCGCTCGGTCATGCGGCTGGGGCAATATCCATGTTTAGACCAAAGGTGCCACTAATTCTAGTTGTGCCGGATGAAGGTTCGGCTAGACAGGCAATTTTGAGATCGGGCGCAGTTCCTTTGATCCTTGATGACCATGGCGGAACTTTTGTGCCAAGGATGCACGCCTTACTTCATGCCAGACTTCATCTTCCAAAAGGGAAGTGCGTGGCTTATCTTACAAAATCCGGTCATGGGGGCATCTCATTGACCCTTATCCCGGTTTAATATGAAGACCTACTGGCTCATCCCCGGTTTCACTCTTCTCCTCCTTGGCGCGGGATGTGCGCTTTCGAAGTCTCAAACTAATCAGCCTATAGTTGAGAAGGCACCAATCCGGGTGCCACCGACCGCAAAAACCGGTGACTCGCAAATTAATCTCGCCATGCCAAGCGCGACCGTAGTGGGTCAGGCTCCCTTACCTGCAACCGATGGCCTGCAACCCACTCATGTTATAACGATGAACGGTGGTGAATTTTTCTTTGATCCGTCGAGTATTACCGCCCAGGCCGGCGAAACGATGACGATCAATTTTGGGGCAGTTACCGGTCAACACATTTTTACTATAGACGAGCTCAAAATTTCTAAACAAATGACGCCTGGTGGATCAGTCACATTTACAGTCCCAGCAACTCCTGGGAGATACACCTATTATTGCTCCGTAGGCGCGCACAAGACTCTGGGCATGACGGGAACATTGATTGTTGAGTAGTGCTAAGATAGTAAAATCTATCTTGAAATCAAAAAACTCCTCCGATATGGAGGAATTTTTGTCTGTGATATTTAGCTCGGGAAGTTTTCTATCATGCACTTCTGATATTCGGCTTCGCCTTGAGCAAGCGCGTTATCAGGGAAGATGTACGGTGCGAATCCGCTAGACGGATTATTTAGGTCTAGACTGACGGTCGCTCGTGTCGGTCCGGCTTCATGGCCTGACGCAAGGGGCGTCCAGCATGGCCCTGGAGAATCATCCGTATCCATAACGAAGAGCGCTAGTTTGCCGTTATCATAACCAACGACGCTAACTCTAGGGAGGATGAAATGTGTTACGCCTTCAGCCTTGTTCCCAATATCTTTTGTGAGCCCGGGGAAGGTTCCTGGGGCATACTCTTTTTTGTAAATGCGTTCGAATTCTAATGTTTTGAGATTGTATTTATAGATGCTAACGAGAGTTGATGTTTGAGGTTTGCCGGCGGGAAGGGAGGTTGAGGTTGAAAAATAGACAATATCTGGGTTAGTCGGATCTGTAACTATGCCGTTTTCGATATATTGTCCCGCACCTAATGTTGCAATGCCTTTGTCCGCCTTTATTCTTTGCGGAGAGTCATTATTCCACCAGATCGAAGTGAATGATTGTACAGATGGAATCTTTTTTGATGATTGCTGTGCGACAGACAAGCTTAAGAGCACGGATAGAACGACCACAATCGCCACTAGACCAATGATTATGGCCTTGGACGAAACGCTTCCAGAAACTTTTTTCATAAATGTTTAAATAAGTTTCCTCTAGTATCCCACAGAAATGGGGGGGGGTAAAACTCGTGTGTACAAACATCGTTTTATATACTTTCAGCATAACAAATAACCGCCTTACAGCGGTTATTTGTATTCACTTCACTGCGAATGCGTGACCTGCAACCTTGCGGTGGCGGGCCACTAAAATCTAGAACCACCACCTTCGGGGTTTTGTAAGGGGTATCCGGGTATTCTGCCAAAAGCGATTTTGAGGCGGATGGGTTGGTGCTACCGATCCACAAATCCGCCGAGGTAACTCGCTTCGTAGACGCAGATACCGTCTTTATAGATCTTTTCGGTTCCTGAGAAGTTATCGACATCACCCACGAGTTTATTTTCGTATTTCCAGGCCGCGTTCTCAAATGAGGTTGGTCCTCGATACGGCATCTCGAAAGTAGCGTTTGAGAGCGACTCGATGAGAAACTGATATACTTCCTTGCGTTGCGCGTTTGAATGGACAAGGCCGTAGTACACCATCATCCATACAGGCTTGCCGTCGAGAAAGACGACCTCTCGACCTCCGTAAGGTTCACCGCCAAAGTAATTGTCGTGATAAGCGTAGGATCCTTTCTTGAATTCGATGGTCTTTGAGCCGTCCGCCTGTTTTTGTTTGATTGATTCATCGCCCGAAGCGTAAGTGTTTCGGCTTGCCTCGAGAATGAAATCTTTGAGAGTATCCTTGTCGATATTTTCCATATAGCTCATTTATGGCACTACGATTGAAGGGGTTTCGGCCGAAGATACTGCATCGCGATTGAGGTTCCGAAGCATTAGACCCTGAACCAAGCTGATCACGGTGAGAACTGTAACAGCAAATCCTAAGATGTGATTTAACCCGATGAAGCCGTGGCTCAGGCGTCGAAAAAATCTTTCAAATGTGCTTTGCTCGAGCTGTTTCAATTCCTTCAATTCCTTTTTGAGAAGACGAATGTTAGGCCCCTTAACGGTAAGGACGTTATTTGTGGATCTCTCGGTTTCCTTGAAGCACCCCTTTTCCTGAAGCACCTTGAAGAAACGACTAGCCTGGCTCATAGCATCAGTCGTGTCCGCGAAGCCTAGCTGGAGTAGCGAGGGTTGGTAGGAGTCTTGCCTTGGGGCGCGTCTTGCCGTCAATATGATTTCGCGCACCGCGTAGGCATCTTCGCTCAGACCAGATCCTGATACTTTCTGAATCCTTTCAAGTTCCGAATTGGATCGTCTTTGTTCATCTTGCCTCATACGTTCTTGAAATGAGGCTTCCGCTTTCGCATGGTTCTCCGCTTGCTTCTTTTCAAGTTTTTTCTGGGCATTATTTTCATCGGCCATATATACCGCACTCTAACACAACAAAACAACCCCGCGAAGGGTTGTTTTGTATCGATAAGGTCCTATGGGTCGCCCCGCCCACTTAAAGGCGGACGGGTCTATACGATAAGACATTTTCGTGGCGGGGCGGACGGGGATCGAACCCGCAACCTCTGCCGTGACAGGGCAGCGCTCTAACCAATTGAGCTACCGCCCCATATTTCTATGGGGCTTTGGAACGGCAATAGTTTAGCATGTTGGAAAATATTGGCAAGTATTAAGTATTTCTTCCTGAAAGAAGGAATGGAATACCCTGTTGAGAAAATTTTAGGAGGTAATCCGACTCAATTTTCGAAGCAGGGTATTCCATTCCTTATTAAAATAACCGACCGGAGATCCACGTTGGGATCTCCGGTCGTCAGTTGTCACTCGGCCTTTGCCTTGAGCGTGCAGGCCACTTGGCCGTCCTGATGGCCACGGTCATTGTCACAGTACACGGTGATTCCGCGGACGGTGAAAGTGCCGTGGGCCAGGTCAGTGGCGTAGGCCATCTCGGCGGCAATTTCCGCCGCGCACACGTAGGAGCCGTCTCCCGGCTTCACGCAGCCCTGGGAGTCACCGTCAGTGCCGGCCTTGGCGCCTTTGGCACAGAGGTAGACGAATTCTTCCCCGGCCACAGTCACGTCCTTGATACCGTGCAGGGTGCCCGACACACAGGTTTCACCGCTCTCGCTTTCCACGGTTTGCTCAATCGTGAAGCCGACTTCGGGAGCAACGACCGGCGACGAGGTCACCGTTTCCGTTACGACCTTTATCGAATCGGGCGGGGGAGGAGCCGGAGGCGGCGGAGCCACGGGCTTGGTCGTCGGTTCGGCAACCACCACGGCAATGGAACGATCGGGGATCTCAGGCCAGTGCTTGATTGCCACCGTGCCCGTGATGAGACCGCAGATGAATCCGCTGATCAGACCACCGACTGTCCCCAACCAGATCATTGTTTTTGAGGCAGGATTCTGTTTTTTGTCATCCACGAGCTTCTCCATTGGGCTACCCGGTATGGGTGCCGCGGTTGGGGGACTATTTGTGGACAACATGCCCACGAGAGTTGTCTCGGCCGGTTCCGGCTCAAGCGTAGGTGCCGGCGGCTTCACTGTGGCGGCCGTTGCCGCTTCTATGATGTGCATCGGGACCCCCACGACCCAAATTCCGATCCCTTTCGGTATGAGCGCCGGGGGGATTTTGGCAAGTTTTCGCAGCCGCGCAGAGACAGGTGTTTCCGGCGGCTTTTCAGGAATGGATTCTACCTTTCCTTCGGGCTGTATTTCTTGCTTGGAACTTCCCGTGGTCGGACTTTCGTCATAATCACCGTCATCCGGTCTCCATACCTCATTTGACCCAGGCGGTGCCGGAGGAGGAATGGGCGGATTGTTTGGATCGAATTCCGTTGGCGCTACCACGGGCACGCTAGCCAGATCACCCGCTTTCGGTTTAACGATTACCGCGTCATCAGTTCCATCATCGAGATCTTTGAAGTCGCCAACGAGTTTGTCTTCTCGCTTGAGAGGAACCTTTACTTCAATCGGCGGGTCATCGTCCGGCATTTCTGTTGGGGCGCGTTCTGCCGGCAGTTCCGCTCGCTCGGCCGGTTTGGGCGTTGTAGACATGAATCGTCGGCTCGTGCCACGCCTTTTAACCGGCGGTTGAGATGACTCTCGACTTCGCTTTTGAGCCTGCTCGATGTCGATGATGTCGTCTATATACTCTTCGGGCACGTCGGCGCGGTCGATGATCGTGTTCCCGAGGACGATCTTGTTAGGTTCGTCGGTCGTGAGGCCCCACTCGAGCTTTTCGCGGTCGACCTTCCCAAGCATCTCCTTGAGGCGGTCAGTGAGCGCGGATTCTGTGATGATCGTCGGTCCATTGACCTTCTGGTCTGTGTTGTCGGCCATGGGAACTCCTCATCACTGTAAAGTGAATGGAAAAGGACGCAAATCGCGCCCGATGTTTGAATCAGAGGCGACTTGACCGCGAATACTAGCATCAAATTTACATTTTTGTCAACGAAAAAGTCCCCTTTCGGGGACTGTTCTTCGGTCTTAACTTTTTACAGTTGAAACTACTTTGGAGAAAATGGTTGGATGATTCTCAGCTAGATCGGCCAAGACCTTACGGTCAA
>CAWGHH010000003.1:0-19435 GCA_963822405.1 Candidatus Uhrbacteria bacterium | reverse complement strand
GTAAACGGTGCCGCGGTTACTTTGAGCTCGGCCGACATTTCATTGAGTTTAGCTGACGATACAAACGATTATCACCTGGTACTTGATAACACGAGCACTGGTGACATCAGCACTGCACTTATTATTAGTTCGAGTGGTCTCGGCTCGACTGTCACTACTGCAGCAGATTTGTCTGACGTTAACATCATCACTGCTCTCGCGCTTGGTTTGAATGATGTAACTGTTGGTGGCGTTACGATCAGCTCAACAGAATTTGCACGCCTTGACGGCAAAGACGCCGCACTCGTTGACACTAACGACGCGGTTGCTACTGCGATCACTGGTACTGGAGCACTTGGTGCCGGATCGATCACCTCTGGATTCGGTGCAATTGACGTTGGCGCTGATAACATCACCACAACTGGTTCGAGTCTCGCTAATGGCTTTGATCGTTCGACGGCTGGGGCATTAACCTTCGGCAACACCACCGCAACTTCGGTGAGCGTTTGTAACTCCGCGGCGTGTGACACGATCACTCTCGGTACAAACGCTGACGCTGACACGATTACTATCGGCGACACGCTCGACGCCTTCTCGCTCACCTCAACCGGGTTGAATGTTTCGACGAGCGGCGGTCTTACGGGTGTGGCTTCGTTGAACACTATTGCTACATCTGCGAGTGCATTGACCTTTGCTGGTGCCGGTACTATTTCTTCGACTACAGCTAGTGCTTTAACTGTCGATTCTGGTTCGACGGGTACGGTGAACCTCGGTACCGGCAATAACGCCAAGACTGTTAATGTAGGCACCGGTACTGCCGGAAACACAATCAACGTCGGCACGAACAACTCGGTCGCTGATGCAATCAACATCGGTTCCGCACTTGATACGGTTGCACTTACTGGTAATTCCGGCTCGTCGATCATTTGGAACGGCGTTACCATCTCGGCCGCTGAACTCGCATTACTCGACGGTCATGATGTCGCTCTTGTCGACACGAACGACGCAGTTTCGACTGCGGTTACTGGTACTGGCGCCTTGAACGCAGGTTCGATCGCTTCTGGATTCGGCGCGATCGACACCGGCGCGGACAATATCACGACGACGGGAACGAGCTCAGCGAACAATTTCGACCGCACAACAGCCGGTGCCTTGACCTTTGGCAATACGAACGCTTCTTCAGTGAGTATCTGTAACTCAGTTAACTGTGACACGATCACTATCGGAACTAACGCAGACGCTGACACGATCACCATTGGTGACGCATCTGATACTTTCTCCTTGGTTTCTAACGCACTTAACATCTCAACTACCGGCGACCTTACAGGTGTAGCCTCGATCGACACTATTGCTACTTCTGCCACGGCTTTGACCTTTGCTGGTGCTGGGACGATTTCTTCTACTGGAGTTTCTGCACTTACACTTGATTCTGGCACGACTGGCACCGTCAACCTTGGCACCGGTAACAGCGCCAAGACGATTAACGTTGGAACTGGAACAGCGGGGGACACAATCAACATCGCGACTGACAACACCACGGCCGATGCAGTTAACATTGGTTCTGCTCTAGACACCGTTACGCTTACTGGTAACTCGAGCTCAACACTCGTCTGGAACGGTGTTACCATCTCCGCCGCAGAACTCGCCCTCCTCGATGGTCACGATGCAGCTCTCGTCGACACGAACGACGCCGTTGCGACTGCCATCACCGGCACTGGCGCACTCAACGCTGGTTCGATTACTTCCGGCTTCGGTGCGATCGACGTTGGTGCAGATAACATCACCACCACTGGATCTGTATTCGGCAATGCCTTTGATCGCTCAACTGTTGGCGCGCTGACTTTTGGTGCGACTAACGCCACGTCTCTGACTATCGGCGGTGCCTCGGTCACAGCTCTAACCGTCACGACTGATGGTACTGGAGATGCAGAAGTCGTTCTACCAGCTGGCTCCATCTCAGGCACGGAAATCCTTAACGACACCGTTACTCTCACCACTGACACGAACGGTAACTACGTGGCTTCAATTACGGCCGGTGGAGGACTTACGGGGGACGTAGCAAGCGAAGGTTCGACCCCAACTATTGCTGTTGTTTCTGCTAACGGTGGCATCGTCGTCAACGCCGATAATATCGCCTTCACGCTTGCACCTTCTGCTGACGCCTTGTCTGCCACTACCTCGAGCGGTTCCGGGTTAGAGGTTCTTGCTTCCGGCGTAGCTATGCTCCAGGGCTGTTCCGATGGTCAGATTCTCAAGTGGAACGAAACTACTGACGTTTGGGCTTGTGCCGCTGATGCATCTGGCGGTTCTGGTAGCCTGCAGAGTGCTTATGACGGCGGAGCTACTATCACTACCGCCGGCGCAACGGACATCGCCCTTACGCTAACGAGTGGCAACTTCACAGCGACTGGTGCTGGATCGATCAATCTCACGCCAACTGGCGCGTCGAGCTTCACTTCTGGTGGTGCGTTGACGCTCACCGGTGGCGCTGGTTCAACTTGGTCAACTAGCTCCGGTGCCTTGCAGATTACTGGCGGCTCAACCTTGGCACTTAATTCGACTGGTATTTCGGCTGTTACCTTGGACTCCGGCACCACTGGCGCAGTTAACCTTGGTACCGGCAATAATGCTAAGACCATTAACCTTGGAACTGGAACAGCGGGGGATGCGATTAATATAGGAACTGATAATACTACCGCCGATACGATTGCTATAGGCTCCGCGCTCGATACAGTTACTCTTACTGGTAACTCGAGTTCTTCTATCGTTTGGAACGGTATTACCATTTCCGCCACCGAACTCGCCTTACTCGACGGTCATGATGTCGCGCTCGTCGATACGAACGACGCCGTTGCCACTGCCATTACCGGTACTGGCGCTCTTAACGCCGGCTCGATCACTTCTGGATTCGGTGCGATAGACGTTGGCGCCGATAACATCACTACGACTGGATCAAGTTTTGCTAACGCCTTTGATCGAACAACGGCCGGCGCTTTGACCTTCGGCGATACGAACGCTACCTCGGTTAGTGTTTGTAACTCGGTTAACTGTGACACGATCACTATCGGGACTAATGCTGACGCGGACACGATCACTATTGGCGACACGCTTGATGCCTTTTCATTGGCTTCGACTGGCTTAAACGTGACCACTGGGGGCGCGCTTACTGGCGTAGCTTCGATTGATACGATCGGTACTTCCGCTACCGGCTTAACATTTGCGGGCGCTGGCACTATTGCTTCAACAACGACATCGGCCATCACTCTTGATTCTGGGACAACTGGCGCAGTGAACGTTGGGACTGGTAATAATGCAAAGACAATTAGTATAGGGACCGGAACGGCAGGTAACGTGATCAATATTGGTACCAATAACACCACTGCTGACACGATCGGCATTGGCTCGGCGCTTGATACCACAACAATCGGTGGAGCTATTACTTTGTCTAGTTTTACAAACTGTAACTCGCTTAAGACGAACGGTTCTGGCGTGGTGTCATGTAGTGATGGTCCGAAAGGCCGCTAGCTTTACTGACGTTAACCCTGCGGCTTGGAATGGTATAAATAATACTGTGGAGTTATTCAACGACGCCACAAAACCTAATATCATTGTCGCTACGGCCACCTCAACGGTTCTTGTTAGCGTGCACGTAGTTGGCAACGTAGCGAATACTACCCAAGACCTTAACCTAGCTGCTCATATTGCTTACACCACAAATGGCGCTAATCCAACTTGTGGCACTTCTACATCTGTTGGTCAGCCGATGAATTCAGGATTCTCCACAAGCACCCTTGAGACGTGGACAGACTTGAACGGAACTTTTGTCCATGCGCCTGGTGGGGCCGCTGGCAGTACGGTCAAATACACGCTTTGTAGCAGCACAAGTTCTCTCGGGACAACCGTGACTGATACGGCTACCTCTATTGCGTTCAGTCTAGTTGAACTCGGAGCGGACGTAGCTGAAAATTACTACACAACGGACATTTCAATGCAACCAGGAGACTTGGTGGCTATTGATTCGTCTATGGCATCTGGAGTGAAGAAGAGCTCACGGGCCTATGATAAGCAGGTTCTTGGAGTAGTCTCAACTCTTCCTGGATTGGTACTGAACGATTACAGCAAGTACACAGACGGTGCCGATGTTCAGGTTGGAGATAGTGGTTCAAGCAAATTGGTTCCAATCGCCCTTTCCGGTCGCATTCCAGTTAAGGTTTCTCGGGAGAATGGTGCAGTGAAAGCCGGTGATTACCTGACCGCATCTTCAATCCCTGGTGTGGCCATGAAAGCCACAAAAGCCGGTCCGATCATTGGTCAGGCTATTAGTGATTACGATGACGCTAATGGGGCTGTAGGATTAGTCGCCGCTTTCGTGAAGAACGCCTATTACAATGGCGAGACTTTGGCTGATAATGTGCCAGGACTTGATGTAGGTGATGCTGATAAGCTTGGCGCATCTAGCACTCTATTGAAGCGTCTAGTTTCAAATAACAACGCAGTTGACTCACAGTCTGGTGTGTCGGATATTGTGACTGATAATCTCACCGCTGGCGTTGAGATAGTTACGCCTACCGTAACTACCGCCAACTTGAACGTTGATTCTATTGCCTCCGCCACCGGTAGCGATATTGCTATGAACCTTGATGGCGGTAAGTTTGTGGTAAATGGTTCTGGAGACGCCACGGTTGAGTCAGTAGTTACCTTTGATTCTCTTGGTAACGCCTTCTTTGCCGGAGAGATTACCGCTGGATCAATTAGCGCTGATTCAATAATTGGCTTTAAGGATCTTGCTGATCAGCTGTCTTCTTTGTCAGATAAGGTTAACGGCTTGGCTACTGAAGATCCAAACGGCGCTTTGATTGCTGGCCTCTCGGGAGACTTGAACGCATTGAAGTCTACGGTTGATGGTCAAACTCTCAGTATCTCTGATATCACGAATAGACTCGGTGTCATCGAATCTCGACCACTAGTTGCTCAGACGGTGGATACAACAAACGGATTGTTGGTGTCCGGTGAGGCTGCGTTGGCCGGTGGTCTAAAGGTTGACAGCATCTCTTCTTACACGGATCTGATCTCATTCAATAGCGATTCGTTCTTCTTCGGTCGCCCATACTTTAATAACGACATGGGTGGATTCGTAGTTGTTCGCGCCGGCGATACTCAAGCTTCCGTCGTTTTTGATAGAGATTACTTGACTCAACCAGTAGTTAACGCTTCTGTCTCGTTTGAGGTAGTTGTAGACGATTCAGCAACTCCAGAAGATGAATCCCTACTTGCTAGTCAAACTTCCGACTTGTACCTATCTGGTGACCTCCGCTACGTGGTTATGAGTAAGAGTGTGAATGGCTTCACTATTAAACTTGGTCAGCCGGCACTATTTGACATCAAGTTTAGCTGGATGGCGTTGGCCGTGAGAGATGCTAGAACGGTTTTCTCTCAGACATCTGCCCCGGTCATAGTCGAGCAGCTGCAGGCACCGGTGGTTCCATCAGCGCCAGTTGAGATCGTTCCGGTTGAGGCTACTCCGGTTGAGATCACTCCAGTTGAGGCCGTACCTGTGGTAGTGGAAACGCCAGCCGATGTCGCTCCAGAGACCCAGGTTTCCGGAGTTATTGATCCGGTGGTTGTTGAGCCGGTAGCACCAGATCCTGTGGTGGTAGAGCCTATCCCGACAGCTGAGCCGGTAGTTGAGATAGTTCCGGTTGCGCCAGCTCCTGTTGAGGCGACTCCGGCAAGTGATCCCGTGCCCACCATTCCTACTCCAGAAAGCGGTATATAATACTTTTATCTTATGGCTAATATGATCAGAGTCGCATCAGCAAAAATCAAAAAAGTCAAAACTGGCTTTACGTTGCTTGAAATGCTTCTCGTGGTTGCTTTGATCGCTATTCTGGCCAGCATTGTTATTCTTGCGATTAACCCTGGGAAGCAGTTAGCGGAGGCAAGAAATGCTCAACGTCGATCAGACGTTAATACTATTCTTAATGCTGTTTATCAGTATTCGATAGATAATAACGGAGCCATTCCGGATGGTATTACTACGACCGAGATTAATATCTGTCGAACGGGTTCGGCCAGCTGCACCGGATTAGTTGATTTATTCGTGCTAACTGACAACGAAAAATATTTGACTGACATGCCTCATGATCCAACTACAGCTTGCGAGGCGGAAGATACTTGCTACGGAATAGTTCAGTCAGTGAATGGCCGAATCACTGTTGAGGCCGCTCAGGCGGAGCTTGGTGCGAATATTACAGTTACAAGATAGACCGCTCAGGGTGTGGATCGAAGGATTGGTTTCGCGCTTCACATCTTTTTGTTGTTTGCCTGTGGGTTACGCTCTGGATCATTAGTACACAGGGATAGCGCACGAATCACCGGGCTGTGTTAAAGTATGGGAGAATTTCATTTAAATATATATGGAAAAACCATCAGCATCGTCTCCAAAGGTTTCTTTGGGCATAGGCAAGAAGATTTTGAAGCCACTGGTTCTTGTTGTGCTCGCTCTTTCTTTAGTAGGGAATGGGCTCATGTTCATGAAGATTAGAAGTTTGAGTGCTGATCCTCAGATCGCCGCCAAAGAAGAAGCTACTAAGCTGGTTGAAGAAGTCGGCTCGCTCATGGTTCTGCCTAAGGACGAGGTGCCAACTATTGCCACAGTTACAGATCCAGAACAGTTAAAGTCGCAGACATTCTTTGCTAACGCACAAAAGGGATTCAAGGTTCTCTTGTACGCTACGGCCAAGAAAGCCATCCTCTATGATCCAATCGCTAAGAAGATCATAGAAGTCGCTCCAATCAACATCGGCACTCCAACTGGTACAGAGGCTGATACCACTAAACCAACTACTCCCGTAACTCCGTAAGTACGGGTTTGGCGTCGCCAAACCCTTTCACCGAACTTCTCCCCCTCCACGAAGTGGAGGGGGCCGGGGGAGGACAAACTTTATGAAAAAAAGCATTGCCGTTGGACTTGCCGCACTGATGCTGGCCACCCAACCGGCAATGCTTTTTGCGACTGACTATACTAGTTCGGGTTTTATTCTCAGGGATCCTGTGGTGACCATGAGCGGCGGTAGATCTACCTCCTCAACTTTTGAGTACTACTCATCAGATGGTCAATTATCCGGCGGGGAACAGACTAGTGCTGGTTTTATTGGACTTCAAGGTTTCCTATATTTCTCAGGTGTATCCACGCCAACGGTGACTGCCACGGCGGGGGATGCTAGAGTTGTTCTTTCTTGGTCTACTGCCGCCGAGTATCTTGGAGCTGCTGTTAGCGGGTACACCATTGGTCGATCAACCACATCTGGCGGTCCGTACACCTTTACCAGTGTTGGTGATGTTTTGACTAGTACGCCAACCGGGCTAACTAACGGCACGCCGTATTATTTTGTCATTCGAGCGGTTGACGCTTCCGGAGCCACTTTGGTTCAAACTGCGCAATCAAGCGCCACGCCAGCGGCCGCGGGAGGTGGAGGTGGAGGAGGAGGCGGTGGGGGCGGTGGCGGAGGCGGGGGAGGCGGAGCTACAACAGGAAATTCCACCGTTAGCTTTAGTGGTCGAGCTTACCCAAAAAGTTCCGTCACGATTCTTAAGGACGCCCAAGTGGTTGGCTCAACCATTGCCGGTCAGGATTCATTATTCAGCATCGTGCTTACTCAGGTAGCCTCTGGAAATTTTACTTTTGTCCTTTACGCAGAGGATGACGCTGGCCGAAGATCCACCCTCGTTTCTTTGCCGATGAGCATTACGTCGAGTTCGGTCACTAACGTTTCGGGAATTTTCATCGCGCCTACCATCGCAGTCGATAAGTCTACGGTTAAGCGAGGAGATACTATTTCAATTTTTGGTCAGTCGGCTAACTCGGCGGACATCGTTATTCAAGTTAACTCAGAGCAACAATTTTTTGATAAGACAACTTCTGATGCGAGCGGTGGATATTTATTCAATTTCGACACTACACCACTTGAATACGGGCCTCACCTGACCAAGTCGAAGGCGTTAGTCGGCAGTCAGGAGATCAGTGGTTTTAGCGCAGCTGCTAACTTTATTGTTGGCGCGCAAAACGTGCCAGTATCTGGTGGGGCTTGTACTAAGGCCGACATGAACTGTGATGGGCGAGTAAACCTGGTGGACTTTTCGATTGCAGCCTACTGGTACAAGAGAACGCTGGATGATGCGTTTAAGGCCATTGAAGCCGCTCGGTTAAATGCTGACGGAAAAGTAGACATCGTAGACTTTAGTATCATGGCGTATTACTGGACAGGGTAAAATATGGCACAAATATATTTTGGAGCATCAGGTAAAGAGGTGGGCGCAAACTCGCCCGTGTTTATAGGTGTTTTTTTGAATTCCGATCGGCAATCTCTAAATGCATTTGAGGGCGACATAGTAGTGTCTGGTGATCTAACCGAAATTTCTTCGGTTAATGAGGGTGATTCGATTGTGTCTTTGTGGATTGAGCACCCCACGCTCGGTGCAGATGGTCATACCATTCATTTTTCCGGCATTACGCCTGGCGGATACACGGGGGATCAAGGACCCTTATTCACTTTTGTTGCACAGACTGCTGACCAGGGGTCTGTTCAGTTTTCGACCAAGAACGAGCAGTTATTACTGAATGATGGTTTGGGTACGGCCGCCACAATTCGCCAAGCTCCAATGACAGTTTCGATTACTAAAACAATTCCAGTTGCCGTTCCGCCGGTCGCTGAAGATCATATTGCACCGGAATCATTCACGCCAGTCTTCTCAGCTGATCCGAATCTATTCAGTGGACGAACTTTTGTTAGTTTTCAGACCCGCGACCTATTAAGTGGCGTCGACCATTACCAATTACGAGAAGTGCCACCTTGGTATTCTTTGGCAAGGCTTATTGGCAAGCACGAATGGTCAACCATCCAGAGTCCAGCCGTGTTAAGCGACCAAACGCTGCGAAGTTTCGTTTCGCTTAAAGCGGTCGATCGTTCTGGGAACGAGTACGTCACAACGTCGTCTCCAGCGCACCAAATACCCGTCTACGAAAATGGTATACTAATTTTAAGTTTTGGTTTGGCGGCAATTATAATTTTGTTCTTATGGAGGAAAAAAAGACAGCGATGAATGTTATTCTCGCTAAGTATCAAACATGGCTAGCGGTTTCTATCGTTGCTTTTTTTGCAACGATATTTTTCTTCATCTCGACTTTCTCGGCGCAGGCTGCTTCGCTTTATCTTTCTCCGTCAAACGGCACTTACAAAGTTGGCCAAACTTTTACTGTTGGCGTTTATGTCACTAGTACTGACATGGCTGTTAATGCCTATTCTGGTTCTCTATTTTTTCCGCAAAATATCGTTGATGTCACTGGTATTTCGAAGAGTGGGATAACTAGTCTCTGGGTTTCTGAGCCAACGTATTCAAACGCCGAAGGATATATTTCTTTCGAGGGCATAGTTTTGAATCCTGGTTTTACAGGGTCTGGCGGAAGTATTATCTCGGTCACTTTTAAAACAAAAGCCTCTGGTACTGCCCCAATAAAATTTACCTCCAGCTCGGTCTTAGCTAATGACGGTTTAGGAACGAACATTTTGAGTGGTGTCGGAAACGCATCATTTACCGTTGGGACAACGGGCGAGACACCGTCACCGACTCCTACTCCAACACCCACCCCAACTCCAGCACCGGCTCCAACTGGCGTTCCTGGAGCTCCGGTGATCTCTTCGTCTTCTCATCCTAGTTCTTCTGCTTGGTATGCCTCAAAAGACATTAACTTTTCTTGGCCTCTCGCTTCGTCAGTTACGGGTGTAAACATATTAGCTAACCATGATGCTGGGACTGATCCAGGTACAACTTCTGACGGAGTTTTCTCTACCTATAGTTATAAGAGTGTAGATGATGGCGTTTGGTACATGCACGTGAAGTTCCAAAATGAAAAAGGTTGGGGGCCAACCTCTCACTTTAAGTTCCAGGTTGATTCCGTTGCCCCTGAAATGTTCACCGTGAAGTCACTTGATGGAAAGGACGTAACAGTTGCTGAACCGAAAATCTCTTTCTTCTCTAAAGACACTTTGTCGGGTATTAGGGAGTATGTAGTTAAAGTAAATGATGTCGAGGTTGGACGAGTTTCGGGCGCTGATCAAACAGCGATATCGGCTTTCACTTTGCCTGCTCAGACTAGCGGCGAAAAAACTATTACTGTTGAGGCACGGGACATGGCGGGGAATACTACTACAGCTAAAACCGCAATCACGATCACTCTCCCTCTAACCGCGCCAGCACCAGTGATTTCCCCAGTACTCACCGAAGTTCCGTTTGAACGATTCCCAAGTTTAACATTCATTACGGTCTTAGCCGTCTTGCTTCTCCTGTTGGCTCTGTTGTTTGCCGGAGTTGTGTTGTGGCGTTCATCGTCTTCCTGGAGATTGCCTATCATGGGTTATCGCCGTCGAACACTGCTGAACCGTCTCATCTCTCTCAGGACATATGTTGCACGTCACTTTACGGAGATTGAGCGCGACATACTTATGGCCAGCTTTACTACTATAGAAAAGAAAACAGCTAAGCGTGTGGCTACTAACCTTCACGAACTTCAGGATTCATTAACCGAAGAAATCGACTTCTTGTCAGACTAGCCTTTGTATTGGTTAAAACAAAACAGACAGTGTTGTCGAGAAATTTTTAGGAGGTAATCCGACTCAAATTTCGAGGCAATGCTGTCTGTTTTGTTTTTATCTCGACGAACTCACGTTGGCTTCTCTACACGTCCAGATTGGATACGTCTTTGGCGTGAGTTTGGATGAATTTCTTGCGCGGAGCAACTTCAGCGCCCATGAGGATATCAAAGGTTTCGTCGGCTAGCGCGGCGTCTTCTACGGAAACTTTCTTCATCATGCGGGACGCTGGATCCATGGTGGTTTCCCAGAGCTGGTCTGGGTTCATTTCTCCAAGACCCTTATAGCGTTGGATATTCACTTTAACTCCAGAAGCGGTGACGATTTCATTTACGGCTTCCTCGCCCTCTTCAAGTGGTACGGCGTTGCCGTGGTTCTTAATAGCTTCCTCGCCCTTTCCGCCGGTCATTTCTTTAACGAATTTTGCTTTGTCTTCTTCAGAGAAGGCATAGCGAACCTCCTTGCCTACTTGGATACGGAACAGAGGTGGCATGGCAATGTAAATGTGACCGTCGGTTACAAGCTGAGGGAAGTGACGGTAAAAGAGTGTGAGCAGGAGCGTACGGATGTGTGCGCCGTCCACGTCGGCGTCGGTCATGATGACTACGCGACCATATCTCATGGCGGTGATGTCAAATGCTTCGCCGATGTTTGTGCCAAGAGCGATGACCAGGTTCTTGACTTCGTTGTTGGCAAGTAGCTTGTCGAGTCTGGCGCGTTCTACGTTCAAAATCTTTCCGCGGAGTGGAAGAATGGCCTGGAACTCGCGGTTACGAGCCTGCTTGGCCGAGCCTCCTGCAGAGTCTCCCTCAACGATGAAGAGTTCTGTGGACGTACTGTCCTTGCTTGAGCAGTCCGATAGCTTGCCCGGCAACGTGAGGCCGTCGAGCACGCCCTTTCTGAGAACCGTATCACGAGCTGCTCTGGCGGCAGCGCGAGCGCGAGCGGACAGTAAACACTTACCGATAATTTCTTCGGCGTCTCGTGGATGTTCTTCAAGGAAAATCTGTAACGCTTCAGCAAAAACGGTTTCAACGGCTGTCTTTACTTCTGGGTTACCGAGCTTGCCCTTGGTCTGACCTTCGAACTGTGGCTCTGGGAGTTTGACGCTGATAACCGCCGTCAAACCTTCGCGGGCGTCGTCGCCAGTGAGGTTCGTGTCTTTTTCTTTGATGTAGCCCTTGTCGCGAGCGTACGCATTGAGCACGCGGGTGAGTGCAGTCTTAAAGCCGTTCAAGTGCGAGCCACCTTCTGGGTTTACGATGTTGTTGGCGTAGCAGTAAACGCTTTCATGATATTCAGTGGTGTACTGAAGGGCGACCTCGACATCAACATTCTCAACTGGCTTGTGAGCGTAAAAGACGTTCGGGTGCTTGGCTTCCTTGCGCTCATTCAAATGACGAACATAGGATGCCACACCGCCTTCGAAGAAGAATCCGTAGGGCTTTGGCGTTTCGCCCATTTCGTTAATGATCTCAATGTGGATGCCAGCCGTTAAATAGGCCTGCTGACGCAAGTGATCAATGATTGTTTCGAAGTCGAACTCAATGGTCTCGAAAATCGATTTATCAGCGTGGAAGCTGATGGTGGTGCCACGCTTTTTGGTTTTGCCAATGGCCTTCACCTTGGCTTGCGGAATGCCTTTCTTGTATTCCTGCATCCAGATTTCGCCATCACGATATACCTCGGCCTTCAAGTGGTCGGAAAGTGCGTTGACGACGGAAACGCCGACGCCGTGAAGTCCTCCAGACACTTTGTAGCCCGAAGCCTCGCCACCGAACTTTCCACCGGCGTGTAACTTTGTCAGTACGAGTTCAAGAGCCGAAATCTTTTGTTCTGGGTGAATGTCGACTGGGATTCCTCGACCGTCATCTTCAACGCTGATCCAATTGTCCGGTTGGACATGGACGGTAATAGTCGAAGCGTGGCCAGCCATGGCTTCATCAAAACAGTTATCGACAACTTCCCAAATTAAATGGTGTAAACCTTCTGGTCCGGTTGAACCAATATACATGCCGGGACGCTTGCGGACAGGGTCTAGTCCCTCCAGGACAGTAATATTTTTCGCACTGTATTCAGACGATGTTGCGTCAGGTTTTGAGGCCATATGGTGTGGTTGGGGTCGACCCATGCGTCGACCCACGTTCGGCGTCCATCCTATCATGCCCACGAATGCTGAACAACCCCGGGATGTGGTAAAATGTTTGATGAAATATGGCTCAGAAAGAAGTGAAAAAAATGATCCCACAAAATCCTTTGGCGGGGGAGTATAGAGAGATTGAAAGCACCTATCATAGAGATGTCGCAATTCTTGAAGCTCGCCCAAAGATTGAGCAATGGGGGCTTATTTTATGGGGCATGTTAGACGTGGCCCTAATAGTTGTTTTTGTTATCGCTGTTCCTGTTTACATAGTTTCCGGAAGTTTTACTGACCTTCGCCAGGCAGCCTCGATAATTGCCAACAGCGCAAATACCCATAGCTTGGTTTTGGCTCAGGCTCCAGAGTCTTTAAGTGTTGGATCGGCGGTGTCATTGGCCGGTGATACTGGGACAACTGATTTCCTGGCCGACATCACAAACCCAAATACTAATTGGTATGTGTCATTTTCTTATACTTTTTCTTATGAAGGTGGGGAGACTGAGCTGGCACAGGGCTTTTTGAATCCAGGTGAATCAGAACCGTTAACTTCTCTTCATGTAACGACAAATGGTTTGGCTAGGAATGCCCAGATAATTATTAGAGATATTTCGTGGCATAGAGTCGATCGACACGTAATCTCTGACGTTTCTGCGTTTTTGGCCGAGCGAAATGAGTTTCCAATTTCAAATATAGTGTCAGCGGCGGATATAGTTCTCGGTAAAAATTCGGTCGCTCGGACGGATTTCACGGTCCAGAACATGACCGCTTATAGTTATTGGGAGCCAAAGTTCATTATCCTTCTTATGAGAGGTGGTAATCCAGTGGCCGTTCAGGAGGCTACGGCTTCTCAGTTTTCAGCTGGGGAAACGCGGACGGTTAGTGTGCGTTGGTTCCAGCCTATTCCTACCGGGGCGAGTGTAAAAATTGTTCCTGCTATAAACTTTTTTGATGACGGCGTTTACATGAATCCTAAGGGGGAGTAGAAGTAATAGGTATGCGTCGTTTTGACTGGCTTCTGGTTTTGGCAGCGTTTTTACTTTTCTCTATTGGCATTGCATCCATTGCCTCCGTCGAGTTGTCTCGTGGCGGTCATTTTGCGTTCGTCGAAAAACAATTTATCGCTCTTGCGATTGGTCTTGTTCTGGCGGTTTTAGCAGCCAGAGCGAACTATCAGATTTTTAGGTCTTACGCTCGTATTATGTATGGCGTGGGTATTCTGTCTCTCCTTGGGCTATTTGTTTTGGGTACAACTCTAAACGGGACGACTGGTTGGTATATTTTTGCCGGTTTTGCTTTTCAGCCGGTTGAAATCATGAAGCTCGGCTTGATCCTTGAGCTCGCTCGTTACTTCGCTGATGACGCCGAGAAACCTTTTGCCTGGCGAGAGTTTTTCGGGAGCGGAGCGCGACTCGCTCTTCCAGTCTTCCTCGTTCTTCTCCAGCCAGACTTCGGAAGTGCGCTTTTGCTTTGTGGCATCTGGTTCGTTATGGCATTTTTTGCGGGTCTTCGAGTCCACCACATTGGAATCATTCTCGGTATCTTGGTTGGTGGATTTTTGATTGGTTGGTTTGCGCTGTTTGCGAGTTACCAGAAGGATCGCATTATGACTTTTATGAACCCCGCGTCGGATCCTAGGGGGTCTGGATACAACGTCACCCAAGCGCTGGTCGCGATCGGTTCTGGTGGGTTGATCGGCAAAGGTCTTGGCGGAGGTAGTCAGAGCCAGCTCCGGTTTCTTCCTGAAAGCCAGTCAGACTTTATTTTTGCAGTTATTGGCGAGGAATTAGGATTCGTGGGCATTACTATTCTTTTTGCTGGGTTCCTGCTCCTTCTTTCTCGAATGCTTCTCTTGGCTTATAGAGGCCGTGATTTCTTTGGTTCTTATCTCGTAACCGGTATTCTTTCCCTCTTTTTCATGCAAATCGTCATTCATGTCGGCGCAAACCTCGCCCTCATGCCGGCGACTGGAATTCCGCTACCGTTAGTAAGTTACGGCGGAACCTCGCTTATGCTTTCTTTGGTGCTTTTAGGAATGGTTGAAAGCGTAGCACGGAAAACGCAGGGTTAGAGCGATCTTAGATCGTCTTTGATGACACTTAAAAATTCTAGTGAAGCCGATTTTTCATCTACTACGTCTACTCTAAATGGCAAATCCGATTCAGTGAAAGCGTCACGCAGTTTAGCGCGAGTTAAAAGGGCGAGGGGTTGTGACCCGGAAATCAACAGATCAAGATCGGCAAACGGTTTTTGAGTTCCTTTTGCGCGTGAGCCAAAAACAAATATCTGACAATCTGGGACGAGATGCTTAAGGATCTCGAGAACTATGTTTTTCTGCTCCACTGTTAGACTGATCATACGGTTGATGCTCGCTTTGCCAGTACATCATGAAGTGCTCTGGCATCTTTAGCGAAGGCAGGAAGGATAGCGTAAATTTCCTCAGCTTTTTTCGCGTCGTATGCGTGACTGGTGATGTTTCTAGCCTCGCGGTATTCAAGCCACGAATCAGAATTCAGGCCAAGCCCTTTTTCAGCACCTAATCTAATGATATCTTTAAATGAATATTCATCAAAAGTAATAATTGTAATTTCAGACATTTCTAAATATCTCCGTAGCATTTTGAAACCGAGCTCGTAGGTGTATTCAAATCGCTGAATGCACGAATCTCTGACCATGTCCGTTTCCGGCACCTTTAAAGCAGTTTCCAGACTTTCCAGTGCCTTCGTGAATGGGGTGAGAATTAGCATATATTGGCATCATGATACTTGATGTGGTTTCGGCTTGACAATAGCGCTAAAACCAGTAAAATACCGCCACTATGCAACACACTCAAATTACAGCCGGGCTCCGTGAGGAGAAGGGCCGAAAGACGAATATCCTTCGTGCTGAAGGAAAAGTTCCAGCAGTTATGTACGGTTTTGAAGTTAAGGCCCCGGTTTCCGTAACCGTTGACCGTAACGCTTTTAATAAAGTTTACGCTAAGGCCGGTGAATCCATGGTTATTGACCTGGAGATTGATGGCCAGACACATCCGGTTTTGATCGCTGACATTCAGCGCAATGTACTGACTGACTTCTTCTCTCATGTGGATTTCCGTCGCGTTGACATGAAGCGTAAGATTGAGGCCAGAATTCCACTTAAATTGGTTGGCGAGTCTCCAGCTGTGAAGACTCATGGCGGTACGCTTGTTCAGTCTTTGGAAGAAGTTGAGGTACTTTCTCTACCAGACGCTCTGGTGCACGAGATCGAAGTAGACATCTCAGTTCTAAAGACATTTGAAGACATGATCCGCGTGAAAGACGTTAAGCTTCCTGACGGAATTGAAGTCAAGACCTGGTCTGAGCAGACAGTTGCTACCGTTCAGCCACCACGTTCTGAAGCTGAAATGGCCGCCCTTGATTCCGCTGTTGATGCAGATGTTTCAAAGGTAGAAGTGCTGACTGAAAAGAAGGAAGAGCCTGGTGCTGAAGGCGCCGCTACTCCTGACGCTAAAGCAGCTAAGCCAGAGAAGAAAGAAAAGTCCGACAAAAAGTAATCACAGAGAAAGTCCCCCGGAAGCTCAGCGAAGGGGGATTTTCAATTGGTATACTATTCCAACATCTATGCAATCAAGATTGAAATATATAAAGGGACGTTTGAAGCAGACTATTCCAGATCTTCGGGGTGCTTTTGTTGGTGTAGCTAGAAAAGCCAGCTGGCCAAAGGTAATCGGCGGGTTAGTTATTGTTGCTTTTATGGCGGTTGGTGTTTCGGCACTTGTGATCAGTCGTACATTCACGGCGAGAAACGAAGTTTCCCCCTCCCAGGGGGACCAAGGGGGTTCAGGAGTGGTCGACACTTCACCGCGCGATCCGCTTACTGGACTGAAGCTGCCAGCCCCACTTGCTCAGCTACCTCAGGTGTTTGCGGTCATGATTGAGAACTCTTATGAGGCTTGGCCTTTGTCAGGACTCGATCAAGCGTTTTTTGTTATCGAGGCACCGGTTGAAGGGAACATTCCACGTTTTATTACGTTCTTCGAGGAAGGCGCAATTTCAAAAAAGATTGGTCCTGTTCGCTCGGCTCGTCCATATTATCTAGATTGGGCCGACGAGTTTTCGTCTATTTACGCGCACGTTGGTGGCTCGCCGGAAGCACTTGGTTTGATTCACACGAACGGCTCGACCCGAGACTTCGATCAATTCTTTCAGAGCGAATATTTCTGGCGCGATAACGTTGGCCGCTTTGCGCCACACAATGTCTATACATCAACTGATCTTTTGATGAGTTCGTTAGCTGAGATTGGTCGAAGCACTCGTACATATTTGCCGTGGCTATTCGCTGACGGTAAGACTTCCGGCTCGGCCATTTCGCCTACTATCGATTGGGAGTCGGGCAGTACTTACGATGTAACTTGGAAATACAGTGAGTCGACAAACGTCTACACCCGTTTTCAAGGAACTACAATTATGAAGACTAGCTCTGGCTCGACCGTTACCGCAAATAATGTTGTAGTTTTCGAAAGCGACATTTCCGTCGTCGACTCCACTGGTCGACGTCACATTCGAACTATTGGCGAGGGTAAAGCACTTGTTTATCAAAATGGTGCAAAGATCGAAGCAACCTGGAAGAAGCCGGTTCGAACAGATCGTCTTCGTTTCTACGGCGCCGACGGAAAAGAAATTGTTATGAATGCTGGTAAGACTTGGATGGAAGTAGTTCCGGATCTTAAGAACGTGTCGGAATCTGGGCCTGTATCACCCTCGGATGTCGCGCCAAGTCAGAAATAGTTTTGAGGGGAGCTTTGGGGAAATAGTGCTTGATTAGGCGAGTGGCTGAGAATGCTTGGGATGGATCGATCTCAATTAATAGCTGAAGATCAGCAGGGAAGAGAGCGCGCGATTCGTAGAGTTGGTCGAGCAACTGATCGTAAAGATCAAGCCCGTCAACGCCTGCCAAGAGCGCGCTTTTTGGTTCAAAGTTTAGAACGTCGGGATCGAGTTCCTCGTACTGACCGCGAGCAATGTACGGCAGGTTAGCGGTGATGATGAGTGAGGGGATATTCGCCTGCTCTTTCCAGCTTTTAAGTTTGGTTATAAAAGGCGTGAGCAAGTCACCGTGCAGGAAAATGACTCGGTCAGCGACGCCGAGTTTGCGAGCGTTGGCGACTGCAACGTCGAGCGCTTCCGTTGAAATATCAGTCGCGAACACGCCGCTGGTCGACTCGGCCGCGAGAGTGATGGCAATCGCGCCACTGCCCGTTCCGAGATCGAGAAAGACAGTTTCCGGTTTTGCTGCTTTGAGCGCTTCTTCGACGAGTACTTCTGTGTCTGGTCGCGGAATCAAAGTTGCCGGTGTGACAATGAACGGCCGTTTATAGAATTCTTTTTCACCGGTAATATAGGCAATTGGTTCGTGTGCCGCGCGACGTTCGATGAATGTTTGATACTGCTCGAGCACTAGTGCGTCGACAACTTCATCACCATGCGCAAACAAATAGCTAGAAGGTTTGTTAAGTACAAACGACATTAAAACTTGCGCGTCGAGTTTTGGACTCCCGGGCGCCTGTAGTTTTTCGTGCTGAGTCGACTTCAATCGCTCAGCACCTAACGTGAGAGCTTCGAAGATCGTCATTTACTCCTCATCTTCAATTATCGCGCCGAATTTCTCATCTCGGCTCGCCAGTCTCAGTGCCTCAATAATCTCTTCAATATCTCCGTCCATGATTCCTGGAATGTTATGCCAAGATTGTTTTAGGCGGTGATCCGTGACTCTGTCTTGAGGGAAGTTGTACGTGCGAATTTTTTCAGAACGGTCACCAGTGCCAATTTGACCACGGCGTTCAGCATCCAGTGCGGCACGCTTTTTTTCTTGTTCTACGGCGTAAACACGGGCGCGCAATACAGACATGGCGCGTTCTTTATTTTGGCTAAACGAACGTTCGTCCTGACAGGTGACGATAGTTCCAGTTGGAATGTAAACCAGTCGGCAGGCGGAATATGTGGTGTTAACGCTCTGTCCGCCGGCTCCTTGTGAAGTAGTCGCTTCAACGCTGACATCTTTTGGATTTAGTTCAAAGTCTTCTTCTTCTAATTTCGGCAGAACAGCCACGGTGACCGTTGAGGTATGAACTCGACCAGCTTTTTCCGTATTCGGTACACGTTGCACACGGTGCACGCCACTTTCCAGTTTCATTGTTCCGAATGCTCCCGGGCCAGTAATTTCTACGATGACTTCTTTGAAACCACCCAGGTCACTTTGGTTCTGGGAAATAACGTTTGCTTTCCAACCATGGCGTTCCGCAAAACGGACATACATGCGGAAAAGTTCTGACGCAAAGAGCGCGGCTTCATCGCCACCGGCGCCGGCTCTGATTTCAACTATTGCATCATTCTCATCAATTGGATCTTTTGGCACGAGTTCAAGTTCAAGCGCCCGTTCAAGAGCAGGGAGCTTTGGTTCAAGTTCGGCTACTTCCGCTTCAGCCATGGCCCGCATTTCTGGGTCTGGATCTTGGAGTGTCTTTCTTGCGCCATCCAGTTCGTTCGCTACTTTTTGGTAGGCGTCGGCCGCTTCCATGGTTTTGCGCATTCCTTGGTAGGCTTGGTTTGTTTCCTTTAGTTTTTTGCGGTCAGCCAAAACAGCCGGGTCCATCAGGGCCTGTTCCAGCTTTCTGAATTCCTCACGTTTG
>CAWGHH010000002.1:0-352527 GCA_963822405.1 Candidatus Uhrbacteria bacterium | reverse complement strand
ATTTCTTCAACGGTAAAAATTATCTTAGATGATGTGATCATTCAGGCGTCTAAGGCGCTAGGCTCCGCAGTTGTCGAACATGCCATCGGTGTTATGTTTGTTCTGGGTACGAACACCATGCCAGTCCTTCCGAGATCCACAGAACCTCCCCGGACCGTTCAACAACAGGAAGTACATCAAACCGCAGTAATCCAGGGTAACGGGAATGTGGTACATCAAACTGTGAACAATATTTATCCTCCAGAGACGGCGAAGGAGGTGAATGATATTCAACCATGCGAAATGTCTCTAGATAATTACGACGGTGCCGAAAAAAATTGACTTAATACTATGAACCCAACTAAAGAATACGCCTTGATCTGTGAGTTCGCTTCCATGTCCGTTAATGGGTTGCAGAGCTACATTCACGTGTTCGACCGGACGACATTTCAACCTGGTGCGCCGGTCGCGCTTCGAGGTTTCTTTGCGACGCGGTTGATAAATCTTCCGGTTGAGAGCGAGATGGAGGTTTATGTAACGGACGGATCGAATACTCTCGTAGACGGTGGCCAATTGTTTAAGAACAAAATCAGCGGTTCGGCCGCTAATCTAGTTGCACGTATTCCTAATCTCCCTGTAAAGTCTGTTGGTGAATATCGTATTTGGGCGCGCGTTGACGGTGGCGAGCCGGTTCACTTGTGTACTTGGGACGCTGTCATGCAATCAGGTTCTTAACTACACGCCACACCCTACTAGCTACACCCTATGTCATTTATCGATAAACTCAAGGGCATGTTCGGTCCCAAGCACGCGCATCATCCGAGTGAACACACGGAAGAAAATTGTGATTGTGAATTAGATCCAGGCGCGAAGGAAGTTTGTGTGTGTGGCGAGGGAGAATGTAAGGGCGAGGAGTGCGAAGTGAAACAGGATTGCGATTGCGGTCCCGACCACGCATAACGTGTAACTTGTAGGGGTCGACTTCTATGTCGACCCATGCGTCGACCCGTCATTTATGTCAAAAGATTATTATTCAGTTTTAGGAGTCGACAAGTCCGCAAACGAGGACGAGGTTAAGCGTGCTTTTCGAAAACTCGCGCATGAGCATCATCCGGACAAAGGCGGCAAAGAGGAGAAGTTCAAGGAGATAAATGAGGCGTACCAGGTACTCGGCGACAAGGAGAAGCGCGCGAGATATGATCAGTACGGGAGTGCCGACGGACCACAGGGCTTCGGCGGATTCGGTGGCGGGGGAGGAAGTGGGTTCGAAGGATTCGACGCTAGCCAGTTTGGCGACCTGGGCGATATATTTGGAAACTTTTTTGGCGGGGGAGGCAGACAGAAAAAGAAGGGGCAAGATTTGCAGATGGACGTGACGCTATCATTTTCGGAGAGTGTATTCGGTGTGACGCGCGAGATTTCGCTCAACAAGTCGAATGCTTGTGACCGTTGTGCGGGACTCGGTGGTGAACCTGGTTCGAAAATGCATGAGTGCGAGACTTGTAAGGGCAAAGGATTCGTTGTCGTGAACCAGCGCACGCTCCTTGGCACGATGCAGGTCCGACAGAACTGCTCGACATGTCATGGTAAAGGCGAGAAGCCGGAGAAGGTTTGCAGCACTTGTAACGGTGAGGGCACGGTACGCTCAAAAAAGACTTTACGCGTAGACATTCCAGCGGGAGTTGAAGACCGCATGCAAGTACGTGTACGCGGCGAGGGCGAGAACATTGGCGTTGCGGGTGAACCCGGCGACCTATATTTGAACTTGCACGTGACTGCTGACAAGCGATTCAACCGGGACGGCTCGACAATTTATTCGGAAAAGAATATCGGTTTTACACAGGCAGCACTCGGCGACAGCGTGGAAATCGATACTGTCGACGGAAAAGTCGACCTTAAGATTCCAGCCGGTACGCAACCGGGTACCGAACTAAGATTGCGAGGCAAGGGCGTGCCAACTGGTCGCGGACGAGGCGATCACATTGTTGTTATTCGAGTGATCACGCCAACCAAACTTGATAGAAAAATGCGAGAACTTTTAGAGCAAGCAAATTTGCGGGAATAGAGATATTTTGGTAGTCTTTTTAGTCGGCCTGAATCCTCTGGTCGACGACGCGAGCTAACATATCCGTTAAATGCGACGGATCGTAGTAGGAGTATTCATGTCAGGCATCGTAGTGTTCCTTCCGGCTAATCCCGCTACACACGCTAACCTGCCGGCTTCTGTCAGGCGAGAGTACGCGAAAGAGTTTAGGACTTGGCGCGATCTTTTGCGAGCATGTGGTTTGCCGGTGTCACTCAGTCTCCAGGGAATTGATCTTCTCTTCGTTAAGATGACTGAAGCGGATTTTACGGGGATCAACCTTGTTGGAGCGCCGTTCTCTCACATTTTGCCGAGCCTGTATGAGAACGCAGGACCGCGGTTTGAGCGTCACCTCAAGTGGCAGTTCCAAACGGCGGCGGTGAACCCGCAGGCCTCCGTGTTCTTCACTCCGGAGTTTGATATTCCCCGTACGGATTGGGTGTTGCCGCGCGTGATTGGACCGAAGCAAATCCTGTTCGCTATTCCGGCGGGGCATACGCTCATGTACTCCGAGTGTGACGCGGAGCCCGGGCGGTATAAGGGCGAAGGCAACTTGAAAGAGTTTGAAGCGATTGAGTTCCATGACAAAGTGGTTGTGCCGATGCACGGCGTGGAAGACGCGCAGAAAGCGTTTTTCCTCTGGCAACGGTATCCGAACAACGAGCTACTGCAGGATGCAATGCTCGAAGAATTTCGGAAGATCACGGAAGACGGTCAGGATTTGATCCGCGTCTTCTTCATGGACTTGGAGGCACCGCTCATCGGTAGCCGCTATGGCCTGAACATTTGGGATCGTTTTCTGACGCTCATGCTAAAGCACTTCCGCAAGTACATCGTGCCACTTGAAGTGGCAGCGGACGTGTGGCGTAGTCGGGCAGTGAAAACCGGTGGGAACACTTATCGGTACTTCGCTCGGAACCTCGGTACCAAGTGGACTGGCTTTCACGTCCAGCTCGACTACTACCGAGACACCTGCATCTTTGCCAGTCGTACGGACGTGCACCGGACAGAGGGCGAGCTGGCGATCATCACGTCTTCGGATGTGCTCTGTGCTATGGATCGTGAACTCTGTGGACCGATCGTGCTACCTTCAGATTCGGGGCCGGTGACTATTGGCTTTGACCGCGCGGTAATAGACGCCGGCAAGGCGTGTCTCGGAATCAGGGTTGGTCGTCCGGTGCTGTCAGAGGTGGCCAGGCGAGTGACCGGTCACGGTCAGCTTGATGCTGGGTCATACCTGAGATTCATCGACTGGATCATTAAAAGCCAGGACTAGCTAGAAACTTCAGTGCCCACTCTCAAACTGCAGAAATGCAGGGCGAGGGTGGGCTTCTTTATTTGTATATTTTTATGGTTCGAGTACAGTATTGAACATTATGATGCCCATTTTCTTTACGAACACCCTTTCTAAATCAAAAGAAGAGTTCGAGCCGATTGTTCCCGGAAAAGCCGGCATCTACACTTGCGGACCGACGGTTTACGACCGGGCGCACATTGGAAATTTACGCTCATTTATTTTTGCGGACGTTCTTCGTCGAGTTCTTGAAGGGAACGGTTACGAGGTGAAGCACGTGGTGAATATCACCGATGTCGGTCACCTTGTGAGCGACGCTGATGAGGGCGAGGACAAGATGGAGAAGGGGTCAAAGCGCGCGGGGAAGACGGCGTGGGAAGTTGCTGATGAGTACACGAAGCTATATCTTGCTGATTCGGAGCGATTGAATTTGCTCGAGCCGACCGTTCGCCCGAAAGCAACCGAGCATATCGCCGAGCAGATTGAAATGATCGAAGCACTTGAAAAGAACGGACATACATACAGAATTAGTGACGGCATATATTTTGATACGTCGACACTTGCAGATTATGGTCGACTATCTGGTCAGAAGCTCGAAGACAAGGAAGGGGGAGCGCGCGTTGATATTGGCGAGAAGAAAAATTCGGCCAACTTTGCGCTTTGGAAGTTTTCACCTGAGGGAGAGCAACGACAAATGGAATGGCCAAGCCCTTGGGGCGTTGGTTTTCCTGGTTGGCACATTGAGTGTTCTGCGATGAGCGAAAAGTACCTCGGTGTTCCGTTTGATATTCACACCGGTGGCATCGACCATATCGCCGTGCACCATGAGAATGAGCTGGCGCAGACGGAAGGGGCGCGAGGAAAGCTGGAGGCCAATTATTGGCTACACAATGAATTTCTTTTGGTCGACGGGGGAAAGATGAGCAAGTCGTCAGGCAACGGTTATACGCTTGCGGATATTGCCGACAAGGGATTCTCGCCAATGGCTTTTAGATATTTTGTTCTCGGCGCTCACTACAAGACGCCGCAGAACTTTACGTGGGAAGCAGTGCAGGCATCCCAGAATGCACTCGACAATTTGATTGACGCGGTACGCGAGTTGCCTAAGCCGGGGAGTGTCGACGAGACATCGAAAGAAGAGTTCTTGGCTATCGTGAATAATGATCTCGACACCGCAAATGCTCTCGCGTTTTTCTTTGAGGTATTGCAGGATAGCTCAATGGACTCGTCGACAAAATCTGCGACATTGCAATTTTTTGACTCTGTCCTTGGTTTAGGGCTCGACCGATATATCGGTATCCCACTTGTTGTTCCTGTCGAGGTTCAGGCCCTCGTCGATGAAAGACTCGAAACCCGCAAAGCAAAAAACTGGAAAGAATCTGACAGACTCCGTGATGTCATCGCCGGACTCGGTTTTTTAGTCGAAGACGGAAAAGAGGGACAGAAAATTCGTGAACGACGATAAAATTGGAAGTCACAAATTGTGATTTCCAATGTTAATGGTCACAATCTGTGACCTTATACCTATGGCGAAAAAAGAATTAGAAATCCTTCCGACAGAAAGAATCGAGAGTAAAATATATTTACTTCGAAGCAAGAAGGTTATGTTTGATCATGATCTCGCTTTTCTTTATGGCGTGAATGTAAAGGTGCTTAATCAATCTGTAAGCCGTAATAGATCGCGTTTTCCTGAAGATTTTATGTTTCAGCTTACATCCATTGAGTTTTCAATCTTGAAGTCACAAATTGTGACTTCAAGTTCTACACATGGAGGTAAACGAAAGTTGCCATACGTTTTCACCGAACAGGGCGTTGCGATGTTATCGAGTGTTCTCAAGAGCAAAAAAGCAATTCAGGTGAACATCCAGATCGTTCGCACATTTACTAAACTTCGAGAAATGATCGCGAGCAACGCGGAGTTGCGGAAGAAGCTCGACAATCTTGAGCGCAAATACGATGACCAGTTCAGCGCGGTGTTTAAGGCAATCAAATCACTCATTGTCGACAAGGAAGATCCAAAGCGGGGAGAAATAGGTTTTAAGACGAAATAGTTGACCTCATTTTCAAAAAGACTTACCGTGTTTTGGCCTTTGGAGGGTTTGAACATGGTACTGAAGCCTGAGGTAAAAATTTACCCTTTGACGATCGAGCTCGTGAAAAGTGGGCCGGTGAAGGGAGCGCTTAACCCCTATACCCGGCAGACAACTGGTTTTGACGCCACGACCACTCCATATGAGGGTATCACGTTCTCGGTTGAGGACGCGTCAGAACCTGATGGGCGCCGATACTTTGAACACCCTGAGCTGACCGCCTACTTCAAGACGAAGTCGCTTTGGTTCAATACCGTCGAACTGTCCACGGACGGTGATCTGTTGGTTCTGCGCTTTGTGAACCCGGAAACAAAAGAGTATACCGGGAACATTCATCGTGTGACGCTCGAACCTTTAGGAGAGCCTGAACATCAACGTTTTCTGAAAGTAACTCCCAGTGACTAGCTAGCCAACGAGGTTCCAGCTGGAGGAATCATGAGCCCTACATCAAGCGAGCTTACGTTGAGTCTTCTCTGGTGCGTAGATCGGGATATGGACCCTGTGCGCCAAGAAGATTTGATTGATGACGCGGAGTCCGCTCTCCTCACGTCATCGTCTGAGGTGATTGAAGAAGTGCGGCGGCGTTTCTTTGAATCAAGTTTGCCGCCGTCCGTAGATTTCCGGCACATCCCGGAAGCGGGGAAGTTGCATGACTTCTTCGAAGAGGTTAAGAAGCACCATCGGATACCGGCCTAATGTATTACGCGTCGTTGATCGAGCTGTCCCTCACCGGATGGCTCGATTTATTTTTGCAGATACAAAAAACCGCCGAGCCCGTATAGGGTCAACAGCGGATTTTTTATTTCGGCACAAGCACCTCCTTCATGACAAGCAGGAAAGAGGGCTGAAACAGTAGACCTGGTCTAGATACTATCCGGACGCTTTAACCTTTGCCTCTGACGTGAGTCTTGGCAAAGGGGGAATACCATTAAATAACCTTTCTAATGCGTAACAAGCTATGTTGCTCTAGAAACCTCTGAAATCGTTGCTTTTTGCAAAAAGTCACGTATTCAAGAAGAGATTAGTATACCACAAACCACTATAAAAGTCAAGCCCGCTAGGTTGTGATAAAATGTACCCATGGCATTTGATATGACCACACCCGTGCAGGGGGCAGAAAAGCCTCCGGTGCCTCAAGAGACTCTAAACACGCCACTAGACGTTGAAAAAACGGAGGTGGATGGTGTTGGGGTTGCTGAAGCTGAAAAGGTGCCAACGGCTGTGACGTACTCGGCGCCGGAGCAAGCTAAACCATCCGTTAAAATAGAGCATTCAGCTCAGTCGGAAACCCGGGAAGAGAAAACTCCACTTAGAAAGCAGATAGAATCTATTTTGGCTGACAATAGCATTACGGCAATATACAAAGGACTTCCAGCTGAGAGGCAGGAGATTTTTCAGAAGACCGGAGAGAAGCTCGCGGAAGATATTGATCACATGATGAACGCGAATAAGATGAATGAATATAAGATTCTTGCTGGCATAGAAAAGTGGTTAGGAATAGTGCCTAAAGTCGACAAATACTATTTACAGCAAGAAGCTAAGACGATGTTAGACAGAGTCGTCGCTTTGTTCGAAGAACAGAGGGAAATATATCTCAAATAAATTAATGTGATTGAAAACGGAGGAATTCAATTGGCCCAGCTTGATACTGGTCTTGGAGCAGATCCAATTTTTGGTTCGACAAATACAACCGGAATAGTGGATGCAGCAGTTGCCACCGATTGGACGGTATTCTTACTGCCTATTGGGCTGATTATTGGGGTCGTAATCTTTTTCGCGATGTTGATTTCGATCATCCGTAAAACCTTGCATAAGCGCGCTCATGCTCGTGGAGGAGACGAGAGATTGATCACCTTCCGTATTACGGTGCCAAAGTTTAAGAGCGAAGAAGAGGCCAAGTCAACTGCCTCGGCGCAAAATACGAAAGAGAAGATTGGCATTGCAGAGAGTATTTTTGCGGCGTTCGGTGGCTTGAAGCCAGACTCCGGGATTCACGCTTGGCTATACGGCGAGGCTGACATTTTTTCTTTTGAGATGGTGGCCATGGAAAAGCTCGTCACCTTCTTCGCAACAGTTCCAAAGAAGTACGCGAACTTTTTTGAGGAGCAGATGCACGCGCAGTATCCAGACGCTTACATTGAAGATGCCGGTGACTACAACATGTTTTCGCCTACGGGTGTGGTGCTTGGTGGCTACATGAAGCTTAAGCGCCAGAGCGCGTTTCCAATTAAGACGTACAAAGAGTTGGAAGTCGACCCACTGAATTCGTTGACCAACGCATTGTCAAAAGTGGCTGACGGTGATGGTTTGGCTATTCAGGTTATAGTTCGTCCAGCTCATCACACCTGGCGCGAACTTGGACTGAAGATTGTGAAGAACATGCAGAAGGGCATGCCTCTTAATGACGCAATAAAAGGCCATAGCGAAGGCGGAATTTCATCTTGGTTTGAGAGCAAAGAAACACAGGACAAGCACAAGGAGAAGTTGCGCGAGCGTAAGATGTCTGCTGCGGAAACAAAGATGCTTGAGGGAATTGAAAACAAGCTGAGCAAGGCAGGGCTCGAAACAAATATTCGTATCGTTGCTTCATCGGCTACGGCTGAAGCAGCCCAGATGCACTTGACGAACGTCATTCAGGCATTCAGCCAGTACAACATTTACGAGTACGGAAATTCGTTTGAGAAGAATATTCCAAGTTCCAAGAAGGCGTTGATTGAGGCGTTTATTTTTCGTACTTTTTCTCCTAATTTTAAACTCGTTTTAAATACTGAAGAGTTGGCCAGTTTGTGGCACTTGCCGTTGTCTACTAGCGAAACGCCAAACATTCGCTGGATGATGGCTAGGACTGCACCGGCACCAACTAACATTCCTACGGACGGGTTGTTACTTGGTTATAACATTTATCGCGGAAAGAAAACTGATATTTACATGAAGGACGGGGATCGCCGCCGCCACATGTACATCATGGGTAAGACCGGTACTGGTAAATCCGAATTTATTAAGAACCTTGTTGCGCAGGATATTAAGAACGGGAAAGGCGTTTGTGTTATTGATCCGCACGGAGATTTGGCTGATGGCTGTCTTGAGCTAGTGCCAAAGGAGAGAATCGACGATGTGATTTATTTCAACCCGTCTGACACGGATAAGCCAATGGGTTTGAACATGCTCGAGTGTCCAAGTGAAGATCAGCGAGACTTTGCAGTGCAGGAAATGATCAGCATTTTCATGATGCTTTTCCCGCCGGAAATGATCGGTCCAATGTTTGAACACCAGATGCGTAATTACATGCTGACGCTCATGGCAGACATCGAGAATCCTGGGACGCTCGTCGAAATTCCGCGCATGATTGCTGACCAGGCTTTCCAGGATAAGTGGGTAGCAAAAGTTAAGGATCCGGTTGTTCGTTCATTCTGGGAAGATGAAATGGCCAAGACTTCTGACTATCACAAATCAGAAATGATGGGCTACTTGGTGTCGAAAGTTGGCCGTTTCGTCGAGAATGAAATGATGCGTAACATTATTGGTCAATCGAAGTCTGCTTTCAACTTCCGTGACATCATGGACAATGGAAAAATTCTGCTCGTTAATTTGAGCAAGGGGAAGACGGGTGAGGTGAATGCTAACTTGCTCGGTCTAATTCTTGTGGCCAAGCTACAGATGGCCGCGTTTGCCAGAGCTGACGAACCGGAGGAAAAGCGCAAGGACTTTTACTTGTATATCGACGAGTTCCAGAACTTCATTACGCCGTCTATTGCCACCATCCTTTCTGAGGCTAGAAAATATCGTCTGAACCTAACTATGGCTCACCAGTACATGGGTCAGTTGGTTCGTGACGGTAAGACAGAAATTCGTGATGCGGTGCTTGGTAACGTTGGTTCTACTTTTGTTTCGCGCGTTGGACCTGATGACACCGAGGTGCTGACAAAAATTTACGAACCAACATTCAGCGCCTACGATTTAATGAGCAACGAAGCGTTATCGTGGAATGCAAAAATGATCGTCGATAACAACCAATCAAAACCTTTCAGTCTTAAGGTGATGCCTCGCCAAGTTGGCAACCCGAAAGTTGGTGCCGCACTCAAAGAGATTTCTCGAATCCAGTATGGTCGAGACAAAGAAGAAGTCGAAGCTGACATCGCCGAGCGTTCCGGTCTCAACGCCAAGAAAAAGATCATCTCGCCACCTCCTCCGCCACCAGCTTAGTGTCTAATGAATGAATCCGTCACTCACTGGTCTCTGAGCGTAGGCGGCTTGCCCGGCTATGCCGGGAAGAGTCTAGAAGTGGCGGATTTTTGGTTGGTGGTTAGAATTCGACAGGATAGATTTATCGATGTACAGTTATTTGTCAGCAATGATCCTCACGGCGAGGGAAGCCGGATTGGTTTTGGAGGTAGTATGCGAATTCTGCAGGTTATATCTTTGGGGGTATGTTTGGTGACGGTTACGGTGATTAACTTCAGTAGTTCATTCGCTGATAAACGGTTAGTGAGCATAGTTGATCGCTTCGCCGAAGCTAACGCATTTTTATTTTTGTTTCTCGTGATGCTCTTACTCGCAGAGATCGTGCGCACTCTTGATAAGATCAACGAAAGTATTTTATCGAGTAAAAAAACAGAGGATTCGAAAGAAAGGTAACGGTGATCGCGAGTTTTCACTCATGTACGCGTCTGCCATCTGGTGGGCGCGTTTGTATTTTTGACGTTTTTGTTTGATGAGGGTAAAAGTACTTTGTCTTTTTCCTAGGGAGCGACATGCCACTCTATATCTATGAGCCGGGGGCGCTCGAGAAACTAGCGATCATTGAGCACTCGGGAGACGCGCTTGGGGACGGATGGCTAGAGTATCAGCGACTCTGCACCCTAGAGCGACCGAATGTATATCTCTACTCTTTCAATGGTTTTCTCGCTGCTTACGACGAGTTCAAAGAGTTTTATGCGGAGTGCACCGCACGGGGAGAGGGCGACGCGCCTATCGAGGTATGTGTACAACGCGGGGAGCGATTCAAGACGAACCGATTCCTATATGGGACTCATGGTTGGAATAGGTACAGCGTGATGGTGAGCGGGGAGATCGTATTCCTCCGAGGTTTCGCCCACTGCAAGGACTGTGTCGTCAGGGTACGCGAGGTCGGCGTTCGTGTTCTGTAAACCGGGCGTCGTTCCGTTGAGCCTCCGTGATGCGGGGGCTTTGTTTTTTTGAATCGTTAATCCGATATCATTGAACCTTCGAAACCTAACGCCAAGAAAAAGATCACCCCGCCTCCTCCTCCGCCACCAGCTTAGTGTCTAATGAATGAATCCGTCACTCACTGGTCTCTGAGCGCAGGCGGCTTGCCCGGCCATGCCGGGAAGAGTCTATGGATGGCGGATTTTTGGTTGACACAAACAGGAATATTTGTTACAAACCAGTGTCGTTCGGCGACAGAGTGTCGATATATTATTGACCTCACTGGAGGATCACATGCGTGTTCTAGTAGCTTTCGGCCGTCCATGTGATTACGACCCAACGATCCACAAGGAAACGGTGAACAAGTTTCTGATGTGGGACCAGCTGATCATCGTTGGGCCACAGATGAAGCATAAGTGGCTGTATGACAGCTATCGCCTCTTGTGCGAGCCTGGAACACTTCTCCTACCCGATGCTTTGATTGCTGCCGGGGACTGCGCGGATGGCATGGTCATGTTTTGGTCGAGCGGTGACTTCCGAATCAATACTCCCGAACATTTGAAGCCCATCATCAAGAGGGCTCTCGGGATGATGGATTAATCGCTTGTGTCTTTCGCATGAGCTCTGTACCACCAAGTGGCGCGGGGCTCTTCTTTTTATGTGGAAATGGGTGTGTGTGGGTAGTTTGTATTTTGGGTCTTATACGCCTAAGATAGACCAGAAATATGGCCGAAGCTTTGTACAGAAAATATCGCCCAAATACCTTTGCCGAAGTAGCGGAACAGGGGCATGTGGTGAGGACTGTGACGAACCAGTTGAAGGACGGCAAGGTTGCCCATGCTTATTTGTTTGCGGGACCGAGGGGAGTCGGGAAGACCACGATTGCGAGACTCCTCGCGAAGGCTTTGAATTGTGAGACTCGAAAAGAGGGGGAGGCGGAACCTTGTGGCACTTGCGGATCATGTATCGAGATGAAGCAGGGGAGGTTTATGGATTTGGTGGAGATCGACGCGGCGTCGCAGTCTAAGGTCGAAGAAACCCGCGAGAACATTATTGAGAACGTTCGATTCGCACCTACGCGTGGGAAGTTTAAGGTATTCATTATCGACGAGGTGCACATGCTTTCAACGGCGAGCTTCAATGCGATTTTGAAGACGCTTGAAGAACCACCGGCGCATGTTGTTTTTATTTTGGCGACGACTGAACTTCACAAAATCCCGGCCACGATTATTTCGCGTTGCCAGCGTTTTGATTTTCATCGAGTCCCGCCTAAAGAGATGATTGAGCGACTAGAAAGAATTTCTAAGGCCGAGGGCTATACAGTGGCCGAGGTTGTGCTTGCGTCAATTGCTCGACTAAGTGAAGGATGCTTGCGAGATGCGGAGAGTTTACTCGGTCAGTTGTTTTCACTTGGTGAGACGACAATTAACGAGCGCGAGGCATCACTTATTCTGCCGGCTACGCACATTGGAACTGTTGGTGAAATTGCGGAGGCGGTAGCAAAGAAAGACGTAGAAGAGGCATTGAAAATAGTAAATAGTTTTGTTGATGGGGGAGGTTCACTCAAGCATCTGATCGACGAGCTGATCGAATATGTTCGCTCGATGATGTTTGCGTCGCTTGGTTTTCTGTCGACTGAACAATATGACCCGGCAACGCTTAAGAAACTGAGTGAGACGGCCAAGCTGGTGTCGGCTGACACGCATCGACGTTTCCTTGATTCGTTACTGACAGCTAGGACTCGACCAAGTATTTCGGTGTTGCCACAGATACCGTTAGAGATTGCGATTGTGGAGGCGACGCAGCCTGAAGCTCCCCACCCTGAGACCCCCTCGAGTCCCCCTGGAAGGGGGATGGTCGCACCATCCGCACCTGCGCCGACACCAGTTTCGGTTCCCGTTCCTCAAGCGTTTGTTCGTCAGGCTGCCGTTGTTCAACCTCCTCCACCTGCACAACCTTCACAGCCTTCCTCAGCCTTCCAGGTTTCGGATTTCGACCTCCCGCCGTCAACGATGGATACCGAACACGCCACGCCCCCACCCGTTGTAGCCGACGCGCCGATTGTCGCGGTTGCGCCAACGGGCACGTTACCGTTTACGCTCGATGAACTCGTCGAAAAATGGGGTCGGTGCTGCGCGCACGTTGGGGAGCGAAATATGTCCATGCCACTTGTCTTATCGGCCTCTAAACCGGTTGCCATAGAAGCTTCGACTATCACGGTTAGCTTTGCGTACATGTTCCACGTAAAGGCTATGGAGGAACAGAAGGCTCAGCGATTACTCCAGGAGGCCATTGGGGCGATCATGATGGCCATGCCAAGCCAGATTTTGTGCATTATCGAAAAAGGGAAAGAGGCGAATAACCCGGTTGATACTCTCGTGGAGGCGTTTGGCGGGCAGGTTTTGTAGCTTTGACAACCAGCCTAAAATCTCGTATTCTTCTGGTCGCAAAGCATTGATCCGAGATCGTCTAACGGCAGGACAGAGGACTCTGAATCCTCTAATCATGGTTCGAATCCATGTCTCGGAACCAAAATAATTCCACCCTAGCGGTGGAATTATTTTGTAATAAAGAAGCGCTCCGTTTGGACGGAGCGCGTGGAGCGACTTGATAACTGCTTAACGGGAACTTCTACGCACTGTCGGTGGCCAGACTGGTTTGGTCATTTGGCAGTTGATGAAGGGGCAGTCATCGCTCCAGGGATAGAAGGCAATTTCTGGGAGTCGTTCGGAGCCTAGAAATGCGTGTAATCTCCTCGTCCTGGTTTGTTTTGAGGAAGGCCTCGACCATTCCAAACCAGCGGTCATTGGTGGTGAAAAGAACATCTTGGCAGGTCGTTCGAATCACGTGAATGGCGGTTAGATCCGAGATGAGTTTCTTGGAGCCTTCGTCCACGTGAGCGAGCGGTAGCGCGGAGTAATCCAGGATCTCGGTGTCGCTAGATTCTTGGTAGCGTCTGCGGATGACCTTAGCCAACCGAGTGACGCTTGAATTGACCGTGAGCTGGTTCACCACTCCAAGCTTAGTCCTGACTGTCAGAAGTCGTAGGTCGGTCGCCTGACGGTTAAGCACGTCCTTGGCTCTTTGATCCATGAGATCTCCCTTGAGTGCGTGATGAAGCACCGGAGAGATTAGCGGGTTTAATTGGTTAAGTCAAAATATCCACAGTTTGGGGGTGGCAGGGGGCTATTGCAATTTTATAGGAGGTCTATAATATACCGGCACATTATTTATTTAGTATTGCGTATGCCAACAGCAAGCGTTACCGAATTGGAACTTTTCGTTATGAGCCCAATGGCTATGGACGGTGATGACACCGATTCCGATGATGACAAGGACGAGGATGAGGATGAACCAAACGATTTAGACCTGGAAAATGCCGCTACTGGCGAGGGCGAGGGAGACGGCGTCAGCGCTGAATAATAAATACCCGTCGGGAAACCGGCGGGTTTTATTTAAGGAACAGGTCGAGCACAGAAATGAGCTCGTCTTTTGTTTTTGCGGTCATCATGGCGTCACGGTGCTGCTTGGCGTTTGGCTGACCCTTAAAGTACCAAGAGAGATGTTTGCGGAACGTGTTTACGCCATGTTCCCCATACTCTTCTAGATGAAGGTCGAGGTGCCTTTTGACGACCTTGATCCGTTCTTCGATGGTAATAGTCGGTGGAGTTTCGCCTCGAGCAATCATGGCGTAGTCCCGGAAGATCCACGGATTGCCAAGCGCGCCACGAGCAATGAGTACGCCGTCGCACTTTGAAACGTTAAGTGCTTGCACGATCCGTTCGGCGGCATGAACGTCGCCGTTGCAGAGTACAGGAATTTTTACTTGTTTTTTTGCCTCGCCGACCATCGCCCAATCGGCCACGCCGGAGTAACCTTGGGCTTTTGTTCGACCATGAATAGTAATTAGATCGGCGCCGGCTTCTTCGAGTACTTTGACGAACTCCAAACATTCTCGCGGGTCTGACCAACCGAGACGGATCTTGACCGACAAAGGAACAGTGATCGCCGCTTTGACGGCTTTTACGATCGATGCTGCGAGCACAGGATCCTTCATGAGCGCTGCGCCGTTAAAGTTATGGACAATTTTGTACACGGGGCAACCCATGTTGATATCGAAGCCTTCGGGATGATATTCGCGTTCAATAATTTTCGCAGCCTCAGCCATTGTTGTTGGATCTGAACCGAAGAGTTGTTGGACGAGTGGGCGTTCGTCCTCATGAATTGCCGCCATGCCGAGGGTTTTCTCGTTGCCTCTGAACACCGCTTCGCTCGACACCATCTCTCGAAACACAACCGGCGCGTCAGCTCCGCTAATTTCTTTTACTAAACGACAAAACGCCGAGTCCGTCATGTCGGCCATCGGCGAAAGTGCAATGATAGGGCGGGGGAGTTTTGACCAATCGAGTTTCATAGACGAAGTATCCTAACAGGAAAAACAATTTGCGTCATCTTTATTCGTACCGCAACGCTTCTATTGGATCAAGTTTAGCAGCTCGTCTAGCTGGGTAGTAGCCGAAGCCTAGACCGACGGCGGTTGAGACGATGACCGAGGCAATGATTGCTGAAGGTGGAATGATGACGCGCCAACCGGCGACGAACTGGGATGCACCAATTGCGATAATGTAAGAGGTGGCTACACCAAGGAGAACGCCGACTACGCCGCCGAAAGAAGTTAAAATGACAGCCTCAAGTAAAAACTGACGGAGAATTTCTTGCTCGGTGGCGCCGATGGCTTTACGCAGGCCGATTTCTTTGGTGCGCTCGGTGACAGACACAAGCATGATGTTCATGATGCCAATGCCGCCGACGATGAGGGAGATAGCGGCAATAGATGCGAGGAGGACGCTGAGCGCGGTACCAACTACACCAATAGTCGCGACGGCGTCTTGTTGAGTCGACACATTGAAATCATCCTTCGAAAGGTCGCCGGTTGGGTTGTCTATGTTGTGTTGGTCGCGCATGATCGCCCGAGTTTCTTCTTTGACGTAATCCAGGTCGCCGTTCGCTTTGGCGGCGATGTAAGTGACGTAGTTGATTCCTAAGACGTCCCGTTGCGCGGTAGTAATGGGGATGTAGATATAGCCGTCGACGTTCTGAAAGAATCGTGTGCCTTGTTCAGCCATTACGCCAATCACTCGTAGCGTGGTGTTCTTAACGGTAATTTTTTGACCTACTGGATTTGAGTCGCCAAACAAGTCTTTAGCGGCGTCTTTTCCGAGCACGGCAATTTTTGCGTAGTCATTGACGTCGGCGTTATCAATGAACCTGCCCTCGGCAACATCAGCCGGGAAGACGTCTAATTGATATTCGTCTACGCCGGTAATTTGGGAAATGATCGTAGCGTCATTACTGGTAACAGTGGCCGAGCTGTAGAGTTGCGCTGAGACGAAGGCGAACGGTCCGCGTCGTCTCAAGGCTTTTACGTCGTCGAGCTTCAGAACTTGTTGAGTGAAAGGGCTTGGCGGGCCACTCGACTGTTCTGCTGAACCAGACTCGATAAAGATTTGATCTGATCCAAGATTCGCAACTTGATCAAGAATTAAGGCTTGCGCTCCTTGGCCGATAGACAACATTAAGATGACCGCTGCGATACCGATGACAATTCCAAGAATCGTCAAAATTGATCTCGACTTATTTTGGATGAGGGAAGTAGTAGCTGAACCTGTTAAATCTTTTAGGTTCATACGCTTTTTGTGTCTTTGAGAATCTCGCCATCTTTCATGCTCAAGATCCGTTCCGCGTGTGCTCCAACGTCATGTTCGTGCGTAACCATGACAATCGTCTTGCCGGTTTTATGTAAGCCTTCAAGGATTTCCATCACTTGTTCGCTTGATTTTGAGTCGAGGTTGCCAGTTGGTTCGTCGGCAAAAATAACCGAGGGGTTATTGACGAGAGCTCGCGCAATAGCTACGCGCTGACGTTGACCACCGGAGATTTGATTTGGCAAATGGTGTGATCTATCTGTGAGGCCAACGTCGGCGAGTGCCTGTAGGGCTCGTTGCTTTCGTTCGCCAACTGGAATTCCTTGATAGACAAGAGGGAGCATGACGTTGTCGAGAACGGTGGCGTGGGGGAGAAGATGAAAGGCTTGAAAGACAAACCCAACGTCACTTAAGCGGCGTTTTGCGAGAGAGACTGCGTCAGCCTCTGCTACGTTTTCTCCGTTAAACAGATATTCTCCGGTAGTCGGTCGATCAAGGAATCCAAGGATATGCATGAGCGTAGACTTGCCACTTCCAGACGGTCCCATGAGCGCCACAAACTCACCACGGTTTATGGTGAGGTTGAGATTATGCAGAACCGGCGTGATGATATCGCCGTTAACGTAATCTTTGGTCAAGCCTTTCAATTCAATTAGCGGGGTCACACTATTTCTTAATGCTCACCACAACAGTGTCGCCTGCGGTTAGGCCTGAAATAATTTCGGTAAGTCCGTCATCACCTCGAAGACCTAATACAACTATTTTTTCTTGGATTTCTCCGTTAACTAACACGCGGACGATCTTCTCGCCATTGTTTTCTAGGACCGCACGAGTTGGAATAGTGAGAACGCTAGTTTTTGTTTCAGTTAGAACTGTGACGTCGGCTGACATGCCATTTCTTAAGTCTTTCATTCGAGCACCGTCTACTATAGCAATGCGCGCTTCATAGAAGACCACGCCTTCTATAAGCTTTTCTGATCGGTCGAGCGAAGAAAGCGTTCCAGTGAAAATCGTATCCGAGCCAAAGGCGTCAAAAGTTACTGTTGCGGTGTCACCGAGTGTTAGGTGGGCAATATCACTTTCTGGAACGTCGACCACAATTTCGTAGGTAGTAGTTGTTGGTTCAAGTGAAATTACCGAAATACCGGCGGTGATTGCTTCGCCTAATTTCATGTTCACTTTACCAATTTTGCCTTCTATCGGAGAGATGATTTCCGTTTTTAGGAAGCGAGCAGAAGCGCTGTCACGAGAGGCTATGTATGGCGCAACGTCTACATGACGTGGTGGAGCGGTGACTTTGCTGAAGGCCGCATTTGCTTTTTCAAGTGTGGCCTTAGTGCTCAAAATTGTTGCTTCTGCGTTCGCTTCGTCTCGATCGGCAATGGCTTGAGTGTTTTCTGTGCTTAGTTCTGCGGTGAGTACGCTGTGAGCTTGGGTGATTGCATCTTGATCGGCAGTGTCTCGAGCATCGGTCAGCGTGGAGCGAGCTGACTCAACGTTTGACCGAGCGGTATCGATCAGGGATTTGTAAGCAACGATGTCGTCAAGTGATAGATCAACTGAGTCTGCGGCTGTGCCGTCTAAAGCTTGGCGAGTATAGAGCAAGGTGTCGGATGTTTCTTGTAACGCTCGAAGAGTTAGTGTGATCGCACTGGTTTGTGAGGCGTTAGTGGTGTCTTTGGTGAGAGTGACAACGGCTGGTTCTGCTAGATCTCGGTCTACGGCCGCTAAATCAAAAGAATCATTTGCGCTTTGGACGGCTTGTGGGTTTTCCGCACCAAATTCTCGTTCAAATCCATCATTAAAAAAAGTATTTTCTATGCCGAGTAATTGATCAGCCTTAGATAGACCAGTACGAATCTGGATGACTGCCGTTTGTAGGGCGTTTAGTGTGGTTCGATTGGAATTTTCTAGTGATTTAGTCTGATCTTCTTTGGCCTTGGTTAAGGCGTTAGCTGAAGTTTTTAGATTTACTTCGTTGACCATTTTGGTGGTGGCTAAAGCGGCGACTGCGTTATCGGCAGCTACTTGGGCGCTTTTGACATCGGCTTGAGCAGCCGCTATGTCCTCTGGTTTGGGATCCGCTAATGCCAGGTCAAGATCGGCTTGTGCGCGGCGGGCGTCAGCTGAAAGATCTGAGGCTGACAGGCTGGCAAGTGGTTGACCCTTTCTCACTAGTTCGCCCACTCCAACAAAAATCTGAGCTACATTGCCCGAGGATTGAAAGCTTAGATCGGCGTGCGAAAGAGGGGAGAGTGAGCCGGTGATGTCTACTGTCTTTACGACATTGCCGAGTTTAGCCGTGTCTGTCACATAGATAACCTTTGCCGAACCGCGAGTAGCAAAATAGCCAATGACAAATACTACTAGGAGAATTCCTGAACCAATAACCAGGGTCTTGCGGGAAAGGGGAAACTTCATAAGAACTGCAGAGTACATCTATGATATCATTTTTTCAAATCCTTTAAGATATTATTTTATGACTGAGAATTTGGCCTTTTCTATTGAAGATTTGTATGAGGAAGTGGTGGCTGCCGGAATTGAACAGGCGGTCAATGAAGAATCTACCTACTTCGATTTAGTCGATGAGGTGATTGAAGAGCATCGCGAGATTGGAGAGTTGCATGATGACCAGAATCTTGACGCTTATGCTGACGTGATAAAAGCTCGGTTTGCAAACTACATGAAGCGTCTTGAAGAACAGGGTTAATATGCGTCTTTCTTTCCATGGTGCGACTGAAGAAGTAACCGGTTCGTGTTTTCTATTGGAATCGGGAGACTCTAAAGTTTTGGTTGACTGTGGAATGAAACAGGGGGAGCGTATGTGTATGATGCGGAGCATTGATCCGTTTAGTTTCGATGTCACAAAATTGGACGCGGTTCTGGTTACGCACGCCCACTTTGACCATGTTGGCCGACTACCAGAGCTGATCAAGCTTGGCTACAAGGGGCCAATTTACATGACAGCGCCAACCAAGGGGCTGGTAGACATCATCCTTGAAGATTCTCTTGGGATCATGCGGGAAAATGCTAAGCGGTGTGGAGATCCAGTGCCTTACGAGAAAGAGGATAAGGATAAGATGATGTCCCAGATCCAAGGAGTAAATTATCACACTGAGTTTTCTCCTGCGCCGGGCGTGACTGCCATGTTTCATGACGCTGGGCATATTCTTGGTTCAGCTTTTATCTCGGTCGAGGCCGAAGGGAAGCGCGTGGTATTCTCTGGCGATATTGGAAATGACGACACACCAATTTTAGGCGAGACTGAGTTCTTGCACTCGGCTGACTACGTGGTGTGTGAGTCTACTTACGGTGATCGTGACCATGAGCCAACCAGAATGCGCGCGGGACATTTGCGAGACTTCGTGAAGAAGATTATTGGTCGTCACGGGACGTTGCTCATTCCGGCATTTTCCGTTGAGCGTACTCAAGAGTTGCTTTACGAGCTAGATCTGCTGATCACGAACGGCGAGATTCCAAAGATTCCTATTTATTTGGATAGCCCATTGGCCATCAGAGCTACTGAGATCTATCGGCATTACAAGGATTATTTGTTGTTGGACCATCCGGCAGCGGCTGGTATGGATTTCTTTTCGTTCCCTGGGTTGCACGAAACCTTAGATGTTCAAGCGTCAAAGGCGATAAACGAAGATCATCGGCCAAAGATTATTATTGCGGGGAACGGCATGATGACTGGGGGTCGAATTTTGCATCACCTCATTAGATATTTAGCTGATGACAAATCGGGCTTGCTGGTGATTGGTTTCCAAGCGCCCGGAACACTTGGTCGAAGAATTCAGGAACGGGTACCATCGGTCAAGATTTTCAGAGAAGAAGTTGCGGTTCATGCGGAGGTTGGGAACATTGAATCATTTTCGGCGCATGGTGATCGTGCCAAGCTCGCTCGTTGGCTGGTGGCAAAAACCGGCACGGTTAAGAAAGTATTCTTAGTACACGGAGAAATGCACACTAAAGAAGAATTCAAAAAGTACCTCAGCCAATCTTTATCGGCCGAAGTACTAATTCCTCGACTAAACGAGGTATTCGAACTGTAGTTTAAAGTGAGAGAGTTCCAAGGGGGAGGCTGCCAAGGTCATTGTCCGTGATTCCGAGCGCCTTTTCCCGCATGAGTGAGTAGGCCGCGTCGCCATCTTTCAGGTAAGTAACGCTACCATCATCCGGGTTAATGTAATATGCCTCGCCGTGCTCATGAACGCGTAGGACAATCCGTCCCTCTACGCGTTTTTTGAGTTCTGAATTGCCAGCCTCAAGTTTTGCAAAGTCATCTTCAGATATTCCTAAGCCAAAGCTTCGCATCATGTTATAGGCCGTTGGACCATCCTTCATATAGTAACGCTGGCCGTCTACAGGGCTGGCATACCAAGCTTCTCCATGGCGTTCTACCTCAAGAAGAATATGACCACTTACTCTTTCGCGAATATTTTGTTGTTCATGTTCCGGGTGAGTGGAGGTGATATCGTCAGACTCATGTGCACCGGTCGAGACTTCTGAAGTAAGCATCGGTTCGGCGTTCGTCTGTTCTGATCCTTCGTCTTCATTTGATGAATCGTCGTCAGTTGTTGGCGACGGGGCAGTGAAGAGAGTTGGAATTTGATCCGTGACGGCGGCGTGAGCCATGAGTGGGGAAAGTGCGAAAGCCGGCATGAGAAGACTCGCTGATGAAAGAATGCTAATGAATTTTTTCATAAATTGGGTTAAGTACTAGGATTGTACCTTATTTAGCGCCCAGTCGTAGAAATCTTTAGCGGATGAACCGTCTTTGTTGAAGGTTTGAGTCTGTACTGGAAGTGCGTCATCGTGAAGTGTATCAAGGGTGTAGTCTAGCGACCCGTCTAGCGCATGAACTTCCAGTTTATCTAACCATGAGTAGAAAATATAAGTAGTTGGAATTTCTGAATGGATAATATGAGAGCGAATACTGATGTCGACTGGTCCAGTGGTAACCACTCGACCTTCGCGAAGTGCAAGCTTCGGCGTGTTCGTCGAGGCATCTTCCAAAGTGAGCGTAGTTTTTTCGGCTAAATAGATTGTTGTTGATCCGATCGTGTATGCCCTGAACTCTCCGTCGCCGGTTTTTAGATCATGACCTCGGGTGACGATTTCGGTTCCATCAAGAAGAACGGCCGCATGTTGCGGGGGAGTGTTCACTCGTAAGGCAACGAGTAGACCAATGCTGAGAACCATCGGGATAATGGCGAGCAAATAATTTCGCATACAGATAGCATCGTACACGAGGTAGCGTGCCGTGTCAGTTACCAGTGTTTTACGACGCAAGTACTGATAGGCATACCGTTTAGTGAGTCTGAACTGGTAAAACGTGATAAGATTTCGGCATATGGCTTTAATCGAATACTTTGGTGACACGTGTCCTCACTGCATCACTATGAAACCGTTAGTCGAGGAGGTGGAAAAAGAATTAGGAGTGAAGATCGAAAAGCTCGAGGTTTGGAATAACGCGGATAACTTGAAAAAGCTAGAAGCAGTAGACGAGGGTAGATGTGGCGGGGTTCCATTTTTTCACAATACGGAAACAGACGCATTCATCTGCGGATCAGCGAACAAAGAAAAAATCATGGAATGGGCTAGCGGCAAGAAATAATATGCGATCTCGACTCATTCTCGCTATGGCGGGGTTGTTAACCCCGCTTTTCCTAGGCGCTGGATGTGTATCTTTGCCGTTTGGTGAAAAGTTACCAGAGTTTGATGCTGAGAAGCTGGATTTAATGGTTGGCGACTCATTCGCTATTTCTCAGAGCGCATTTTCTTTTGGTCTTGGTGACGCGCCGTCCGTCAAGAATGTTACTGTTGAAGAACACCAAGCTGGAGTTTTTGCGGTTCTTTCTTGGATGATGGATGTGAAACGAGAAACTTCTGCCAGCAAAACGGCCAGAGAATACGCCATGACTCATTCACCAGTGGGTGAGGCGACAAAAATTCCTGAGCCAGTATATGAACAAGTGACGCTCAAGGGAGTGGTTCGAACCGATGCGCTCGGCAACGCAGAACGTCTGTTGTTGCCATCATACTGGCCGGAAGATGAGTACGATGTATCTCAAACCAGTGACAGTATAATTTGGTTGTCAAAGGCTCAGTATGATGAGTTGGTCGCAACTCGTTCGTCTCACGTCCAATTAGGGCTGTTCGACTCTACACTGAAGGACGCGCTAGATTTCACTGACTCGGCCAAGTCAGCACTTGATAAACTCCAGGGGAAGATTGCAGACTCGCCAACAACTAATAAAGATTTTACAAAATTAACGGCTAAGGGCGATTGGGGGAGTTATGATTTAAAAATAAATAGGGTAGACGTTCAAGTTAAAACGATCGAGGCTTCGAACGCTTTCGCGAACTATACGATTCTAGCTAACTCTGATAATCCGATTATCTTAAAGGTTGCGTTATTGCCATGGGCACTTGGTCCAGGGATGTTCACGTCACTATCCGAGCTTAAAAATGATCTTGGTTATTCAATCACGAGCGTCACAATGCAACGGCCGAATGAACTCGTGGAATAAGGTAAAACAAAACAGTCAGTACTGCTGAGGAAATGCCAGGAGGTAATCCGACTCCATTTCCGAAGCAGTACTGACTGTTTTGTTTTGCTACGTGATCTTATCAAACCACTGCGGATCAACTTCTACATGTAGGTCCAGGAAATACTTCTTGTTGCCTACGGCCTCAAGTTCCCGGCGAGTTGATTGGCCAATTTCTTTAATGCCACGTCCACCGGCACCAATGATCATCGGCTTATAGCGTTCAGCGCTGGTAAAGATGGTGGCGTTCACATAAACAGTGCCATCTTTGCGAGTTGTGATTTCGTTGACTTCTACGTGAGTAGAGTATGGAACTTCTTCACGCAGACGCAAGAACAATTTTTCGCGGATGAGCTCGGCCATCCAGGTTTCATTGCTTTGGTTTGTTACTTGGAACTCAGGGTACATGTATTCGCCTTCTGGGAGCTGATCAAAGATCCAGTTCTTCACCATGTCCATGTCCGTTCCAGCTTTGGCTGAAACTTCAGCGTAAGCGTCAAACTGTTTTGCTAAGTCACGATAGTAGTCAATATATCTACGAGCGTCCTTGTCATCAACTTTGTTAATGACTAAAAGTTTTGGTTGGGTAGCGTGTTCAATTAATTTGAAAGCTTGTTTTTCTTCGTCGCCTACCGCACGAGTTGGATCCACAACGTACAAGATCGCATCTACTTCTTTTAGCGAATCTTTAGCGTACTGGAGAAGACGTTTGGTTAGCTGGTCACGAGCTTTCTGCATGATACCTGGGGTATCAACCATAACAGCCTGACCACGAGGGGAAGAGATAACGCCTTGAATAGGCTGACGGGTAGTTTGAGGCTTTGGGGTAGTGATGGCCACCTTAGAACCTACGAGCGCGTTAAGAAGCGTGGATTTACCCACGTTAGAACGGCCAATGATAGCGACGAATCCAGATTTCATATAAGGGCTAGATGATACAGAAGATTTGAGTTTTGTACAACTTTGGTTGCGACTCACCAGAATCTGTAGTAAACTATAGCAAATCTTTAATGATTTCTATGAACATGAATTTTACCTGGAAACAGGCCGAGACACTTTCACCGGGACAGCTCGCAACTCAGGGTGTTGAGCTAGCGGTTAAGACATGGGGTCAGTTCGTAAAATTCGTTATTGTAACTTGTGCTGGTTTCCTGGCAATCGTGATCGTTTCAGCTATCCTCGGAGCAATTCTTCCGGGATGGCTCGTTAGCATGTTGTCATTCGTGTTGCTGGTTTTATTCTCTTTGGCGGTTGGTGTTGGCGCGATTCGTTTGTCTCTAGCCGTAGTAGACGGTAAGAAGCTCTCGATCAATGAGATTTTTGCTTTTGACGGTAAGTTGATTGGCGTGGCTATTTTGACTTACGTTTTGTATCTCGTAGCGGTAGCCGTTGGTCTCGTAGTCCTTGTTATCCCAGGCATCATGATTGGTCTTGGCTGTACTTTTGCTCTCTTCACCATCGTGGACAGAAAAGACGTTGGCCCAGTGCAAGCTCTTAAGGCTAGCTGGGCTCTAACGAACGGCGATCTCTTGAGCATCGCTCTTCTTTCTGCAGCTATTGCACTCATTGCTTACATTGCAATTTTGCCAGCCTACGAAATTTTCGGTGTCGTCGTCATGCTCATGGGCGTTCTCGCTTTGATGAAGATGGCTACAATTGGTGTAATTCTCATGGGTCTTGTAGGTTTGATTCTTGGAGTTGCCTTGTTCTGTTGGATGGTTCTTGTATCTATTGGTGGTTTCCTATCTTACGCTTTGGCCTACCGCAAGTTGTCCGTCTCCCGCGCAAGCGCGATGGAAGCTGCGATGAATTCCTAGTTTTCAGAGTAGGGGTCGACGCCTCTGTCGACCCATTTGATGAAGGGCCTGGTGGGGAAACCTGCCGGGCCTTCTTCTATGAAACAAATACTCAAGTACATTCTCTACCTAGTTTACGAGAAACGTCTCGCCAAGAAACTTCTGCTCGGTCCAGCGCCGAAGCATCTTGGAGTTATTCTTGACGGTAACCGACGCTACGCCAAGTCGCTCGGTCTACCGGTAGCCGAAGGACATAAGTATGGGGCGAAGAAAGTGAAACAACTATTTTCTTGGTGTATTGAATTTAAGATTCCCGTCGTCACAGTTTGGGGATTTAGCACGCAAAATTTTTCGCGAGAACCAGCAGAAGTAAAAGGACTGATGGATCTTATTATCGAGCAAGCTAAGGCGATGATGGTGGATGAAGATTTTATAAAGAACGATATTCGAGTGAGAGCTATCGGTCGAATTGATTTAATGCCGACCGAAGTACGTGAGGCGTTAGCGAAGCTCGAACAAACAACCGCCAACCGCAAGGGCATGCTCGTTCAGCTGGCTCTCGGTTACGGTGGACGCGAGGAGATTGTCGACGCGGCTAAGGCGTATTTGTCGACGGCTGAAAAAGCGGGGGAGTCATTACGCAACGCGATCGACGGACTGACCGAGGAATCACTTTCGACGCATCTATACAGCGGCAACGTGCCCGATCCTGACTTTATTATTCGCACGAGCGGCGAGGTTCGGCTTTCCGGTTTCCTCCTTTGGCAAGCCGCCTACTCCGAATACTATTTCCTCGACGTAAACTGGCCAGCTTTTAGACGAATAGATTTTCTTCGAGCGCTTCGATCGTTCCAAGCGAGACAGCGCCGATTCGGGAAATAACGTTTTTAACCTTTTTAACTTTTTCAACTTTCTTTGGCTATTTATACTGTATTTATTTGACAAAAGTGCTATTTTGGTGTATGCTACTTTTTGTCCGTGGCGTGGAACGACCATAAAGCGGACTTGAGCAAAGCGCAGTATTGCCTATTTGTGCGGGGAGCAATACCTCGTGATCAAGGCCTGCGTTCAAGAACGTCGAAGACAGAATGCGCCGCCAGGGCTGTGCCAGGGCGCGTGTCCGAGCTCGAGAGTCGAGTTCGAGATCGAGTCAGCAGAAGAGCGATGGTTCGGCTGCTAGCAGCGATTCTCGGGTCCAAAACCCGACGAACTATCACTTCATGAATAACTCTGCCGGGTCAAATTAGTTCGCGGAACGTTGGTCCTAATGGACAGCGCCAGTCCCCGCCGTCTCAAGAAGACGTGCGCATAAAGGTTGGAGGCCAATGCACCAACTATGCGGGTTGAGCCTCTACGGGGGCCGTCTATTCTCACCCTTCGATCGCGTGAAGTTCTGACGAAAGTCATTGAGCATCATGCGATGCGAAAACAATTCGAGAAAGCCTCCACTGACGGAGGTTGGTCACCTGACCATGGCCGACGAAAGGCACGAACAACAGGCAAGAATACCTCAACCCCCCTCTGAGCATACGCCGAGGGGGGTTTTTCTATTTACAAACCAAAACCCCGGATTTTACTCCGGGGTTTTGGTGTTAAGGGTTTGGCGGCGCCCTCGGGCGTAGCCCTACGGGCGAGCCAAACCCTTACGCCGAGAGGCTAGACCTTACGCACAAGCTTAGTTACCAGCTCCACATGTGGCGTGTGGGGGAACATGTCTATAGCTCGCATGGCTTCGACGTCGTAGTACTTTTGCAGGATCACCATTTCGCGGGCGAAGTTTTTGTAGTTACAGGAGACGTAGACAATGGTTTCGGGCTTGGCGGCAATTATATCCTGGAGGGCTTTGTCCACCATGCCACCACGTGGTGGATCAAGGATGACAACGTCAGCACCAATTTTCATCCAGTCGAAGTCTTCGGTTTTTACGTCGTGAAACTCGACCATTGCATTGTTCAATTCTGCGTTGACTTTAGCGTCCACGATCGCTTCCTTGACCATTTCTACGCCGATTGTTTTCTTGAATGAGGCGGCCAGGGCAACAGCGAAGAACCCAGTTCCGCAGTAGAGATCCAATAACGTTTGTTCCGATGTAGGGGTCGACGTCTCTGTCGACCCACTGGTCGCGTATTCGCGAACAGTATCCAATAATTGCGCCGCACCGTGTGGGTTGGTTTGGAAGAACGCGTTTGGAGAGATCTTGTAGCGATAACCGGCAATTGTTTCCTCGATAACACCAGGACCAGAGATGGTTCTAAGTTCGTCGCCGAACGATACATCGCTAATGGTGTGGTTGATTGACCAGACCACCGTGGTTGCTTTCGATAAGACAGTTAATTCCTCGAGCGCTTTTTTGGCGGCTGCTTCTTCGTCCGCATCCTTTGGTGCGCTGGTGACGATGATGATCATGGTTTCGCCGAGAGTCGTTGAACGAATGACGGCGTAGCGCAAGAACCCAGTGTTAGCTTTTCGGTCGCAGAACGATAGACCACATTTCTTTGCCCAGTCGCGGGTGATGAAAAACGCGTCTTCGATTTTTTGGTCAGCAATGAAACAAGGATGATTGTCGATCACGCTCCACCACTTGCCCTTTTCACGCAGGCCGACGTTGCCCTGCCAATCAATTACAAAATCCATTCGATTACGGTAGTGATGGGTGATAGGAGAGGCGGCGATTTCCTCGACCTTCAAATCTAATTTTTTAATGGCAAAAGAACCGTTGATATCAGAGAGCTTTTGCTTGAGCTGTTTCTCGTAGGAGATATGAGACCAGCCACAAGAGCCGCAACGTTCGGGATTAGGACATTTCATAGATTTGCTGAGGATAGCTAATTTTTTTGGGAAAGTCAATCTAAAAGGGAAGCGTCCGCGGGGCCTATAGCCGCGCGGACGCGTGGTGACGGTTGCATGCCTAGGCATGTCTCCTACGCCGCTTTTTTGGCTTCTTCGACGAATTTCTTGAAGAGATTCGGGAGTCGGCCGATCGGGCGATCGAAGAGAAGGGTGATGAGCGTGTCCATGACGCTCGGGAATTGAATCTCTTGGCCGTGTTTAGCCATGAGGACGTCGTGCACTTTTAGGGCGAGTTCCTGTTCGTCCTTTGAACGGGCTGCGGCGGGTATGAAGGCTGCGTGCCTCTTCACCAGTCCGAGCTCGTGGAGCGCGACAATGTCATCCCAGGTAATTCGTCCTGCCTGGATCAGGGAGCAGATGCTCTTCAGCTCTTCCATGTCTACCGGAGAAACCGGCGGAGCGGGCGTTGGTGACCCATCCATGGTGGCCCTCCTTTGCTGAGCCACCTTGAGCATAAGATAAAAGTGTGAAAAACTCAATATAACAAAAAATATGATTATCATCGCGCATAACATTAGAAGCCTGCATAATATTGGATCAATCTTTAGAAACGCTGCAGCCTTTGGTATTGAGAAACTGTACTTAACTGGTTTTACGGCAACTCCGCCCAGAAAAGAGATAGCAAAAGTAGCGCTTGGCGCTGAACAGTTGGTAAGTTGGGAGACGGGGGAGCTGACCGACATTATTGCGAAACTCAAGGAAGCGGGTTATTCTGTTCTTGGTTTGGAAACGGGTGGCCGGCCGATCGAAAACACGACGGCACAGAAGATTGCTCTTGTGCTTGGAAACGAAGTTGAGGGAATAGACGAGGTGGCTCGAGGACTGCTCGACGGACTCGTGACGATTCCCATGGCGAAGAAACAATCGCTCAATGTATCGGTCGCTTCAGGTGTGGCAATGTACATAATGACGCGCTCATAGCTCAGCTGGATAGAGTACTTCCCTCCGAAGGAAGGGGTCGGACGTTCGAATCGTCCTGAGCGCACCAGAAAGTTTAAAACCATTCTATGCCAACATTCGTCGTCGTGATTCCAACTAAGAACGAGGAAGAGTATTTGCCAGATTTGATTGAGTCATTGAAACTGCAGACTTTGCAGCCAAGTGAGATCGTGCTCGCGGACGCGGGCTCCACAGACCGAACTACGCAGATTGCGGAGGCGGCGGGGATGCGGGTTGTTGAAGGTGGTTTACCCGGGCCAGGAAGAAATGCTGGGGCGCAAGTAACGAAGAGCGATTTGATATTTTTTATTGACGCAGACATAGTTTTGCCTGATCCAAAGTTTTTCGAAATTGCAATTGCAGATTTTGAAAAGCGACAGTTAGGGGTCGGGACATTCGACCTGCAACTAGTTCACGGTTCGTTCTTGGAACACTTTGGTCACAAAGTTTACAACGCGTATGTACGTATGTGGGGCGCACGTAACTCGCACGTGATGGGCGGATGTATTTTAGTGCGTCGAAGTGTGCACGAGGCGGTTAACGGATTTGATCCGTCGGTTTTATTTTGCGAAGATAATGATTACGGGAAGCGAGCGAACAAAATTATGCCGTTCGGAGTAATTAATGGCGTGAAAATTGGCGTGACGAATCGTAGATTGACTCGCGATGGGGGATTGACGACGGTGGCAAAGTATCTCATTGCTGAACTTCACATCCTTTTCCTTGGTCCCATTCGTCATAATTGGTTTAAATACGAGTTTGGCTACAAGAAGCAAAATGAGGCATAACGTGCTACAATAAAGGAAATATACAACTATGCGATATTTTCTTTCGCTTGTCGTCATGTGTCTGACGCTTCTGCCGTTTTCGGCTTTAGCTGCGTCACCTGACCTTTCAATCAAGGCCTCGAGCATTCACTTCTCAAAGAGTACTTTGTACGCCGGAGATCACATCCGTATCTACGCCACTATTAAAAATGAGGGCGAGGTAGACATGACAGCTCAGGTATTTTTTTATCAAGGTAGTCAATTAGTTGGCACTAGCCAGATAGTTTCGGTTGTGGCCGGTGGTAACGGTGACGATGTTTTTGTGGACTATATTGTTCCGCAAAGTCCGTTTAATATTCTTGCGAGAATTCAGGGACAAGATCCGGCGGATGTAGTAGCTGCTAATGATGAGGCTATGACTCCGCTCTATACGCCAATTATTGATGGCGATCATGACGGGATAGCTGATGACACAGATAATTGCCCAAATATTTCTAACGCTGATCAGCTTGATACTGATCATGACGGTGCCGGCAATGCTTGTGACAGTGATGATGACAACGATGGCACCCCTGATACAACTGAAATTGCGAACGGAACTTCGCCAACTAATCCGGATACTGATGGTGACGGTTCACCTGACGGAAGCGATGCTTTTCCGCTTGATTCAACACGTTCAACTAACCCGCCGCCGGTTGTTGTGGCAGTGGCTCCTGGTGGAAGCTCGAACGGATCGTCTAGTGGAAGTTCGACCGGCGGGCCAACTCCAACTCACGTGACGACTCCCGCAAAGAATCCTGTTCCAGTAGTTGCCGGAATCACTGACGAGCAGGGAGGCGCTGACCCGGTTGAATCGAGCACACCGGATAACGGCGGAACTGATCTGGCAGTGGCTGATATTTCTTCGGGTGTGTTAGGTACGGATTTGGTGTCGCCTAACTCCGCCACTGAAGACGCTGCCACTCCAATTACCTTGGGAAATCTCAAACTTTCTCCAGACGCTCGATTTAGTTATAGACAGATAGATTGGCGAACTTATGAGTTTAACGCTAAGCCACAAGGCGAGGTGGCTGGGGCATTCGGCTGGGACTTTGGTGATGGTTCGACTAGTGTTGAAAGCAAAGTGACTCATGTATTCCCACGTTCTGGTGATTACAAAGTGACTCTGGCGGTGGCTACGGATGGCGGTAAAATGTTTACTGATTCGCAGATGATTAACATTTCGTTCTTTCATCTTGGTAACCCGCTCGTTGATCTAGTGCTTTCTCTGCTTGTCTTGCTCTTGCTTGCTCTTCTTATCTACATCTACCGCCTTCGTCGCCTACAAGAGGTATGATCAGGAAATTGTTTAGTGCGTCATCTACTGTAGCTTCCGCTGCTTTTATTGTAGGAGCAATGTCTCTGTTGTCTCGCGTGGCGGGTCTTATTCGCGATCGTGTGCTGATCGGGGCATTCAACGGGCAATCGGCCAATGTGCTAGACGTTTATTATCAGTCTTTTCGCTTGCCAGATTTGCTGTTTCAGCTGCTAGTTGTCGGGGCAATTTCTGCAAGTTTCATTCCGGTGTTCACTAAGGCTTGGGCTAGTGATGATAAGGCGCGTGCTTGGAAGTATACGAATAATGTTCTTCACTTGGTTCTATTAATTTTCATTGTCATTTCTGGTTTTGTTATTGCGTTCGCTCCGTGGATTGCGCCGGCTCTCGCCCCAACTTGGTCACCTGAAAAACAGGCGGCGGTGGCGCAGATGACGCGAATTATTTTCTTGGGTCAATTGTTTTTTGCAGCGTCGATTGTTTTTGGTTCGATTCTTCAAGGAACTAAAAGGTTTTTTCTTCCGGCCTTTGCGCCAATTGTTTATAACGCCGGTATCATTCTCGGTGCCTTGTTCATTGTGCCAATCACTGGTCCGATTGGTTTGGCTTGGGGCGTAGTGCTTGGTTCATTTTTACACATGCTCGTCCAGCTTGTTGGCGCAATTTCAGTTGGTTACCGTTACCAGCCATACTTGAAACTTCGAGATCCAGATTTGGTGCTGACGGCCAAACAGACGGTTCCGCGGGTTCTTGGTTTGGCGGTGAATCAGGTCGAGTTCTTGCTCATGAGCGTGATTGCCACAACTATTGCCGATGGCGCTGTTCGAGATTTTAATCTTGCTTACACTTTGAACTTTGTCCCGATTGGTATTGTGGCAGTTTCTTACGCTATTGCCGCCTATCCAACTTTTTGTGAACGCGCCGCAGTTAATGACATAGCCGGTATGCGCGCTTCATTTTCTCTCACCATGCGCCAGGTAATGTTTTACATGATTCCAGCAACTGTACTATTTTTGCTTTTGCGAGCGCAGTTAGTGCGTGTGGTCTACGGCGCAGATGGTTTGGATTGGACGTCGACGGTGTTAATTGCAGATACGCTCGCCATTTTTGCGATCAGTTTTTTTGCACAAGCGGCAAATTTTATTCTGGTCAGAATGTATTACGCGCTTGAAGACACTTTGACGCCGTTTATCATTGCACTATTTGGTGGAGCGTTAGCGGTGGCAGTTGCTTTTCCACTTTCGCACGCTTACGGGTTATTCGGTCTGGCCATTGCTTTCACTGGTGCGGCTATGATCCAGACGGCTTTTCTCTGGGTATTTCTTCATCACAAAATTGGCGGACTTGATGAAAAGAAGATTCTCTATTCTGTTTTTGTCTTTTCGCTCTCCGGTATTCTTTCAGCCTTTGCTACTCAAGGTGCAAAGTACGCGATTGTGCGTTACATCACGCTTGATACTTTTGCGAATGTCTTTTTGCAATTTTCAGTGGCGAGTTTGGTTGGTGGAGGCGTCTACTTGTTAGCGGCCTATTTCTTGAAGAGCCCCGAGCTACGAAGCATCACGGCTGGCTTACAAAGAAAATTCCTCAAAGCCGCCCAGCCGGCCGAAGTTGGGGACATGGGTCCAGCTGGTACATAATTTTGTATTCTGTTACCCTCTGGCGCGGAGGTGTGAATGTTGTTCTTTTTAGTCTCGGTTGCGAATGCATTTCCTGACCTCATTGGTCGGGGCGAGGACGCTTCTGGTCCAACTACTTGGACTGACATCGGTGTCATGTGTGTGGCTTTTCCGATCATCATTGGTGTCGCCCTGTTGGGATCTTGGTTGGTTGGAAAGGTCGTCGAGCGGTTCGGATGGTGAGCACTTCGTATGTGCCGTCGGGTATTCCCCGGCGGCTTATGTTTTATTGCGAAAGTTTCTCAAATACGTTACCATTTTCCCATCTATGATAACCGCCAACGACCTCCGAAAGAAATACGTCGAGTTCTTCAAATCAAAGAATCATGTCGAAATTCCATCGGCTTCCGTTGTGCCGGTAAATGATCCGACTGTTCTGTTTACGACCGCGGGTATGCATCCGCTTGTGCCGTATCTTTTGGGCGAGCCGCATCCAGCGGGGAAGCGACTAGTCGATTATCAACGCTGCATTAGAACCGGCGACATTGATGACGTGGGCGACAACACGCACCTCACATTTTTTACCATGTTGGGTAACTGGTCCCTTGGCGATTATTTTAAGAAAGAATCTATAGAATGGTCTTTTGAATTTTTGACGAGTAAAGATTGGTTGAATATTCCTCTTACACATTTGTCGTTCACGGTGTTCGAGGGAGACGCGAATACACCGTTCGATCAAGAAGCATACGATCATTGGATTCGTCTTGGTGTGTCGGCCGACCGGATCGCGAGGCTCGGAAAAGAAGACAACTGGTGGGGACCGGCGGGGAAGACTGGACCAGTGCGGACCAGACACGGAAATTTTTTATTGGACGAGTTCTGAGGAGCCACCGGCTATTTATGATCCAAAGGACAAGCGTTGGATGGAAATTTGGAATAACGTGTTCATGCAATTCAATAAACAAGAAGATGGCACTTTGATGCCGCTTGAACATGGTAGCGTGGATACTGGCATGGGCATGGAGCGTACGATCGTCGCTCTCCAGCATCGCGCGAACGTGTATGAGACTGAGCTGTTCACGAACATTTTGAAGAAGCTTGAGGAATTATCCGGTTTCGAATATGCGGCTGCGCCAGAGACTATGAAGTCAATGCGCATTATTGCTGACCATCTTCGCGCCGCGTCTATCATGTTCATGGATGGCGTCGAACCTTCTAATAAAGACCAGGGATATATTCTCCGTCGATTAATCCGTCGAGCAATCCGTCACGCCAAGAAACTCGGAATCGACACGCAGAAATTGATCGGTCCAGTTGTCGACGAGATCGTCGCTTCACTCGGCGAGGCGTATCCAATGTTGGTCGAGAAGCGCGAGCTGATCGTTTCCGGTCTGAGCACCGAGGCAATGAAATTCGAGAAGACACTTGCGCAGGGCCTTCGAGAATTCCAGAAGATGTTTGAAAAGAACAAAGCTATTTCTGGTGAAGACGCGTTTAATCTTTATCAATCTTACGGTTTCCCGCTCGAAGTAACTCACGAGCTCGCACATGAGCAGGGCCAAGAAGTCGACCGCGAGGCATTCGCCGCTGAATTCAAGAAGCACCAGGATCTATCTCGACAAGGCGCTGAAAAGAAATTTGCCGGCGGACTCGCTGATCACTCTGTTGAAACTACTCGCCTACACACCGCGACGCATATTTTGCATCAAGCACTTCGCGACGTCCTCGGCCCTCATGTTGAACAAAAGGGCAGTAACATCACTGCCGAACGTTTGCGTTTCGATTTTTCGCATAACACCAAGATGACGCCGGAAGAAATTGCGAAGGTCGAGGCCATAGTGAACGAACAGATCAAGAAAGACATGCCAGTGAAAGCCGAGCAACTAACCGTTGAGGAAGCGAAAGCCAGCGGGGCAATTGGTTTGTTCGAAGATAAGTATGCGAACATAGGTGGCAAGATCAACGTCTATTCTGTCGGCGACTATTCTAAAGAAATCTGCGGCGGCCCGCACGTCACTCATACCGGCGAGCTTGGCGGATTCAAGATCCAAAAAGAAGAGGCGGTGTCTTCGGGCGTGAGACGGATTAAGGCGATACTCGGATAGTATTTGAATGAGATGGTGCACATAAAGTCCTTGAGCGTAGGCGAAAGGCCTAAAAATGGGATATTGGATCGTGTATACTTCCTAGTATATGCAATCCAAATCCCATTTTCTCGTTCACTTTATTCCCGGCATTCTTCTCGGTTCAGTTGTTGGTCTCGCGTTTGGTTCGTTGCTTGTAGCGAGTCAGATTCCACATTCTGCAACCAAGCAGTTGGCGCAAGGTGGTGCTGTGACGAGTGATTGTGTTGGTTCGTTTAAGGATCTTTCCTGGAAGGCTCTCGACGAACACAACTTTGGTATATATTTGAAGGACAAGAAAATTTCTGAAGTAGATTTTCCGAACGGTCTCTTTAATGCTGGGAACTTTTATCAAGTTAATTCTGCTTCTATAAATGCCTATCTTGATTTTAATCCAGATGGCCTTGGCGGTTACATTTTGTATCCAGTGACATATGACATGATTCGAGTGAATACTTGTACTGGTAAGGTTGATCGACTGCTTGATCCGACTTTCGGACAGGGGGGTATTCGCCAGGGGCTCGACATTTCCCCGGACGAAAAATACTTGGCACAGTTTTTCCAAGATATCGGACCGACGATCTCGTTGCAGATTCGAGCGATTGATGACGCGAACGATGTTCAAACATACGCTCTCCCGGATCAGCATTACACGCAGTTCGACGCTAAGTTCTCACCTGACGGTTCTAAGATCGCCGTTGTAGCTGCTCTTGGTAACGCCATGTCAGAACGAGGTATTTTGTGGATCTTCGACATGAAGACCAGGACATTTGGTGGCTATAAAGGCGACGGCCCTATTCACACTTCTTTTGGCGAGGCCTGGATGATGAACGGTTGGACGGACAATGAGACCGTGGACGTTGAGGCTAGCATGATGAATTAATATGGAATCAAAATCTCATTTCCTCGCCCACTTTATTCCGGGCATGTTGCTTGGTTCGGTTGTTGGTCTAGCCTTCGGGTCATTACTTGTGGCGAGTCAGATTCCGCATGCTGTTACGAGTGCAGACATTGCTCGTGAGTTGGGATCTAACAAGCCACTTTCCGCATCCGTCATCGCAGCGCTTAATGCTGGAATCGCAAAGAACAATCAGGCTGACACTTCAAATTATGCATATCCATCAGCCTTCGTGAGTAATGATGCGATGTGTTTGATTGTCGATATCGAGGGCATGTTTAATGGTTTTTTCATGAGAGGAGATGCGGAGAGTGCACCAACATTTGCTGAGGACTACGCGTTCATCAAGAAACAGGACACAAAGTTCAATCAACTTATTGCTCTTTTGGAAGATGACAAATTAAGCGAGCCTTATCTCCTTACGGTGAATGCAGCGCATGGTCTTTCGGCTGTTTTGCAGAAGTATGCAGCGTTGGGCACGGATATCGATCATTCGGCCTTCACAGAAGCTGTGCGACCTTACTCGTATATTTTCAACGCCGGCACGAAGGATGTTGGTGTGAAATCGGCTACTCCGAGTGGAGGCAAGGTTCCAGAATTCCAATGTCCTGAACTCGAGTAACTCACTTATTGCCAAACAGTATCCCGATGCGCTACGGTTAGACCATATGCGCGTCGGGATTTTGAATTCTGTTGAGACGACTGGGGCTTTGAGTTCGACCTTAAGATTAGAAGAGGCTATTTTGGGGCTAGGGCATGAATCTGTAAGATTGTTAGAGGGACATTTAAGATTTGAAGAGCAAAAAGGCACAGTGGCTGTTTTTAATGATGGGGTTGCGTTAGGTGAGATTGATGTGATTATTGTTCGAGCGAATTTTATTGAGGAGCCCTCTCAGCATCAGGCTGTTTACGATTTATTAAAAACGGCCGGATACAAACTGGTGAATGGTGGGGAAGGGATATTGAGAACAAAGAATAAACTTCTACAGCGAGCCGTCTTGCACGTTGCAAACATTTCAATTCCTCATTGGTCTATAGCTTTTGGTTATAAGGCTTGTGTGGAGGCCGCGAACGTAATTGGCTATCCTGTCATGTTGAAGGTAGCTTTTGGAGCAAAGGGTACGGGAGTTTTTTACGTTGAAAATAAAGAGACTCTTTTTCCTATAGCAGATTATCTTGCAGTTAGAGACGGTAATCCGGTGCTGGTCGAGGAGTTCATTAACGAAGCGAATAGATCGACGGTTCGAGCATTTGTGGTGGGCGAAGATGTGGTTGCAGCTATTCGGTTCGATGCCGCGTCTGGCGAGGTTAGAAGTAACGGCAGTCCAGACGGGACCGAACAGCAAGCGGAACTTACCGACGAAGAGCGCAAGCTTGCGCTTCAGGCAACGCAGGCGATGAAACTTGATATTGCCGGCGTTGATATACTTCGATCAAATCGTGGACCGCTAATAATGGAGGTGAACGCAAATCCTGGGTTTAAGGAGCTAGAACGGGTAACGGGGCTAGACGTAGCCAAGAAGATCGTTGAATTCGCTATCCACCGTGTTTCTTGACACTCCCGCGGTGGACGAGTACACTTCCCCCGCATTTCTGTGTAGAGGTTTCTTGTTTAATCCAAGCGCACTCTGGTATATTAATACGGCTATGGCCGAAAAAGATTTTCTAGAAATGCGTGGTGAGGTGTTGGAATCGCTTCCTGGTGGAGCTTTCCGCATCAAACTCGAAACAGACATGGAAGTCATTGGTCACCTTGCGGGCAAACTCCGTAAGAACCGCATCCGGGTAATGCCCGGTGATGACGTCAAGTGTGAGATCAGCCCCTATGATCTCACCAAGGCTCGAATAACGTTCCGCTTCTAGCGAACGGCATCTCTAGCTTCTACAGAATCATCCTTGGAGTTTTCCGGATGATTTTGCGTAACATAAAGGGAAATTTTATGAAAGTACGTTCATCTGTTAAGAAAATCTGTCGCGATTGCAAGGTCATCCGTCGGGAAGGCCGCGTTCGCGTAGTTTGCAAAATTCCTAAGCATAAGCAGCGCCAAGGCTAACTATGGCTAGAATCGCCGGTGTCACAATCCCAGCTCAGAAGCGCATTGTCATTGGACTCCAATACATTTATGGAGTTGGTCAGACACGCGCCCATGACGTTTTGAAGAAAGCAGGTGTCTCAGAAGAGACCCGCGCTAAGGACTTGACTCTTGATCAAGAGAACGCTATCCGCGTTATCGTTGAAAAAGATTTCCGCGTAGAAGGTGAACTTCGCCGCGAAAAGCTTTCAAACATTAAGCGTCTAAAGGATATTGGTGCTCGTCGCGGTATCCGCCACTCAAAGAACCTCCCGGTTCGTGGCCAGCGCACAAAGTCCAATTCCCGCACTACGCGTGGTAACGTCAGAAAGACAGCCGGTAGCGGTCGTCGTGTTCTAGCAAAGACCTAATCTCCTATGACTGAAGAAGAAAAAATCGACGCTCCCGTATTAGATGGCGCTGGAGAAGCCGTCGTTACTAGCGCTAAGCCAAAGTCAGATAAGATGATGACAGCTAAGGGTAAGAAGCGCACTTTGCGCCCAATCCCAGCTGGTCGCGCTTACATTCATGCTAGCTTTAACAACACCATCGTGTCCCTCACGGATCCGAACGGTAATCTTATCGCCTGGGCATCCGCTGGAAACTGCGGATTCAAGGGTCCTAAGAAAGCTACTCCTTATGCTGCCTCGGTGGTGGTTAAGAAGGCTTCTGATAAAGCTAACTTATTCGGCCTCAAGGACATTCATGTCTTTGTGACGGGTATCGGGAATGGTCGTGACGGTGCTTTGCGCGCCTTGAACGGCAGCGGTTTCAATGTGCTTTCAATCAAAGACTTGACTCCAGTTGCGCATAACGGCTGCCGCCCACGTCGGGCTCGCCGCGTGTAATTACTACCTATGGGAAAAACTCTTAAACCAATGGGCAAAATGAGCCGTCGGGAAGGCGTTCCGCTTTCTACGAGCTCTAGCATCCTCAAAGTGATGCAGAAGCGACCGTACTCACCAGGTGTGCACGGTAAGCCAGGCATGCGACCACCTAAGGTGAGCGCATACGGCACTCAGCTTCGCGAAAAGCAGAAGGCTAAGCGTCTTTACGGTATTATGGAACGCCAGTTCCGTAACTACTTTGAGAAATCTAAGAAACTCACCGGTAACACCGGAGAATTCTTGGCGCGTTTCTTGGAGTTGCGTCTTGATAACGTTGTCTTCCGCATGGGAATTGCGAAGACTCGTCCTCAGGCTCGTCAGATGGTTAGCCATTGTATGATTAGCGTTAACGGTGGAAAGGTGAATATCCCTTCTTACCAGGTCAGCGTTGGTGATATTGTGGAAATCCGTCCAACCAAGCAGGCTAAGAAGCTCTTTGCCGATCTTGCTGAACGCCAGAAGACACATAACGTTCCGGGTTGGCTCAGCCGTGAGGAAGCTATGAAGGGAAAGGTAGTCAGCATTCCAGCAGGAGAGGACCTCAAGGAAGCGTATGACCCGAAACTCGTCGTCGAATTTTATTCAATGCGCTAAGCCTTAAAGCTTACCGCTTATATACGATGTATGGAGACCATTTTCCTCCCTTCAAAGATGTACTTCACTCCAGGCACCACGGTGTCAGAGGCTGTACTCACTATAGAACCGCTTCACCACGGGTACGGAACAACAGTAGGTAACGCGCTCCGTCGCGTCCTGCTCTCATCACTCCCGGGTGCAGCCGTTACGGCCATGAAGGTAAAAGGCGCACAGCACGAGTTTTCTGCGGTGTCTGGCGTTAAGGAAGATGTGTTAGACATCATGCTGAACTTGAAAAAGCTCCGCATGCGTGTCCACTCTGATGAGCCAGTGGTTCTCAAGTTGCAGAAGAAGGGCGAAGGTCCAGTCACTGCTGCTGACATCACGGCCAATGCAGACGTAGAAATTGTTAATACTGACCTAGTCATTGCTACTCTGACGGATGAGAAAGTCACTCTGGACATGGAAATTACGGTTTCCAAAGGCCGTGGGTATCTCCCAACAGAAGAGCGTGAAGAGGCTCCTACAGAAATTGGAGTAATTGCTATCGATGCCATGTTTTCCCCAGTTCGCACGGTGGGTCTCAAAGTAGAGAACACTCGCGTTGGAGAAATCACGAACTACGATAAGTTGCTCATGACTATTGAGACAGACGGTTCCATCACGCCACAGGAAGCTGTTGAGCAGGCCACGAAGATCATGTTGAACCACTTCACATGGATCCAGAGCCAGTTGAACAACTCCGAATTAACCGAACAAATCAACCGCGCATCGGAGGAAGCGCCTAAGGAAGAGTAAGTATGCGCCATCGAGATAAGAATAAGAAATTGAGCCGGAAGTCACCAGCCCGCAAAGCCCTTCTTAGGGATCTTGCGACTGCTTTAATTACGTACGAGCGGATCGAAACATCCCTTGGCCGTGCTAAAGTTGCCCGCCCGCTCATTGAAAAGCTAATCACCGTTGCTAAACGCAATGATCTAGCTTCCCGCCGTTACCTTCTTGGTTTTTTCACAACGGAACAGCCGGTGAAGAAGCTCTTGGAAGTTATTGGTCCTCGTTTCATGACCCGCACTGGTGGTTATGTCCGTTTGACGAAGCTTGGCACTCGCCAGGGCGATCGCGCGGAAACAGCTCTCATTGAACTTGTCTAATATGACGACCATTACCCGAAAAACCGTTAGCTTCGATGCTACGGATAAGATTCCAGGCCGCTTGGCTTCGCAGATTGCTCGTGCCCTCATGGGTAAGACTTCTGTTGCTTACCAGCCGAACGTTGACGCTGGAGATTTTGTCATCGTCAAAAACGCCGGCAAGATGAAGTGGACCGGTAAAAAGATGGAACAGAAGGTTTATCATCACCACACCGCTCATCCAGGTGGTCTTCGCACAAAGTCCTTGAAGGACATGTGGAAGAAAGATCCAACGGAAGTTCTCCGTATGGCAGTTTCCAGAATGCTTCCTAAGAACAAGCACCGGACACCACGGATGATTCGCTTGACTGTTGAATAATATGGCCGAAAAATATTTCCAAGCACTTGGTCGTCGTAAGACATCGGTCTGTCAGGCTCGCCTCACTCCAGGCGGTTCCGGCATCATCACTGTAAACGGCAAAAAGTTTGAAGAGTTTTTCACCACGGAAGCTCTCCGCGGTATGGTTATGCGCCCTCTCAAAGAGGTTGGTATGACTGAAAAAGTGGATGTCTCTTTGAAGACTTCCGGTGGCGGTATCATTGGCCAGTCAGACGCTGCGCGTTTGGCCATTGCTCGCGCCTTGATCATCCTTGAAATCGCTTTGCGCCCAGCGCTCAAAGCAGCTCACTTGCTCACTCGCGATCCTCGCAAGAAGGAACGCAAGAAACCAGGTAAGCGCGGTGCCCGCCGTTCCCCACAGTGGAGAAAGCGTTAATCAACTATCAAACCAAGAACTCCTCGAGCAATCGGGGGGTTTTTGTTTTGACGAGAATGTTTTGGGGTGTTAGGATCATTTGTCCACTTGGACGGAGGGTGTCATGAAGATTCCAGAGCAGTCGGAAATGCTTTCTGATGAGGGTAAGTTCATCACGAACGTGGTGATACGTAAGGTGAAAGTGAAAGAAGGTGTGCACTTTCGAGTGCAGATCAATGAGGTTAACGACATGGTGGATTTTTCGCTCCTCATTTGGAACCCGAAGGAAAAGTCCCATGATCACTATGAAGTGGGGATGCTCGTTGGTCTATCGGAGATCTACCAGGATCGACAAAGCGACATCATCGAATTCCTGACCGGTGAGGGGGAGCCTGGATCGGATGTGTCGATCTTCGATCCGCAGGCGGTGGCCACCGCGATCATGGATCGGTGCCACCTGTTGCTTGAGAACGGGGGGCTGGAGCTCAACATCTACATCACGATCGGCACCTTTGAGGAGATGATCGAGATCGAGCGTGATTCCGCAAAGGATTACGTGAAGTTCGTTAAGTCGTAGCGCGTCCCCGAGTGGAACAGAGAGTGTCGTCTGACACGCTGCCACCGGTTGGGCGCGCTCTTTGTTTTTTAGGGGCATTTAGCGTATGATGTGGGGTAAATATGTCCCAACTTGCAAGGAATACGTTCCTTTTAACGGTGGCGTCTGTCGGGCAGAAGGCGATTGCGTTTCTGTACTTTGCGGTGGTTGCTAGAACAATTGGGGACGCAGCACTCGGCTCTTACTTTTTGGCCTTGGGACTAACTACGACTATTGGTGTTTTTGGCGACGTCGGTCTTACCTCGGTGCTGATACGAGAGGTGGCGCGTGAGAATGATCGTGCGTTGAAGCATGTGAGGAATGTACTCGCGAATAAGTTGCTGACAATTCCGGTGACGATTGTGCTGGCGATAGTTTTGCCACCATTATTAGGATTTGATGCAGAGGCAGCGAGGCTGACGCATATTGCAATTGCTATCATGTTACTCGACACCGTTTCGCTGGCGTACTTTGGTGTTTTGCGAGGGTTTCAGAACTTGAAGTACGAGTCGATCGGAATATTCGTCGGCCAGACTATCACTACGATTATCGGGGCGACGGTTCTTTTGACCAATTCGACGGATCTGACACTACTGATTGTTGCGCTTATTGCTGGTAGTGCTTGGAACGCAATTTTTTCGGTGAGCCAGGTTGTTCGTCGATTAGGTTGGAAGGCGATAGTTCCGGAGTTCTCCGAGGGACTGAAGCCACTCAAGATGTCTTTTATGTTTTTCTTGGCGGCAGTCTTCGTGAAAATATATTCGTACGTCGATTCGTTCACTATTAACATGGTCTACGGACAGGCGGCAGTGGGCGTATACGCGGTGGCGTACAAGCTCACGTACGCGTTCCAGTTCCTTCCATTGGCGTTCATCGGTGCGCTGTATCCGACCATGAGTGCACAGGCGAACGAACCAGACAAGCTAAAAAATACTTTTTTGAATGCTGAGTGGTACATGGCTTTGTTAGCGGCTCCAGTTGTTTTTGGCTTGTTCGCCCTGGCTCCAGACTTTATTAATTTCATTTATACTTCTAAATTTGCAGAAGCTGCGCCGACGCTGCAGATTCTCGTGTTCGCGTTGTTATTTATTTTTCTTGACTATCCAGTTGGTTCGCTCCTCAATGCCACTGGTCGACAGTCTACTAAAACAGCAATTATGGGCGCGACCATGGTGATTAACATCGTATCTAATTTAATTCTAGTTCCACGACTTGGAATAGAAGGTGCTGGCGTAGCGGCGTTTATTAGTTTTTCATTTATGTTCACGGTTGGGTACATCATGCTTCAGCGCGTAATCAAAGTTCCGTTCTTTGATCTCATTCCATTCATTGGTGGCTCGCTGGCGAGTGGAGCGGTGATGGCCGGAGTAGTGATGATTTCTAAAGCGTTTATTCCTTGGATTTTGACTATTCCGCTTGGCGCAGTAGTCTTCTTCATTGTTGCGTTTTCCACGAAGTCACTGACGGTTGAACATCTGCGCGCGCTCTGGGCAATTGTCCCTCGTTTTAGACAAAATGGGATTGCCGAAGAAGTTTCTTCCGTATGAAACGAGTAGCTATTCCAACACTTCAAAAAGAGGGTGCTCGTGGCGGTATTGCGCGGTATATTGACGCGATTGTTTTGACTTATCCGTCTGTTGCTATTGAACGGATTGCTCGACCAAGTTATGAATTAATTTTTCCGATTTTTTGGCAGAGTAATCAAGTGACAGATCTGTATTTTATACATGAGATTTTGCCAGTAGGAACTGTGGCGTGGTTAGCAAAGATGATGGGATCAAAGCCTTACGTGATATTTTTGCACGGCATGGATTTTGATTTGGCGAGGAGAAATGCGTGGAAGAGGTGGTTGACCGGGAGAATCCTGAGGGGAGCGGAGGCGGTTGTAGTAAATTCGGAGGCATTGAAAAGTGAGGTCGAGAGCCTGAGAGAGGGCCGACATAGAAGTCGGCCCGTACTATGCATATATCCGCCGGTGGCGGATGCGTTAGTTGAGGCGTCAAAGGGAGTGAGGAAGGGAAAAGGATGGACTGATTTGAGGGATTTGGCGAAACTGGCGGCTGGGGCGATTGGCCTCCCTGTGCCAACCAATCAGATCCTTCGCTCTGCTCAGGATGACAAACACGTAACGTTATTGACCGTCGCCCGGCTTGTAGAGCGTAAGGGGCATTTGAAGGTGCTCGACGCGATGACTAAGCTGTCGAATACGAAATACACGATCGTAGGTGACGGGCCAATGAAAGAGAAGATTAAGGCGAAGATCATTGAGCTTGGACTCGGAGAGCGCGTAACGATGATTACGGATGCTGATGACTTAACCTTGCCTGAAATTTACGCTGACGCAGATATTTTTGTCATGCCGACCACGCAATCGAGTATTGATCGTGAAGGGTTTGGTATCGTGTACCTCGAAGCGAATCTGTTCGGCCTCCCTGTCGTTGGTACACGCACCGGGGGAGTGGCTGAAGCGATAGTAGACGGCAAGACGGGCGTGCTCGTCGATGACACTACCGATGACCTTGTGAAGGGCTTGCAGATACTCATTGACAGCCCTGAACTGCGCGCCTCCATGGGTTCGCGGGGGAGAGTGCGAGTGCTTGAGCAGTTTACGAGAGAAGAGCAGATGGGAAAACTAAAGGAAATATGCAATCAATGATTTCCGTTATCATTCCTACGTTTCAACACGCCGATTCTATCTCGGCTTGTTTGGATTCGGTTTTTGCGCAGACATACAGCCCCATCGAGGTGATCGTGGTTGATGATGGCTCGACGGATAATACGCAGGAGGTTCTGAAGAAGTACGAGGGAAAGATAATTTCTATTAAGCAAGAGAACCAAGGATCTAACCCGGCGAGAAATAGGGGATTCAAGGAGGCGAAGGGGGAGTTCGTAATTTTCGTCGACGCGGATGTGATCATGGAGAAAGAAATGCTTGAGAAGATGGCGAAGTTACTTGATGCGCATCCGGAATCGAGCTATGCGTATTCCGGTTTTACGTTTGGTTGGAAGACTTTTTGGGGTACGACGTTTAACGTAGATAAACTCAAGAAGATGAACTTCGTGCATACTACTTCGCTTGTTCGTCGAGCTGATTTTCCAGGATTCGACAATGCCATTAAGCGACTACAAGATTGGGATGTGTGGTTAACGATGCTCGAGCGTGGAAAGGTTGGCGTCCTTGTGCCAGAAGTGTTATTCCACGTTGGTATTCACGGGGAGTCAAGAATCGGCTCGACCTGGTTGCCTAAACTGGCCTATCAATTGCCGTGGAGGTTGTCGCCATGGAAACCGGTGAGCATTAAGAAATATGAGGCAGCGCGTGAGATAATTGCAGAGAAACATCATCTATGAACACTGAACTAAGAGACGTAACAATAGTGATCGTTACCTACAAGACAGACCCCGAAGTTTTGCGGGCATGTTTTATGAGTTTGGCAGCAGCGCATGATGTGAATTTTGATGTAGTAGTTGTAGATAACGCGAACGACAAGAAGATGCCAAGTTTTGTACATGAAATTTTGCCCGAGGCGCAAGTGATTGTGAACGAGCAGAATAGAGGGTTTGCCGCTGCGGTTAATGTTGGTCTCAAGCAGACGACCGGTCGCTACGCCCTGCTCTTGAACCCGGATGCGATTGTCCCGCCGGGGGTTATGCAGCGCATGATTGATCACCTCGATGCTGATAAAGAAGTTGGCATTGGTAGTTGTGTTATTCGCTATCCCGATGGTTCACACCAGGAGAGTATTCGTCGCTTCCCGACGCTCGTCGATCAGCTCGAAATATTGTTCAAGTTGCCGCACGTGTTCAAGCATTTGAAAGCCGTCGACAAATACATGATGCGGGATGTCGATCCGTTGAAAACGCAGGATGTTGATTCCATCATGGGCGCGTTTATGGTTATTCGTCGCGAAGTCATGGATAAGATTGGCTTGCTCGACGAGCGATATTTCATTTGGTTTGAGGAGGTAGATTATTGCAAAATGACGGTCGACGCTGGGTTCAAAGTTCGATCATATGGTGACTGCGAGGTTATTCATCACAAAGGCCACAGTTTTAATAAAGTGGCGACGATCAGAAAGCAGAAATGGATTCGCACTAGTTTACGCAAGTATATGAAAAAGCATCACGGGCTTATTCCGTGGCTTATACTTTGGGCATGTACTCCAAAGTTTATTGTTCTCGCCTACGTTTCTGCTTGGCTTAAGCGAAATTAACACTCAATATATGCCTCTATTAATATTACTGATCGTCGTTGGAGTTATTGGCGGTGTTGTGTACATTTTTAATGGACTAGTTAGTAATAATAATCGAGCAAAGAATGCGTTGTCAGATATAGATGTACAGTTAAAAAGACGTTATGATTTGGTGCCGAACCTTGTCGAAACTGTGAAAGGATACCAGCAACATGAGGCGACAGTGCTTGAGGAGGTGACGAAGGCGCGTATGGCGGCTATTAGTGTTGAGCGAGGCGGGGTAGCTGCCCGAGCGGTGGCAGAAACGGCGCTTTCAGGTGCTCTCAAGAGCTTCTTTGCGGTGGCTGAGGCGTATCCCGAGCTTAAGGCGTCAGAAAACTTTAAGCAACTTCAAGCTCAACTGGTGACGCTCGAAGATGACATTCAATCTGCTCGACGCTATTACAACGCGACCGTTCGTGAGATGAACAATGCGGTTCAAGTCTTTCCGTCGAACCTTATTGCCCCGATGCTCGGTTTCACTAGGCTCGAGTTTTTTGGTGCAGACGAGAAAGAAAAAGAAGTAGTAAATGTTTCTTTCGAAAAGTAATATGTCACTTGAAAAGATTGATAGTTTCTACTCGACTATTACCTTGAACGAGAATGGCTCGGTTGGGGTGAACGAAAGAATCAATTATAATTTTAGCGATAATCAAAGACACGGAATTTTTCGCGATATCCCGCTCTCTGCCGTCGACGGTCCAGACATCGGCATAACCGTTAATAGCGTGAAGGATGAGAATGGTCGAGCCTATCATTACGTCGAGTCTACGAACAATGGAAACCTCGACATTAAAATTGGGGATGCAAACGAAACTATCAGTGGGTTGCACACTTATGTTATCGATTACACGGTTACGAATGTAATTCGACCATTCGAAGATCATGACGAGTTGTACTGGAACGTGACTGGTAATGGTTGGCAGGTACCGATCGAAAAAGCAGAAGCGATGGTGATTGTACCCGGCCAAGAGACGAAGATTGACATGAACTGTTATACCGGCGCGCAGGGGAGCACAGAACGGAACTGTACTTTCGGTTATAACTTAGGGGGAGCCGGTTACCATACGACAAAGGCGCTAGACGTTGGCGAAGGTTTGACGATTGCAGCGAGCATTCCGCTTGGTATTGTTAATGACACGGTAGTTGCGAATGCTGATTCTGGCTCTTCGTCTGACGTTACCTTGTCTGGAGGCGATTGGTTGTTTCTGTTGGTTCCGTTGTTCTTTGTTGTCATCATCATCACCATGATTGTTACTGTTTTATCAAGAGTATTTAAGAAGCAGGGTTACCGAGGACCGGTCGTGACACAGTATCAGCCACCGAAGGGACTGACTCCGCTTGATGTTGGGGCAATACTCGACCAATCAGTTGATACAAAAGATATTTCTTCAGTTATTTTAGATTTAGCCGTTCGCGGTTACATCAAGATTAAATACACTGTCCAAGTAATTAAGTTTTGGCCCGATAAAAAAGATTTTGAATTTGTTCAGCTGAAGGATGGATCCGCGCTCAAGCATCCAGGGGAAAAAATTATTTGGAATTTATTTTTTGGGGGAGGGAAGGCGGTTTCGTTGAGCGCGTTACTAGAGGACAAAGATACTTTTCATGAAGAGATTGAGCGGGTGAAAACAGAAACTGATGATTATCTTCGAGACCAGGGATATTACGATAAGGCCTCAAAGGAGGCAGCTGATAAACTTGTCACAAAATTAGCGATTGCCTTAGTGGCTGTTATTTTTGGAGCGTTCGCATTATCAATTATCACTAGTGGGCTTGGAGTCGTCCTAGCCTTCCCGGGGATCATTTATATCATCATTCGAATGGCCGGAGCAGCTAAGATGGCCAAGCAATTCACTCCTAAAGGAACGCAGGCACAGGCGGATATTGCGGGATTCAAGGAATTCTTACAGCTAACCGAAAAGGATAAGCTCGAGTTGCTGAATGCACCAAAGTTAGAGCCAGAGACGTTCGAGAAATTCTTGCCATTCGCCATGGCACTTGGCGTAGAAAGTCAGTGGGCGAAGAAGTTTGAAGGACTGTATCAATCTACACCCAGTTGGTACGAAGACCAGTCGAATCACGCATTTTCAAGTACATTATTAATTACGAATCTCCAACAGTTTAATGGCGCTTTTAGCCAGGCTGTGACAGCCGCCACTCCACATTCAAGCGGAATGTCAGGAGGATCATCGGGAGGAGGTTCGGGCGGTGGTGGGGGAGGATCTTGGTAATTTTATGATCAAACAATTCTTCGACAAAAATTCGTGGTACGTGCTCGCGGGACTACTCGTCGCGCATATTTTGGCGGCGTTGGTGCAGCATTCGTGGGTGTCGATTGTGCCAGTTGCAGCAGCTGGGATCGTGGCGTTTGTTTTGTCGATGAAACGACTTGAGTGGGGCATTGCCTTTGCGTTTCTCGAGATCTTCGTTGGCGGGCACGGACACTTGTTTGATCTGTCGTCGATTGGCGTGCCGTTGTCTGTTCGTATTGCGATTTTTTTGGGAGTGATGGTTGCCTTTACCATTCAGATCCTTCGCCCGTCAAACGGGCTCAGGATGACTGCATGGCAATGGAGCCCGCGACGGGACATTCCGTGGGTGGTTTTTGGACTAGCCGTTTTGCTAGGTGGCTTGGTCGGCTTTTTGCAGAACAACAAAGGAAACGCGTTCGACGATTTCAATTCTTATTTGCCGATTCTCTACGCGTTGCCGATTTTGTCGATCAAATGGGACAATGAGAAGAAGCGTCTCATGCTCATGACACTCGCGGTGTCAGCAGTGTGGGTATCAGCGACGACCCTCGGTCTCATGTTCGCGTTCACGCACTTGCCAGGGAAAGTCCTCGCACACGTGTACACGTTCGTGCGCGATGCACGACTGTTCGAGATCACTTTGCTGACCGCGCCGGCAAAAATGGCCGTGTTGTTCCCGAATGGGGCATGGTATTTCCGAGTATTCGGTCAGAGTCAGATCGTCATTGCGTCATTTTTTATTCTATTTCTATCCGGCGTCGTGTCTGTTCAAACAACCTTAAAAGAAAAACTACTTGGTTCGGCTATTCTTGCGCTATGTCTGTCGGCCTTGCTTGCCGGTTTGTCGCGGAGTTTCGTGATTGCTGCGCTACCAGCGGGGGCGATTCTTATCGTGTATTCTCTCTGGCAACCTAAACAACTTTGGGAACGGGTTAGAAGGAAGTCAGTATTATTCGTGGGCATCGTCGCGAGCGTAGTGTTCGTCTGGCTCACAATTATCTTCCCTCTACCTTTCCGACCAGACTTCACGCAGTCTGCGTTTTATAAGTCCGACGCCGGTCAGGATCGAAACCTGGCTGTGTCGAGCCGCTGGAATCTTTTGCCACCAATGATGACGGAGATAATGAAGTCGCCGATTATTGGGTCGGGATTTGGGAAAGAAGTTACTTTTATATCTGATGACCCTCGAGTCCGGGCCATTAACGGCACTGGCGAGTGGACGACCTATCGTTTTGAATGGGGCTATCAGGATCTTTGGTTGAAAACCGGCGTTCTCGGGTTACTCGGTGTCCTTCTCATCGGCCTGTCTTTTGCTAACGCGACTCTGTCGCATTTACGAAAAGGACTCGACGATAGTTGGATAGTGGTCGGGTTGTTTTGTTCGTCGATTTTCGTCCTAACAGTTCACATCTTCACGCCTTACTTGAATCACCCTCTGGGAATTTCGTTGTTACTTCTTCCTCTGATCTTCCTCTCCTTCGACGAATCAAAACGCGAGAAAACGAAAACCGAGCACGTGCTACCCGGGATTCGTGTTGGGCAGGCGGGGCTCGGCAAGTTGGTCACTTCACCCCGGACGAGGTGATGATGAGGGAAAAGAGGGCGTAACCGCATATGAGACAGAATATCTGGAGAACCAGGCGCGTGGTTTTCAGAGAATCGATCTTTTTTTCGCGATCAGCGGCTTGAATCGTTTTGGCGATTTCCGCGCAATAGGAAACCTGGACGGCAAAGTCCACGAGTCCGACTCCAAAGAATCCAAAAGCGCTGAGGACGATGAGGGCGTTATTGAACGCTGGATGGCTAGTGAGGAACACGGGCACCTCTGGGGCTGAGTGGCGGGGAAACAGGGCTCAAATGATACCCGCTTTCGCTAGAAAGTCAATGCTTTTCCGTATCCGCGTGTAAAATCTGCGGTTGTCATTGGTTTTCCGCCTTCTGGCTGGACTTCTAGGATTTCGAGTTTCCCCTCGACTAGTTTTGCTTTCAAAATTTTAACGCGCAATTCTTTGCCGTCATGCTGAATCATTGTCCAGGTTCCTGGCCAGGGATTATAGGCGCGGATTTTTTGGTCGAGTACCTTGGGGTCGCTCGACAAATCAATTCTGCCGTCATCGCGCGTGAGGATTTTGCAGAAAGTGGCGGCTGAGTGATCCTGTTCGCGGGGGATGATGTTGCCTTCGTGAAATGCCTTAAGAGTGTTTCGAAGAAGCGGATCTCCGAGAGTTACAACTTTTTCGGTGAGTGTGGCGACGGTTTCGTCATTAACGAGGTCGATTGTTTCTTGGGCGAGGATGGGACCGCTGTCCATCTGAGCGTCGATTTTCATGATTGTCACGGCTGTCTGTTCGTCACCCGCTGCGATGGCGGCTTGCATAGGCGACGGACCGCGGTACTTCGGCAACATTGACGGATGTACATTTATACAACCCAAGCGTGGCATGTCGAGGAGTGCCTGTGGCAGGATTCGACCATAAGCGACAATAACAAAAATATCGGCCTTAAGTCCTTGAATTGCGTTTAAGAAAAATTCGTCTTTTAATTTAGAAGGCTGATAAACGGGAATACATTTCTCAAGCGCGAGTGTTTTTACTGGAGGCGCAGTCAAAATCTTTTTTCGGCCAACTGGTTCATCCGGTTGAGTAACGACGCCGACAATCTTGAAATACGAGTCATCGATTAGACCCGAGAGGAACCGTGAGGCGAATTCCGGCGTGCCAAAGAAGGCGACGCGGAGTTTAGATCCGGCTTTTTCCGGTCTTTCGCAACTCTGTGGCTCGGTCAATAAAAAGGATGCCGTCAAGGTGGTCGATTTCATGTTGGAAAATAATGGCGAGTAATCCTGTAGCCTTAACTGTGACCTGCTTGCCGTCATCTAGCAGTGCTTTGACGGTGACTGATCGGTGGCGCTTTACAATGCCCCAAATGCCCGGCACTGATAGACAGCCTTCCTCTCCGTCAATGAGTTTAAAGGCCCGCTCAGTGATCTCTGGATTGATAAAGGCCGTTGGTCCGATCTTTTGTCTCCGCAATGATCACGCGGTCATGTACGCCCACCTGCGGAGCGGCGATGCCGACGCCGTTTTCTTCCTCCATGGTCATCTTTAGGTCACTGATAAGTTTTTTGAATTCCTTGGTACCCAAACGCGAAATATCCACGGCTTCAGAAACGACGCGGAGTTCTTTATTCGGATTGTGGAGGACAGTCATTGGGGGCATAAGAAGTGTCGGGGGTGATTTTGATGGAGTCGGGAAGTAGGTGTAGGGACAAGGCGCCGCCTTGTCTGTACGCCGAGGGGAATCTGATTTCGATTGCATCGCCATGTTGGCGAGCGAGCTGTTTGATTGATTCTGGTAGTTCGTCGAGTGTGGCGCCTTCGAGAATATAACGGGAGGAGAAAGGCGGGAGTTTGTAGCGTTCGCGGAGCTCGCGTTCGGACGCTATGAACCTAGGCAGATCTAACATTGGCGAGATGATATCTGGCAGCCAGGTTTGGAGAATGCACTCAGCGTTTTCACGCTTAGCAAATAGTATAAGACGAGATAGCTTTCTGGCAATATGTTCCGCACTTCGGAAATCATCGCTTTGCAGACCAAGATCTGCGGCTAAATCAGCCACTACGCCGAAGTTCATCTTTAGAAACGGTTTTTGAAAAGAACTCCAGAAGTATTCAGTGACTAGGAGAATGTCAGCGTCGCTGTTAGTTACTTTGCCTTTTTCAATAACGCCGACTTTTGCGTTTGGAAACTTTGTTTGCAAGTCATCGGCAACCTTTGCGCCACCGATACCGCGAAAATGAATCTTGGCCTTACCGCATGACGGGCATGTTTCAGGCAACCACATTTCCGTGCCACAGCTAGCGCAGACTAAGTCATCCTTGCGGACGCTCGGCACATTGCCACAGGTTCCACAGAGTGGAATATGTCCGCAGGCACCGCACTGTAGACGCTTGGCAACGCCTTTTCGGTTCAAAAAAAGTAGCACTTTTTTACGCTCAAGTAAAGAGCGTTCGATGCTGTCGAGGAGAGACGTAGAAACCAGATCGATGCCGGAGCGTTCGAGAGGGTGCTTGAGGGAGATGAGCTGAGGCGGCGGATGGCCGCCGTCAGACTTCCCCCCGGCCCCCTTTTTGGTAAGAAGGGGGAGTATGTCATCCGTCCCTACCAGTTCTTCTAGTCGGGGCAAGGGGTCAATGAAGAATAGCCTTGCTTTGTGTTGGGCGGCTAAAAGCTTTGCGGCTTCGCGGGCGTCGAAACGGGGGTTACGGCGGGTGCTGGCGTGTTCGTCATTACCGGAGTCAAGGACGACGATAGCGGAGATTTTTTTAGCGGGGAGAAGGGATGCGAGACGGGTAGAGACGAGGAGTTTGATTTCGCCCTTTCGCCAGGCTGATGCAATCGATGTTCTCTCTCGTGGCTTTGTGTGCCCATGTAACATGACTCCTGCACCGACGAGTTCGACGTCGCGCTCAGTTGGGACGAGGACGAGGACTTGATCGGTCGCTGACTTTGCGAGAGCGTGGACGAGAACCACGCCTAATGCGAAGTCGCCGATGAGGGCTTGGACGGGAGCGGTGTCTTTGAGAATTTCGGTGACGTGAGAGACGTCGGAGCGTTTCACGGTGATCGGACCTTGCCCGCCCCCCTTACCCCCTCCACTACGTGGAGGGGGAGCCATTCCTGACGGACCGATTGTGTGTAGTAGGCTTGAGGGTGATTGGGCGATGGCCGAGGAAATTGTTTCGAGCCGCTCGACGTCACGAAGACTACACCATTCGCGCAAGGCGACGGAGCGGACGGGCGCGAGTTTCCGCGCCTCTGACGTTAGTTTTAGACCACGGACAACGCCGACAATTTCTCGACCATGAAACAGAACATTGACCAGGTCGCCAATGCCAACTTCCATTGAGTCAGGAATTTGATAATCAAAAAACGAAAAACGGCGGGGGAGTTTTAGGCTAGGAATCACTTCAGCGATCACAGGACAAAATTCACTACAGCGTAGCCGACGCCGAAAGGTTTTGCGTAGTTAAGAATTTCTGGAGTTACATGTATTCCGTCTAGAGCGCCAAAAAGCATACAAATCTGTCGGTACGATGTGTCTTGTGCTTGAGTAATTAGGTCTGGGTCTACTTGAAGAAGGCCAGAGCTGTTTCGTTCTTTGAAGAAGGTCAGTAATTTTTCGTCAAAGTCACCGGCATTTTCTGCATGCCCCATGTCTCCAGAAGCGATGATGGCCACGCGCTTGTCACTTTGCATGATGATGTGTTGAAGCGTGTTACCGAAAGAAAAGTGTGCCTTGCCATCAAGTGAACATGGAGCAACTGGGACAACTCGAACATTTTTTAGATGAGCAGTTAGATAGTGGAGCGGAACGGCTGACGGAAAAGTGAGTTTTTCATCTGTCGACAAAGACATGGGAATAGAATTCTTGCGGGCGAAACGCTGGAGAGCATCAATGAATCCAAAATCTGGGTGATATTCTTTGCGATAATCAAGGTCGCCGACCGCGGAAAGATCCGTAGTGTACGGATCAGCAACATTTACGGAAAAAGCTTCCTCGTACACTGCCGTGCCATGTGACAAGAGGATTATGGTGTCTGGATGCGCGGCATACAGGTCATCACCTAGTTCATGGAGTGCATGCACGGTTTCTTCAGCCTCGCTCAAACGCGAGGTATTGATCCCTGGCATGAGCAAGGGGGAGTTAGGAACAAAGCCGGCAAAGACTAGCATAGATTATTTTGACGCTGCTTTGACCGTATCTTCCGTTGCTGACTGCAATGGATCACCGAGCGGGTGTAAGTTTAAAACGCTCTGTGTGACGGTAATAATATTTTTCCAGCTGTAGCCAAAAGACGTGAAGACAGATTCTGTAGGAATAGCGCGACGCAAACCATCAGAAATTACATAGACCGTTGGATTGTCCGCAACCTTCACCAGCGTTCCATCATTTAGACCAACCGCTTTACCTTCTTTGTACTGTTCTACTTCAATTGGCGCCGCTGGGAACAATGTGTCATTTGGGAATCTGGCTTTGAGAACGCTCTTGTCCAGGACGGCGTGGCGAGTTCCATTTTCAATGTAAAAAACTGCGCCGTTAGTTTTCAGCTGGAGCAAGCGACCTTGAGGGTAGAGTGCGGTTGAGGTGATGGCCTCGCCGGTGTCGTAGTTGGCGGCGTCGTTGTTTGTAATGTCGATTATCTCATCCTCCGAGAAACCGATAGCGTGAAAAGTTGCCATGCTGTCTATCTTTCTAAGCGAGTCGTCGACTAAGAGCGAGATGTTGCCGGATTCATCTTTGACGAGTGTGTAATTCGGCAGACTGATTGCTTTGCCAACTGCGAAACGCTCGAGAGTAGTTTTCGAGATCGAAACGATCAAGCTCGTGTTAAAGCGCGAGCGAAGTGCGGATTGGCTAGTGATTGGCCTGCGATAGCCGTCTTGCATCAGCCAAACACCAGATTCACCAGGGACTTGCATGAGCGTGCCATCTGGATAATCTCGACCAAACCAAGCATTCCACAGGGCGGCGAAGTTTTGGTTGCCGTGTAGGTGCGGGGTGTAAGCGTAGAGCGCAGCGGTGGCCGCGTTGGCTGGGGTGACTGCGGTGCCGTCGATATTCACCGGTAGACCTGGGCCGTACTTACCGGCCGTCACTCCGCGTGAGTCCATATCCGCCATGTAGCCTTCGATGAATTGCAAAGCGGCCGAGTTTACTTGTTTGGCAAAGCCTTGAAAACGCGCCATTGTTCCATCGCCCACATGACAGCTGTCACACACGCCGTAACCAGTGGCCCAGTCTAGTTGTCCGCGTGAGGGGGAGTCATCTGTAACTAGGCTTTGTTCTTTTTGTAGAAGGACGAGCAGAACCTGTGGATTGATGCCGTACGTTTGGCTAGTTGCGTAAATAATCTGGGCTGCGTTTCTGTAGAGTCCGTTTACGTCTTCAGTTCGATATGTCGACAAATAACCACGCGATAAGAACGCGACAATCTGTGGAAAATCCATTGTAGTCGAATCTCGCATCTCGTCGTCGGAGATGATGTAGTTTGGATCGAAAGCTAGAGCTTTTGCGGCGGGGGAGAAGAGGAAGCCAGCTGCTAACAAAAAGGCGAACATCTTTGAATGCTGCATATAACCGCAGTATACAAAATTAGTAGTTTCCCGTATACTTTGACCTATATGTTCAAGAAAATGCTTATTGTTTCATTAAGCTTGGCTCTTTTCGGTGCTGGTTGTGTTGCGTCGACACCCGTGACTCGGTCGCCGGACGCGCAGTCAACTATTAGCTCAGAAGATTTTCACGCGACATTTAGTTCTGAGCCATTTACGAGTCCGTACGTTATCCATGGGGCAGCAAAAGGGCCTTGGTATTTTGAGGCAGTTTTTCCCGTAAAGGTACTTAATTCTGTCGGGCAAGAAATCGGTGGAGGTCAGGCACGGGCAGATAGCGATTGGATGACTGAAGACTTTGTGCCATTTACAGCGACGATCGAGTTCCCGACCCAGCCGGTTGGGTCGATCGGTTCACTAGTGTTCCATAATGACAATCCATCTGGTGATCCGGCGCGTGACAAATCAATGACGACTCAGGTAGTATTTGGACAATAAATTTATCTTATGCAACTTTCTATCGGTTCGAAGGCTCCAGAAGTCTGTCAGGCAATTATCGAGGTTCCAAAGGGATCGCAGAACAAGTACGAGTTTGATAAAGAGCAGGGGATCATCAAGCTTGATCGCGTTCTCTTTTCGCCAATGTTCTATCCGGCTGATTATGGTTTCTTCCCAGAGACCCTAGGAGGCGATGGCGATCCGCTCGACGTGTTGGTACTTGTGACGAACCCGTTGTTCCCAGGCGTTGCTGTCGACGTTCGCCCAATTGGCGTTCTCGTCATGAGCGATGACAAGGGACAAGACGAGAAGATTCTCGCCGTTGCAAAGGACGACCCACGTTTCAAGCACATTAATGACCTCGCTGACGTGTCACAACACATGAAGGATGAGATTTCATTTTTCTTCGAGTCCTACAAGATCCTAGAGAAGAAGATGACAAAGATAGAAGGTTGGCAAGATGCAGCCGCTGCAAAGAAGTTGATTGTTGAAGGGATGGAGAGAGCTAAGGCGTAGTAATTTGTATGAAGGATATCTTTCCTGACCATTATCCGATATCAGAGACGGATCTCAAGTCATGGTGGTCTGAAGGAGTCTTTGTTTTTGATGCCAATATTTTATTGGAAGTGTATCGATATTCGTTAACAGCAAAAACTGAGTTCATTAAATTTCTTTCTGATCGTAAGGAATCAATTTGGATTCCTCATCAGTTCGCACTCGAGTATCAACAGAATCGTCAAAAAGTGATTACAGAACAACTTGTGAGAAGAAGAGAGCTATGGGGATGGATTCACGAAAGTGTTCGACATATTGAGAACGAACGGTTGCGACTTCCATCAGAAAAACAAGATCGTATTTTGACGAAATTAAAGGCCGCTTTAGATTCCGCCACTAAAGAATTAGAAGAGGCCGAGAAAGAAATCGATTGGTACATTGCCGACCCCATTAGAACTGAATTTGATGTATTATTTGAAGGTCGTGTCGGGAGTCCATATAGTACGGAACAGCTGGAAGACAAGAAGAAAGAGGGAAAGTATCGCATGAGCATTCAGACCCCACCAGGATTTCGAGATAAACGACCAGGTGATTTTCTTGGTTGGAAACAGATGATGGAGTACGCTAAGGGTATTAATAAGCCAATTATCTTTGTGACAAATGATAGTAAGGATGATTGGTGGGAAATTGGTTTGGGTGGTTATAAGATTGGTCCTCGAATTGAGTTGAAACGCGAAATCAAAAAGGAGGCAAATGTGAATTTTGTGATGTATACGCTCGAAAGCTTTCTTGTGGAGGCCGGGAAGAACGGTGCTAGCATAAGTCAGGGCACCATCGAAGAAATAAAGGTGTTGGGACGAGATTCGGACACTATTGTTACCAACGAAGATTCGCAGAATGACGCCGATCTTTCGTCGGGGAGTTCCGCGATAAAGGAGACCGAGAATATACAGACGCCTCATTCCGCCAGTTCATCTATGCGAAATGAAGATGCGCAGGAAGTAAATCCATAGTTATGAAAGTATATTTAATTACTTACGACTTGATTCGACCAGAAACAAGTCTCGATTACGCTAGGTTGTTTGAGTTGATAAAAAGTTATAGATTTTGGGCTAAGCCAATGGAATCTTTGTGGTTGATTAGAACTGACGACTCTTCTGTGGCGATTATTAATCGTTTGATTGCGGCTGTAGACTCTAACGATCGAATATTCGTGACAGAAGTTTCATCTGATTGGGCAGGATATAGAATGCCGGAAGCTGTTGTTAACTGGTTGCGAAATACATAGCAATAATTTCTTCTGGTTGGTCGTGGCATACATTCGTAGACCGTGTTTGAGCCATGCGAAACCAATGAGAAATGAAATATACATTGGATGTTAGTAACATAAAACACGAGTCTAAGTGGCTCGTGTTTTTGTGTTGATTAGTTTTCGATTGGTTCAGCAAGTTCCATGGTTTTCTCGTCGGCATTGCCATTGAGGGATGCTTTTAGACATGTGCCGATATGGAATCCGAGGTTTACGGGGACAGCATTTCCTATCTGCTTATATTGGGATGTGGTCGAGCCTGAGAAGTCCCAAGAATCGGGAAAGGTTTGAATACGGGCGTACTCGCGAACCGTGAGGGGTCGAGTCTCGCTCGGATGACAACGCTCGGTTTGTTTTTGTGCTGGCGCGCAGGTAAGCGTGAGGCTCGGTTCATCCCAAGAGAGGCGACGAGCCATGCCGGTTTTTCCACCGCCCATGTAATAGCTAGCTCCCATGTATTTTTTTTGCATCGGTACTGGCAAGTCTTTCCAATACCCACCCGCTGGTATCAATTCCATGACCGCTCGTTTTTTATCTGGATATGATTGTCCGTCTGAAAGTGGACATTCGGCCAACGCTTCCTTCATTGAGATTGTGTAATCTCTTTCTCGCGGGAAGAGAATCGGGAGATCGAGATCCTTGCGAATGCCGATAATGATGAGGCGCTCGCGTTTTTGCGGAACATCGAGATATTGAGCGCGGAGAATTTTGTAAGCGACGTTATAGCCTAAGTCCTTCATGATGCCGATGATCGTTTTGAGGGTTCGTCCGTCTTCGTGCGCGAGGAGGCCACGAACATTTTCACCCATGGCAATTTTTGGTTGGACTTCTTTAAGGCAACGTGCGAATTCGAAAAACATTGTTCCTCGTATATCGCTGAAGCCGAGTTTCTTGCCGGCGAAGCTGAAGGATTGACAAGGGAAGCCGCCTTCTACTATATCTGCGTCTTTTTTTGAAAAGTCGATGTTTCGCACGTCATCACGAACAACGTTCCAATTTGGTTTGTTGAATTTTAACGTGTCGGTCGAGTCTTTGTCCCAATCGGTGAGGAGAGTATGGTCGATCCCAGCGTTGTCGAATCCTAGGGCAGTTCCGCCTGCTCCGGCGAATAGTTCAATAGCCGTATATCCCGATTTCTTGTTTGTTCTAAGTACTTTGTAGTTGTTTCCACTACTTGTGCCTGATATTTTGTTATGCAAACGCATGATTTCATCGAAATCGAATAGACGATGATTAAGCGGGGAGCGTTGGGCTTTGATTAATCCTTTTTTGTCCCAGCGACGAATAGTGTCAGAGGAGACGCCGATCCGGAGTGAAGCTTCGATAACCGAAAGAAGTTTTGGCATAGCAGACATAGTATATAGTAACCATTGCCTTATGCAGTGGTTACTTGTTCATAAGTGACAAAAATGTACCAAAGGTCTATGCTTTTCCATTATGGATAAACAAACCGAAAAGGTGATTCGTGAGTATTTCAAAATTGAATTCGCTGATGTACTTCGAGCAAAATTAGAAAGTGGGCACAAGCTATCAAAGTTTAACGTAAATCCATTCGCTATAGCTGCGTTGTCTAGCGGTATTTTGGGGGAGTGCACCCCAGAGAATGTCGCGAAGGCTCTCTTGTATCCTCGAGTATTCGGGACGTCGGTTAGCACAACTTTTGGGGACATGATGCAGAGACTCTGCACTCAACAGCTTGGTGCGCAAGCTTCGAGCACAGCTGGAATGGATATTGAATTTGAGAACAAGAAAGAGGGTGGAAGGATAGTCATGCAGCTGAAGTCTGGTCCAAATACGATCAATGCAGGTGATGTGAAGCCGATATTGGATGAGATGAAGACGGCCTATAGATTATTGCTTCAGAATAGAGCGGCGACTATCCCGACTTTTGCAATTGGGATTACGTACGGAACACTCGACCAGATTAGCGGGCATTACAAGAAGATTCACGACGAGACAATCGGTCAACAACCACATATTCCAATCTATGTTGGTCAGGATTTTTGGGAGAGACTTACAGGTGACGCGAATTTCTACCAAGAAATGATTGGGATTGTGATGAAGTTATTTGAGGAAGAAGAATATTCAAGTTTGTTTGAGGACGATATTCAGAGTCTTGCCAAACAAATAAAAGAGAAGTGTACAGTGAATGGAAAGTTCGATCTCGGTCGTTTGTAATATGTTCGCCACAAAACTTCAGGCCTGGGCTTATCAAAATATATTAAAGCCGATTATTTTTAAACGCGACCCAGAAGATGTCCATGATGCGTTTACGTTGGCTGGTCGAGTAATTGGCTCGGTTGCACCATTGCGAGGGCTCGCGCGCTTGAATTACCGTTATGACGACGCGATCCTTGAACAGAACATTCTTGGAATACATTTTGCGAATCCAGTTGGCTTGTCGGCGGGGTTCGATAAGAACGCGCAGTTGCCAAACGTGATGGCGGCGGTAGGTTTTGGCTTTGAGGAAGTTGGCTCTATCACGGGGGAGGCGTGCGCGGGGAATCCGAGACCTCGATTATGGCGGTTACCAAAGAGTAAAGGGCTAGTCGTCTACTACGGACTGAAGAACGATGGAGCAGAAGCAATCTCGTCGAGGCTTAAGGGTAAGACCTTCCCGCTGCCGATTGGGATAAGTGTAGCGAAGACCAATGACGCGTCGACCGTTGAACTGCAGGACGGCATCAACGACTACGCCAAGGCGTTCAGAGCGTTTGTCGACATCGGGCAATTTTTTACGATCAACATTAGTTGTCCGAACACGTGCGGGGGAGAGCCTTTCACAACTCCTGAACGACTCGAACTGTTAATGACTGAACTCGACAAGATTGCTACTAGTAAACCAATCTTCATCAAGATGCCGGTGGATTTGCTGACGGGGGAGCTGGACGGTTTGGTCGACGTCTGCAAACGACATCGCGTACACGGAATCATTTTGTCGAACCTAACTAAGAAGCGCGATCGTCCGGAAATCGATCAGACAGAAATTGCCGGCATCACTAAAGGCGGAATCAGCGGCAAGCCAACTTCTGATGCGTCCCTCGCCCTGATTGAGCATTTATATAAAACGACCGGCAACCGATTCGTCATCATCGGCACCGGCGGAATCTTCACGGCCGAAGACGCCTACGCGAAGATTTGTCGAGGCGCCTCACTCGTCCAGCTGATCACTGGGATGATTTTCCAAGGTTCCGCAGGTAATCGGCGAAATTAATAAAGGACTCGCTGAGCTACTACGAAGAGATGGGTTCAGGAATGTTAAAGAGGCGGTTGGGAGTGGTGTGATAAAATAGAAATAACTCCCCAGTACGTGAGATCTAATTCTTAATGTTTGAATGTATGAATAAACAGGATTTGTTAGAGATAAAAGCTGTGATTGTTGAGGTTATTGAGGAACATGTACCTAGGATCTTCGATGAGAAATTCTCGAGTATCATGGAACACAATCTCATCCCTCAGTTCGATCTTATCCACAGCCGTATAGATAGCGTGGAGGTTCGATTGGGTCGGGTTGAGAATAAGTTGGACAGTGTCGAAAAGAAAATGGACACACAGATGGCTTCTAAGGGATTTGTTGAGGAACGACTCGACAAGTTCGCGAATGATCACAGGTTGGTTTTCAAACCAGCAACATAAGAAAAAGAGGCTTCCCCTGAGCCTCTTTTCTGTTTACTTGGTTTTGATTTCTATTTCGTCTTTCTTTGCGTCGACCGTTACGGATCCATCCTCCTTTACTTCGCCGGAGACGATCTTCATGGCGAGAGGATCAAGGATCATGTGTTGAATGACGCGCTTGAGAGGCCGAGCGCCATAATGCGGATCGTACCCTTTTTCTGCGAGCAACTTTTTTGCTCGATCAGTAACCTTGAGCGAAATTTTACGCTGTTCCATGAGACGGTCGGCGATGAGTTGCAGTTGGAGTTCGACTACACCCTCGATATTTTCTGCGCTGAGCGCGTGGAAGACGATGATGTCGTCAATACGGTTCAAGAACTCGGGACGGAACTGTTCTTTGAGCAACTCCATGATTTTGTTCTTGGTGATGTCGACTTTGTCCGTCTTCAATTCACCGAACCCAATACCATCGAGTTTGCCATTAGAGAGAATCGCGTCGGATCCAAGATTGCTCGTCATGATGACGATGGTGTTTTTGAAGTTGACCACGCGTCCTTTAGCGTCCGTTAACCGACCATCTTCAAGAATCTGTAAGAGCAAGTTAAAGACTTCGGGATGTGCTTTTTCGATCTCGTCGAACAGTACGACGGCGTAGGGATGTCTACGCACCATGTCCGTCAGCTGACCGCCCTCGTCATAGCCAATGTAGCCAGGAGGGGAGCCGATCATTTTGCTGACGCTGTGACGTTCCATGTATTCGCTCATGTCGAGTCTGATGAGCGACTTCTCGTCATTGAACATGAAGCTAGCGAGGGCTTTTGCAAGTTCAGTCTTGCCGACGCCCGTTGGTCCCAGGAAGATGAAGGAACCGATAGGTCGCTTCTCTTCACTGATGCCGGCGCGGGAACGTCTGAGCGCGTTTGAGACGGCGGTGATGGCCTCTGCTTGGCCAACTACTCGTTGCTTCAGCTCATCTTCCATGCGCGTGAGCTTCGTCATTTCACTTTCGAGCATTTTCGAGACGGGAATATTCGTCCAGCGAGCGACAACGTGCGCAATGTCTTCCTCGGTGATGACTTCTTTCAAGAGACCGCGTTCGGCTTGAAACTTGCGGAGTTCATTTTCTAGCTTTTCGAATTCTGCCCGTTGCGCAGGAATGTTGCCGTACCGAATCTCGGCGACGATTTCCAAGTTACCTCGACGCTCCTCGAAATCCGCCTCGCTCGTCAATCTGTCGATCTCTGCTTTCACGTCACGAATCTTTCCAATAATGTCTTTTTCGCCCTTCCAGCGAATTTCAAGAGATGCCGATTTTTCTTTGGCGTCGGCTAGTAAACGTTCGATATCTTTGAGGCGAGTTTTTGAATCATCGTCCTCTTCCTTGAGTAGGGCGCGACGCTCAATATCAAGTCGCATTTCTTCGCGCTTGAATCTATCGAGTTCTTCGGGCATTGATTCGATTTGTAGTCGGAGGGCACTCGCAGCCTCGTCGATCAAGTCAACTGCCTTGTCAGGGAGCTGACGATCAGAGATATACCGAGCGGAAAGTTCGACGGCTGAAACAATGGCGCCATCGGAAATGCGCACGCCGTGATGAAGCTCATACTTTTCTTTGAGACCGCGCAACATGGCAATGGCGTCAGGAATGTTCGGCTCGTGTACAAAAATCGGCTGGAACCGACGTTCGAGTGCTTGGTCCTTTTCAATGTGTTTGTGATATTCCTTCGTAGTCGTCGCGCCAATCACTCGCAGCTCACCACGGGAGAGTGCGGGCTTGAGTAGGTTGCTTGCGTCCATTGGGGAGTCGTCGCTTTTGCCGGCACCGACGAGCATGTGTAATTCGTCGATAAACAAAATGTACTTGCCGGAAGCCTGTTGGATCTCGCGCATGACGGCCTTGAGGCGTTCTTCGAATTCGCCGCGGAACTTTGTGCCGGCGATCAACGCTCCAAGATCCAGAGAGACGACCTCCTTGTTTTTGAGTGTTTCGGGAACGTCGCCGGCAACTATGCGCTGAGCCAAACCCTCGACAATAGAAGTTTTGCCGACGCCAGCCTCGCCAATAAGCACGGGGTTATTTTTTGTGCGGCGAGACAGTACCTGCATGACGCGGCGAATCTCCTCGTCTCGACCAATAATTGGATCAAGCTTGCCATGACGAGCACGTTCCGTGAGGTTCATGCTGTACTTCTCTATTGCTTGAAACTTTGTTTCCGGTTCAGCTGAATCAACTTTCTGGCTACCGCGTAGTTCCTTGAGAGCAGCGAGTACTGCGTCTTCCGTGATAGCGTGCACAGAGAGGAGATCATGAAGTAGACGATCGCCAATAAGACCTAAGAAGAGATGCTCGGTAGAGATGTAATCGTCGCCAAAGCCGGAAGCTTTTTGGGTGGCTACCTGAAGGGCTTGGGCAAGCGGGGGAGTGAGCATGACCTGGCCGTTAGGACCACGTTCAAGCGTGCTGACTTTTGGGAGTGATTCAAGCACTCGACCAATATCAGCTCGGAGAGCCGGAATAGAAACTTCCATTTTTTTAAGAACTGTAACTACAAACCCTTCTTCTTGAGCAACTAGAGAAGTAAGAAGGTGAATAGGCTCAACGCCTTGCTGGCCGTTAGCGTTCGCAATCATTTGCGCGCTTTGGATTGCTTCTTGGGATTTGCTGGTAAAATTGTTGGGCGTCATATGTGGGGGTGCGGGCTTGCCCGTAGGCGAAAGCCGAGGGTTAGCACTCATCATTTTAGAGTGCTAAATAATCTATGTCAACTTGTTTTTCCCCGTCATTTTTGTACAATAGATAAGCCATTTTATGATAAAAACACTTTTCAAGCTCTTTGGTCCGGCGGCGTTAGTCTACGGAATAAATTTTTTGGCTGTCACGAGCGGTCTTTATGGCGTCTGGAAGTGGTTTGATATCCCGATGCACTTTTTGGGCGGGGTCACTATTGCTTGGTTGGCCTATGTCGCTTGGGATAAGGGGTTAGGTCTTTATGAAAAGAAGGTCATGGATAGTATACCGTTACTAATTAAAGCAATTGCCATGATTGGCTTTGCGTCGTTTATTGGAATCGCTTGGGAGTGGCATGAGTTTCTGCTTGATGTACTCCACGCCAGAGAATTCGTTTCGTTTATTCCTATGCAGCCGGGAGTAGCTGACACCATGAAAGACCTGCTGATGGATGTACTTGGCGCGGGAACGTTCGTTATAATTTCAACGCTTATTTTGAGACGCAAGAACTAGTGTTTTACGACGCAACTATGGCAGCTAATCAACACAAACTTCTCGGCGTCAAAATTGACGATCTTACGAGCGTTGAATTACGGGAGAAATTGCTTTCAATTATTCGAGGGGATCAAACGGCAGTAGTAGTGACTCCAAATCCAGAGATGTTATTGTCAGCCATGGGGGATCCTGAGTTCAGATCAATTCTTGATCATGCTGATTTGGCAATTCCTGACGGCACTGGACTTCGGTTTGCGAGCGCGGCTCTTGAGGACGGTGAAGTTTTGCAATCTCGTCATACTGGAGTTGCGACACTTGAGCTTTTAGCGGAACTTTGTTCGCTTGAAGGCAAACGATTACTACTGCTCGGCGGTTCTGGTAAGGAACCGGAAACTGTAGGCGCGCTCTTCAAACAGAAATTTCCAACCCTTGATGTTGTTCCGCTCGATCCCGGCATAGTTGACGACGTAACACCAAGATTATCTGAGGCAAGTCTGGCGCGAGTTGGTTCGCTTGAACCAGTTGTCGTCGCGGTGGCTCTTGGACAGGGGAGGGGACGTAGGCAAGGCAAGCAAGAAAAGGTGATAATGGCGATGAAAGATAGAATTCCCTCGGTTAGATTGTTTATTGGGGTAGGCGGCGCCATCCACACGTTGTCTCATCCAAATCTGATCCCGCCTCCCGCTTGGCGCAAACGCGGAGTAGAATGGTTATGGAGGTTAATCAAGCAGCCCTGGCGTTGGCAACGAATCGGTCGAGCAGTAGTTGTTTTTCCGATCGTCGTCGCTTGGGAGGCGCTAATGCGTAAACGATTTGGCATCGCGGTGCGGCGAGTCGTTCAGGAACTCTTCAGATAGCTTTACAACTTTACAACTCCTCAACTTGCTCTATGTCCGTCCGAACCCGTATTGCTCCTTCGCCTACTGGTTACATGCACATTGGAACGCTTCACACAGCGCTCTTCAATTACTTTTATGCTCGTAAGTACGGAGGTGAGTTCATGATTCGTATTGAAGACACAGATCAAAAAAGGCTTGTTCCGGGTGCGGTCGAGGGCTTCCTGAAGACATTTGCTAGCTTGGGACTGACGCATGACGAAGGTCCAATTTTGCAAGCTGACGGAACCTTGAGTGAGAAGGGTGCGTTCGGTCCGTATGTGCAGTCACAGCGCCTCGAACTCTACACGAGACACGCAATGCAATTGCTCGACGCCGGTCACGCGTACCGTTGTTTTTGTACGGCCGAGCGACTCGAAGAAATGCGCGCTACTCAAACAGCTGCTAAGCAAACGCCAAAGTATGATCGTCGGTGTTTGAGTTTGTCGCCGGAGGAAGTGCAGGCTAAGACGGCTGCTGGCGAAACTTCCGTACTGCGCATGAAGATTCCAGAAGGCTCGACCACATTCCACGATCTGGTTCGTGGTGACGTGACCATTAGTCACAATGAAATTGACGACCAAGTAATTTTGAAGACAGACGGTTTTCCAACCTATCACCTAGCAGTTGTTGTCGACGATCACCTGATGGACATCACTCACGTTTTGCGTGGTGAAGAATGGCTACCGTCAACTCCAAAGCAGACCTTGCTTTACGATATGTTCGGCTGGAAGGCGCCGGAGTTTGGTCACTTGCCATTACTCTTGAACGCCGATAAGACTAAGCTTTCTAAGCGTCAGGGCGATGTGGCTGTTGAGGACTATTTGAACAAGGGCTATCTGCCACAGACGCTGATTAACTTCGTTGGAACGCTTGGGTTCAACCCGAAATCTGATCAAGAATTATACGCACTAACTGAGCTGATTGAGCTGTTCGATGTGAGTCGTGTAAACAAGAGTGGCGCGGTCCTTAATCATGAGAAGCTCGATTGGATGAACCATCACTACCTGAATGCCATGACCGACGTGGCGTTGATTAGTGTATTGGCAAAATTCGCGCCAGCTCTTGATCTTGCGGACGAGACAACTCGTCGCGCTGTTATTATTGAGAAGCCACGCTCGAACACGCTCGACGATTTGGCACTTGCTGCTAAGAGTCGGCTTACTTTGCCAGAGTACAATTCGACCATACTTGTTTGGAAAAAAGCTGATGTTGCCGACGCAAAGAAACAGCTGACAGACGTTGGTGAGTTTATACAAACACTCAACGAAATCACCTTTGCGGATATTTCGGTTCTCGAGAAGACAATTAAAGAGTATATTACTGGCAAGGAACTCTCGGCTGGAAATGTATTGTGGCCGCTTAGAGTGTCATTGTCTGGCGCAGAAAAGTCAGCTAGCCCGTTTGAGCTCTTGTGGGCACTTGGCAAGGAAGAAGCAGTACGACGAATTAACCTGGCAATTGCGCGACTCGACTAACGTTTTGCGACACTTGTTGGTTGAATTGTAGCCTGCAACCAGCAACCCGTAACCTAGTGGTCATATGCGTCGATGGGGGATAGGGGAGGCAATGATGCTGACTGCCCTGCTTGCAAGCTTTGCAAGCCCGACTTTGCTATACGCGGAGGGCGCAGCAGTTGATCCTACTCAGCTCCAAAAAGAAATTGCGGATCGTAAGGCGCAGATCCAGACGATCAATTCAAAACTTAGCGACTATAAAAAGAAGATTTCCGAGTACGCAAAAAAATCATCGTCACTAATGAATGAGATCGCGCTTATTGAAAATGACTCAGCTATGGGTCAACTTGATGTACTCGCTACTCAAACGGAAATTGATACCGCGCAACTCGAGCTACAAATCGTCAATGGTCATATTGATGAAACAAACGCCAAGCTAGCCCATGAACGAGATTTGCTGGCCGGCATGTTGCTTGCTATCCATAAGCAGGATGCCGAAGGTAGCCCACTGGAACTTCTAATCAATGCTAAGAGCTTTGACGAAGTATTTAAGGCCGCGGCCGATTTGAATTCAGTTAACGGAGATCTTAGAAAAACAGTTGCCGCTACTAAGACTACCCGTGGCGCACTGGAAGATGACTTGGTAACCCAAACAGATAAACTTAAGGGCCTTGATGAGATGAGAGTTAAATTGGAAGTTCAGGTTCGCCAGCTTGAAGACAAGAAGATGGCCAAAGAGGTGTTGGCAGCACAAACTGCAAGTTCCGAAGACCAGTATAGGGAACTGGTAAATGACCTGCGTCAGGAACAGCAGTCAATTACAAATAGGATTAATGAGTTACAGAACTCGGTAGACTCAAGTATAGATGCTAATGACCCTGATCCAAGTGCCATTACTTGGCCTACTCGTGGAATTATTACAACATTATTTCACGACACTACCTATCCATTTAGGTACTTATTTGAACACCCGGGTCTAGATATAGCAGTACCTGTTGGAACACCAATTGAAGCCGCTGCACCTGGTGTAGTTGCTTGGACGCGAACTGGAAAAGATTACGGCAACTACGTAATGATTATTCATACAAATGGTTTAGCAACTTTGTACGCGCATTTATCTAAGTTTAATGTTAAGCAAGATCAAATAATTAGACGTGGCGACATCATCGGATTGTCCGGTGGTAAACCTGGCGCACAAGGCGCGGGGCTTTCAACTGGTCCTCACTTACACTTCGAAGTACGCAAAGGAGGCATCCCAGTAAACCCTCTTCCATTTTTACCGAAATAGAGGTGTATCATACCCATGGTTTAACACAGCGCATTTAAATCGGTCGGGTATTTTGGTCGTTATGTATATCGACTGATGATTGCTTCGCGAAAAGACCCGGATCTGTATAGATAACGAGTAAAGTAATTCGTTTGTCGAGCAGTTACTGTGTACAGGGAATGTTGCTTGGTTGATATGTTGGTAAGGATGTTGTGATACGACTAGTGAGTGTATTCAATAGTTTTAACACACATGCGTCGTAGAAGATATATTGTGCGACGCCACGCAACATAGTCAATCATGGTCAATATAGCCGTGGCGATCCGAGTTACCGTTCAAACTCAAATCCCCCACTCTCTATGTATATGAAGTTTTGTCGTACGAGCGTTCGCTGACAGTTTGGAGCTATCTATGTTTTTCGTGTTTTTACATTTGATCGGAGAATTGTTTACGGATCAGTATTCATACCAAAAACAGCGACCGGTTAAGGCGCTGTTTTTTGTTTTTCACTCCCCTACCAGTTTATTCACTTTGGAACATCTTGAGGTCTTCTAATACTTCATGAACATGTTCAGCAGGTTTTACGCCTTGGTAAACTTTCTTAATCGTTCCCTTCTGATCGATAAGATAGGTATTACGGTAAGTACCTTCAAAATTACGGCCCATGAATTTCTTCTGTCCATATGCACCGTAGGCTTTAGCAACTAGATTATCAGTGTCAACGAGTAACGGAAATTTTAGCTTGTGCTTTGAGGCAAACTTTCCGTGGCTGGATTGATCGTCTCCGGATACGCCTAGGACTATTGCGCCACGTGCCGTGAGGTCTCCATAAGTGTCGCGGAAGGAACAGGCTTCTACCGTACAGCCAGGCGTCATGTCCTTTGGATAAAAATATAGGACGATCCATTTATTTTTATACATGTCGAAGGTGTGTGTCTTGCCGTCCTGGTCGATCAGAGAAAAGGCTGGTGCAGAGTTTTGTTCTAAGGGGTGCATATGTACCTATGGTTTAACCTAGCGCATTTAAATCGGTCGTTATTTTCTGCCAAAATCGTCATCAAATCTTTCTATGTCGTCTTCGCCAAAATACGTACCGCGCTGTACCTCGATCACCATGAGTGGCTCGTCGCCGGGATTTGCGAGTCGGTGCTTGGAGCCTTGGACGATGAGAATTGTGTCGCCGGGAATTTGCCGGCTTGTTACGTCGTCTATCGTGATATCCGCAATGCCGGCAATGACCACCCAATGTTCGGTTCGTTGCGTGTGTCGTTGATATGAGATGCGCTTGCCAGGATGAAGGATGAGCCGCTTCACTTTATGGCTGGGCGTATCTTCTAACACAATAAACTGTCCCCACGGACGATCTTCAGAATAACCGGCCGGTAGAAGAACAAACTCGTTCATACTTTTTTACTTTACTTCATGTAAACGCGATTGCCAAACCGCAGATCAATATATGATACTCCGGGCACTTCCTCTTTTTGACTAAGAATAGATGAAAGGATCTTTATTTGCGAAGATAAAGGGTTTTCTAAGTCAAAGTACAGGAGATATGGCTTTTCTTTTGTAGTGACCGTCAGCCAAGTATCCTTACGTTTTTCGAGCATGTATCGATCTGGCGTCAGACCAAGCAATCGCAAGCTTTTATCAAGTTCGCCCAAAGCGTTCAGTCTATTTGCCGGATAAACAACCTCTTTGAAATCAGCAGGTAGCGATTCGCTTAGTAAAATTTTTGGAATTTTATCGAAGGGTAGTGACACGCCATCGGTCGGCGAGTCGATTAGGGCAATTTCATCGGTCGAAAGTGATCGCAGAATGTGACCGTCGAGGTCAGATAGAAGCCAACTATCAGACGAATGAATTAGAACCATGACAACTTCTTCTTGAATAGCTACATGAAGTGTATTGCCACTGACTGTTGTTTCAATGTGATCGATAGGGAGGGCGCTCATTAATCGATCGGCAAAAACTTTAGAATTAAAGAGTAGGGTATTAGCTCGAGTAAAAAATAGGCCTGCACGCTCTGCAAGGGCAGAATCAATTTCTTTTTTGACCACGCTTTGATCAAGACAGGCGTTACCCGAGATTTCAATGTTCGAGAGGATGAACTGTGGCTGTGACAAAGCACGAACCCCAAAATATCCGCCACCAAAAGGAACAATAATTATTGCCGAGCCGAAAAGTAACCGTTTCCAGCGCGGGATTTTAGGAGTTGGGAATAGGGGATTGGCTCTCCCCTGCTCTTCCCTCCCCTTCGCAATTGAGGCTCTAAAAAAATCACGCATGAAATAATTTTAACTTACTATAACCCGTGGGAGAAGTGGATTAATGCGCGTGACGACCTCGTAGTTGATCGTTCCAATTTTCTCGGCCAGTTCGTCAGCGGTAATTGTCTGTACGCCGTCGCGACCAAGGAGAGTCACGGGAGTTTGCGAGGAAAGAACTCCAGGAACTGCCGACACGTCCACCATGGTCATGTTCATGCACACGCGACCAAGTACGGGACAACGAACCCCGTGAATAACAACAGCGCTAATATTCGAAAATCCTCGGTCAAAACCGTCGTAGTACCCGACCGGCAGGACGGCTACGCGAGTTAGCCGATTTACAATAACTGTTGGACCGTAACCAATGGCGTCGCCGGGATGGACTTCTTTGACTTGAGCAATTGATGTCTTCCACGAAAGCACCGGCTTAACATCAGCATGGCGTTTGCCGAGTGTTCCTGCTCGTTTGACGTCGCTTGAAGGCCATAGGCCGTACATATTGATCCCGAATCTTACATGTGTCCCATGGTCGAGCTCATGCATGATGCCCGCGGCCGAGCAAGCAATGTGTAGATGCTCTGGCTGATGGCCTTTTGCGGTTATGTCGCTGACGGCCTTCCAAAACTTGTCGTACTGACCGGTGGTGATGCGAGCCAACGATTGATCCTCGGCGCTCGAGAGATGCGAGGCGACGCTGACGACGTAGACGAGTCCGCACGAAAATTTCAGTTCGTCGAGTATAGCGGCCAGTTCCCTGCCTTCCGTGCCCAGCCGATGTAGTCCGGTTTCGATCTCAAGCGTGATCATTGCTGGCAAATGTAACTCGCGCGCAACCTCGCGGATTGCTTTGAGCTCGGCGACACCGGAAACCATTTGGATCATTCGACCTCTGACAATGTCGGCGAGCCGCTCGGGAATAGTTGCGCCCATGACAAAAATTGTTGCTTCTGGGCAGAGTGCACGCACGGTTAGTGCTTCGTCAACGGAATCGACGCCGAAAAGTTCGACCTCTTCGTTCTTGAGAATCGATATGACCTCGGCCAAACCATGCCCATACGCGTTCGCTTTTACGATCGCACAAAAACGAACGCCGGGATTCAGCGTTCGTTTCAGCTCCGAAACATTATGCTGAAGCGCCGGGCCACTGATTTCAACCCAAGTTCGGTGATGCATAATTTTTTCCGTCTTTGCGAGACCAGCTGTATCCAGCTGGGTCGAAGCAATCTCGTGAGGTTGCTTCGGGCATCTCCTTTGCTCAAAGCTACGGAGATCCCTCGCAATGACTGACAATACTATTTCTTTAGAACCGACTTCCCTCCCATAAATGGTCTCAAGGCTTCAGGAATAGTTACTGATCCGTCTGCATTCTGGAAGTTTTCTAGAATGACGGCCATGATCCGGCCAATAGCGAACGCGGTGCCGTTAAGCGTATGGACTAGTTTTGTCTCCCCTTCCCCATTCTTGTAGCGGGTGTTCAAGCGACGGGATTGGAAGTCTGTGCAGGTGCTAGTCGAATGCGTCTCGCGATACGTATTCTGGGTCGGCATCCAGGATTCGATGTCATACTTTCGAGCAGCTGGGAGACCAAGGTCACCGGTACATTGCTTGATAACACGGTATGGCACGCCAAGGCCCTTTACTAGATCTTCCTCGATCGACAACAATAGTTCGTGTTCTGCGTCTGAGTTTTCGGGAGTGGTCCAGCTGAACATTTCGACCTTCTGGAATTCGTGCATGCGGATGATACCCTTTGTGTCCTTACCGTAACTACCGGCTTCGCGACGGAACGCAGTTGAGAGACCAACGTAGCGAAGTGGTAATTCTTTTTCGCTCAGCATTTGATCCATGTGCAAACCGCCAAGTGGCTGTTCGGCTGTGCCGATCAAATACAAGTTATCTTTCGGAAAGTAGTAAATCTCATCGTGTCCCCCATGTTCGAGGTAGCCCATTGCACGCATGGTGTGCGCGTTCACCAGGTGTGGAACAACAACTGGCACAAAGCCTTTCTTCATTGCGGCGCCCATAGCGTACTGCTGAATTGCATACGCAAGCATGGCTCCGTCGCCGATAAAATAGTTGAATCTAGACGCACTAACCTTTGCAGCTTGCTCAACGTTGATAATGCCCAACGCCTCGCCGAGTTCAAGATGATCCTTAATCGGAAAATCGAAAACCGGCTTTTCGCCGACCTCGCGCAAGACTTCATTTTCATCTTCGCTCTTACCAATTTTAACGTCAGAGAGAGAAGGGTTCGGGATGTGATAAAGCAAATCCTCGAGTTCAGTTTCGATTGGGGCGAGTTCTGAGGCGAGCTTGTCGGCTCGACCGTCGACTCCGCGCATTTCTTCGATCAACTGTTTACGCTCGTCAGCCGAAGCCTTTGGAATGAGCTTTGAAACATTGTTCTTCTGAGCGCTGATACCTTCAAGTTCAGTCTTCAAGAGGCGAACGCGACGATCGAGTTCAAGAATTCGATCAACATCGATTTCAATATTCTTAGCGCGTGAGGCATCACGGAAAGAGTTTGGATTCTCACGGAACAATTTCATGTCGATCATACTAGTTTTGATGACTTGTATTTCTCTGGTTCAAAAGATGGAAGAGTGACAACTTTTATCTGTTTGCCTGTTCTTTCAAGAAACTTCAAAAAACTTTCTTTGAGGGCGTCTTGATCATAGCCGAACGCGACAACATCTGGCTGAACTCGGCCAACTACTCGGTACGAACCCTCGTCTTTATCACTGGTAGTAATTTCGTCGACTAGTCCACTAACGGCTAACGAGTCCCGGCGTTCCTCGAATAAATACTTTGGCATGCGTCCCTTCAGGCGCTCGATAACATTGTCCGGCGCCAGAGCCGCGACGACCCGTTCGCCGTGCCGTCTAGCCTGTTTCATCATGAACTCATGACCGGGATGAATCCCGTCAAACGAACCAAATATTAGGACGGTCTTCATATTTATTCCGGTTTCCGTTGTCCGGTGTCCGGTTTAAGAGTTGGGAACAGAATAACTTCTTTTAAGTTTGGCACACCGGTCAAGAAAGCGATGAATCGATCAATACCGATGCCAAAACCACTCGTTGGTGGCATGGCGTGTTCAAGGGCCGACAGGAATGCCTCGTCCAAGTGTTGAGCCTCCTCACTTCCCTGCTCACGCAAAGTTTCCTGAGCGACGAACCGAGCACGTTGGTCAATCGGATCATTAAGCTCGTGATAATACGCGTTAATAACTTCGGCGCCTTCAATTACTAATTGAACAGTTGAGCTTTTTGTTTTGTCGACTGGATGAGTTTTTGCGAGTGGCTTGAGATCGACCGGGTAGTCAAAAATCCAAACTGGATTCGTAATCTTTGGTCGAGCAGTTTTCTTCCAGAGCTCGTCCAAGTGTTCACCGAGGCCAACGCACTTTGCGAAATCTACTTTAACTTTCTTCGCTTTGACTGCAGCCTTTACATCGGCAACCGTAGCTAGTTCGTCAATATCAATTCCGCAAGCTTCCAAGATTGCTTCGCGAAAAGTTTTACGTGGCCACGGACCAGTGAAATCAATCGATCTTCCTTCTTCACTCGTCGTGACTTTTAATGTGCCGAGACTTTCGGCAATCACTGTCACCAGCAATTCTTCCATGAACGAAATGAATGCGTCCTTATTGACATAAGCCCAATAGAGCTCAAGCATGGTGAATTCTGGATTGTGCGAGTAATCAATTCCTTCATTACGGAAACAACGACCGATTTCGTAAATCTTTTCGAAGCCACCAACCACCAAACGCTTCAAGTAGAGCTCAGGAGCGATGCGTAGAAATAAATCTGCCCCGAGCGCGTTGTGATGCGTAACGAACGGACGAGCATTTGCGCCACCAGGAATAGGTTGCAACATTGGTGTTTCAACCTCCAGGAATCCTCTAGTATCTAAGAAAGCGCGCATTCCAGAGACGATCTTTGAGCGGATACGGAAACGTTCCCGAACCGCCGGGTTTACGATTAGATCAAGCTCGCGTTCGCGGTAGCGGGTTTCAACGTCAGACAAACCGTGCCACTTTTCTGGCAACGGTTTTAGAGCTTTGGACAAAATTCTGATCGAAGTTACCAAGACGGACTTTTCGCCCGTCTTCGTCACATACGCCCGACCCTTAGCTTCAAGAATGTCACCAACGTCAGCATGTGACAAAAAGAAACTGTAGTCAGCCTCAAGGTCAGCCTTACGAAGAACCACCTGCATCACGCCAGAGTCGTCCTGTAATTTGAGAAATGACAGCGCGCCGATATCCCGAATGGCCATGGCTCGACCACAGACCACAATGGTCTCTTCGGATTTTTCGAGTGACTCGAAAGATGCTAGAGCGTCAGCCACTAAGTGTGTTCGTCCGGCGTTATCCGGATAGGCGTTCACGTTATTCGTCGCAAGAGACTGTAACCGAGTAAGCCGGTCTTGTTCTTCGCGGGTCATACACTTATTCAATAGAAATAATTTCGTACGTCATGGTGCCGGAAGGAACTTTGGCTTCTACGATCTCGCCTACGCCCTTACCAAGAAAAGCACTACCAAGCGGTGAAACATTGCTGATTTTTCCCTCCATTGGGTTGGCCTCATTTTCGCCAACAACCTCATATGTCTTTTCTTTGCCATCGATCTTTACCTTGAAGGATGAACCAAGACCAATACTGCCGCCTTTCTTTTCTTCGACTACAACAGCCGTAGACAGGATGTCAGTGATTTCAATAATTCGGCTTTCATTCAAACCTTGCTGTTCACGGGCTTCATGATACGCAAAGTTTTCTGATAGATCGCCCATTTCTTTAGCCTCACTAATACGCTGGGCAATTTCTGGTCTGGTTACTTTGATTCGCTGGGCCAGTTCCTTAGTGATATCAGCCAGCCCGGTTGCAGAAATGTACGTAGCGTGGTTTTCCATAAATGAAGAAAAGACGCGCCCACCGCCAACAGAGTCGGCTCAAGTGGTTTCGCGTTATGGAACCATTATGCCCCAGGTTAGCGAGGCGTCAAGTACCACTGAAGTATTTCCCTGGCGACCGGCGTGGCCAGGGTAGCATCCCCGCCTTCTTCAATGATTACGGCAATAACGATAGTTGGGTTATCAAAGGGGGCAAAACCGGTAAACCAGGAGTGCGGAACCTTGGCTGAGTTCCATTGGGCGGTACCCGTTTTACCGGCTGCTGGCACTGGTAATGATTGGAGCGAGCTAGCCGTACCGTTTGTCACCGTGGTGCGCATGGCATCCCGAACAACTGTTTCGATTTTCTCGTCAGCTACTCTGACTGAAGAAGTATCGCCCCCAATAACGAGATGAGGATTCACCAAGAGTCCGCCGTTAGCAACAACAGCCGTGGCTCGAGCCATTTGTAATGGAGTAACTAGAATATCGCCTTGGCCGATAGAAGCGTTGTAAGTGTCGCCGATATACCATGGCTCGCCCTTCGCCTCCTGCTTCCATTCTTTACTCGGCAAGAAACCGTCAGCTTCACCGGGTAGATCGATTCCTGTTTTTCGACCAAGCCCGAACCTTCTAGCCCAGTCCATCAGCTTTTCAATACCAAGACCCTTGAATGATTCGTTGCCTCCACCGATCATGTAAAAGAAGGTGTTCACTGAATCAGCAATTGCGTGATAGACATTCGTAATACCGTGACCGCCTGGTCGCCAATCAGGGAAGAAGCGATCACCAAGCTGCAGGCCACCAGTCGACAAAAATGTTGTCTGCGGAGTGATGATTCCTTCGGTGAGGGCAGCCGTAGCGAAAAATGGTTTGATAGTCGAGCCCGATGGATACGTGCCGGCGGTTGCCCTGGGGAATAATGGGGCATTCGGATCATTGACAAGCTTGTCATACTCGTCCTGCGAAATTCCCTTTGAAAAATCGTTTGCATCAAAAGATGGATAAGAAACAAGAGCGAGCACTTCCCCATTTTGTGGATTAATAGCTACTACTGCGGCTCGTTTTACAGATCTAGTTTTAAGTTTCTCGGCCAGCACAAGTTCTGTGTAGGCCTGCAACCGAGCGTCAATAGTTAGTTTTAAATTTTTACCGTCAACTGGATCTGTATGCGAAAGAATTCTAAGAGGAGCGCCTTGAGCGTTTACCTCAAATACGTCTTCACCAAAAGTCCCTCGAAGATCTGCTTCATGGGAAGACTCAACTCCTTGCTTGCCTACGGTATCAAAAGACCGATAACCTTCATCTTTTAACACGGCGTATTCTTTCTCACTCACTCCCGAAGTGTATCCAATAACGTGAGAAAGCGAAGGGATGGCGTCCGTTGGATAACCTCGTTCTTCAGCAAGCTCAACGGACAAACCGGCAATCGTTTTTCCTGACCCCATGAAAGCTAAAACTTTTTCATACGGCAAATCTTTGGCTAGCAAAATTTCTTCTACATTACCGGCATCTTTTGCGGCTTTTGCTATATCTTCAACTTTAAGACCGAAGGTTTCAGCTGCTTCGACAAAAATATCATTTCGAGTAGTGATGAAAGGCCAATTCCAACCAATTGAATCTTTTGGCAAAGCAGAGGCAAAACCAACCAATCTAAAAGACGGAAGATTTTCCGCCAACGGGATGTCGTTACGATCCGTCAGAATCCCACGATGTGAAGGAATGGTGTAGGTGCGAATCCTGTTCGCCTCAGCTAGGGCGCGATAATGAGCGCCGTTCAAAATTTGGAGGTACGCGCTCTTACCAACGAATAATATTGAGACCAGACAAAAAGCCGCTACACCCCAAAGAAATCTACGCCTCTCAATTGGCGAACCAACAGTTGAGCGAGAGAGCGCTGATTGCGGATCGGCCATGACGTCATCAACATTTCCAGGACCAGAAATGCCCCAGTTGCCCGGCGTTTCGCCCAGACCAAAAATCCCTGGATCGTTATCGTTCCGAGTGGACTTCATAGGTCTGATTTTTGGTGACAAAGCTTTTTCCAAACCCGGTCAGAATCCATTCGAGAGCCAAGGAAGAAATAATTGCAAGTAAGGCCGTTAGCAAAGCAGAAAATAAGTACATCCACGGAAAAAATCCAGGCACTGGAGAAACTACGCCAAAGCGTAAGAGAAAATAGATTAAACCAGTGGCTAGTGACAAGCCAGCAAAAGCTACCAGTGATCGACGGGCAAATACTCGCGCAGTCATGGCGTAAGAAGTGGCTATACAAACCAGAGCTACAGCAACGGTGGCTACTGGAGCAAGTCCAGAAAATACCCCAGCAAGTGTCGAAACAAGTAAAAAAACTGCTCCCATTTCAAAAGACACGCGGTGCATGAGCGACAACGCAAGGATGAGAGCTATCGGAATCAATCTCCAAGGTAGGGGGAGAATACCAAACACTGTTTCTTCTAACAGAAAGGTGGCGAGCATGATTATGGCTGAAAGAATTCCGGCCAACATAATTTAGGATGAAACTGGCGGAAGAATAAGGACAGCTGACCATTCAAGCGGATCTGCAAAAGGTTCGAGCAAAGCGCTCTTAAATGGGGCGCTTGGTAAATCAATTACTTCGGTCACGGTGCCGAGCAATAAGCCCTCTGGAATGCGTCCGTCAAGCCCACTTGTGGTAACAATGTCCCCCCGCGCAACGTCCGCATCTCTTGGAATGAAGTTCATGGTCATCACTACGCCGTTTCTGCCTTCAGCAATACCGACGGTTCGTTGTTTCCCGATAATTGCTACCGGGATTTTGCTATCAATCGCAGTCAAAAGAGTGACTACGCTAGTGTGTTCATTAATGTCATGAATAGTACCAAGTACTACACCTTGTCCTACAACTACAATTGATCCATCTTTCACGCCGTCTGCGCTGCCCCTATCAATCACTACGCGCATTGGATCTTCTGGTAACGATCTGGCAATTAGTCGAGCAGCCATTCCGCCCACGCTAACACTCTCTTTGTATTTAAGTTCTTCTCGTAGCTCAGCATTTTCATCTTTTAATTTTTCGAATTCAACGGCATCGCGGGCGAGCGCGGTTCTGTCGTCCGTGCACGCCTTGAGTTTCACTGTGAGCGAGCTTTCAGATTCGAAGAATCTAGAAACTGCTCTCGCTATTCCCGCCCCAGCTTTGGCCAAAGTCCCCTCGCCTGCTCTAAGTACGCCGCCAACTACTGGTAAACGCTGAGCTAAAAAATAGACCAAAATCGCCGCAAGGAAAACGGCGACAGGCTTCAACCTAGACCATAATGTTGGTTGCTCAATCACATGCGCTAGTTATTAGCAGTGGGCAGAGAAATATCTTTCAAGAATTCAGGTCTATCAAGCAATGCGCCGGCACCTCGAACAGTGCAAGTCAATGGATCATCAGCAATCCGAACTGGGATGTCGGTTTCTCTAGCGATGGTTTTGTCGATGCCTTTTAATAGTGCCCCACCACCAGCAAGCACGATGCCTCGTTCATAAATATCGGCGACAATTTCTGGAGGCGTAACCTCAATAGTCGCTTTAATGTTTTCAACAATCATCTGTACATTGCGATAGATTGCCTCACGAATTTGCGCGTCGGTGACCATCACTTGCCGTGGCAATCCATTAATCAAATATCGTCCACGCATTTCCATTTCCATCGGCGTACCAAGATCCATCGTTGTGCCGATTCGCCACTTAATTTCTTCCGCCACTCGTTCACCAATTAATAAATTGAAAACATCACGGGCGTATTGAGTGACACTCTTCGTCATCTCGTCGCCAGCAACCGTTAGCGATTTCCATGTGACAATACCGCCAAGCGCGACAACAGCGATTTCAGTCGTCCCCCCGCCAATGTCCACAATCATGCTGCCAACGGAATCCTCGACCGGTAAGCCGGCACCAATAGCGGCCGCGAGTGGTGCCTCGACTAGAAATGCTTCACGTGCGCCAGCCGAAAGAGCAGCATCTTCTACCGCCTTGCGTTCTACTTCGGTAATTTCAAGTGGCACGGTCATCACCATGCGTGGTCGAGGTACTAAAGTAAAAGTATCTTCGTGAACCTTGTCGACGAAATATTTCAACATTTTTTCTGTTACCTCGAAGTCCGAAATAACACCCTTTGTAAGTGGTCGAGTGGTCACAATGTGCGGTGGCGTCTTGCCGAGCATGTCTTTGGCCGATGTCCCAACCGCCAAAATGTGATTTGTTCGAGTATTAACCGCCACAATCGACGGCTCGTGCATGACGATGCCGCGCTCACGCACAAAAACCCTGGTATTAGACGTTCCCAGGTCAATCGCAATATCCTTTGAAAACCGCCCAAAAATTCGACTAAACATAGTTCGGTCGTTCGCATTTCACCATGGCCTAGCATCCTGAACAAGAAGGCCTGTGGCTAAGATTCAATCGTTCTCCTGTCTTGAAAAATGAGAAAGAAAAATTCAAGGAGCGCCAGGATACCGATCATGACAAGAAGGACGGGCGTCGAGAACATCCCAAGGCTCATGAGAACAAGTGAAACGAGAATTAAACCACTAAGAAATACGCCCTGGCGGAATGAGCGAATAACGGCCACGCTTGCGCCGGCTTCGGGGAAACGGCTTGCTCGTAAAACCGTACCGATAATCGTGAGAAGGCCGACAAGCCCGCTGCCGAGTGTGACATAGAAGATGACGAGCGCGAGTGGGCCAGCGGTGAATGGGTCGATCGACGTTAACGTCACACCCCACGCTGCTAGAGCGACAAAGGTGCCAAGAGCCAAGATGGTGATGTACTGTCGAAGGTTCATAGCACCCGCATTATATATCCATAAACGCCTCGGGACGAAGCTTAGCCACACAAACCAGAGAAAGCGACGGGAAGTCTTCCTCTAGTGCGCGTGCGAGCTTAGGCGCGACAGCGTCGGCCTCGTAACGCGCGGTTGGGTTTTGGCACGCGATAGTTAACTCGTTGTCCTTATAGCTTAGAACCTTTATGTCGCGTTGAATTTCCTGTGGGATAAGGGCGAGCAGTTTCTCATTCCCCTTCCGCACAACTTGCGCAGCCAAAACCTGCTTGCCAATTCCATGGCGAGCGAGAACCGAGTCTGTGAGACTGCCGAAGGTGCGCATAGTTATTGTTGCGAAAACGGGCAAATGTCCTTAAAGTCACAATACTTACAAGTAAATGGTCCCGGTTTCGGCTCGAACGTACTCGTTCTAATTGCGCCGACGGTTTCTTTGATCTCGTCTAGTAGTTTTTCCTTGTCCTTGTCAGTTGGGGCAAAACTCATCGTTTCGTTTGTCTCAACATAATAGTACGTTAGCGCTTTGACGACGAGGGGCGGATTGAAACATTGCTCAGCGGCCAGAGCGTACAAGATCAGCTGGCGACGGTCATCCCAATCCAGCTTTTCTTTGAACCGGCCGGTCTTGTAGTCGATAATCTCAACGCCACCTTCGACCGCGTCGATTCTGTCGATACGTCCTTTCATCAAGATGTCGCCGATCTTTAGAGTGAAGCCGGCCTCAAGGATAATCGGCTTAGGTTGATTCTCGACCACTTTACGATGGAACTCTGTGAGAGAATCGACGCCCTGCTGACGATACTGTTCACGAGTCTTCGAATCTGGGTACCATTCGTCGATGAATGATGCAGCGTACATATCGAGAAGCTGACGGAGTGAAGGAAAGGTTCGAAAGGGCAATAAAGGGCTAGAAAGGGTTGTTGATTCTGCGGGGAGCATTTCTTTGACGAACTTTTCAAGGGTTAAGTGCATGCTTTGGCCGAAGCTGAACTGATGACGGCCAAACGTCGGGATTTTGAGAATATGAGCGTACTTGTACTGGAGAGGACATGAACCGAAAGCGGCGACTTGAGAGAAAGAGAATTTTGTCGGCAATTTGATATCGGCCTCGCCGGAACTGGTTACAATCTTGCCTCGTTCATCGAGAATATCGTCCGTGCTCATTTTCTTTTTCTTTTCGGTCGGTTGCACTTCGTAACCTAACTCGGCGAGGAACCTCGACGGTTTTCGCTTACGAGTACCGCCGTAATCTTCCGCCGAACATAAATACAAACCCTGCTTAGCGCGAGTCATGGCCACATAGAACAGACGACGTTCCTCGGCGACGTGATCGTCCAGAGCGGCATCGACTTTGCGGACGAGCGTTGGGGGGAGAGGAAGTTGGTCGGAGCGCGAAACTGAGGGGAAACGTTGCTCGATCATGTTCACCACAAACACATATTTGAACTCGAGGCCCTTCGCGGCGTGAATAGTCATGACATTGACGACATCGGGCCCCTCCTCGGTGTCAGCCTTCAAACCACCAGCCTCCCCTGCCTCGCGTTCAGCGTCGAACTCCTCTAAGAAGCCGGGTAACAGCTTATTGTCCGGACTGGCGACAACGTAGCGCTTCAGGCGAGCCAGGAAACCTTCTAGGTGTCGGAATACTTCCTGCTGATCAGCTTCAGGCATGATTCGCATGTCGCCGAGTAGACCGGTATCTTTGAGAACCGAAACGAACAGCTCGGTGACTGGCAAACGCTTTGCTTTGTCCCGTAGGTTTTCGATAATTCGAACAATCTCGTTTAGTCGAGTTGACCCATCGAGTGACACTCCAGCTTCCTGACCGAGCGAACGCATGCCGTCAATAATTGCTGCGCCATTTTTCTTGCGCACATATTGCATTAACGCTGAAAGATCGGACTCGGTGAGGCCGAGACGAGGATGACTCAGGATTCGATACATCGCTGGCGAGTTATACGGCTCGTACACTACGCGCATGTAAGCCATCGAGTCTAGGATAATCGGTTTCGTGTACAAACCAGACATGGCCACGAAGTGATACGGAACGCCAACTCGCTCAAGGGCTTCGAGAAACGGATCAGCTGCATCATTCGAGCGTGCGAGAATTACAAAATCGTTCCAGTCCCCTTCCCCGTTTTCGTGCTTAGCAATAATTTCGTTGATGACGGATTCGACTTCCTCGACAGCTGTTGCGCAGTGAAGGTGATGGACGAGACCTGCATGTTCAATTTGCGATTGTAGTTTTTTTGATAAACCTTCGCTCGCTTCTAAACGATGAGGATTATTCGTCTGAATAAGTTTATGTGCAGCGTCGAGAATTGTCGCGCCACTTCTATAGTTTCTGGTAAGCACAACACGCGCTGTATCCGGGTAGTCAGTTCTAAACTCTAAAATATTGGCGAGGGCGGCGCCACGAAACTTGTAGATTGCTTGATCGTCGTCGCCCACGACCGTAACATTGCGCTTTGGACCAGTTAACAATTTGACGAGCGCATATTGAATGCTGTTTGTGTCTTGAAACTCGTCGACAATAACGTACTTGAATCGCGCGAGATATTCCGCTAGGACATTTGGTCGAGTTCTGAATAACTCAAGCGCTAATAGAAGCAAGCCGCCGAAATCGATAGCGTGCTGTTCGGATAAGAGTGTCTCGTACATGGCGTAAGCGCCGGATAGTTCCTGCCATTTTTGTATTTCGAGCTTGTCCTCGTCGAGCATTGCTGGACCCTTCGACAAAACCTTTGCGAGTTCTTCAACTGCAATAGAATATTTCTCGGGGGAGATACCCTCGTCCTTACACTTCGAAAAATGAGAAAGTAGTTGTCGCAAGAATTTTGTTGGCGAACCACGCGGTTTGAAATAGTCGAGCTCGAATCTATCAAGGTTGCGACGCATGAGCAACCAACAATCAACCTCGGTATACAACTTGAAGTCCGACGGAATACCAATATGAATTCCATGTTCACGCAAAACCTTTTCGCAAAAAGAGTGAAAGGTGGAAATGTTGAGATCGAGATAACCCATCGGCAAAAGACGGTCGACTCGTTCCTCCATTTCATTCGCTGCCTTGTCAGTAAACGTCAGCGCGAGAATGTCATTCGGCTCGGCGAGTTTCTGGTCAATCAACCACGCAATGCGCGTGGTCACCACCTTTGTCTTCCCCGTTCCCGCCCCCGCAATAATCATGAGCGGACCTTCGCCATGGGTCACGGCCGCGAGTTGTTCTGGGTTCAGGCCTTCGAGAAGATCAGACATACAATTGCTGGTGATTAGTATTTCAGTCTTTGCGAGACCAAACGTAATCGTTTGAGTCGAAGCAATCTCGTGAGGTTGCTTCGGGCATCTCCTTCGCTCGAAGCTACGGAGATCCCTCGCAATGACAAAACTGTATGGTATCCTACCATCACTATGAAAGAGGCCCTTGTACGGATACGTCCGTACTGGGGGCTTTTTCGTTTAGAGCCACCGGGTTGCCCAGTTAGTCCGCCTATTGTAACCTCATTGTAGGCCTTCTCAACTAGAGGGGGTGTGGAGGGAGTTTTGGCCGATGTACTTGGGTCAGGGGAATATGAGGAAGTCATGAAGGATGCGAACGGCGGTGAAGCCGTGACGCTCAAGGTTGTAGACATCACCGGTGACCTTGAAGACGCAGAACAGACTCTGCTGATCTACTACGGTATGAACGACGCTAACCAACTCGTGGTTCAGCTGGTCGAGGACAGAATTACCTCCCAGCGGCGTTCTCTCATTCTGCCGCGCGAGGACTATGACCATGTTCTCCCACGCTCTATCCAACGGTTCATTGATGCCTGTCGTCGAGTAGCGGCCGTGGTCGTCGCCCGTCTGGTCCGTGAGAACGCCCCGTGAGTCCACGTCACCAAAAAGAGCCCCAACGCAGTATGCGAAGGGGCTCTTCTTAATTAGTAATTTTCTTCAACGTACGATTGACAACCCTCAATAAATGAATCTGACTTTCCTTCGCAGTTATCGATATCGTCGATGTCGTTATCTTCCGCCCACGAATATCCAGCCTCGTGCCCACTACAATCTTCTGTGCAAGGATAGCCGTTGAAGTCTTCGCCACCAGAATAATCCTCCTCAGCAAGACATCCTGATCCGGTGAGAAGCACCAGGCCGAGAATGGATAGAAGTATTTTCATAAAAATGAATGAATAGTAAAAGTGAGCGTATTACTGCTTGCTGACACCTTTTGAGATTCCCATTAATAGACAGATGATACCGGTGATGTTTAATAATGCCACAACTGTAGACACTGCAAAATTATCGCCGTCGAATAAGCTGTCAATTCTGTTTGCCACGATCAATATCAGAAATCCAACAATTGCCTGTAGTACGTACCGCCGTCTCTTTGTTAGTTGCATAGTAAGAAGCAAAATTGATTAATCATCCGTAAATCGCGCTACTACTTGAGGCCAATTCGTCACAAGATGCTCTAAACATGGGCTCCAATTGTTCATCTGTAGCTCTTCTTCGGATGGTGTTTGGTTTTCGCTGGTTTTTTGTCGTCGAGCGTAAATGCGATAGGCGTTAAAGAAATTTATTTCGGATTGTGAAAGTACAATGCCTGTCTTATTGTAAACGCGCTTCATGTTTATAGTGCCCACCAATAGACTTAATCCCATTCCTATCAGTCTACCTAGAAAATAACAGGCGGTTCCTTGCCATCCAACCGTGATTAAACCGATGATGACAATAGAAATAAAATAAATCCCATAACCCGAAAGGTAGCTATAAATTGTCGTGAGCCAAACAATTCCGGGGATGAAAAACCCAAACATATTCATTGCGGAACCAATAACTGTAACCGCACTTGCCAACAATAGAATTTCTAAATTTGATGCCCCGAATACAAAACTAACGATACCAGCTACCACACCGAGGAAAGCCGGAATTAGTTCAATTCCTTCCGTTGTTTTTAATACCTGGAATGCGGAGGTTTGGGGATATATTCTCGCCAACAACGCAAACGCATGATCAGTTTTGATCCTAATTTTTAAGCCTCGTGGTGTATAAATGGCCATACCTAAATATATTATTCGTCCTTTTGATTAAGCAGGAGGTATGAGAAATATCCGAATACATAGAAACCAAATGACCGTGTTAGGAATTGAAGCGGCGTCCCTTCGTGGTAACCCTCGCAATTAGATTGACCATAAATCGGGTCATCTGATACACAGCCATATCCACCGAATGTTAAAAATCCAGCCACAATCATGGACGCGATAGCTAGAGCTCCAAGTCTATACCAGAGTTTCTTTAATATTTCCCAAAAATTGGACATAGTACTAAGTTTTGGTCTGTTTTTTCATCCGGTAATACTCATACCAAGCTATACCCAACCAAATAATCGAGAAGCTTAAAAGGATGTTCACCAAAACACCAATTGTGGCGGCTATGTCACGAACCAAAAATATACATGAAAGGCATAGCTATAATTATTGAAACAATACCGCTGTCAACCGTCGGAATAACACGCCCCACACTGCCATTCTCCAATAAACCGATCATTCCCAAAACCAGGAAAAACCAAAACAATCGCTTGTGCGTAAAGATTGCCATATTATCTTCATGGATAGTTATAAATTTATCGTACCATGATCACGGTTCTCGTTAAACCATCGTCATCACAACAAAGCCTCAACGCATCATGCGGAAGGGTTCTGTTGTATCGTCTGTGGAAAAGCTGCAAGTTTCGGTTTCTTTTCGGGTATACTGCAAATGCAGCGAAATAGAATTTTCAATAAACTATGCCGTCCCTAACCAAGAAACAGAAGGAAATATTTGATTTTGTTAAATTGTATATCAATGATAACGGAATCTCTCCTACTATCGAAGAAACGCGGAACAAATTTGGTCTTAAAGCCGTTTCCACTGTGCATGAGCATATTCATGCGCTTATAGAAAAGGGATATTTATCGAAAGATGACAATCTAGCTAGAAGTCTTACACCGAAAAATCTACCTAGTTCCATCATTGAGATTCCTATCATTGGCAAGATCGCTGCCGGTAAGCCTATTGAAGCGATCGTTGACCATAGCGAGACTGTATCGGTAGTTGGAAATAGTATCCCAGATCCAAAAAAACATTTCGCTCTTCGGGTAGTTGGCGATAGTATGGTGGATGAGGGAATTTTTGACGGAGATATAGTTGTCATAAAGAAACAATCTACTGCTGAGAATGGACAGACCGTTGTTGCCGTTATCGACGACAATCAAACGACCCTAAAGATGTTGTTTCGAGAAAAGAGTCAGTTTAGACTCCAGCCAGCTAATCAAACCTTACTACCAATCTTTAGAAAAGAAGTTGAAATCCGCGGAGTCGTCGTTCAGGTTATCCGAAACATGGGAACTAAAGGTCACAATCCCAGTGAATCGGCGACTTTACCAGGGTTCAGAACAATCGATCTGTTCGCCGGTGTGGGAGGAATTCGCATCGGCTTTGAACGTGCCGGTTTCAAAACTGTTTTTGCTAATGATTTTGATCAACCGTGCAAAACTACCTATGATCTAAATTTTAAGGATTCTAAGTTGGTGGTAGAAGATATCCGTAAACTCGGAGTAGATGATCTGCCTGATTTTGATTTTGTTCTAGGTGGATTTCCGTGCCAAGCGTTCTCTATTGCCGGTCATAGACAGGGATTCAGTGATAAGAAAGGTCGTGGCAACCTTTTCTTTGATGTTGCAAACATTATTGAGAAACGACAACCGGCTGGATTCTTACTTGAAAACGTCAAGAATCTAAGAAGCCATGATGAAGGCAAAACATTTCGAATTATTTCCGAAATGCTTGAGGATTTGGGCTACCATGTAAAGGTAAAAGTTCTAAATAGCATGGAGTACGGAAACGTACCGCAGAACCGGGAGCGTATATATATTGTCGGTTTTAAGAATAAAAATTATATTGATAAATTTGAGTTTCCCCAACCGGTGAAGCTTACAAAAAATATTACCGACCTACTCGAAAAGAATGTTCCTGAAAAATATTACTACAACGGCAAACCACTTTTTGCTAAGTTGAAAAACTTTGTAACCGAAGTAGGAAAGGTATATCAATGGCGGAGACAATACGTACGCGAAAATAAAAAGAACGTATGCCCTACCCTAACCGCCAACATGGGCATGGGTGGACATAACGTTCCAATTATTAAAGACGAAAAAGGCATCAGAAAACTAACACCACTTGAATGCGCCAGGATCCAGGGATTTCCTTCGAGCTACAAACTACCCGCAATCTCTGATTCATCACTCTACAAGCAATTTGGTAACTCTGTAACGGTCACTGTTATTGAAGCGGTCGCAAAACAAATGATGAAGGCAATGCAGAGCTAATCGTTTTAATCGTCGGTTTCTTCGTCCATGCTATCTCCCTTGAAAACTTCATACGATCCAATCCTTGTAAAATCAATATCGTACCGACCCTCAGCGGTCTTATAAACAACCACGGAGTCCAGGCCGATTCTTTCTAGCTTCTCGTACGTCAGCAACTCGCGTTCACGCAAATTGAGCACCTTGCGCAATAGCCATTGACCCAACGCTGAATTCGGATTGCTCATTAACGCCTTTGAGCCGTCCTGACAAACTTTCGCGCTCATTTCCGAACCGTCAGGAAGTATTAAAGTAAATGGCTGATCCTTAGGCGGAAAGAAACCTGGATATTCATTGTGAATGAATGCGGGAATTTGAACGTACACTTCATTCGGATCTCTAGGTCTTCCAGAGGCATTCCATTGATTGAGGCCACTCTTTTCTGGAACGATCTTTTCTCCGCCTTTAAACGAGTAAAGCGGTAAGAACACGTGCACCTGTGTCTTAACCGGAGCAAAACTAATTGCACCGCCTTGTGTCTTGAACAATGCTTCAAGTGCCACGAACGGATCCTTTAAAATATCAACCGAGAAATCAAGCAGCACATTCTCCGTCAAAAACCGCTTATAAAGTGTGCTCTTAGATAAACTAAAAGAGTACTCATTTATACCATCTTCAAAAAGAAGCGTATTTTTTGACGAACTAATATTTTTGATCCCGTCGATGTTCACTAGACTCATCGGTGTTTCGTAAATCAGAATACCCTTTTCTTTTCTAGTGACACAGTGATAAATCATTTCGTTCAAGCCGAAGATTCTCTGTGTGGTATCGATGCGTTCATTTCGCAATTCAGCGATCTTCAGAATCTTCGCTTCATCATCCAAGCTTTTAAATGACCCGTGCTCACCGTTAAATTCAGCGACCTTCTGCATCGAAGCGCCTCGTTGGTTAAGAAATGTTTTGAGACCAACCCCCAATTTATCTTTCGAGGCATCTACTGAACAGTCAGTCCTAGAAAGGTTTTCCGCTTCAAATGCTTTGCAAAATAAGTTTTCAGCTATTCGGTACTGGATATATGGCTCGGTACTTTCCGAGAATAGGCCAGAAAGTGATCCGACAGTCTTCAACATCTGCTGGTAGTAATCAATCTGTGGTTGTTTTTGGTTGTTTAAGAACATACGATAATGAATATTTCCGCAACGGTATTTTCCGTAAAGAGAACATCGGTACGTAAACAAACGCATAATTATATTTGCCGTGAGAGTAGTTTTCTCTGATCTTCTTCAAACACTCCTCTGGGGGGATTGTTCCAATTAAATCGATTGAATAACTCAACAAGTAAATCTATAGCAACCACCCTGCCTTCCGTAATAATTTGTTCGGAACTTAATCGTTTTTTAAGATTAACATCCTTGGGGTGACATTTATATGTGTCAAACAGTGGACCTCGATTGGACTCCGTCACTAGCACTCGACCGTTTGAATTATGAAGCCCAATCTCGATTTCGACACCGTTTCCATACAAGCCCTTTCTCGCCAATTCTGACAGAAATTCAAAACATTCTGTAAACTGGTACACGGTTCCAATTATACTTAAAATTTTTGTTTCATTTTGTGGAATCCAATAATGTCTCTGTATCCCCTCGGGGGTATACCAATCTTCACGAAGTCCAAGTAAATGAACGAATTTTTGTGACTGGTAAAGTCGGCAAATTTCCTTGCAATCCTCAAAATTAGTTTGGGCTTCTACATAATTCTCCATAGCAATTGGATCATGAGAGTTATCGTTTCCGGTCGCTGGATACGGCCAGCCCCGCAAGCGAACAGCGGAAGAAGACAAAATGGTCTTGCATTCTGGCAAGGTATTATTGCCATTCTCGTTGAGTTCATTCGGTGTAAACGAAATAGTCCAATATCCTTTAGACTTAATTACGCTGGTGAGTGTTTTTGTGTCTATCGTGTTAGACATAGCTTTATTGTTCAAGTAGGTCTTTTCCTTGCTCCGATAAAATAGCTGATCGCGTTATGACTGGCGTCCATCCGCGCTGACGCAATCGAACGTGCGGCTTTATCAATGGCTAGCTCAATAAGTTCTTTTGTTTCAATATGCGTACGAATTAGACGTGATGCCGGTCGAGTTTCCATTGACCGAATAAATATATCGCCATCACGAAAAATACAGACTTGATTTGTTGTGTTATCGGCTGACTTAAGAGTTTTACTTTGACTACAAGCACAGATCACGGGAAATTCTTCAAATTCAGAGATCTGGATAAGGAGATATGGATTCTCTTCCCACTCCACAATCCGCGAAGAAAACGATACAGCACTCGATGCACATCTTCCCGCTATATCTTTTAAATCGTCCTCCTTAAATGAGGCCAAATCGGATAATGAAATTCCGGTATTTTTAAAACGACCATCAACTTCATCCACCCCAATAATGATTACTCCGCCTCCCCGAGTATTTGCCATGGCAAATATATCTTTCACCAGTTCCAGTAAAGCCGTCTTATCTAGAAGATGACTTCCTTTAAAATCTAAATTCACGGTCTCACTTCCATATTCGAGAAATTGTTTAAGTTGAGTTGCATCCTGGATAGAGGACATACGTGGGGATTATTCTCTGCTCCATTATACCGGAAACCGACAGTTAACGCTACAAAAAAACCACCACTTTCGTGATGGCTTTCAGGGTTCAGGATTGAATGTTCTTCTGTCTCCCCTTCCCCTTCATCGCTACACGATAACGCGCAAGTTCTCTCTCAAGGTGCGCAGCTGCATCCGCATAGCCAACCGCATCTTTGCCACGAGCGGCGAGGAGGGCGTCTTCGGCGCGTTTTTTTGCTTCCTCGATCGCACCGAGTTCGAGCTCGTGTGAGTGCTCGGCGGTTTCGGCCAGGATGAGGATGTTGTTACCAGGTTCGACCTTAAGGAGGCCACCGGAGACGGCGAGGAGTTCCTCGTCCTTACCGGAGCCAACTCGCATCTCGCCAGCCCTAAGTAAAGTCGCCAAAGGAATATGGCCTGGCAAAATCGTAATTTCGCCGTTCTCGGTCATGACCGTGAGCGAAGGAGTTTCGCCCTCGGAGACGATGCGGTCGGGAGTGACTAATTTGTATTTGAGTGTAGCCATATGGTTCCCATCCTGAGCCATGCGAAGGATCCGACTTTCACCGGTGAGGCTCGCCCGTAGGGCGGTCTACGCCCGAGGGGTCGGACTCTTCGCTCTTGCTCAGAGTTACTTCCCTACTTCATCAATAAGCCCCTTCATGTAGAACGCCTGTTCAGGTTTATCATCATGTTTGCCTTCCAGGATTTCCTTGAAGCTACGGATGGTGTCCTTGAGTGGGACGTACTTACCAGGTGAGCCGGTGAACTGTTCGGCCACGTTAAATGGCTGAGAGAGGAACTTCTGAATCTTGCGGGCTCGAGCAACTGTTTGCTTGTCGTCTGGGGAAAGCTCGTCCATACCAAGAATCGCAATGATGTCCTGGAGGTCCTTGTAGCGCTGGAGCACTTTCTGCACGGCGCGAGCTACATCATAGTGTTCCTGGCCGACGATGTTCGGATCGAGAATCGTCGAAGAAGAGTCTAGAGGATCAACGGCTGGATAAATGGCGAGTTCGGACAAGGCGCGGGAGAGCACAACGGTCGAGTCCAAGTGACCGAAGGTGGTAGCTGGAGCTGGGTCAGTCAAGTCGTCGGCTGGAACGTAAACGGCTTGGATCGAAGTGATTGATCCCTTGGTCGTCGAAGTAATACGTTCCTGAAGAAGACCCATTTCTGTGGCGAGGTTAGGCTGGTAACCCACGGCTGATGGGATGCGACCAAGGAGGGACGACATTTCGGCACCGGCTTGAGTGAAGCGGAAAATGTTGTCGATAAACATTAGAACGTCACGACCTTCGTCGTCGCGGAAGTATTCGGCGAGGGTCAAACCGGTAAGAGCCACGCGAGCGCGAGCTCCTGGTGGTTCGTTCATCTGACCGAAGACGAGGGCTGTCTTTTCGAGAACTTTCGAGTCCTTCATTTCCATGTACAAATCGTTTCCCTCACGGGTACGCTCGCCTACGCCAGCAAAGACGGAGTAACCGCCGTGCTCTTTAGCAATGTTGTGGATGAGCTCCTGAATGAGAACTGTCTTACCTACTCCGGCGCCACCGAATAGACCAGTCTTTCCACCTTTCAAGATAGGACAGATAAGGTCAATAACTTTAATACCGGTTTCGAAAACCTGCGCTTCCGTGGACTGTTCAGTAAAAGGAGGTGCTTCGCGGTGAATAGGATCACGGCGCTTGCCCTTCACGGGACCAAGACCGTCAATTGGCTCGCCAGTTACATCAAGCATACGGCCGAGGGTCTCTGGACCAACGGGAACGCTGATTGGTTTGTCGGTCGCCGTCACTTCGCTGCCTCGAGTCAACCCATCGGTCGAGCCCATGGCGATAGTGCGAACTACGCCACCTTCAAGGTGCTGAGCAGCCTCAAGAGTCAAAATAGCGTTACCGTTTTTTACGGTCAGGGCGGAAAGCACTGGGGGGAGTTCACCTTCAAAGCGGACATCCACCACGGCACCAATGATTTGCGAAATTGTTCCTTTCATATATTTTTATTCTAGAGCTGCCTTACCTGAGCTAATTTCGGCAATTTCTTGAGTGATACCAGCCTGACGAGCTTGGTTGTAAGTGAAGGTCAGGGCGTCGAGCATGTCTTTAGCGGCGTCAGAAGCGTTCTTCATGGCGAGCATGCGGGCTGCGTGTTCGCTGGCCCAGACTCCAGCAGTGACTGCCAGAGCATTACTCTTGCTACCTCCGGGAGCATTCGTTCGAAAACGTCATGTGGCGAGGGTTCGAACGTAATCTCTTTCGAGGTTGGGGTCGACCCATGCGTCGACCCTTTCTCTTCGAATTTCATGGGAAGTAAATCGATCGTCTCGGCTTTCTGCGAGATGCCAGAGATGAAGTGCGTGAAGCCAATCGCGACTTTCTTGTATTCTCCTTTGATAAAGGCGTCGAGTGCCAGACGAGCGACTGGCAGCAGGTCGGTAAACGCGGGGTTGTTCGATAAGGCGCCGAACCGTGCAATCACCTTCACCCCTGCCCTGTCCATCGCATCGCCTCCCTTCTTTCCTACTGCGACAACATCGACAAGCTCGGTTCCAGTGACTCGAACGTACTCAAGTGCCATGCGTGTTAGGTTAACGTTGAGTCCCCCGGCCAGCCCTCGATCAGATGAGAAGAGGACTAGGAGTGTCTTTGTTGCTTTTGGATTCCCGGTGAGCAACATGTTTTTCATGTTGTCCGGCGCTCCAGCAGCCGCCGACCTCATGGCCTCGGTGATTGTCTCTGCGTATGACCGACTCTTTAAGGCAGACTGAACAGCGCGGCGCATTTTAGATGCGGCCACGAGTTCCATAGCCTTCGTAATCTTCCGTGTATTTTTCACGGACTTGATGCGAAGTCTGATTGCCTTTTTAGACTGGGCCATAACTAGCTCTTAAATCCTTCAACCAACTTCTTAATCATCTTTTCAACTTCAGCTTTTGTTTCCGGAATAAGATCCTTCTTTTCGGTTATGTCCTTAATGAGGTTTGCGCCTACACCATGCATAAGATCGAGGAGTTCGGATTCGAAGCGTGAAACGTCAGCTAGCGGGATGGTGTCGATGTAGCCGTTGTTGAGTGCGAAAATAACTACAGCCTGTTCAGCAAAGCCCATCGGCGAATACTGCTTCTGCTTCATGATTTCCATGGAGCGACGACCACGTTCAATTTGTTTCTTTGTTGCGTCGTCGAGGTCTGTGGCGAACTGTGCAAAGGCTTCAAGCTCGCGGAACTGAGCGAGGTCGACTTTCAAAGTTTTCGACACACTCTTAATTGCTTTGGTCTGCGCAGCGGAACCTACACGAGAAACTGAAAGACCGATGTTAAGAGCTGGGCGCTGACCCTTGTAGAACAAATCGGACTCGAGGTAGATCTGACCGTCGGTGATTGAAATCACGTTCGTTGGAATGTAAGCTGCCACATCGCCTCCTTGGGTTTCAATGATAGGAAGAGCGGTGATTGATCCCCCGCCGTTCGCGGCGTTCACACGCGCAGAGCGTTCGAGTAGACGAGAGTGCAAGTAGAAAACGTCTCCAGGATAGGCCTCGCGTCCTGGTGGGCGACGAAGCAAGAGAGAGATTTCACGATAAGCCCAAGCGTGCTTCGAAAGATCATCGTAAACAATAAGTACATCTTCGCCCTTGGCCATGAAGTATTCGGCAATAGCACAGCCGGAATATGGCGCGATGTAAAGCATGGCAGCAGGGTCGCTCGCACCGGCTAGGACGATAGTCGTGTAATCCATAGCGCCGGCCTTTTCGAATCTGGCGCGGATCTGCGCAACCTTCGATTCTTTTTGACCGATAGCGACGTAAACGCATTTCACGTTCCCGCCTTTCTGGTTCAAGATAGTGTCGATTGCAATGGCGGTCTTTCCAGTTTGGCGGTCGCCGATAATGAGCTCGCGCTGACCACGACCAATTGGAATCAAAGCGTCAATTGCCTTGATACCGGTTTGCATAGGCACACCAACTCCCTCACGTGCCATAACGCCTGGAGCGATCTTTTCAACTGGCACGAAAGTTGTGTCAGCTACTGGGCCTTTGCCGTCAACTGGGTTGCCGAGTGCATCAACAACTCGACCAATAATTCCATCACCAACCGGAATAGAAAGAATGCGGCCAGTAGCTTTAACTGAGTCACCAGCTTTTGTGTTCGGGCTTGAAGTAAGTAAAATTGCACCCGTTGTTTCTTCCTCAAGGTTAAGTGCGATACCAAAAGTTCCTCCGCCGAAGTCAAGCATTTCTTGGCTCATGACGTTCGACAGTCCGCTCATGCGAGCCACGCCGTCAGAGAATGACAAGATAGTTCCAACGCGTTCTTCTTCAACGCCGGATTTAAAGGCGGCGACTTGAGCGCGCAATGATTCAATGATGTCCATTTTTTTAGCCATACTATGCGAGCAATGTGTTCTTCAGCCTTTGGAGCGCCCCGATGATCGAGCCGTCCAGTCGTCTATCGTCAATTCTGATCACGGCCCCGCCCATGAGTCGTTCGTCAACTCGTTCAATCAATTCGGCGCCCTTCACGGATTCTTCAAGCTGTTTGCGTGCTTCCTTCGAAAGCTCGTGCGCCGAGAGAACGGTGACCTTGCTAGCTCCAAACTTATTCTTCCAAGCTGCATTGATTTCTTTTTCGAGTTCACGCCACCGGCCAAGCAATCCGTTGTCTTTCATGAAGGATACGACTTTTATCATCTCCTTCGTGACTTCGGCGGGCTTCAATTCGGCTAGTTCCTCAACAATACTTTTGGCCAATCCTTTCAAGCTCTTTTTCATACTAAGTGAGCTTGCGGACTACCTCTTCAGCAAGTGACTTTGATTTCTTCTCGTCCATTTCTGTTGAGATAATCTTCGCCGCAGCCTTGACGGCAATCTCGACCAAATCTTTTCGGGCTTCGATCATCATTGCGGTATGTTCATCTTTTAGCTGCTCTTTACCCTTTTGGATGACGCGTTCTACTTCCCGTTTTGCGGCCTCAACCATTTCAACTTTGCGAGCCTCAGAATCGATCATCGCTTGAGCATGCAACGCCTGAGCGTCCTTCTGTGCTTGGGCGAGTAACTCATTCCGCTCTTTCTCATTTGCCATGACGCGTTTTTCAATTTCCTCAGCGTCTTTTACGCTTTTGGTAATTCGCTCTTCGCGATCATTCAACATTTTAAGAATCGGCTTGTACGCAAACAGCCACATCACCCCAAGGACGATGAGGAAGTTAATAAGCTGACCAGCAAATAATGCTGGCTCTAACCCGAAGGTATGAGCAACGCCAGCAATGCCGGAGGGAGATTCGGAAGAAGTAGATTCTGCCATAGTTAGAAGATCCGGTTTCCGGTGTCCGGTTTCCGGTGAATGAGCCTGAACAAAGAATTTAAATTCAGTAACTCCCCTTCCTTAACCGGAAACCGGACACCGGAAACCGGAGTGGACTAGAGCGTAAACGCAATGATAAGTGCGTAAATCGCGATTGCTTCTGCGAAGGCCATGCCGAGCAACATTGGAACGAAAATCTTTCCAGCTGCTTCTGGGTTACGACCAATGCTGTTCATGGCGGAAAAACCAATCATACCGATACCAATTGCTGGAGCAAATCCACCAAGCGCGATTGCCAAGGCCTTAGCAAGTAACATCATTGTTTCAGCGTTCATACCGAGTGACATTTAATGGTTATACGTTCCGCGTTATAGATTAGTTTTCACTAACCTGCAACCCGCAACCTGCAACCTAGTGGTGCGCCTCTTCTTCATGTCCTCCATGCGCATCGGTCGCGACGGTTAAGAACGCAAGGACAAGGATAGAGAAGACCGTTGCCTGAATGGCGCCGACGAGAATTTCCAAGAACATGAACGGTACCGGAAGGACAAATGAGAACAAGCTCATCATCACGCCGATCAAAATTTCGCCGGCGAAAACATTTCCGAATAATCGGAGCGAAAGAGAGATGATCTTGGCGAGCTCGCTCACAATTTCGATCAACCCAACTCCGAACTCGATAAACGCAACAACGATTGCTGTCGGTCCCTTAGGAATCGCCTGAAAGATTCCGCGGATGTTCACAAACTTACTGCCGTAGTTCATGAGTCCAGTAGCTCTAATACCTGCGAACTGAACGAGTACAACCGAGAAGACAGCAATCGCCAACGTAAAGTTTAAGTCGGCAGCCGCCGGTCTGAACAACGGCAAGAACTCTTCCCCACCACTCCAACCTATCGTGCCCGTGCCAGGCAACAAACCCATCCAATTGTTTACAAGAATATACAAGAACAAAGTAGCGCAAACCGGGAAGAACATGAGCGCGCGCTTCCGGTCACCGGTAACCTTCTGTACTTCGCCGAGCAAGCCCTCAATAACTGCTTCGATGAAATTATGGACGCCGTGTGGCACGAGAGTCTTGCGTCGAGAAGCGACAAAAGCAATGAGACAAAAAACCGCAACTGAAATCCAAGCGTTCAGCAAGGAATTAGTTACGGGGAAATTTCCAAAGTGAAAGAGAGGTTCAGCTGCGACGGCCGCGAAGCTCATCTTCAGACTTGTTGAGTTGTTGGAACGATCGGCCATACTGATTAATCTTTTTCGTGAGAACAAACGCCGTCAAGACGAAGGCGAGGATTATTAGGACGAGAAAGATGCTGTACGGAAGGTGAAACACATTCTTGATCACGACCGCAGCAACTGCCGGAACCAGAATGGTTCCAAGCACGTCTGCAAAGGCTCGCATCGCGAACACGTAATATTTCCGCACATCATCGCCCGCCATAAAACGCCGGTAGTATACGGTTGGTCAGAAAATAGGTCAAGAACACTGTGGAAATGATAAGAGCCGGCTTCCCTGTTGGAAAACCGGCCCGAGGAGTCGCTACCGAGAGGTGCGTCGTATTCGTTCCAAAAACTGTCGTATTCGCCGGTCGGCACAGATTGGGACGCCTGGCACGCCATCGCGGGTCTCACCCATACGCACGAAGCCGGCGCTCAGAAGGTAATCAACAATCCCACAAATGGCCGTATCCGATTGCATGCCCTCACCAAGGCCGACAAGGAACTCACACAGTTCCTCTTTGTCAGCAAACCACTCGTTCGAGTTGTTGCACGTCAGTAGGGCCATCAGAATTTCTTCAATGTTTTCTGGCCGACCACCGGTGCCAGCATCAGAAAACCACGAAATTTTTGAGTGTCCGTGGGATGCTTTAGCCATTGTCACCCCCTCAGATTGATCACCCAAGGCCGCGAAGTCCTCGCGTGTTCTTTCGCAAGTCATCAAACCTCCGATCCCTTAATGGGCACGGTGGCAAAGAGTACACGACTTTTTCGCGAACGTCAAACATTTATCCCAAATAGTTTTCCAGCATTTTCAGTCGTGACTCGAGCGACTTCATCAACTGAGATTCCTTTGAGCTTTGCGATGGTTTCGGCGATATATATGACATTGGCCGGTTCGTTTCTTTTGCCACGCAAAGGAGCCGGCGATAAGTACGGCGAATCAGTCTCTATCAGAATTTGATCGAGCGGTATCTCTCGGACCACCTCCATCACGTTTTTTCCAAAAGTGGCGATACCGGTAAAACCAAGATAAAAACCAATTTCCCGATAAGCCGCCGCCTCCTCAGCGGTTCCTGTAAAACAATGAATTACTCCGCGTCGAGTCAATCCGTCTTTAGCGATTTCCTCACGTAGTAATTGGATTTGGTCCGCGTGAGCGTCTCGGCAATGAATGATTACGGGCTTCTGAGATTGCGTCGTAAAACGCAGTTGTTCTCGTACAGCAAAAGACTGATCGGCTTTTAATTGTTCTAAATCCACATTCGGCGGTACTCTAAAATAATCCAAACCAAATTCTCCAATCGCCACAACCTTTGGATGTTTCACCAACTCACGGTAATATTCCGCGTCGAAATGCTCAGCACGCGTCTTAATTTTCACTCCGTGCGTGTGTTGGGGATCATTCGGCGACAATTCACTGTCGTCCGCAAATTCTTGTGCGTGCAAATGGTTTGGATGCAAACCTACCGAACACCAAACATTGTCATAACGCTCAGCCAAGGCAATTCCGTTCTTGCTAGTCGTCGACTGCGTGCCGACTGTAATCATTCCAACGCCCTTATCAAGCGCTCGGCCAACAACTTCGTCCATGTCATCCTTAAAGGCTTGAAAGTGAACGTGACAATGAGTATCTACAAATTTCATAAAAGATAGTGTGACCACTCCGGTTTCCGGTGTCCGGTGAATGAGCCTGAACAAAGAATTTAAATTCAGTGATTCCCCTTCCTTAACCGGATACCGGAAACCGGAGTTAAAGTACATTCATCTTAACCAGTGCATTTATCGCATTCGAAACAGTATTTGACTCGACCAAAGCATTTCTAATCTCACTTGGTGGGAAAAAGTTAACGGTTGCAAAGGCCAGAGCAAGAGCAACCATGCCGGTTTCAAGTGCGCCGACTACGAAGCCAAGAATGCTATTCAAAATTCCAATCCCCGGAATGATCGAAAAAATCTTTCGCACGAGATCGAGAAGCGTAATAATGAAACCCATTAACCTAGAGAGGATAAGAGTCAACAGAAGGAAAACGATTACAAAAACTATTGGGTTGCCGCTAAAATGCCAACCGGAAACCTGCTCAATCCAAGCCACGCCCCAAGTCGCTACGACTACCGATACCGCAAGCGCAATCAAACTTCCGCCCATCTTCACAAAGCCCTGTCGCCAGCCCTGAAGACAAAGAATGATGGCTAGAACAAGAAATGCGATGTCGACGAAGATTGGTTGCACAATTTATTTTGCTTCCTCTTCCCTCTTTGGAAAAAGTGGTTCGCCGTGAATTAGCTTCTCTCCATTATACCGCTTGAGAATTTCTTCGCTCGTCGACGGAATGACCGGGGCCAGGGCCGTTGCTATCCAACGAATCATTGCCGCTAATTCAGCGAGTGATTTTTTCGCCGCCTCAGGATCTGTTTTGACGAGCCTGAATGGCGCCTCAACGTCGATCTTGTGGTTAGCCGAGTCGATCACCGTCCAAACATGTTCAATGTACTGTTTGAAGTTGTACTCACGCAGTGAAGCGTCGAGTGACTTATCGAGCTCTGCATGGTCGAAGGCCTGCTCGCCAACTACGCCATCAAAATACTTATTCGCCATGGCGGCGACTCGTCCAGCTAGGTTGCCCAGGTTGTTTGCGAGTTCGTTGTAACGTTCTTCCATCCTGGCCTCCGAGTAGTCGCCGTCAGTTCCGTACGGCATTTCGCGCAACAAGTAATATCGCACCGCATCGGTTCCGTACTTGTCGACCAAATCTTTTGGATTGATAACATTGCCGAGCGATTTGCTCATCTTCTGACCGTTCACCGTGATGAACGAATGAATAAAGATCTGCTTGCTCATTGGTAGACCCGCCGAGAGAAGCATGCCCTGCCACATTGCAGACTGTTGTCGAAGGTTGTCGATACCGGCAACCTGTACACCTGGCCAAAATTTTTCGAAGTTACCGGACTTCGGCCAATCAAGTGTTGAAATATAGTTCACGAGCGCGTCGAACCAAACGTACATAACGTGATCCTCGTCTCCTGGCACCGCAATTCCCCACGGCATTTTTTCCTTTAGTCGAGAAATGCTGAAATCATGAAGTCCTCCTTTTACAAAGTTTTTGATCTCGTTGAACTTTTCGTTGGGCACGACGAAGTCAGGGTGTGTTTCGTAATAGTCGAGGATTGCCTTCTCGTACTTTGACCACCGGAAGAAATAATTCTCCTCGTCGCGCATTTCAATTTCCATCTTTGGATGAACGGGACACTTGTTGTCGACGAGATCCGAATCTGTCTTTTCGAGTTCACAGCCAACGCAGTATTTGGTCTGGTATTGCTTCTTATAGATGTCACCTGACGCATTACAACGCTTCCAGAACTCTTGAGCGGCCTCGACGTGCTTCGGATCTGTCGTGCGAATGAAGTTCGTGTACGTCAAATTTAATTGATCGCGCAGCTCATGAAACTTTGCCGCGTAGTCATCGCAGTACGCCTTTGGGTCTACGCCGAGTTCTAGCGCCTTTTTATAAATCTTCTGGCCATGCTCGTCCGTTCCCGTATTAAAAATTACTTCATCACCAAGTGAGCGTCGATAACGCGCAATCATATCCGCCTGAACAATCTCAAGCGCGAACCCAATATGCGGATCGGCGTTGACGTACGGAAGCGTGGTGGTGATGTAGTAGTTTGCCATAGGTAGAGGTCAAAGTTTGTCCAGGGTATCTAGGACAAACGCGGGGTTTGAGATAGGTTTAGAGCTTACCAACCACAACCACGAACTCGCCCTTCATACTTGTCTCTTTCAGCGCCTTCAGAACTTCGACCGCTGTTCCACGATATATTGTCTCATGAAGTTTAGTGAGTTCGCGGCAGACGACGAGGGGCTTAGGGCAGGACGCGAGGGACTCGAGGGCTTTTTCGATCCGGTGAGTTGCTTCGTAAAATACTTGTACATGGTCGGCCTCGGACACCTCTTTGAAGAACGTCTCTCTCCCCTTCTTGTGCGGCGGGAAGCCAAGGAAGGTAAAGCGGTCGAGAGGAAATCCTGAGATCGAAAGAGCCGCGATAATGGCACTTGGTCCGGGAATTGGTGTTACCTCGATACCGGCCGCGACAGCGTCGGCGACAAGGAATCCACCTGGGTCAGAAATCGCCGGCGTTCCAGCGTCTGTTACCAGGGCGAGCTTCTTACCCTCGACCAGCATTTCCACGATGTGTTTGCGCTTCAACAGATCCGTGTGTTCGTGAAATGACATGGTGCTAGGCGTAATTTGCAAGTGCGCTAGCAAGCGACTCGTCACGCGCGTGTCCTCACAAAGCACGTGATCTACGCTCGACAAAATCTCCTTGGCACGCGTCGAAATATCACCGAGATTACCGATCGGTGTAGCGACAATAAATAGTTGTCCGTTATTCTCCGACATTGAGGGTAGTTGGTTCAACTGAAGGTTCGGTTTTTGGAGCGTTCGCTTGGTCAAAAATTTCTGAGCCAAGAAGAATTGCTGTTGGAAAGTTTGAGACGTAAGCAAAGGCGAAGTAACGAGCCGAAGGAAGAATGGTAGAGAGCGTTTTGCCCTTTAGTTTTCCTTTGATACAAACGCCCTCAGCGCTCCAACGAGAATCCGTCTCTTTATCCTTGATCTCATTATTTTCCCTGACGAAGCTCAACGTTTGACCAGCAACTAATCGGTTAAACAAGTGCGCTACGTTCTTACTATCAACAAACGCCGTATAGCTTGTATCACCTGCAGTATAGTTCGGCTCCTTAACAAAGGATAGGAATTTGGCCGAGGTTCCAATATGACGCTGCTCGCCACCAATCAAATAGTCATTGATTACGTCTTTATTTGCTAACCGAGTATCCAACTTATTAACTGGGAAGAAAAGAGACGTATTGTTGTCGTAATTTCCATAAGGATGACGGCGGTAGTCACGAACAAACCCAGTTTCCGTAGAAAGCGCTTCCCCGTTTGGGTTAGCTTTCTTCCAGGCGTCCCAGGTCATTACGGCGCTTGGGTAGCGAGAAAGAGTAATTACAGTTCCACCGTCACCTACAGCCTTATCATTTCCAACAATTGTTTGACCGGTGGTCTGACTCCAAAGTGCCGAGGTAGTTGTGTCGTAAAACACCGGACAGTTGTTATAAACTTTACCGGAATCCCCGAACTGAAGAGCGTTCTCGGCGGCGTTAGACGAATGTCTGTCATAAACAACAGCTGATCCACACAAAGGAGAATATGAAATGAGTAGTTCCTTGTCCCCGAATTTGTCATTAACTATTTCATGCCAATTCAGAATTTGAAAAGAATAGAACCGATGCTTGCCGTTAACTTCAACATCAATTCCCTCTACCTCGTCAGCCAACGCGTCATCAGCCGTTGCTACAGAAACATAGGTTGGCGAATTTAGAGCCGGGATTCCATCCTTGCCCATTCCATTGTCATAAAGTTCATCCGGCGGAATCAAATAATTCAAACCATCTTTCATTACCGGAGTTGCATACGTTCCCCCAGCCACATCAGGCCACCGGCCACCAGCTGGCATAACGGAAAGTCTCCAAGCACGAGCACCAATAAGAATAATGAGGACTACCACGCCCACAACTACCGGGAGGAATTTCTTGAGTTCTTTCTTCATAGGAATGGCATTAGAGTAAAGCGTAAAGGAAAAAGAGTAAAGATGTGGTAATGTGTGACTCTATGATCTCCATAAACAAACCGGCACCTAGTTTTGAGAACGTTACGTCATATACAAAGGGCGAATTCACAAAAACCAGTCTCAGTGACTACAAAGGTTCATGGTTAGTCTTGTTCTTCTATCCACGTGACTTCACTTTTATCTGTCCAACTGAGATTAGAGGTTTTGCTAAACACGAAGCTGACTTCGCTAAGCTGAACGCGAAAGTTCTTGGTGCGTCAACTGATTCAGAATGGTCTCACAAGAATTGGTTCGAAAAGGATCTGCCAGAAGTCACCTACCCTGTTTTGGCCGATACTACCCAACGCGTATCCCGCGACTACGGAGTGCTAAACGAGGACGACGGTAGCGCCGAACGAGGTCTCTTCATCATTGACCCAGAAGGCATTGTTAAATACGCAGTCATCTCTGCAGGTTCTGTTGGTCGTTCAGTCAAAGAAGTGTTGCGAGTGCTCGGGGCATTACAGTCCGGCGAGCTGTGTCCCGTAGAATGGGAACCGGGCGAGAAAACTTTAGGCAAGGCCTAATTTCACAGAATAAACAAAACAACCAGTGTTGTCGAGAAATTTTTAGGAGGTAATCCGACTCAAATTTCGAGGCAATACTGGTTATTTTGTTTATTCTAAACTCTGGATGTACTTCACGAGCGTGCCGACTCCAAACCCAGTTCCGCCTTTTCCAAGGTAGCTCGACAAAGGTCGCTCAGCAAAGGCTGGACCGGCAATATCGAGGTGCACCCACGGTGTGTTGTCTTCGACGAATTCGACTAAGAACATTCCGGCCGTCAGAGCTCCCCCGTAACGAGTCAAAGAAATATTACGCAGGTCGGCCACGTCAGACTTGATGAGCGGTGCGTATCTATCAACTAGCGGTAACTCCCAGGTGCGCTCCCCCGCCTCATCAGCTGCATTCAGGACTTCTTTCATTAGCTTCTTGTCATTCCCCATCGCTCCGGCAACTTCTTCACCAAGCGCGGCCACAACAGCACCCGTCAAAGTAGCCAAGTCGATCATCACGTCAGGTTTAACTTCACGCTGGACATACGTCATGGCATCTGCGAGTGTCAAACGTCCCTCGGCGTCAGTATTCAAGACCTCTATAGTCTTCCCGTTCATAGACTTCACCACATCTCCCGGCTTGGTCGAATGTCCACTTGGCATATTCTCTGTAGCCGCAATGATTCCGTGAATATGAACGCGTGGCTTCAAGCGCGAAAGCGTTGCAAAGAAACCGAGCACGGCGGCTGCTCCCGCCATATCACACTTCATGGTCATCATCCCATCAGCCGGCTTGAGCGACAAGCCACCCGAATCAAACGTCACGCCCTTCCCAACAATCGCCACCGTTTTCTTGCTTGGGCGAGGAGACTTATATATCAAATGAATAAACTTTGGTTCTTGTCCGCTTCCCTTGGCTACTGACAAGTACGCTCCCATGCCGAGCTTCTCACACTCCCCCGCCTCCATGATCTTTGCCTCAACCATCTCTTTAGATGTCTTGGCTATCTCTATGGCGGCAAGTGCCAAAAGTGTCGGCGTCATGTGTCCTCCTGGCGTGTTCACAAGGTCACGAGCTACGGTCAAACCATCACAAATAATTTCTGCATGCTCAACCGCTTTTCTAAGAGCCTGAATCTTTGTTCTGTCTTCTACCGCAATCTCTAGTTGATCAAGATGCTTTGTGTTCGGTTCTTTCTTAAACATGTCAAAAGAGTAGTCGCTCAAGATAGCGGCTACAGCTACCGCCTCACTAACATCCGCCTTCGCCAGCTCCTTAGACAAAATAACGCCGACTGACTTCATCCCGTTCTTTCGAGCGAACCCCGTTGCGGTTCCTATAGCCTCACGGACCGCCTGAAGGTTCGAGGAGTGCTTCTCCCCCAAACCAACAACAAGTATCGCGTCGGCATTCCGTCCTACGGGCAATTGCAACAGCACGGTCTCATTCGGCTTAGCAGCGAATCCTGTTCGCTCGGCACTTACCATGAATCTATCAACTAGATCTGCCGGAATCCCCTTAACACTCTTAAGCGTAAAAGCTTTCCCAGCGAACATCGGAATCACAATCAAATTTGCCTGACACGATTCAGCGGTAGCCTTGAGAACGGTTATCTGCATATAGAGTAGTTTTGTCGTATTTCTAAAGATTCGTCAACCATGTACAAGAAAGTTGCAAATTGCTATGCTTGGTTCCCCTCCGGAGGTGTCCCCATGAAAGATCCCACGCTGCTACAGAAGTTCTGGAACGCCCTATTCGGCTCCTCGCCGAAAAAGGGACCAGTACAAGTAAGCCCACCCGCTGATAATGAACCAACGGTTCCTCCGGCGAGTCCAAGAGACGATGAGAAAGCTACGGCGCCCATTGCGCCACCCCGTACCGAACCGATGCCGTAACCCGCGGTTCGTTTCCCGCTAGCCGACAGCCTCATGCTGTCGGCTTTGACTTTCTCGGCGTTTTCCGCTAACCTCTGCGGGCGACTACACCAAAAGGAGGCAACGTGCCCGACGAAAAACCTACACAGTATAATTGGCCTGATTCGATGGTCTTTCTGACCAGTGACGGCCCGCTCAAAGACAGGTATTTCGACCCCCACACAATGGCCAGCTACCGCGCCACACATCCGCCCGACTACGACACCGCAACGGAGCGGGTTCGCGCATTACGGCTCGATAACGTCATCGTGAATGTCTTCGAAGCATTTCCGTTCCTGCGGAAAGAGTGGGTCACGCACTACGATGGAAACCCGCGACACCCCGCTCGGTGCACCGGTCAGTGGATCCAGGTCGCGAGAGCGTTAATGCTGGGCTTCCAGAACGCCACACTCGCCGAGAACCAAAACCGCGAGGTAGCCGGTCCACCGGAAGTCTTCGTCTTCGCCGCTACGGACGGCCCGTTCAAAAGTTGCTACTTCATTCCTCCGCTGGCGAAGCCCGATGACCCGCCGCCGCTTCTACGAGTACCGTTCCGTTCACTGACCGTCCAGTTCCCGGTGCCCTGGTCAACGATCGTTGACGAACAATGGTTGATCCATTACGGCCACTACAACGAGTTGCCCAAATGCAACGGCGAGTGGATCACGCTCAGCCGAGCCGTCGAACTCGGTCTCACGAACCGTACCCTCGCCATACAGAACGGAGTCCCCTCCCCGGGATAGTCCAACCTCTGATTTCATTCGACCTTACAGGCCGGCAGAACCACGCTGCCGGCTTATTAATTTTCAAAAGAGCTAATGCTTGACGAATAATGGGTATCCGGTATACTTCCATCCATCTTATTTGGGTCGACGCATGGGTCGACCCCAACCCCACCATATGCCACAACGACAACACACCTCCCGCAAAGATCAGAACGCTATGTTCGCCGTAAAGCGAAAGGAAGCTGAGTTCCGTCGCCGTAAGCAGAAGGCACTCCGTCTTGGAAAGCTAGAAGCTAAGGCAAAGGTGAAGGCCTAAATAAATAATCCCTGAGTAATCAGGGATTATTTATTTGCCACGCACCATTATCGAACACCACCATTCCATCGATCAATACCCTAGTGACATCGGCAAAGACGTCTACATGGAACTTTGAGTGCTTCCGCGAGAATCCCTCTTTAGCATAAGTGCCGTGCTTACCTCCAAGAGAAAAATGAATTCCGCATTTGCGTTCATAGGTTCCAATGTCAGGCACGGTTCGCACGTTCGTGAACGCTCGGTTCAGTCCCAAACCAAGCTCGCGTAACACGGCCGTTTCTTCTTCCCTAATTTCCATGAGGACAGCGTCAAACTCAGGGGTTGAATTTTTAGTGTCGACAACTACCCCGTGCTCAACGATTATTTCGATTGGCACCGCTGGAACATTAGTGAAAAAGTTTCTATCGCCAAAAGCAGTTAATTTTACTGACCCACTTACTTTCTCAAGGTCCTTTGGCTCAGTGAACACCTCACCAATAGGAAACATTCCGCCCCAATTCTTAATATTTGTATAGTCGCCAACGTTCAACTTTGCGTCTTCGAACGGACCCACGTACGTGAGCGCGCATCCGGGTGACTCGACAATAATTGACTTCGCCTTATCAATCAGCATTTTCAAAGCCGAACCGGTACCACGGTAGTAAGCTTTGTCATAGGCGAGCGAGTCGATATATGTCTCAATATGCTCAGCGGACTGCATGCGATCCAAATGAGGATGCTCAATAACTTTCAAGCCCTTTTTGAATAGTTCGATCCTGATACGAAATTCGTTTAAGCGAAAACTTCCGGACTGAATAAGAACTACCAAGTCGCCCGGCGCAAGCGAGCTTAATGCCGCCACGATCTCCGTTGCCTTACCCTCGTCAAAAAGAATATGTTGGGCAGTCGGCAAGACGGTCCTATACGCGTCAGCCATAACCCGACTGAGTGGACAGCTTTCATCAAAGACAACAATGGCCTGATGACGTTCATCGTGTTCAAAAATATCACGCAGAATCCCGGAAACATTTTCAATGGCCTTTTTTTGTACGTCCTTTTTCATAATTGAACAGTTTACTAGAAATCCCTCCAAAAAACTATTCACAAACTTTCGGTGTCGTAAAATACAATCAGTCTTTATGGCCAACAGTAGCGCAGAAAAAAGCTTCATGTGGACATCTGTTTGCCCCCACCACCCCCTAGGCCTATTGTGAATGGACTCCCTGCAGGAGTACGTGAGTTACGTGCGTTGGAAGTATTAATCTTTATCTCAAGGATTATGCGTAACGACGGACAATCAAAGCCACAGTTCGACGGAAAGCCAGTGCCACCACCAGCAATGATTCCGCCACAGAAATAGCAGCTGGTTCATCAGAATGTACATTCAAAAAGAGCTCCCACTCGGGAGCTCTTCTGTTTTACGGGAGTGTAACTTTAATCTTTGCGCTCTCAAGCCCGGCGTCGATCAAGGTCACATGATATGTCCCAATATCAATTTCTTTTGCTCTAGTTGTACCCAGTCTAATCTGCGAAACTTTTCCGTCGAGCGTGGCCGTTAGTTCAGGCGAGAGCTCCCCCGCCCAAATACATTTCACGCCATCAACCGCCGGACAACGAGAATCATTCACCCCATCAAGCTTGAGCGTTAAATGACTGTCGATTTTCTTGGTCATGCCAGTTGTCAGCGTAAAGCCATATCCAGTTACTTGATTTGAGACGCCCTCGACTGGTAGTTGATCTTTTTGTCCCGGCAAAATAACAACGTCACCTGTCGTTGTCGACGGAGCGTTAAGGACAACTATCTGCACATTTAGTGCCGTCGCAAACGATACCCACAGAAAATATGGCACAAGTAGTCCCGCAGCAATTTTTGAGAATTTAATGTTCGCAAAAATTAAAACTAACACGGAACAACCCAACAACCCAGACGTGACCGCCGCTCCGGAAAGATTGTGCATCCCGAAAAATACTAAACTCCAAAGTACATTCAAAAGTCCGTTTACAAAATACAAAGGGGCGAGTTTACTCAAGAACTGCTTCTTTGATGCGTTCCAAGAAATGGTGATAGCCGTTGCCAGCATAACAAACAGCGTAGTCCAAACCAAACCAATTACCTGCCCAGGTGGCGCAAAAGCCGGCAACACGAGGGTACCGTACCAATCCTGAAGACCAAGTGAAGTAATATACGAGCCAAGAGTAGCAACGACTGTTACAAACGTTAGACTAACTAAAATCTGAATGCCGGTTTCTCGATTGATCATATTGGTTTATCAAACTACACTCTCCATCATATCCTATGCGACGCCTTGACCTCAAATATCTAAATGACGTCTGTCCCGTCTATACGGATCGAGCCCTGCCGCCCTATGACGCTACTCATTGGGCAGCGGTGGCCGCTATCGGCTCTGGTCAGCCTATTCTATTTGACCAGGGGTTCTCAATGACCGTCTTTAACAACCCGCTCATCTCCTGGCGCCGCGCCTTCACCACAGACAATCTCCCTCCCCCAACCGCAACTTCTACTTCGCTCATCTCAGTAGACGAGTGGGTTCCCGCCTTTCAAAGCAATGTAAACAAGCACGGGTTCCGTTCGTTTGGCGCACCTCGTCTTCATGGGATAGCTGAGGTGCCACTTGTCGGTTCGGTTAGTGCTAGCTGGCGTAATCAGGCCAAGAGACACTTAAAGATATTCCAGAAACAAAGTGACATTACTTTACGTCTCGGTCGGCTCGACGAAATCAAAACCGCTTACGCTAAATCAAATATTCCCCGCAGTCTCCAAAAAGTATTTATTGACCTTACCCTTCGCCATCAAGCAGCGCATCCCGAAACAATCGAAGTATTAATCGCTGATTCCCTCGAACACGGAATAGTGGCCTGTTTTGTAGCCGGCGAATGCCAGGAAGCATCAACTAGTTTTTACTTGCTTGGTTTCTATTTGCCCGAAGCCAAAAAGTCCCACGCCATGGTGGGACTTGTAAACTATTGGTTCGAACGCACTCGGGAAAAACAACTTAAGCTTTGTAACTTTGGCGACATGTGTGGCCCGAACCCACTCCCGTTTCAATCCGACATTGGCTACTCGCTCTTCAAGACTCACTTTGGGATTAGTCGAGTTCACTATCCTGGAAGTCACTGGAAAATTAGACTTGGAAAGCTTCGTCAATAATCTTCCGGACATCCGCGCCAAGACTTGGCTTGTCGTTTCTAACTAAGGTCAAATCTGTTTCTATTAATTCTCCAATGAGCTCCGTGGTCAGCTCTATCTCATTCGGATCAGTTTCACGCTGTTTCTTTCCCGAAGGCAAGAAGACCAAGGAAGACAAGAAACCAAGGAGCGCAAACAGCCCACCAACGGCAAACGTATTCTTGGCCGAAGCAACTGTAGCGGCGTGGCCGATATTTGTGATTTCGATCGAGATAGATTCCGGCAGATTCTTACCAACCTGCGCTCCCCCACCAAATTCAATATTCGAAGTCTGAGTAGACAACACTTGGGCTAGCTGCTCTTTATAACCTTCGGGAATTACTTTGCTTTCCTCGACTCCAACCGTCATCTGAGTGCCGAGGGTGCCGATCAAGATTGCACCAATAATCGCCGAACCAAGTGTCGAGCCAACCTGACGTAACGTAGCATTAATTCCGGATGCCTCGCCTACTTGATGAATTGGCACAGCTGACAGCGTTAGGTTATTAATCTGAGACATAACCAAGCCCATACCAACACCGAACAAGGCTAACCCAGGAGCTAGTTCAGCGGCTGTTGTCTGGACGGTCAACGTATTCCACATGACAACGTAAGAAATCACGTTCGTAAATAAACCAAGGTTAACTAATCTCTTTGGTGACACAAATTTGCTCAGGCCAGCAGACAATGGGGCGACAATCAATAAAGCAACTGACATTGGGAGAAGCGCTAAACCCGTGTGGAAGGCATCCAAACCGCGTACAGACTGTAGAAACACCGGTAAGGCAAAGATAAGGCCGGCTTGGCCTAAAGACATCACACCGGTCATTGCCAAACCAGAGCTAAACGCTCGGTTAGCAAAGATGCCCATGGAAACTAGCGGCGTCTTACCGGAACGCTCTCGAACCACTTCCCAAATCATAAACACGCCAAGAATAATTGCCCCGAGCAAAAGGAAGGCCGGAACGATTGATAAATCGTATGGCATGGTAAAACTGTAACCAAAAGCTGAAACAATAGCCTTAGCCTTCCACCAGCCGTAGGTAGTCGATTCGATGATGCCGAAAACAAAAGACAAAAGACCAAAGGCCGAAAGAATCACGCCAACAATATCAAGCTGTTTCTTTTCTTTCTGATCACGAGATTCCGGGATAAGAACAGAACCAATAACTAAAAGAAGAACAACAATCAAATTAACTCGAAAACCCCAACGCCAAGAATAGTTAGTGGCGAGGTATCCGCCCAGGATTGGGCCGAGCGCGGCTGACGCACCGGCAATTCCTCCCCACACACCAAAGGCAACGGCCCTGGCTCGTCCCTCAAAGTTTGTCACAAGCAGTGACGCGGTGGCCGGCATCATGAGCGCTGCGCCGATGCCTTCTATGATCGACTCGCCAATAATTAACGTGCCCACGTTCTGACTGATAGACGCAATGAACGAACCAACGGCAAAAAGAACTGCGCCAAACACGAACATTTTCTTGCGCCCGAAAAGGTCGCCAAGACGACCGCCGGTAATAGTCAACGCGGCTAGAGTTAGAGAATATGACGTAATCACCCACTGGATGCTTTGGATGTCCGTATGAAGGTCACGGATGATGGAAGCCAGGGCAACGTTCAAAATAGTGGTGTCCAAAATGATCACCGCTAGGGCAAGGGAAAGAACAACAAGCATGAACCACTTGCGTAGAGGAGAGACGGGCTTTTGGAGGAGGTTGATTGATTCCATAGGAATGGCCAATACTAGCTGAATATGGTGATTCTGTCAAACAAAAATACGCCTGTGAACGCGTATTTTGTAGCTAAAGTTGGGCAAGATTTAGCTCTTCTCCAAAGTGAATTTGGCTCACAAAGTCCGGAACGTGGCTAACCATAACGATAGTTCCTTCGTAGTTTTCTATAGCTCTCGCAATAACTGGCAAGTGGCGGAAGTTGATGTGGTTGGTTGGCTCGTCGAGGATCAGAAGGCCAGGTTTCTGGAGAACAAACCGCGCAAAACAGAGCAAACCCTTCTGTCCTTCTGACAGCGAGCCGACTTTTGTCGCCATGGCATCACCGTTCAATAAGAAGTGCGCGCCGACTTTTCTGATCGACTCAACATCCGGCGTGTGCATCATTTCAGCTAGAGAATCATAAGTCGACTTACTAAAGTCTAGTCCACTAAAATCCTGGCGGTAATAACCGACTTCAACGTCCTTCGCGATCTTCGCGCCTTCATAATCCCCAGCGGCGAGCGAACGCAAAAAAGTACTCTTGCCGATTCCGTTTGGTCCAGTAACGATAAGTCGCTGACCTTTACGCAAGTACACCTTTACCGGCTTTTCTACTGCCTCATGATCCTTGATAACTTTGATCGAGGTGATTGTTACAACGTTATTGCTCCAAGCCTGGGCAGGAATCTGGAAATCGCGGATTGTCCGGTCATCACGCTTAACCTCGACCATGTTCTCTTCTGCTTCTTCTACTTGATCCTTCAGCTTGCTAGCCAGCTTACGCATCTTTCCACCTTTGTGCGCAAAGAAGTTCACCTTATCTTTTCTGTCCTGGATCTCTTTTAATAATCGAGCGTTCTTCATCTGCTCACGTTCAACACGAGCGGTGATTTCAACGACTACGTCTGCATAGTTACCATCATACTTATCGACCTTTCCTGTATATACGTCGAGGTGCAACACGCCATCCGTAAACGAATTCAAGAAATCTGCGTCGTGCGAAATGACGAGTACGGTCTTTTCGTACATGATCAAAAACGCAGTCAGCTCGGCAATCCCGTCAGCGTCGAGGTTGTTCGTTGGCTCGTCGAGCAACAAAATATCCGGCCCCTGAATAAGAGCGTAGGCAAGCAAAAGACGCGCCTGCTGACCACCAGAAAATTCTTTGATTACTTTGTCGAGTGGCGCCTTAAGGTTCACGATAGCCAGAACATCAGCAATCTTCTTATCAAGATCGTAATGCAACTCAGTAAACGCCGAGGCGAAAAACTCACGAACCGTATTTGGTAATTTATCCAGTGGCATCACCTGGGTCGCAATAGCGATTGAGGCGCCCTGTTTAATGTGAATCTCTCCCCGATCCGGCTTCAAAGCGCCGGTTAACAATTTGAAAATAGTAGACTTCCCCGCTCCGTTCTGGCCCATGACCGTCATCTTCGAGTTCTCGCGTACCGAAAAATCAGCCTCGTCTAAAAGCATGTTCTCCGCGTCATAGCCAAAGCTAACGCCCTGAAATCTGATAATTACATCGCCATGATCCATAAAGCTGGGGGATAATACACTACAGAACTAAAAATAGCCAAATTTTGTTGACAAAGCACAAACCAACACTTATTCTTATTTAAGCATTCTAACGAACCTTTTGGAGGCGTCATGATATCTTTGAACGGTCCTCTCGACATTAACAGCAGAGAATTGAATGACTTTCTAGATGTCTTCGCTAGCTCAGCGATACGTTTAGGACAGGTCATCGAAAGAAGGGAAATGCCCCCGCTCAAAGGCATTGCTGACACTATCGAGAAACTTGACCGATGCTTGGGCGCGAAACCTGATCTATTTCAAAGGCATTATCTGGCTTTCCACCGCGACTGCTACGCGGAAATAGCCGCTCTCAGACCGCAAACCATCAAAGAATATCGATCAGCAATCAGCACGATACTCGGCCGTCTCCGAACCGATCTCGGCGCGATCGAAGTTCCCGAACTGACGAACCGATAGTTCGATCAAGTTTATGACATGCCCCACCGGAACCGCCGGCGGGGTGTTTTTTATGGATCAATATCCTTCACAAACTCGCCCTTCAAGTAACTTGGATGCCACAGGTAAATATCAATAAATGCGTTGAGGTCTGCCGGGAGTTCTCGAAGCTGAGACTTGCCAGCAAACATATACGGACGAAGAGAGGCTGATACGCCGACGCTTTCAATACCCAGTTTTTCGCAAGTCCAAATGGCTCGAGGCAAATGAAAGTCTTGAGTTATCAGAACAGCGTGATCTACGCCCCAAAACTTCTTGGCGCGAATACAGGTGTCATATGTCCGTCGACCGGCGTAGTCGATCTGGATATCCTCGACGGGAATCTTAAAGTCGCGAACAAGAACATCACGCATCACGTCAGGCTCGGAATAATTTTCAAATCGATTATCGCCCGACACTAAAATGGTTTTGACCTTACCTAAATGATAAAGCCGCGAGGCTACAGTCAGACGATCTTCAAGCATATCAGATGGAGTGTTGTCGCGTTTTATGCCCGCGCCAAAAACTATGGCCACCGGCTGAACTGCCACGTCCTCGACCTTATCTTTCACCTGACTTTTCTGTCCTTGAATAACAAAATATGGAAATACTACGAGCGCAGCAAGAACAACAAGGCCACACAAAAGAAAAACCGCGATCTTTTTGAATCCAAATTGAAGCATAAAGTACACAAACAATACTCGCTCGTCCCTAGATAACCAAATATTGACCTATGAACGTAATTATCCTAGGATGAACTGTTCGTAAATAGGGGGAACAAATGACTACGCAGTTTCTCGACTTCGACCAAGAGGCTCGTGAACAGCTATTAGCGACTTACAAAGGATTCTACCTGCATGGGTGGTGCTACTCATTCGCGGCAGGATTACACTCATTAACTGGCTGGACGATGATCGGGCTCATGGAAGAAGACGTTATTCTTCACGCCGGTGTAAAGGATCAGAAGGGTCAAATCCGTGACATTCGCGGTATTGTATCCGAAAGTGACTTCGGACAACCGTACGGAAAGCGTCCGCCGTATATACTTCGCGAAGTGACTCTAGAAGACTTCAGAGCGGTCAAACCCGTCACGGATCACGAAATCGCAACAGCTATCCGCTGCGCGGAACTGATGTGGCCGGATCTCCCCCGTACAGAAACCTGCCTACGAACACGCGTCGAGCGATTCACAAATGATCTGGAGCGAATCAGTCGCCAACATGGGTTCTGGATCGCCGGCCCTACCCAAATACCAGACCCGTATTGTTCGAGACATTTGGCGCCGAAGTCGGCTACTCACTCCAGCCAACAGACGACGCCAACGCCTATCAGATCAGTCGCCTCCTAAAACCGTAATCATCGCCCAACTGCACCCCACCGTTATCGCCGGCGGGGTGTTTTATTTTCCAAGTAGGAGCGTGATCAAACCGACCGTTTTTTCTTTCTCCTTTGGATTACTCTCAGCCACAAGCAAAGTGAGCGCAGTCAATGCCTCTGGTGACATGCGTGCCGAATTCAAAATCTTTGCCTTCTTTAAAAACCAAACGAACGCAAAAGCGCCAGACCGTTTGTTGCCGTCCGTAAAGGGATGATTCTTCACCATAAAATAGAGAAGATGCGCCGCTTTCTCCTCAATGGTCGGATAAAGCTCCCTTCCGCCGAAGGACCGCATGTGAAAGAAGTGCTTTTACTTTTTTCACCGCCTCCATGAAAGCATCATAATTCTTCCCTATCCGATTAGGGTTAATCGTGTAGCCGTCGACGATATGCGAACGAAAGGACCTTCGTAGCCCACTGACGAAACGCAATCGCTTTTGCCGAATTGGTCCGATATCCGACTGCCAAAATGACATCCAACGAATACAAATCAACAGGTCTATCAGCATTTGCAATATGCATTTTTTGCATATTGCTTTTTTGATGGATCTCGCCATCGTGAAAGATGTTCTTCACGTGACGTGAAACGACCGATTGATCAATACCAAAAAGCTCGACAATCTGTGCCTGGGTTGCCCAAATAGTGGCCGTCGAGTCCTTCCGAAGCTCCAGAGCACCTTGGCGAGTCTGGTAAACGGCGAGAGATAACGTTGTTTCTTTATTCTTCATATCTATTTCAGTTTACCGTTTAACTCGAATCGCAGCAATGCAGAAGTGACCAAATTTTATTGACGAGTTACTAGTCATCACCTAATCTAATCACGTCGAAATAGACCCGGGAGGAAAGATGCTCAGTATTCTTATTCAGCGTCATCCAAAAGCTCAGTGGAATAGGACAACACTCATTGGCGATCAACAGGCGCGACTCAGGAAAGAACTCCGTTCGTTATGCGTGACGGCCGACGTTCTTGGTCTGCGCATCTTTGATCAAGTGAAAGTGGCGTTCGAAAACGAACGTGCCCGAACTGACGATTGCGTCATCCTGGTGTCCGTGGAAGAGCTGACAAGCTGTCCGGAGCGCACGGATGAACGCTTCCATGCGTTGCTCGTCGAGATCTGCCGATGCATCACGGCCTTCATTCCGGGAAACACCGTCAACGGAGAAATCGCCCGTTTCAACGTCGTCGCCGCGTAAGCGCAAAACACCCCACCGGATTCGCCGGCGGGGTGCTTCATTATAACGAACTATTTTAGCGTAAGTGGAATGGAAACTGTGTTCAGTTGATCGCCATTATCATTCATGTTGTAAACGGTGAGTTCGAAGTTACCAAAAACGGACTGTAATGGAAGACTGTCCATTTGGAAATTTCCCGACTCGTCAGGATCGTCCATGGTCATTGAAACCAAATTTCCGTCTATTGAGGCAGTAGCAAAAACTGTTTGCCCGATTGGAGACTTGCCAATGATAGAAAAAGGATTAGAAACAACGTCATTGGCTTTGGGCGAAGTAAGGGTGATAGCTGATGAAGCGGTAGGCGCGTTCACTGTTCTGTCGGTGCTCGGGGTCGCTGGCGTACAACCCGCTCCAATCAGCAACAAGGCAATAGCTCCGCCCATCAAGCTCAAACTACGCGATATGTTCATATATAAATTATTTTTTAGGTGCGGATGTTTTTACCGATCTCAATTCCATAATAATACACAAACTAATAGCAGCCGCAAAAAAACACCACACGGACTGATAGGCTAAGGTGAAACCAATATAGCTCACCGCCAAACCTACTAGACCGAGCGCGCCAAACATTTGAATCCAAAATCGTCTAACTAGTAATCCCCCGCCAATTACTGAAACCAAATACGTAACTGGCAATAACAGCTTTAATGGCATCTGATAAATAGTGTCTATTCTATAAGATATACATTGACCAGGCACACTAACTATCAGCGGATGAATGATCATTGAATACCCAAGCACGAGCGCCGTAAAAATTCCGGCCCCGAAACAAACCATTATAAGTTTTCGTCGAGTTGGATCACTCTCCGCTTGTAGAGACGCGAGCGGTAGAAATACCGGCCAAAATAAATACGCAAAAAATACAAAGGCGTAAGCTAACGGCATGCTCGGCGAACCATGACCAAGCACAATCCACTGAAATCCTTCTACCGCCTGTTGAACAGCGAACAACAAAGGGATAACGGCAAATAGTTTAGTCGGTTGTTTCTTAAGACTCGAAAAAGTAACAATGGATGCGCCAACCAGAACACCGCTCGCTACAAAACTAGCTGTGGCTGAAAAACACATAGTTTGTTATTTTGAATAGAAAAGCCTAGCAAGTTTAATGTTGTCATAAGTATACTTTCGTTTTAGATGGGCGAGAACTGGGGCGAAGCTGCTGAGTTTTTAGAACCTTAAAAGCGCCGTGAATGTCCGCCAGCATTTTCTCGTCCTTTAAATGGTCGAGTCCGGTCTTTGGGAGTCCACCGAGTTCCTTCAGTTTTTCAAGATGTTCAATAATCGTCCCCGCTTTTCTCCCCCGCTCGGTCGCTACTTCCTCGACCGTCTTGCCTTCGAGCAATAACGCGAGTGTCTGCTCATAACGCGGCTCCTTACTCCGAGGCGTTCGAGTGAGCGGCGCTGCAAGCATCTCAATAGGCGTTCGCGCTGTCACTCTCCCCCCGCAGGCGACGATAAACCCCTTTTGCTTAAGTTCAAGTTTAGCTTCATCAAGCGCGCCGTACTTCTCTCGGGCACTGGTCGATCGCTCGCGGAACTCGCCGTCTTGTTCAAGCACTGTCTGGTCTACTTCAAGCGCACGTTCGTTTAGCCCGCCAAGGAATAGACCGCCAAGCGTACGTACACGCGAGAGCGCAACGTACCCCTGTCCATACGCAAACGCACCCGACAGGTCCACGTAAGCGGCATCGAGGGACATCCCTTGGCTCTTGTGCACGGTCATGGCCCACGCTAAACGCAACGGAATCTGCGAGATCGACGCCAGCGTTCTCGACTCTCCATCAATCGCCCATGAGGCCGGCTTCGCTTCTATTATTTTACCGGATCGCGTTTTCACTATCGGGAAGCCTGTATCCCGCGAGAATCCCTCGATCTCCCCCGTAGTTCCATTCACATAACCGTCATCAAAATTATTGCGCGTAAACATCACTCGCGCGCCAACTTTTAGGTCAAGCTTTTCTGGCGACAAACAGCCGCGACGTAAGGCCTCGCACATCTTAGGATTACCGAGGTCCAACATTTTAAATGTTTTCTGTTCCCCTGGAATCTGGGCCAGCTTGGCTGTATTAATTCTGTCGACATCAGCGTTATGCGGAAACAGCTTTGTGATGTCTTCGGTTGACTCGCCCGTATATTGCCTCGCCAACAGTCGCTCGCGGTGTTCTTCTGGTACCTCGCCCGAACGCATAGACGACAGCACCTCGAGGAATTCAGGATCCTCTTGGCGATGTTGCTCGCTCAAATAACAAATAGTCGGTTTAGCCGAATGCCAAGCGTCTGCGGTAAACGAAAATTCCGCCGGCTCCTCGTCATACTTACTCACCGGTGGCAATTGAAAAAAATCACCAACAAAGATAACCTGCATCCCGCCAAACGGCGCATGGTTCTCACGTACTCCCCGCAGAACCGCGTCGACCAGTCCGAGCGTATTTGCGTCGAGCATTGAAACCTCGTCAATAATCAACACATGCATGTTCCGCATGCGCTTAGCGACTCGATCGTTCGTTCCAATCTCGCGGATGTCGTACTTAGTCAAAACCTTCTTAATACCGATACCACTCCAGGAATGAATAGTTAGTCCACCAATATGTGTAGCGGCAATACCGGTCGAGGCCGTGATAGCCGGCTCTACGCCATGAGTACGCAAATAGTGCACATATTCACGCACCGTATGGCTTTTGCCCGCTCCCGGCTCCCCCGTCAGAAAGACATTGGCTCCGGTTTTTAGAATCGTGAGGGCTTCGGCTTGGGTCATAGTGGCGACATTCTATCACAGCAAAAAAAACCAAGGTTTTAAACCCTCGTTCAGTCATCCTGAGTCCCGTCCGACGGGACGAAGGATCTGAATGGTTAACCAATCAGATCCTTCGCTCTGCTCAGGATGACTCAGGAAACATTCTTGATATTGTCGAATGCTTTCATCCCTGGATAACCGGCCTTTTCGCCGAGCTCTTCTTCTATGCGCATTAACTGGTTGTACTTCGCTACACGTTCTGACCTGCTCGCAGAACCAGTCTTGATCATGCCGGTGCCGAGGCCAACGACGAGGTCAGCGATAGTTGTATCTTCGGTTTCGCCAGAGCGATGTGACACAACCGCCGACCATTTAGCAGCTTGCGCGAGGGTTACTGCCTCGATGGTCTCTGACATCGAACCGATCTGGTTAATCTTGATCAACGCTGAGTTTGCGAGCTTGTCAGCGATCGCCTTCTTGATGATCTTTGGATTTGTTACCAGCAAGTCGTCGCCCATGATTTGAATTTTCTTGCCGAGCGTTGCATAAAGCTTCTTCCAGTTATCCCAATCATCTTCACCGAGTCCATCCTCAATAGAAATAATCGGGTACTTGCTAATCCAGTCTGCCCAAAACGCAATCATCTCGTCCGAATTTAACACTCGACCATCACGCTTCAAAGTGTATTTACCGTCGTCGTAAAACGAACTAGACGCTGGATCAAGGGCGAGGAAGATGTCCTTGCCTGGTTTGTAGCCCGCCTTTTCAATTGCTTCGACAATGATCTGCGGGTAGTCGTCATTCGATTTCATGGCGGGCGCAAAACCGCCCTCATCACCGACGGTGGTCGTGAGTCCACGATCATGTAATAACTTTTTCAATACATGGAATACTTCCGCGCTCCAACGAACTGCTTCGGTAAGGCTCGGCGCGCCAATAGCAGCGATCTTGTATTCCTGGAAGTCGGACGAACCTTCAGCGTGCAAACCACCATTCAAAATGTTGAACATCGGCACCGGCATGATGTACGGCGTGTTTGGTCGGTATTTTTCCTTGATGTACTGGTACAGAGGAACGTTCGACACAGCCGCCGCAGCCTTCAAAACTGCCATGGACACGCCAAGAATCGCGTTCGCGCCGAGTCGTCCCTTGTTCTCTGTACCGTCGAGGTCGATCATCAGCTTGTCGATTTTCTCAAGTTCGAGTGGATTCTGACCAGTGACAAGCTTTGTGAGTTCCGTGTTCACATTATTCACTGCTTTCAAAACGCCCTGCCCGGCATACCGCTTCTTGTCGCCGTCACGCAGTTCTACCGCCTCACGCTTACCCGTCGACGCCCCACTTGGCACACTCGCCCGCACGAGCTCACCACTGTCGATCACGAGGTCGACCTCAACTGTTGGGTTCCCGCGCGAGTCAAGGATTTCCCGGGCGTGAATATTTGAAATCTTGGACATAAGAAATAATAAAAGAGTTCGTTTGGCCTATTATAGCCGAACAAATTAGAAGCATCTAAATTATTACTTCTTCAACTTCTCTTTAACGGCTGAAACAAGCTCCGGGAACTCGGTCATCTTTTTTGGATAGCCAAAATGTCCACGGTCTGTGAACTCGACATATTCAGTATCAAGAGCCTGGTGAATGTGCCTGGCTTCCTCAATGGGAATCAATGGGTCATCCGTAGAAGAAAACTGAATAATCCAAGATTGGTTCTTTTTGATGGCGTCCCAATCCCATGGACGGTCAAAATATCCGCTCTCACGTTCGCTCTCATCATCAAGGTCCGTGTAACAAGGCGCAACCAGGACAGAGCCGAGGATTTCGTTCTCCTCCGCGTATCGCATGGCTGCGACGGCGCCCGTAGAATGGCCGATCAAAATAGTATTCTCGTCAGCCCCAAGCTCAGCTATGAACGGCAACCAATCTCGCTCCCGCGCCGTGTTTGGCTCTGGGAACGCCTCATAGATCGCATCTATGCCAAGTTTAGTAAGCTCTTTCGCTACATGCTGATACCAACCTGAATTAGGATTCCCGCTCCCTTTGCCGTGAATGATGATTGCTTGTTTGCCGAAGTCCATAATATGAATTTGAAATTTCAAACATCGTAGCATCTCTTCACCATAAAAGAAAAACGCCCCGTGCAACTGGTGCAGGGGCGTTCGCGGACCTAATGGCTGTCAGCGCTTAGGGCGCGCAGTCGTAGGTCCAAGTCTGACGCTGGTCGATGATGCTGTCCACCGGCCAGTTGGACTCCCAGATGATCTCCCGGCCGTACGCGTCGTACGTCCAGGTTTGCACATCGTCCGGGGTTCCGTCGTACGGGGCGTTGTCCGCTACGTCCGTGAGCAAGTGCCCACCCTGGTCGTAGGTGAAGGATTCGGAACTGTCGATTACTTCATCGGCGTTTCGGTCTCCCTGCATGAGGATTACCCGACCGGCGAGGTCGTACGATTGGTAGTACGCGTCGTCAATAACGCCGTCTGCGTTTCCGTCGTATTCCATGTAGGTCCACCGCCCGTTCTCGTCCAGATCCGCGTATTGCACGCTATCCGGATAATCATGTAGCGGCTTCCACTGCTTGGCCATGTAGTACGACCGGTCGTTGGACGCGTAGATCCAGAACGTGAGCTGCGAATCATCCTCGTCCCGAATCATTCGGTTTGAGGAGTCATAACGCCACGTGTGAATCTGCGTCGGCCAGAGCCCGTCCGGGCTCTCAACCGTCACGGACAACATGTCGCCGTGTTCGTTGTACGTGTACGTATACACGCCGTCCACCACGCCATCGAGTGGCGAGTCTGACTCCACTCGGACAATCTGATCATCCTCATTGAAGAAGTACAGATCCGAGCGACTGTAATCCGGGTAAGTGTCACTTTCGAACGTCTCCCGGATCGCGTTCTGCGCGTCAAGGTACTCCCTGGTGTAGACGTCCGTGATGACGCCTTCCACGCTCGTGAAGTCGCAGTCGACACACGGGTAGGAGGTAGTGACGTAACCGAGATACCGACCGTCCTCGTCGTGCGTGAGCTCGTTCACGACCGTGATACCGGCGAAGTACTGCACCTGCACGTACCGAATCGGAAGTCCATTCACGAATGTCTGCGTCATCACGTTCTCAGGAATGCCGTCGGCGTCGCCGTTGGAATCTCCGTCAAACGTCATCACGTTGTCGCAGCCGACAGGCGCCACGTCGGTATCGGTCGTGTCAACCGTCATATCCGAGTCGGTCTCCTCGGTGTCCGTCGGTTGACTGTGACAGCCGACGAGAGCAACAAGTACAAACAAGAACTTCACGGGAACCTCCAAGTAGTGAGTAAACTGCAATACCTTATTATAGTAGCAAAAAATAGGCCTTTTGTCAAGGTCTATTTGGCTAATTTTAGCGAAAAACTTATTAATTTAGCTCTTTAATATCCTGTCTGTATTGCTCAGTTCTCGTCATTACTTGATCCCCGTAAAAACGAAACCGCGTATTCGTCGAACCACTGAAGTAGCGCATGGCAGCGTTCCATTCGCCTTCGTCTGTACCGGTGGAGGCACCGTCGTTTGTTAATTTAATGGCAGCAGCAATGAACGCGTCCCGAATATCCCAAGGATCAGCAGCTTTGCCGGTTATGTTTGTTACTTTGGTCGAGTAGCCAATCCAAGTAGACGGAATGAACTGCGCTGGTCCCATGCCACCGCCCCAACCAATTTGCTCCCCCGACTTGTCATGCATTGGGCAAGAGATAGGCGTGCCTTCTGGACTTCGGCCAAGCGCTTCCATGATTTTCAAAAATGGTTCTTGGTCACGAGTTGGCTTCATGACTACTTTCCAATTCTTACTCGGCGGATCACCAACTCGATTACAAGTGCCGACATTTGAACCGAGATTCGACTCTTGCGTTAGGACTGACAAAAGAAATGCTGGCTCTATTCCAGTGGCCGACTGCACCCAAGTAGCAATTTTCACCGCCTCGCCAAAAGTAATGTGTGTATTGCCGGTGTCCAACATTTCGTAAATTCTGTTTCTGATAGCCGCGGCTTGCGCCTTATGATCACCAAGCTCAGCTTGATAAATGGCCTCCTGCCCCCTAGTTTCCGTTAACAAAGTTTTCTGCTCGCCAACACTAGACTGAATAGAAGACTGCTGAATACCTCGAAGTTTCTGCAGATTACTCGCGTCCTCCTGCTGTATGGCTAGCTCTTCTTCCTGAATTTTTAACCTAGCCGTTTGTTCTTTAGCGTTTGACACGGCTGTGCTCAGATCATTCGTAAGTCTGCCGTACTCTTCAGTAGTTGTTATCACCTCAAGAATATCTTTGCTCGAAATTACAGAATAGATAAACGATTTATTATCAGCAACATTAATATGCCTAATGAGCGTGGATAACCGCTCACGAAGCGCCTGCGTCTGTTTTTCTCCGTCCCCAATAGCAATCTGAGTATCTTGTAATCTATTTTCAACATCTAGTAATGAAATTTCAGTTTGTTGCATTTGCAATTGCAATACCGCTCGCTGTTTAGTGAGGGTGGCAATCTTGTTTGCTAAAGTCTTTGCTTGCCCCTGCGTCTGTTTTATCTCTAGCTTATCTGCAATAATTTGTTTCTCTATTTCTTGAAGCTGCGCTTGAAGCGCTGAAGGCGTGTCTCCGGCTTTAGCAACAAAAGGAACCTGAAAAACTATCGCTAGCGTTCCTGCGAGTAGCCCAAGTCTAGAAATTGTTATTTGCTTAGCCATTACCCGTTCATCATATCAGCTAGCCCCGTAACGCACGAAGAGCGTTCAAAATAACTATCACATCTATGCCCTCCTGGATTAGCGCTCCGGAGATTGGCGGGAGATAGCCAAACGCCGCAAAGAGCATACCAATAGTTGATAAACCAATACCGCCGTAAATACTTTCCCTGGCAACGGAGACTGTTCGTCGAGAAATCAGAAACAGGGCGAATAGTTTCTCAATGCCGTGACCAAGAACTGCCACATCAGCCGCCTCTATAGAGACCCCGTTCTCAGTACCAGAAAAAACTATCCCAACATCCGCGCGAGCCAGAGCCGGAGCATCATTTATTCCATCGCCCACCATCACCACGGTCTCCCCCTTCTTCTTGGCATTATCAATTAACCGGTGCTTATCTTCTGGTGACTGCTCGGCAAAGATTTCAATCCCGGTACCCTTAAACACTCGTTTTGCATTTTCTTTTTTGTCACCAGTAATGACCACTGCCCGAATGCCCCGAGCCTTCAAAGCCGCAAGTAGCTCGACTGCGCCTTCCTTAAGTACGTCAGCAAAGTGGAATCTGGCGAGCTCAGAAGTTCCCTCAAGCAATGAGAGCGAAATTGCGCCTTTCGCATTTTCGGCTCGACTAATAGAATATGTTTTTCCGTTTATCGAGCCAGCAATTCCCTTACCGATCAACTCACGCACCATGCCGGCCACCGGAAAAGCTATCTCGCGCTTAGTTGCCTCAGCCACTAAGGTTCGAGCCAAAGGATGCAATGAATGAATTTCAATTCCGGCCGCAATCCGTAATGCGTCATCTATCGATTTGACCGCGCTGTTCTTCGAAGTTATTTCAACCTCAGTCAGCACCGGCTCGCCAAGAGTCAATGTTCCAGTCTTATCAAAAAATACGACAGTCGCTTTCGCAATAGCTTCAAAGGCAGCGGGCTTACGAATAATAATTCCAGCCCTGGCCGTCCGTGACATACCACTCACAAAAGCTACTGGTGCTGCAATAATCAATGGGCACGGAGTAGCAATCACGAGCACGGACAACACTCGATCAATATCACCAGACGCTAAGTAAGTAACAGTCGCGATGAGAAATGTGGCCGCTGTAAAATACCAATTTGCCTGCTCAGAAAGCCTAACCGTTCGCGCCGGATTTATCTTTGCGTCTTCAACGAGTAAGGCGATTTTGTGATATGTCGACGAGGAAAAATTACCCACCACTTTCAACTCCAGTGATTCGCCGGCATTCACCGAACCACTTTTCACGAACATTCCAGTCTCTCTCGTAACTGCTTCAGCCTCGCCAGTCAAATTAGCTAGGTTCAAAATGGCTTTACCTTTAGAACTAATGGTTCCGTCAAGCGGGATGATCTCACTTCTTTTCACCAAAATAATCTGTCCTTCTTTAACTTCTTGGATTGGTTCCTCCTCGTAAATCGAGCCTCTCCTAACCAAACAGACTTTTGGAATAGTTTCACTCAAAGTCTTAAGCGCGTCATGGGCACGAGCCGATGCATAGGCCTCAAGAGCTTCTCCACCCGTAAACATAAAGGCGATTACTGCACCTGCTATATACTCACCGGTCAAAAGCGACATGACCATGGCCGCAAAAGCAATGTAGTCCAGCGAGTATCTGCCCTCTGCAATACTTCTAGCCGAATCAATAACGATTTTACACACGCCTATGGCAATGGCCGTCAATAAACAAAAAGGCACGCCAGCCAAACCGGCAATGAACAAAATAGAGACAATACCTGGCAATATAAATAAGCTAGCTTTCACACTTAGTTATATTGTACCGCAAAAACAAAACAACCAGTATTGCCTCGAAATTTGAGTCGGAGTACCTCCTAAAAATTTCTCGACAACACTGGTTGTTTTGTTTTTGCTGCGAACTATTCCTGTGTTGCGGTCAACGCTTTCAAGATCGATTCGAGCTTAGAGTTCATGATACGCATTTCACCAAGTACTTCGGCCATCTGGCGATCATTGCTTGGGCGCTCTGGAGCACGTTCTGCACGATCTGAACCGCGGTCTGCACCACGATCAAAGCTGCGGTCAAAACCTCTGTCGCCGCCGCGATCATCGCGGAAGGAACGCTTCTCGCTAAATGATGGGCGAGATTCCTCACCACCTTCGTCGCGTCTGAAGCAGTCGCTACAGAACACTGGCTTGCGACCATTCGGCTTGAATGGAACTTCACAAGTCTTGTTACACTGGGCACACACAGCCTCATGCATCTCCATTGGGCGAGAGTCGCTGCCACCGTAGCTCTTCTTCTTGTCCTTCCAACCACCAGCACTCTTACCCTTAAAGCTATTAAACATAATGATTTACTCGTTTCTACTCGTTTCTTAAAGTGATTGGCGAATCTTAGCGGAAAATTTCATTCTTGGCAAGTCCGTCTCCGTCTTACTCCCCCAGAGCACTCTTTCGGGAGGCTCGGTATTGTTCTTCACGAACAACCAATTTACGCAATTTGGCTAGCATTTTATCCGTTACCTCGGCCCTAGAGTAGTGAACATCTTTCTGAGTATACGTTTCCCGATCAAGCTGGCGGTCAAAGACAAAAAAATCTTCCAGGTCTTCTTTTTTGCGCCCCGCCGCTTCAAGTCGTTCGGCTAACTTGTCATAAATGGCTCGTCTAGTAGCAGTATATTTGTCAGTATGTTCTCCGGTTTCAAGCCGCCCGATTTCTTCCTCACTCGGACGACTATCAGGATACTTCGACAAAACAAGCTTCGATCTACGCTCAACGATTGACGCTACGTCTTTCTCGTGTTGTAAAGAATCTTTCGCTTCCTCCTCTGCGCGTAAGTGGCTGAATTGCTGGTCAATCGCAGAACCTTCGATGACTTCATGTGGAATCTCGTCTGAAAGGACTTTCGACACCAGGGCTAGTTCGTCTGCCGGCTCTTCCGAAACCCCAACGGGATTTTCTTTTAATAAAATGGCTGAAATGTATTCTTTAGGAATCGCGCCCTTAATCGCTACCTCACGCGACGACCCGCCGGTCAAAGCTTCAATTTTCGAAACTGGCACGTCAAGGACCATGATCCCTTTGCCGCCATATCCCGCCGCCTCATTCATGTCACTCGAAGCGGAAATATACGGCGCAATGCCTGTGTCTGTATACATTCCTCCATTATGGCCAAAGGTCATATGAACAAGCGCCAGTCGTAAAGGCAAGCCGTTCAAAACATCATCTTCTATAGCTTCGAGATCAGACTCAAGCCGCTCAACCTCGTCATCGGCGACGTCAGGCCACACCGCTTCGACGTACCGAATGAGATTTTCGTGAGTCGGATTATCTGTTAATGCCTCTACCTGTTCACGTGCATGCTCAAGCTCAGAAATATATCCACCCGAACCCTCCCGAGTACGTAAAGCATACGAGGTTTGATGGAGTATAGACTTATCCAAATGATTAATTCCGCGATACACCCGAACAAGGGGCTCATCTTGTTTCACCGATTCTGGCGAGAAAATTATTGCCTGCCGATATAGTGTCCCGTCCTTAAGCTCGATTACCCGAGACTTAATGTTCTCAGCTTCAAATAATTCACGTACGATTTCAGCCCGTCCGCCAGATTCCTGCCGCTCTCTTACTCGTTCACCTCGCCTCAAGAATTCGGCCATACAAAATATTCTCAATTATATACGAATAGTACTCTCTCCAGCGAGCCTGCCGGTAGCCCACGAAGCCTGCAAATTGAACCCGCCGGTAAAACCGTCGACATCCATAACCTCCCCGGCGAAATAGAGACCGGGACAAATCTTTGACTCCATTGTCTGGGGGTTAATCTCGTCGAGTTTTACTCCCCCGGCTGTCACAAACTCATCGCCAGCACCTCGACCAATAACGGTAAGCGGGATTGCCTTCAAGTAGATCAAGCAACGATTAATGTCTTTCTTGGCTACTTGGTTCACTCGTTTAGAAGTTGAGATATCGAGCTGATCGACGACTATTTCGGCGAGCGACTTCGGAATTAATAAACCGAGAACATTGTTAAACTGTTTGTTGCTATTCTCGGCGCAAATTTCTTCGAACCTAGTACGCAGTTCGTCGAGCGTTTCATCCGGGAAGATGTCGAGTGTGATCTCAAGCGGATTAGCCGCGTCATACTTCTCAAATGCAACCAACGATGACAAAGCGAAAACCGCAGGACCACTTATTCCTTTATGTGTGAACAAGAATGGTCCAGTGAAGTTTGGATGCTTTTCTCTATTAGCAGTTATCTTCACTTTCTCGAAAGACAGACCAGATATTTTCGCTGGCCAGGATTCTTTGGTCGAGAACGCATTCAAGCTCGGCGCGAGTGGTGTGATCGAATGACCGAGCGAAGCCGCAAATGAATAGCCATCGCCCATCGAACCAGTTTGTCGATATGCTTGCCCGCCAGTAGTGAGCACGAGCTTATCGACAATGACCGGCGCCATTTGATCTTTCGTATTGACGACGAACTCATTGCCGCGTTTTTCGACAGACTCGACAGACTTCTTGAGCATGACATGAATTTTTGGGTTGTCGAACATCTTCTCGAACACGCCAACAATGTCATGACCGTCGTCCGACACCGGAAACACTCGCAGATCAGGCTGTGTCTTGAGTGGTACCCCGTGGGACTCGAACCACTCGAACACTGACTCCGGCGGAAACGCGTACATAGCGTGACTCAAAAACTTGCCACCGCGAGGATATTTGGTCAGCACTGTTTTAACGTCGGTTATGCCCGTAGTGACGTTGCATCGACCACCACCAGAGATAATTACTTTTTTGCCTAGGCCATCATTTCTATCAAGCAAAAAAATCTCCGCAGACGGATCCGTCTCATGGATGCTCGCCGCACACATCATTCCCGCTGCTCCTCCCCCAATAATCGCTACACGCATATTGCGCCTATGCTAGCAGAAATTTTTGAAACAAACAAAAACGCCGAGCAACTGCTCGACGCTTTGTGTTTTTGAATTACTTTTTCCCGTGTGATGCCCTGTGCGCGGTATTCCAAAGGAAACCAGCAAAGTATCCGATGACGTAACCGATCGCACCAGTAACGAGCACCAGTAGAAGCGCATTAACCAAATTGAATGGTTGAACACTATATGAGAGTTGAATGAAGTGCAGGCCAAGAATCCAATCCATAAATGCTTTAGCCACACCAACCAATACCATACTTGCCCAAACAGCGTGCCAAGCAGCCATCACTCCCCCGATCACTAACCCTACCTTATGCGCATTGATCTGATTCATAGAATCAAAGATTACGTGTTATGATTTAATCTATATGGGTATTATAACGTATCTTCGGCAGTTTCGAATCGACGGCTACGCAATCTTTGACTTCGCTGTTTCTTTTCTCGCCGCCTACCTGTTAGCTCCGTGGCTTTCAAAGATGTTCAAAAAGATCGGAGTCGATATTCCAAAGTACAGCTGGCTATATTTCACTGTACCAATCAGCGTCCTAATCCATCTCCTCGTAAACACTATCACTCCTCTCACTCGTGACTTCATTGATCCACACGGTGGCATCATAGTTAAACTAGTTGTTCTCGTACTCTTTATACTCGGCGCAAAAGACATTCGACTGACTAAGCGGTCAAACAAATAATTCGCTGCATATCAAAACCGGCCAGATTTCTCTGGTCGGTTTTATTATTAGAACGGTTTCTCTCCCTTAATCACCCTTACCAAGATGACGATGATGGCGATCACGAGCAGGATGTGAATAAAGCCACCGAGCACGTGCGATGTGACGACACCGAGCAACCAGAGAATAATTAGAATGACGGCAATAGTCCACAACATATATTATTTCTTATGATCAGCTTTGTATTCAGCCTCCATCTCGTGCCACTTTGACTGTAAGGCGTGCACCAACTCATTTCTAGCGTCAATAACTAGTTTTTTCTCTTTAACATATTCATCAACAACTGCCTCAACTAAAGCATCGTATTTCTCTTTTGAGATGTCCTCTAGCTCGTGAAGACTCTTCTTCAAATGCTTCGCGATTGATTTCAAATCCTTCTGCAAATCTTCACTTAACTCTTTTCCCTCTTTACTTAGGCCAAAACCTACAGCCGCGGCGGCAGCTAAAATACCGCCCAAGATCAACCCTTTCTTAAACATGTTTTCCATAGGTTTTCAACATAACACGAATTAGTAATAATAAATATACCAAATTTTAACCTACTCCTAATCCCACCCGTATTTCTTAATAAACATGTTCTTAACCAGTTGGGCTAGGACGAAGTAAACAACAATGAATACCGCTAAATACCCCCAGAACAAGACCGGTAACGGCTTAAACCCGAGCACATCAGCAATTGGCGAGTATGGCAGCCAAGCCCCGAACGAAATGATTAACAGCGTCGTAACAGTTAAAGCTGCGCTGGCACGACTCTGCAGAAATGGAATTTTCTTTGTGCGGATAATGTGAACAATTAGGGTCTGCGTGAAGAGCGATTCGACAAACCAACCAGTATGAAAGAGAACGGGATCTGACCAGGCATTGAACACAAACAACATTAAGCCGAAAGTGGCGTAGTCAAAAATCGAACTAACTGGACCAATCCAGAAAATGAATTTCTGAATGCGATCAATATTCCACGGTCGAGGTTTCTCGAGATAATCGGCATCGACAGTATCAGTTGGAATACTCGCCTGCGAAAAATCGTACAATAAATTATTGATAATAATTTGCAGTGGAAGCATCGGTAAAAACGGAAGGAAGATGCTGCCGCCAACCACGCTAAACATGTTGCCAAAGTTAGAACTCGCCGTCATCTTTATATACTTCGTGATATTACCGAAGGCGCGACGACCTTCGACAACCCCGTCTTTGAGCACCATTAAACTATGTTCGATTAAAATAATATCAGACGACTCTTTAGCGATGTCGACCGCGCTGTTCACCGAGATACCTACATCGGCGGCTTTCAGAGCAGGCGCATCGTTTATGCCGTCCCCTAAGAAGCCGACTACGTGGCCATTCTTTTGAATAGCGCGAATAACTCGCTCCTTATGCGCCGGTTCGAGCTTGCTAAAAACCGCAACGGTCTCAACGGCCTTGGCGAGCTCAGCGTCATTCATCGCAGTAATGTCGCTCCCAGTTAATGCGCCGACAATGGTGAAGCCAACGTCCGAACAAATTTTACGAGTCACCGATTCATTATCACCGGTCAGAATTTTAACTGCGACCCCGTACTTAGCCAACTCGGCAATCGCTTTACTGGCCGAGGCTTTAGCGGGATCAAGGAAAGCGAGGAAACCAACAAGCGTCATTTTCGACTCGTCCGCTGACGCGTAAACTGTTTTAGTCATTGGCAAACGCTTAACAGCAAGGGCGACCGAACGGAATCCTTCACTGCTCATCTTGGCCACCATCTCTTCTGCGTGCTTACCGTGATCCTTGTGGATCTTTTCAGTTCGCTCGCCGTACGCTACCGAGTCGCACTCGGCAAGTATCTCTTCAACCGCGCCCTTACAAATCAACAAGTGCTCCCCCTCTCCATCTTCGACCACCACCGACATTCGTCGACGCTGAAAATCAAACGGAATCTCGTCTACTTTTTTATATTGATGTTCTAGTCTCTCGCGTCCGATGCCCTCATGCGCAAGCACTGCTTCATCGAGCAAATTCTTCAAGCCAGTCTGAAAATGGCTATTCAAAAATGCATACTCAAGTAACCGCTTGTCATCTTTGCCTTCAATGTCAATGTACCGAGTTAGAACAACTCGACCCTCCGTCAGCGTTCCAGTTTTGTCAGTACAAAGAACATCCATCGCGCCAAAGTCTTGAATAGCGTTCAAACGCTTCACGATCACTTTCTTTTTTGACATGTCGAGCGCGCCCTTCGATAAATTCACCGTCACAATCACCGGTAGCAGCTCCGGCGTAAGACCAACTGCTACAGCCATGGCAAATAAAAATGCCTGCAACCAATCGTGCTTGGCAATGCCGTTAATCAAAAATACCGCCGGCACCATGACACTAATGAACTTAATCATGAGCCAAGTGTAACTAGTGACGCCCTTGTCAAAACTAGTCGGCGCTTCCGGCTGTGACGCTACATCGTGCGCCAACACCCCGAACCGAGTGTATGAACCAGTGGCAATCACCACCGCCGTGGCTGTTCCGCTGTTCACGTTCGTGCCCATGAAACAGATATTCGGAAGATCAAGCGGATTCTTGGGAAACTTGTCCAAGGCTGGATCGTGCTTGTCTACCGGCATGGCCTCCCCGGTCAAACTCGATTGATCGACTGAGAGGTCACGCGACTCGATCAACCGCAAATCCGCCGGCACCATGTCACCAGCAGACAAGTGAACAATATCGCCAGGCACCAAACATCTAAGAGCAATATCGTGTTTCTTCCCCTCGCGAACAACCGAAACAGTAGTTCTCACCATTGCTTTCAGCTTCTCGGCCGCTTTATCTGCCTTCATCTCCTGCACAAAACGCATAGTTACACTCATGACGACCATGAAACCAATCATGACCGTAGCCTTAATGTCCCCCGTTAAAGCCGAAATAACGCAAAGAACCATCAGCAAGATAGCCAATGGATCTTTAATGTTCTGAAATAACATGTGATACCAAGTTTGCCTGCTCTCAGTAGCGATCTCGTTATGTCCGTACTGTACTAGTCGATGACGGACCTCATTGTGCGTTAAACCTTCCGCTCGTGCGCCGAGCGCCCGTAAAATCTTCTCCGGCTCATGAGTCGCCGCAAAAATTAAATCGGAACCAAGCGGTGCAGACTTCACCAACATGGCTGGTTTCATATTGGTTTAAGAATTTTTTATCTTAAGAATCCTATTTTCTTTCTTTAACTCCACCATCTTAAGTTCCCGACCAAGCATTAGTTTGTTCATCCTCTCCAATTCATCTACTTTTTTCTTGAGCTCTTCTTGTAATCGCGCTCGATCGCTAATATCTATGATCGAACCTTCCAGAATCCCAGTTTCTTTATCCAACTTCAATGAAGTTAAACAAGTCCGTATTTCTCCAGATTTAGTACGCATGAGCCACTCGTAATCATTCTCGTAACCCCGATCTCTAACTATTTCTAGCAGTTTATCCCGTTGCTTTATGTCTACCCAAAAATTTACCGATGGTTTGCCAACACACTCCTCACGCGTCATTCCTGCCAAAGATAAATACTTCGCATTAGCATCTATGAGTTCACTGCCATCAGCTCTAGATCTAAACATCCCTACCTGCGCATTATTAAATAAATCTCGATATTTATCAGAGCTTTCTTTTAGAGCATTCGCTACTTTCTTTTGCTCAGTAATGTCACGCGTGAGCTCAAGATTGCTAATAACCTTTCCGTGGCTATCTCGTAATGGCACGGCCTTAGTCTCCAGGATACGATGTGTCCCCTTTAACCCAATTATTTCAAATTCAAGCGTCCCTGGTTGACCGGCAAAAACTTTTCTATTCAACTCTTTAAAACTAGCTAAACTCTCCGGCACGATCAAATCATATAACGACTTACCTTTAATTTGTTCAAGCGAATCAGCTTCGATCATAGCTAAACCGGCTTGATTCATAGTCAACAATATCCCATCCGAATCTATTTGCTTCACGCAATCTGGCTCTGATTCCACAATTGACGATAAACGATACTGAGCGTCCTGAAGCTTCTGCTCAATCTCTTCCTGCTCAGTAATATCTAGTAACACCGCCAAGTGATTACCGGTCAAAGAATTCGTCAGCGGCGCAGCACTCACTTTAATGATTTTATCTGAACCATTCTTACATCTAACCGTCACTGTCATTGGCACGAATTCGGTCTTAGATTTTCTAGCCCGCTCAAACTCTGTCTTCCAATCTTCAGAAACCTTCTTTCTGTATGCCAGTTCGGGATATGCCTTTGGCCACCATTCACCTAATGTAGGGATGTCCTTCAAGGTATAGCCGAACGTTTTGATAAACGCCTGGTTAAGATATGTGACGCGTTCTTGGTCATCATTCACCGCCATTGGGATAGGCGAAGCATCAATAATTGCGTGGGCTCCTGGCGCGAGGATTATTGTGTCATCAACAACTGGCAAAACAGGGCTCTTCATAAAGCAAAATGACGAGTATTACTCGTCATCATAGCATCTATCTGCTGGAAATGTCCCTGGCCGGTGTTCTGGCCGCTTTTTCTATAATGGCCAGAATTTCATTTCTATTTTTAGTCGAGTGTATCGAATGCTCAACCCTCTGAACGCCGGGATATTTCCTATCAAGTTCTTCGTTAAGTTTTATCACATCTATCTTACTTAACGCGTCTATCTTATTCACAATCATTATAAATGGAACGTTGTTATTCTGGAGCCACTGAAGCGTGTTAGCGTCGAGGTCTGTCAGAGGAATACGTGCATCAATAATCAGCAAGGCTAGCCGCAACTGAGGCGTGTCCTTCAAATAGTCATGAATCATCTGCGCAAAGGCTTCGCGTTGTTCCAAAGACTTTTTGGCGTATCCGTAACCAGGAAGATCAACTAAAAAATACTTCTTGTTGATTTCATACAGGTTAATCGTCTGCGTTCGTCCCGGCTTAGAGCTAGTGCGCGCCAAATTATTCCGACTTGTTAAGTGGTTGATCATGGAAGACTTCCCTACATTTGACCGACCAACCATGGCAATATGCGGCCGCTTGTCTTTTGGTAGCTCTTCCAACTTAACGGTGCTGGAAAAATACTCGGCAGAAATCATAATATTTTCTTTATTTCTTCGTCGAAATCTGAAATGTAATCTCTGTCTTGCTGAACGCGATATTTTTCGAACTCCCCCAAAGCCAAAGCCTCAGCCACATCATGACTGATATTTCCAGCATTGGCCAGAATCTCGCGTTCGTTAAACTCAAGAAACGCATTTAGTTTTTCAATCCAATCATTCATTCGGATCACCATACCTCGTCGCGCCTGAAGCTCGGCGTAGTCAAGGTACATAGTGACGATTCGATTAAGATGATCCATTTCCGTGACGTTGAGATAATTCTTTGCAACGACTACATCAGTTTCACGAATCTTTCCCTGCGGCGCATTTTTCCAGGTCGTCAAACCCATATTTGGCTTCGCGCTGTCAGCTCGACCATGAATAATTTCCGCTGCCGTCTGCCCAGTGATAGCAAAGTGCAATTTATTCTGAACCACAGCGTAAAACTGTTTAGTGATATCCGTGTCCGGCGAATAGTCGACGCTACACTGCGAATATATATCCGTAATCTTCTGATACATCCTTCTCTCGCTGGCTCTAATATCTCGGACACGCGCCAACTGTTCCTCAAAATAATCCTTCCCAAATACATTGTTTGGATTCTTAAGGCGTTCATCATTCATCGCGAATCCCTTCACAATATATTCGCGCAAAACCTGCGTAGCCCAAATACGAAACTGCGTTGCTTGACTTGAATTTACTCGGTAACCAACCGAGATAATCGCATCAAGATTGTAAAACATGGTTTCTCTCCTGACTTCCCGATCACCCTCTTTTCGAACCTGTAAAAATTCCTTACAAGTTGAAACTTCGCTAATCTCCGCCTCAGAATACAAATTTTTTAAATGAATGGTGATGTTTTGTGGTGTGGTCTCGAATAGCTCAGCCATCATCTTTTGCGTCAGCCACAATGTTTCATCCCGAATAAATACATCAAGTTTCACCCCACCATTCGGCGTGGTGTACAAAATGAAACTCGAAGATTGACCTGGAACATTTTCCATATTCCTCTGACATTCACTAGTTATTCGATGATTACTCCATCTTTAAGCTTCGAACGGATTCCCTCAAGATCCTGCGGGGAAATTGTGTTTCCGCGAAGGTCTAATTTACGAAGATTCGTCAGATTTCCGAGCTCGTTCGGCAAACCCGTAAGCTGGTTATTGGAAAGATCTAATTCCTCGAGCTTTGATAGTTTTCCGATTTCAGATGGCACGCCGGTCATTTGATTATTGCTGGCGTTCAAAATTCGAAGATTCCTTAGCTGGCCGATTTGTGAAGGTAAGGCGTCAGTCAAGTTATTGTTCGAAAGATTTAACTCGGTCAGATCGGTTCGATCAAATATATTCATCGAAACCTTCGTGAGCGCAGTTCCACTCAAATCCATTTTAGTCGACAAGAGTCCAGATTGAGCGCAGCCAGCACCAAATAAGACAAAACTCGAAACAATTAGCAAGCTGTACAAAGTCTTCATAGGTCTAATAGTTACCATAGATACTCAGCCAATGCTATGACCGACACGCAACCCAAGTGGCTTCTAGTTCATCCGGTGAATAAAATCCAGCTAGTACTTTCTTGAAAATCTGTTCTTTAATGCTCTCTGGAAGAAGTTTATCAGGACCACCTGGCGGTCTCCCCGCATCCTTCCACTTCTTAAGCAAGGTTGTGACGTCACTCACATTCATTTGGACCAATACCAGGTCTTCAATGGTATCTTCAGGTCGCAAACGTGATTTTGCCTTCTTAATTTGTTGACGTTTCTTCTCTAGAACCTCGGGATTTGAATTGACGGTAAACTGCACACCCAAACGATCAACCGTTTCGTTCGCCTCAACACCCACACCTCGAGCTCGAGACTTACGAACAATAATAAAATCAACTTTTCGTTCTACGTCCTCCGATACGTCAGCTGTTTGGATATCGAAATCAAGATCGTGTTGTAAGGCTAACTTACGTAAGAATAGTCGAACCATCTTTTCAGCTATATGTCCTGGTTGCTCTACACCCGAGGCTCGCTCTCGCTTAAGGCCAGAATATGCGGACTTTCTAAATTCATCTACATCCCTAGAAGAAATCATCTGTTTTAAGATCTGTTTATCAGCCAGTTCTAGAAGTTTTCGCTTTGCCTCTTCAATCAAGTATTCTTTGCGAATATTTCGAGGAACCGTTTTGTGATCTAAATCATATTTCGTCCCCCATTCGCCGTCTGTCAGCAGTTCGGCTTCAGTTAAAGCTATTCGCTCGCCACCAGCCCCACCAAACGAATATGAATCGCCGATAGCAGTAATTAATTTCGCGCCTGTTCTGCGTTCAGCCTTTGCCTCTGGATTATCAAGTTCGTGCAACTTGGTTTTTAGCTCGTCCATGATCTTTTGTTTTTCCTGTTGAATAGCAAAGATTTCAAACTGTGCGGATTCGTCATTACTAAATTTCTCAGCCGCCTTAGCTAAAGCATACTCAAGCGCTCCGCCCAATCCTTTTGGCTGGTCTTCGCGTTTCTTGTTAAAGTCTTTAGCTATTTCACCGTAGTGTTCAAACGATTCCCGCATGGCTGGACGCATATGCCTGGCATTTTAACACGGCAAAGTGGATTTAATCTCAAAAGAAGTGTAGGCTGTCCCCTATTATGACCTCAACCAAACATATTAAGCTCCTGGCGCCTGCCGGTAGCTACGAATCGCTCCAGGCGGCCATTGCGGCTGGAGCCCACGCAATCTATTTCGGCGTCACTCAGCTGAACATGAGAGCGGTGGCAGCGGCGAACTTTGACCTGAACGATCTGGCGGAAATCGCTAAAATTTGTCACGAAGCTGGCATCGAGGCTCATCTGACGATGAATACGATTCTCTATGAGCACGATCAGATTTTGATGAAGAAGATTCTCGACGCCGCTAAAGCCAACGGCATTGACGCAATTATTGCGAGCGACATTGCAGCAATTCTTTATGCAAAGAAGATCGGACTGAACGTACATATTTCAACCATGCAGTCGATTTCAAATTACGATGCCGTTGAATATTTCGCTCAGTTCGCTGATGTGATCGTCCTCGCGCGCGAAGTTTCTATTCCGATGATGAAACGCATCCACGAGCAAATCATCGAAAACAATCTAAAGGGACCGAGCGGTGAAATAATCAAGCTTGAAGTCTTTGCCCATGGCGCACTTTGCATTGCGGTCAGCGGACAGTGCTTCATGTCTTTGCATAATGAAAACTCTAGTGCTTGTCGAGGAGCCTGCAGACAAGAATGCCGTCGCGAATATCAGATTATCGACAAAGACACCGGAATCGAAATGACGCTGCGCAATAACTACGTCATGAGTCCGTCAGATTTGTGTACTATCGACATTCTTGATCAGCTCGTTGATGCTGGAGTCAGCGTTTTGAAATTTGAAGGTCGAGGCCGGCCACCGGAATACGTCGACACGGTCATCTCGACATACAAAGAAGCCTTGCAAGCAATCGAAGACGGAAATTACTCAAGAGAAAAGTTTCCCGGTTGGTTAGCAAAACTGGGCGAGGTTTACAATCGTAAATTCAGCAGTGGTTACTACTTAGGTCGCAAAGGCGGATTCTGGACAGAGACAAGTAGCAACCAGGCGACAGAGGAACGCGTGTTCGTTGGCAAAGTCACCAAATATTTCGGCCAGCCTAAAGTAGCTGAGGTAATCCTTGAGGCAAGCGATTTAAAGATAGGCGAAAAAATAATCATCACCGGTAAAACCACCGGCCTCGTCCGCGCAACCGTGACCGAAATGCGCGACGAACAAAAGCAACCAATCGAAACCGCTAACAAGCAGATCATCACTTTGCCAATCGACACCGTAGTCAGAACAAATGACAAGATGTACAAACTGATAAGTCGTGAAGACTTTAGTTAGTATGAAATTCTTTACGATTACTCATGAACGCGCCGGTTGCATTGGCTGCGGATCCTGCGAGTACGAGGCCCCACAAACCTGGGAACTAGATCCGACCGACGGCCTATCTAGACTGAAAGGTGGCGTAGAAAAGGGCAAATTTACTACCGTCGAAATAGACGAAATGGACTTAGCCGCAAATCAACGTGCCTGCGAAAATTGTCCGGTGAGAATTATTTCGATTCAGGAGAAGAAATAACCGGCTACTAGCAGTTATTTAACGCAACTACTCGCCTTAAAATAATCGGCCACGGTAACTGTTGAACCACCTTTAATTTCATTGGCTCGTTTCACTCCGAGTTTCGCAATGAAGCAGTCTTCCATCGCAGGCGTGATGCTTGTAGGAAGCGAAGCGGTGTCTACTCCAAGGTTCTGCAAAGTAGTTGCTTGCTTAGGAGTAAGTAATGGATTATTAGAAACGGTATTAGTCGAACCACTCTGCGACTTGATGATGGCACTCGGGATATTTTGAATCTTTATGCCGAATGGTTTTGTGACAGCAAGATAAGTAATAACGGAGGTCAAAACTATAACCACGCCGAGGACTAGAATGCCGAGAATTATTAAAAGAGTTTTTTTCATACTGAACATGGTTTATTGATACTGAATAAACGAAGGCCGAGGGGTTAGTTTGAGAATTTCTACGGGAGTGAGGAGTCTTGATCCAGCGTACCGACGGTCGTTTCGATAGAACAGTTTAAACCCAGAAAATTGAACAGGTTGAGAATAGATATAGGCTTGATAAGTAGCTTTTTTAGCTGCTGGCTGTCCCCACCCGTCCATATCCATTACGAATTGAACTTGGGCGAGGGGGGTGATCTTGTCGGCGTTAGTCACCATGGCGCGAGTATATCGATGCACAATCAAAACCTTCGGCGGAAGTTCATGCTCTTTGACAAGCGAGGCCAAGTAACCAGATATTGCATTGATTTCTTCGGCGTCGACGGTACCGACAGCTGTACCTGGTCGCAAGCCAGATTTCTTCATGGCGAATTCTGGATCAATGGCGAGGTGAACGTTCGGCAACGAGAGATACGGTTCGAGTTCTTTCGCCTCGACCATAACATCTGACAACCCAGCCTGAACTTCCAAAATAACGATGCCGTTAACTTTATCAGCCATAGCTACGGCTTTATCAATTTCCGAACTAGGCATTCGTCGACGATACTTGCCGTCCTTCCCAGCATCCCGCTGAGCGGTTACGGCAATGTAATCAATAGCTGGCACTACGGGCGTAGTTGGGTCTGCAGTTTCCCAAGCGGCGATTTCAATTTTCAGTCGTCGAATCACTTCATCGGGCGCATATTGACCGAGTACCCCCATGCCTTTGGCGTAAAAATTTCCGTAGTAGGCAACAATTCGATTAAACGGCAACAACGCGTCGACTTCAGGATAAACCGCTTTCGCTGGCCAAAGACCTGGCTCATCGTCTTCTTTGAGCTGGGCGAGCTGGCGCAATTTCAAGTCATACGCCTTAGTATCCAATATCGGAAGTATTTCAGGATTGTTTTCCGCTACTGGCAACGTCACCAGCTGATCAATCGGTAGTTCCGCATTAACAATTTGGTCAGGAACGAAAAATATAGAGATCACCAAAAACGCTAACATCATCACAACGGTCGCGCTCGAAGTGTGAATTGTCCCACGATTGCTCATATCAAAGCTCAGTATAACAAAACCCCAGCTTGTCCGTCCGTAGCTCGCAGAGCGAAGGCGGACATTGCTGCTGAGGCTTTACTGATATCAAACAAATTTACGAATCGATTTGCTTGTGCTGTTCGGTGATAACACGACTGTCGCTGTAGACACTCTGAGGCTTGTCCCATTCGTCCTGTAACATCTCAATCTTATGCTGGAGAAGCTGAATAAATACGTCTACATTAGGCTTATCCTTTAATAATTCGGCATAAACTACGTCATCCTTCAGTATTTCAAGAGGCCGATCTCGCGGATTCAATGTATGGATCACAAACTTGAAACCTCTTTTCTTATCTTCAAATATTACTTTAGCGGAATCAGACGAACCGAAACCAATCTCAACAAGCAGTGTTTTTGGGTTTGATAAGTCACCAGCGAGAGTCACTTTTATCTCCGCACGCTGATCTTTAGTTGCTCCTTCATTTCGACCAATAATATACATATCCTGATATTGAAATGCATCTGGCGCTCCCGGATTTTTATCGATATTTAGTCTGCGCACCCATCGAACCGGTTTAGATTTGCCACCTAAATCAAATAATCCCTCATCAAGACGACTATATTCCAGTTTCTTTGGGTATTGTTTACCATTTTCATCAAGTTCATACGTATATCTCGCCTCACCATGGGGTTGCTCAATCTGCTCGCCAGTTGCCTTATTTATCTGCTCGAAGGCCTGGTCTTTCACCGCCTCTCTGACCCTCACTTCAATTCTATCCGCTCGACCTCCGCTGGCTAACTTCAAATCCATCTCTCGTGTCCGTGCGTCTGAATCCTCACGACGCTGAACGGTAGAAAGCCGTACAAGTTGGTGTCTAGTGTTCTCTTTGTAATATGAGTCTCGTCTATCCTCATACGCTGTAACAAAATATTTTCCAGGAAATGCTTCTACGAGTGGTCGGTACTCTTCAGGCAAGGGCATGGTTACATACTCGTCACCAGCCTGAGCACCGATACCAGCAGAAGTAATATTATGTTTCTCGGCAAAACTAAATAAATCTTGCACCAATGGAAATGGTCGCTTGATCTCAGCTGTCTCACGAGATACCATTGAAAATTCTTGTTTTCCCATATATAGCTGGAGTAATCACACAAAACCCCAGAATTTCTTCTGAGGCTTTGCGACTTAGGTTCAATTGATTAGTAGGTAGACAGCGAAACACCGATGTAAGTGCTACCGCCAGAAGTGTAGATGCTGATTGGCATGGACTGATTGCCTTTCTCCCAAACTGCGGAGATGCTCTTAGCCTTATTCTCGGCTGTGTTCTTCCAACCGGCCGCAGTTAGTTCGCTCGAGTACCAAGCGTAAACTGTTTCCATGCTATCAGAACTGATCAAGTCCAAAGAATCTGCGGTGGCTCCATCAATGGTAGCGCTCTTATAAACCGGGATCTCCTTAGGAAAGTCTGCTGGCAAGGCTACACCTTTATCAGCCACCTTCGCACTTCCAGACGTTGATGATGTCGAGGTTGGAGCTGACGAAGCACAACCTGCGCCCAAGAGAACGATTGCAAATGCTGGAACGAGCAGAGAAAGCTTTTTCATAGCACAAATAATTAAGTACCTATAGAATAAATTATCCCGCCTTTATGGGCAATAGCTCAATTTACCAACTCCCTATTTTTGATAGTTTGCCTTTATTTTTCACAATATTTTTATAATCCCATTGCACACGTTTGGCCTGTTTCAGCCAACCACGAAGCGCGGTCACCTTAATATCTTCAAGGTTCACGTAATGCATCTCAGCTGCCTTAAACGATCCCTCGGGACTCAAGCCGATCCCTTCAAACGACTGTCCGCTCCAAAACAGGAGTTGAATCCCGTTTTTTCTCACGCTATAGCCCACCACCGGATTACCCTCGAGAAACCACACCGGACTACCGTGCCACACCTTGCTTTCGGCTTTTTTGAGTTCCTGATCAAATACCTCTTTGAGCTTGTCACACATCTTCTTGTAATCAGCAGACTGCGAGGCATTATATTTTTCAATGTCGTTTGGCATATTTCCGCAAACTTACTTTTTCTTAGACCGGCTGCTAAGTATCCCCTGCACCGAAAGACTCACCTTCTTGTCCTTACGATGGATACATCCTATCCAACAACACGGCCGACGCTTCCCTTCCTTAAGTTGACTGATGGTTCCTTTTGATATGCTCTATTCTCGTTTTGTCTTGCTTGACGAAGGTCACCCAACAGATCCATTCGTTGCGCGCGAGGGGCGTGAGATCCTCCCATTTTTGAATCGCCTTTTGATTAGAAAAAAGTGCTCTATCTAGATCTGCCGGCATCGTGTGTACCGTGCCTGCCGAAAGTGCTTTAGTCATAGCGTAATTATTCCTTTCGCAAAATCTTTTCCATCGCTCTTCCCTTTGCCAGTTCATCGATAAGCTTATCCATATAGCGGATCTCTCGCATGAGTGGGTCTTCGATCTCCTCAATGCGTACACCACAAATGACGCCCTTAATCAAGGAACGCGAAGGGTTAAGCTTCGGAGCATTCGCAAAGAACGTCTCAAGGTCAGACTCTTTCTCGATCTGTGATTCCAGTCCTTTCTGGGTATATCCCGCCAGCCAACGAATGACTTCATCCACCTCTGACTTGGTGCGCCCCTTCCTCTCCGCTTTTGCAATATAAAGAGGATAGATGCGGGCAAAACTCATTTTGTGGAGCTGTCGGTTCCCCTTTATCATAATGAATTTCTTATACCTTAGCCTTAAGCTTGCCCGCTGGTTCGTAGGTAGCAAATATCAGGCCGGTTGGTCCGATTTTGGCATCGACGAGTTTCAGGCTCTCTGCCTGTGTACCCGCTGCGAACAATCGCTTACCCTGTCCAAGAGTGATGGGATGGATCCAGAGATGCATTCTGTCGACCAAATGATGCTTGAGCAAAGTCTGAATGAGATTCCCGCTCCCCCACACCCATAAGTCAGGACCGTCTTGTTCTTTGAGTTTCTGAATCTGCTCTACAACGTCATCGCCGGTGATGCAGATAGAGTTGTTCCAGGTAGGCTCGAAAGCCTCCGCCGACACGACATATTTTTTCGTCGTATTAAATGGAGCGGCTACCTCTAGGTCCGTTGTTGCGGTGGGCCAGAATCCGGCAAAAATATCGTAGGTGGTCTTACCTAAGAGAAGCTCGAACGGAATACCAAAGAATCCGTCGAGAATAGGAGTCAGCACCTCATCTTGAGGAAAAGCCAGTTGCCACCCGCCATATTCGAACCCGCCCGATGTGTCCTCCGTTGGCCCGCCAGGAGCCTGCATGACGCCGTCAAGTGTGACAAAAGTGGTCGTGATAATTTTTCTCATAGTCTTACGCTGGCATTGCGCTCAACACGGCCGTGGCAATCATCAGGCAACCAAGTGCACCACCAGCCATGATTAAAATTTTCGTCACAATCCACTTTGGTTCAGTGCCACCAAAAAGTACAGCGCTGACCTGCGTAGGGAGAATAAAGCCCAGCCAACAAAGACCAGCAAGAGCATAAGCATTCCAAGTTCTCTCAGTTCCCGCCAGCAATACAGCTAACACAACGGTAGTGATAATAGTGACTACAAACTGCATACCAAGTAGCGGTGGCATCTTCTTCATCATCTCTAGTTGTTTCTCTTTTGGAACCTTATCAAAACCATGAATCTTGCCCCACACTTTTCCAAACACCGGCGTATACCATACCGCGCCAAACATAAACTGAAGTAATGATGCAACCAGAATCGCTAAGTAATTTACCTGCATAAATAGTTTTGTAATAATTTAACAAAGTATACATGGACACATGCTAGTGTCTACAGTACGTTAACGAATATGAAACTTACCAACGATAGCTACATAATTTCAATGGGCACGAAGAATTTCACCGAAACATACTTTAGAGAAAAAGACGGTTGGGTCAAGATCTCTGCAAAAGGCAGAAAGTTCAAAATGACCGCGGAACAGGTGCTTAATCATCTTCTCCCGGCCATAGCTGAAGTTAAACCTGGGTTGACCTGGCGGGTTGAATACAAAGACCATAAAAAGACAGGGTAAATACCTTTCTCATCGAAACATCATTGTAAAATAACTCGTAGTGTACTCATAACTGGCATCTAGGATGAGAGCGGAGTTGCTGTGGTTGATTATGCGCCCATCGGTGGCTCCTACGGCATCCATAGCAGTAAGAAAGACAATGATGGAAGAGCTTGAGTCAATATAATCGCTATTCAGTTCATACAGTCCGGCGTAGTCACGAGAAGCAATTAGAGCACTAGTGATTTCATCGTTTTTGTTTGCCTGGTCTAGCGAGAGATAATGTGAAAAATCAATTGATGCCACAATGAGTGTTTCTTCATCCGGAGCCAGACGTTGGCCGAGTTCTTTGAGACGCTCAATCGACTGGTTCTCACTCAGAATGATGGACAATATCTTTGCCTGCGGAATCGCCTCTTGAAGATATGAGAGAGGCATGGTGATGGCATGGTCATCCATTACGCCCGCATCATCGCGCAGAATAATCCCTTCCTTTTGTAACTCCGCAAAGAGTTCTTGCTCCACGCCAGCCGCCAGCGCGGTGTACTCTCCGCGCTCAGAGTGATTTGGTCCGATGAGAATGATGCGTTTAATTGTTTTTGTATCAATTGTCTCTAACACTTCAGTGAGCATGTCACCCGCTACTAAGTGATGAGGCAGAATCACCCCTCGCACGGCAGCGGTCTTTGGCGAGTCTCGTAAGAAAAAGATACTCGAAATAACAAAAAGAGGGACTAGCATGATTAGCAGCCCTCTCTTTGTTGCCTTCATATCTATCTGGTGATCTTTAAGGCCCCGTTTTCCGAGAAGCTACGGATAGTCGGCGCGTTCGCATATTCAATCAGTGCAGGCTCGGCGGTATATTCACCAATTGAGGTCACGCGCAAGTAATAACTGAATGTGCGATTGTTGTACTGTCCTTTGTAATACATGAACTTTGCCGTCTGCCCCTGAAGCGAATACGGCCGCAAAACTGTTGAGTTCTTATTTGGGCTACTGTAACGGCGCGGCTGAGTGACAGGCGTCAGTCCGCTTGGAACAAGGTCTGTAATCTGATACGCCCCGTCAGGAGCTGAACCACTAAAGGAGGTGGCGATGCGTACTTCTATCACGTCCCCTTCTTTAAACTCAGTAACCGCCTGTCCCTGGAGATTACGGTACTCACGCGTGAGTGACACCAGTTCATCCCTTTCGGTTCCATTACTCTCCACCCGCCGTGACGTTGTTAGGACAGCAGATCCCTTCACGGAACGAATGTTCGCGCTTGTAGCCTGGTCTTCCGTTAGTCGTAGGCTATAGGTTTTGCCATTTGAGAGATCGATAGTGACAGACTTTCCCTTTACAGCAAGTTCAAATGAGGTGTCCGACACCGGAAGCGCTGGTATTACCTCACCCAGATAGAGCGCGCGCTCAAGTGGGGTAATGACATTCTTCACATAAACGGTACTTGTGTATGTCCAAAGTTTCTCCATGTGTGGATCCTGAACCATGGCTGCAAGTACTGTTCCTAGCGCCGTCACTTCCAGCGTCTCTGCGTCAGATGAAAATTTTAGGCGAGTATATGCGTCCGTCTTCTCACCATAATCGCGGAGAAGGTCAACGAATATGTCTCTCGCATTCTCACGGTCACCGATTTCCGCCAGAGCCATGGCCGTGTAGAGCCTGGTTGTTACTGACTGGTCTTCAAGCCGGGCCAAGTTTTGAATTGGAATTAAGATCGGTTCGCCAAGAGCCGCCAGTCCCAACAGCGCCTGAGCAATCTCTTCATTGGTTGATTTTTTAGAGTCAAGAATTCCGCGGAGCGTTGATGACAGTGTATAGCCGTCCACCAGTTCTGGATCAGCCGTAACTATCTTAGCGGTAAGTGCCAGATCTCCGTCAGCATACGGTAAGAGCGCAATCAAGCCATTTGTAGTCGTATACGCCGTCAGATCCGCATCTGACAGCTTAGTTCCGCCAAAGTAGTCAGCAAGAAGTTGCTGGCTCAAAATGCTGGCTGAGAGCTGGTCTGCCCTGCCGCCGCTTGTGTACTGAAGACTTCTAACGTTCTGATAATATTTTCCTCTTGAGGCGTCAGTGAAGATCAGTTCAACTCCTGCCTTGTCCGCAAGTGAGGTGGTATCCGTAACCGTTTCTACAGATTCTTCCGTCTGCATGATGCGGGATTCTACAACGCTCGTGGTCCGCTTAAGGGCGTCAGCATACGCTCCGGACTTAGCGGAAACTAGAACGTCATGAGATCCAGTGCGGCCAGAAAGATCTCCAAGGCTTACATACTTTGAAGCGTACGCCTTTTCTGTAAATGACTCATTAATCTTAAGACTTTCTGACGAGACCTCAAAATTCACCCGGCTATCATTTGTGAGCGCAGTGCCGTAAGCGCGGACTTTAATCTCAGGCTTATCTGAAGCCAGATATTCAGAGGCAATGACCGCGTCAGCAAACACCGGTTTTGTAGAACGGATCGGAGTCACCCCGGCACCTGCATAAAGGTCAGGGCTAATGGCCTGCGCTGTGACACGCCAAGAAGTAATATTGTCCGGCAACTCAAAGGTGAGCGTAGCCTGGCCATTTGCATCTGTCCTCACGGATTCAAAGAGCGCTGTGTCCGCAAAATCTTCCCGAACACCGCCCTTGTCATTATGAACGTAGACACCATCGGCAATATAGGTATGCAGCCCTTCAACCTCAAAGTTATAGACTGTCACCGGTTCACGCACCCATTCAATGGAAGCAATTGGCACCATCTCACCGTTGGCACCAAGTAGCACATCGCCAAGCTTAGCCTCCCCAATTGGCTGCCAGCCGTAATTCACAAACATCCGGTGGATGGGAGTAACCCGGATTTTGCCATTCAAGACCATGTATTCATTCACGTCATGAACAAACACCTGTTTCACCGTCGCACCAACAAGCTTATCTGATCGTTCTGACGCTTTTGTGAGAATGCGGTCCCCAACTTTAATGTCCTCAATGGATTTCTCTCTGCCATTTTCAAGCATAATCCTGGTGCCCGGCAAGAAACAACCTCCGCCTTCACCGCCGTTATCTAAACCTGCAAGCGAACGATACTTATGTGTTTCGCCTACAAAAGCTAAACCGCTACCAAGATTTTGGTACAGCGAGCCAAGCGGATTTACCGCTTCTTCTTGTAACGCGTAGAAAGCTTCATCAACAAGGTTCACATTTACAGCAGACGTCGCCGGTTTTCCGTTCACATCAGTAACGCGAAGGGATAGAATAACTTTCTCCCCCGGTTCATATTCAGCCTTATCCGTACTGACCGCAACACGGAGTTCTCGTTCAGACAAATCCAGGTTTGCAGTGGCGTTTGAACCGCCCAGGGAATATCCAGGCACAATGTAAGACTGGCCATCAAAATACACTCCGTCAACCGAAACGTTCGGAACGGCATCTTCGTTAAAGACAAACGAGTAGAGCGAATCCCTTGACACCTCATGATCTATGAGCCCCTCCTTAAGCTTCAAGAAAAGGAAAGAGTCATCCGCATCCGCTACTACCGGCTCGCCATTTTTCTGAAAGGCAAACTCCGCCGTCTCCCCTAAACGGAAAGCATTTGTTTCTTTAACGCGCGCGATATTGTAATAGTCGTATTCTCGCCATTCTCGGAAACGTTCATTTGCATAATTCCACCCAGAGAGAAGATGCTCACCTCCTTGTTTATCTTGAAGAATCACTTCCACCGAGTAACTCTTGTCCTCAGCGCCTTGGTATGTGACAGCAAAAGAACCATCTGCCCCGGTGGTGCCATTAAAAGTATCAACAATCTTCTCCTGCCTATCATACCGATACTTCGGGTAGTGCACTTTATTTATGAAGTCATAAACCTCTCCCGTTTGGACGCGGCTGTAGGATGTTTCCGTGATCTGACCACGAATCAGCACTCCGCTCGCAAGAGAACCACGATAATCCTCTTCTCTATAATAGCTGCCCCCAGATTTGTTAATCTTTAAAAGATCAATATTAAATGCATCCACCGTTGTGGTTATCAGTTGACTGTCGGATCGCTCGACAGAAACACCCGCCGTCACCCGGGAATTAAAAACAATCTGCGGAGCTGAGGCCACAATATCCGCCTCCTCCGCCAGTGTTGGCTGAACAGAAACGCTTCCGTAGGTGTAAAGACTGCAAGACTTATCAAAGGCACAGGTTTGTGATTTTGTCTTAAACGTCAAGGTGCCCTTCCCGTCTTGGTCCAAAGTGGTAGTCAACTGAGGAGAGATGGTTGATCGATTTGATGATTTTGCGCTGAGCGGAAGACTGGATACAGGTGTTCCCTCAAAGAACGATGCATCTACCGTGTAGGCAAAAGACTCCGTAGCAAAGCCCGCCTTTTTCTCTGGTTCGATACTCAATTGGTAGGCTGGTTTCTCATACTCATTTACCCGAATATACCGACTGCCAATCTGTGTTTCGTTTTGATACACGTTCAAGACATAAGAACCCGACGTCAACCGAGAGAATGATGTTGAGCCTGTATACGCTCCACCAACAACTGGAAGAGTCTCCTCATACAGCGGAATCGTTTCACCGGCATCATCATAGTAAGACTGAGTTGCCAGCGTGACGCGCACTGTGCCTGGCGTAGATCCATTCCGCCCTTGAACAAATCCCCAGAAAGAAATGGTGTCCGTTGGCTGGTACATTGACCGGTCCGTATAGAGATAGTCCCAGTACTGATCCTTTGTATATTCCGTGTCGATGTAATAATAATTTGTCGACTTACCAATTTGGACAACGGTCAGCTTATTACCCGCGGTTACCGTAATATATTCATTCACATTCCAAGGATGCTGGACGCCCTCAAGCATGGCCGCGCCGTTAAGGACGGCAACTCCTTCAACGTTCGTTGAAGCGTTCAAGCGTCCATCAAGAGAGGCTATTTTGGCATTTTGCACGGCGCCACGAGTAGAGGTGTCATTCACCCAAACAATCGTATCTGTAGAGGTAACAGCTGAATACACCGCCAGATCCGTAATCTGAATAAGCACTTGTGAGGCGTATGCGCCTTCTCGGAGCTCAACCAGGTACAGTCCCGCTCCTAATTCATCGGGCAGCGGTACAAAGTTCTGATATCCAACAGTTTGGATGCTTGCCTCTGAAGTAGAAACTTCTGAGAGATTGGTTGTCTTTACGGTATGCGCTCCACGCGAAGCTCGGGCCCAAACAGGAATTTCCGTTCGTTCGCGAAGCGCGTCAGTAAACTGATCTGCACTCTTAAACGCATAAACTTTAGTGCTGATGGTGCTTTTTGCTTTTTCACTGCTATACACCGGGATCACTACTTGATCGCTGGTTGCAAATTCAAGCATAGGCTCCTGAATGCTGAAGTGAGACTGCGAAGACCCGCTACTCGTTTCAAATTGGAATGAAACGGGTTCAAGTAATTTCTCCACAGATCCAGTCACCCGGACAGAATCAGCTAAAGACACGTGGTAAATAGTCGCCGGGGAAAGTCTGGTGCTAGGAACAAAAACGACAGTTTTTCCATGAGTTTCAAACCGGCCATCAACCTGGGGCGTGATAGAAAAAGCGTCCTTCAGTCCCTCTACATTTTGATAGCTAAAGGTGAATTCAATTCCGGTATCCGTCGGTACGCCAGAAGAGAGATCTCTTGGCACGGTATGTAAAACCTTAAATAAGTCTTTTACCTGGAAAGCCCAAGAATAATTACGCTCAGATAACTGCCCGGAAGAATTCTGGTAAGAAGCGTCAACAGTCACGGTATAGACCCGGCCACCCTGGAGATCCGTCAGTGGCTCAAGAAAAAATGTATTCGCGTCTACCGCGGTGAGATTAAAGGCTGTTTCAGGGGAAATACGAATGTTGTTCCGAAGATCCTCAAGAGAGATATCAACGTGACTCGTAATAGTAAAACCTGACGCGCCGTTTACACCAGTTGTGTCACCGTCAGTTGGGGTAATGGCAAAGTTATCTTGAGCATAGGCCTCATCAATAATCAGGCGGCTGAAGTCCCCCAAACGCGATCCGCCAAACGGAAATAGGCCTGTTGATCCAACAACAACCGAGACCAGCACAACGAACGCCACAGCCGCAGACCAACGCAATGGCACGGCAAACCTGACATGTGGCAGGGAAAACTTTGGGAGCTTCATACGATTTGAGCGAGCAGTTCGTTCTGATGCTATAGACGCCAACAACCGCTCTTTAAAGTCGGAACGTGGCTCCTCATCAGGATAAACGTGTTTTGTTAATAGTTCGTCTACCTCTAATAACGGCTGTAATTTGGAATTATTACGCTCAACGGCATTTTCCCCTGAATTCAGGGCATTTTCTAATTCTTCAGCACGTTTTTTATTCATCATAAGAGGTATACAGTGACTTGAACCTGGCCAGGGCTCGGTAAATCTTTACTCCGCAGCTGTTCGCGGATATACGGAGATGCTCGGCGATTTCTTGATTTGAATACTCGGCAAAATATTTCAAATGAATTATTTCTTGATCCCCTTTTGAAAGCCTGCGGAGCGCGTGGTCAATACCCGCCCTGGTGAATTGTCTTTTTACTTCCTGGTCTGCGGTGTTCTGACTTTCTAAGAGATGTTCGACTGTCTCAATTTGCGTCTCTTTCCTCCCGCCCTGTTTCCGATAATGATCAATGAGGCAATTGGTAGATATTTTGTACAACCACGATTTAAATCCCCTTTCGTCACCGGTATACGAATCAAGGCTTATGAATACTTTTGTAAAGGCGATTGAAAGGATGTCTTCAGCAGTTTCCCGATGTCCGACACGCCTAAATACATATCTATACAATTCCGAAAAATACTTGTTATAAAGTTCTTCGAAAGCACGCTGGTCAACTTTTGCTCGCTGAATCAGCTCGGCTCCCTGTAGTTCGGAATTTTTGTGCTCCTCCTCATTCATACATAACGCAAAAAACGACGATAAATTACACCTAGTCTATCATTAAACGATGTACTTCGTGTTTTATTACACCACCTCCTAAAATAGCCCGTGAATTCGCACCCTCACCGACAGTATATAAATATTCTATTTTAACAAATGCCGCCCAAGAGTTTGACTCGTGGGCGGCCGTAGTAATCGCTAAGCGGAAAGTAACCTTCGAGCCGAACCTCCTGATTACGGTTCAGCTGATTTACGTTCAGGTCGGACCTCCTCGATCACGGTCCAGGCCGAGGCCAGGTCCTGGGGCGCCGGACGGTAGTACTTGTACGAACCGTTCGGCAGGGTGAGCACCATGACTTTGCCCATACTGACTATCCGATCTTCGATCTTGATCTGACCGTCGACCAGCAAGATCTTCATCGCGGGGTGCCAGCCGGCCGACATGCGGATAGCCGGAGAACCTGCAAGAAGACATTGTAGGGCATGGGCGTAGGTGCCCACGGAGGGACGAAAGTCGTCCGAGATCTCGCTGTTCGCGCCTCCCTCAATGATCTCCCAATCATCAGCAGTGGAATCATCTTCAGTGACAACTCCCCACGGATTGCGGGAATTGCTCCCATCGTCCGCGACACGCACGATGACGGCGGAGCTGTATATCGAGTAATCCTCCAGCTCCAAGTGGAATTTGGTTCGCCAGCCAAGACGACGAATCTTGGCACCGCACTCCAGGAGAGCGGCGACCGCCACAGGAAAAGTAAACGTCCTATCCGTTGTCATGATCAATGACCTCTTGCTCAATTGATTCCCCCTTCGATCTTTTTTAGAAAGAAGGACCACCGACAAAAGTTTGGAATCTTTGGTTGTCGTCAGCGGTCGCAAAAGACTAACAATTCTCTGTCGAATTGTCAAACGAAAAGTATCTAAAATTAGCGATGTTCTACCATCTAAACGGCCTGTATTAAACCTTCGAAATATACTTCGCAAATAAATTTTTTGTTGCGGCCAGATCTTCATCTTAGCCATTTCTTCACGCGTAAAAAATCCTGCATCAGCGATTTCGTCTTGTTGAAGCTTTAGGTTTCCGCCAATCAATTCACAACTCCACCAATGCGTCTCTTGATCTGGAACGTCTCCAGGTGTCACCGTGATCTCTACATTTGGTTTAATTTGCAAACTAAGCTCTTCCTGTACTTCTCTAATAAGCGCCTCCTGAACACTCTCGCCATCTTCAATATGACCGCCCGGAGGATAATAGAAACCAGTATATTCCCCAAAGTTCTTCGTCGAACTCACAAGCAAATATTCTTTATTGCCGCCTTCCCTAATTCTCGAGATTATTCCACAAGCTACTTTTTTCATATTTGATATTCTGACTTATCTCAAACTGGACGAATCGTGGAGTCGTTAAAATCATTGAGCGTGAGGATATTCTTGCGCTTCATGTCATCCTTAGCGTCCCAATAGCGAACCAGGACTACTACTTTATTTGTCGAAGCCATAAAGTCCTTCAGCTCCCTACCCTGCTTGAATCCCTGATCCTGGGAATGAATCCACCCCGGGTGGTTAGCCTCTTTGCTCGTCGCTTCATCTTTCAAAATAACTGCCAAATCTTTAGAAGCTAGAACCGCCTGCTCAAAGCTGGCGTACGAGCTGGAATCTACCACCTGAATGTCGGGAATCTTTAAATAGGCTTTAAGTTGTAACAAAATCTTCTGAAAATCAGCCGTTTCAGAAACAACCACATCAACAATCGTAATCTTTGGCGGAAGCTCCAGGGAAATACGTTCTTTCAAAATTTGAAATTCCTCCTTCAGAGTTGATCCGTCACTCAATCGCACATCATCCAGTTCTCGCTCTAATTGGATCTGCTCGTCTACCGGTTCTCCAAATTCTGATTTCATATGCTTTAGTCTACTTTTTTTGAATCCGCGTACACAAGATATTGCCAACGCGCTCTTCTGCCCCAAGTTCGGAAATACGTTTTTCAAGATAATCCATCCGAAGATTTGGATAAATTTTTATGAAATTCTGAATATCCTCAATATCATGTTTACCGACATCTTGTCCGCGTTGAAGCAGAGCCTTAATAAGCAAAACATCTTCCGGAGGATACAGAAATACTTTCTGCCCAGCGTATTCCATCTCAAGACGCATTGATAGCGTATCCTGAATCAACGCAAGATCGTAATTCCTTCCGCCAATCTTTAGGATGAGATTGCTCGTGAGCTGAATCGTATGATCTCCGTCAACGTTAGAATTTCGAACTTCTTCCTGTTCTGAACGATATAGAAAGGGGGTAATGCCAAATAGTCGGTCTACCTCGTCGTGTTTATCATTTGGTAGATAGATATCAACATCGTCAGGCAAACGCTCGTTGCCAAGAAGAAACAAACAGCCACTACCACCGACAGCGAAAGGAATCTTTGCCTGGTTCAGGATGGCAAGAGTTTTTTCTAAAAGTGGAAATCGATTGAAGAAACTGGCAAGTCGAGAATCCAGCATTTCCATTACTGATTTGATGGTCTCTTCTGCGGTCAGTTGCTCTGTATCGATAATCGTTCCGTAATCGAATGCGGTAACGAACCGATGCACGGCTCGTGTAGCATCTTCGCCGTAAGGCTTCGCTCTTGCGGCATCACGGGCGACGCATGTTTCAACCGAGGCTTTGAGTGTAAACACGGTTACATCCTTTCCAAGTAGATCAACGAGCTGATCGATCTGCTCCTTGTGATAAAAATTACCGTCGACAACGACCAGCTTCCCTTTGTCATTCGCTTGCTTGGCTTCAAGAGCGATAATCTCGTTCGCCTTAAGAAAATTGCCGAGTGGAATACCCTCGCCCTCAACAGTTTTGTCTAAACCGTTTTGGTCGATGACTTCATCAACCGAAATATAAATACCTCCGATTTTCTCAGCTACCGCTTTCGCGACTGTGCTTTTTCCAACGCCGAGTGGACCTCGGATAATGATGGATTTCATGGTCATAGTGTGCTTGAATTGTTTTAATACATCTTTGAACTCACGAATCACCTTATGCACCGAGGGCACAGGATGTGCGCTAAGCTATTCATTTAGACAACCTTTTACTGGCGAGGGTTGCTTTGGTGCAGGAATTTTCTAGAATCTTTTTCTGTTTTTCTTCAAGGTCAATCGCTTGAAATTCACTACTAAACCATAAGTCCCATTTTCGATCCAAGCAGCCTTTCAGTAAACCTTTCAGAATATGCAAAAACTGAAGACATTCCGTTCGTGTGTCTTCGTATTCTGCTTTCGAAACGTGAATCTCGGCAAAAAGCGTGCTGAGTTCTGCTTCTACGAATTCGGGTTTTAACGCTTGAAACAATGTGTACCACTGTTCATTTGTTGGCATCTCTTTTATATCTTCGAGATTGACGCCGTGCACCCGACGATATAGCTGTTGCAAGAACGCATATCCGTTTCCTTTTGCGGAATCGGAATACGTGTCGCAATCAGCCACAAAAAGAATTCTTGGGGCATAGGCATTATCCTTACCAAATAATCCCATGAATATTTCGAGAGCGTCTCTTACAATCTTCCGAATTTCTTTTTCGCTCGTTGCCTGTTGCAAGTAGCTCTCTTGTTCAGCGATCGTTATCTTGAGCGACTGCCAAGAACCTACCTGCTCTTCGTTTAACTTCGCTGCCTCAAAATTCTTCTGGCATCGCACCCATTCTTCACGATCCTCATAAAAGGTCTTTTGCGAAAATCTGGGAAGTTTCAAAAGTTCCTCCTGTTTATTTTGAAGTTCCAAAATCTTCTCTCCAATTTTTTCAGACATCTTGCCACGAACAAAATCATCCCAAAGTTCGTTAAACTCTTTTGTGGGGAATTGGGTGAAAGAAAAAGAATAACTCATAGTATTAATGCCATTCTATCAGCTCGACCTCACATTGGGTAGCGCAAAAACTATAACAAAACCCCAACATTTCTGCTGAAGCATTTATTGACTCCACGTCGTGGAGGATGTTAGAACTGCGATACAAAAATGTGGAAGCCGTATAATCATCCCAAGTTTCACAATGGAAAAATAGTATCTCAATCGATATCACCCGATCAGCCATCTTTGCAGACGTTGCCAGGGGGTAACGGATCCAATTTTCATCGATTATTTCTCTGGAAATGATCCATCTATCTGCGCAGCTTCCATGCACCAGCTGATACCAATAACATCCCATTAAATAATCACTTACTCTACTGATAATACAACCGAATATCTAAGGCTGAAAACAATGAAAACTCTGAACAAAAAAACCGACGGATACGCGTCCGCCGGCTCAATCCTTAACGGTGATCTATCATGCCTTCTTCAGTACTTCTTTTAGCTTCACCCAGCGCTCCACCTTTTTCTCGGCATCTCCGCCATTAAAATGGTATACGCTTATCGGCTCACCGTTCAGTCGTAGGATCCCTTCATCGATAGTTTGCTTCTCGTACTGACGAATACAGTTGTTTGTGATAGGCATGTGTATCGTGGGGATCTGTTCACGGAAACGAATCAGGCAGTAGTTGATCAGATTTTGATCAAAGATCGACGGACGCTGGCCAACTGTGTCCAGGTATTCCTTCCAAATTTCCATGAATTTGGAAAACCATACGGCGTGCTTGTCACGCGAGGCGAAAAAAACGCCCGTATTTATGTAGTAGAAGGAGCCGTCAGGTAGATAGCGCATCTGGAACGTTGGGTCGTAGGGACGAAACTCCATTACCATTTTTTCCTTGTAACCCACGAAAAAATCTTGAGCGGCGATGAACCTTTCGGCGCACAGTTCAAAATACGGCTGATCTTTCCAGAAAGCACGAATGACCCACGCGTCGAGATCAATGAACAGGATACGATCGATGTCCGGAAGATGCTTGAAGATTCTCAGCTTTTCCGCACATGCGTAATCCGGCAGATCTGGCGTAAAAGGATTTCCTTCACTCGAGACTTCAATGATTAGGCAGGGGTGATTCACCTCCGGGATGAAGCCATTGAGACACAGTATAGCTACTGGCATGTCCGTCAGGCTGCGAATCGCAGACAGCCAGTGGCTCAGCAGAGCCGCATACTGTTGGTTACAGATGGTAACGATCGCGGTTTTCATCTGGCCCTCCATTTGTGGGATAGATACGAGCCTTTGTCGAGCCGAGCGAAGTTTCTTGTATTTTTTAGTATTTGTCAAGTGTTAGCTAATTTTTTAATTAAATTATTTGATCTTTCGGTTGACATTCTGCTAAAAACATGTACCATCGCGATGGTTCATTAAAAACTCAGGAGGATCAACTAATGCGACCCATTATCGGTCCTGCGGTGACTATCGCGATCGGAGGCGCTAGCTGCTCTGGAAAAACTTCCACCGCGAGCAGGCTAAAGCAGCTGATGTCAGGGAATGTTTTGACTTACCCGGCGTATACTACAAGGCCCAAGAGGCCGAAGGAAGAAGAGGGTCTGGAGTACTTCTTCAAGACAGACGACGATCTTGCCGCTGCGCGCCGGAACCCTCGTTTTGGAGGCTTCACGGAAGCTCGCGGCTTCTGGTACTGGTCCGATGCGAACGAGCAGTTGCGTGGGGTTTTGGATTACCCGGATTCGGTGCATCTGTTTCTGATCTCGCAGCCTGAAGCCTTCCTCCGAAAAAAGATGTTGTTTCCAAATCTGAAGTGGATTTGGATCGAGGTCTCTGATGAGGCTCTCAAACAGCGTCTCTTGAAGAATCCTGATCGTGACTTCGAGAGTTCGTTGCAATACAACGCTAAACTCCGTGCCCAGGATCGTACTAGGTTCATCGATCTCGTCGTAACTAATGAACACGGATGTCCTAATGAAGTCGCAGGAAAAATACGCGACTTCGTGAACGTACTCATCCAGCAACGCTTTTCCTCGGAGGAATAAGACCATGCCAGAACTGTCTCCGAGTATCGTTTGCTGCAACGGTACTTTCAAGGAAATGGCAGCGATGCTCAATTACCTGCGGTTTCCGCGACTTCATGTTGATGTCGCGGATGGCGCAGGTATGCCAGGTCTCATACCCATCGAATGTTTCGGAAAATCAGAACGTCAGCTATTCGAAGCACCGATCGACCTGCACATTTTTGACTTCTCACAACGCTGGGAGCAGGAGGAGCTGCCTGTTAAATCAGGAGATTCGGTAGTATTTCACCTGTTTCCGTGGGCAACCTCGGCCAAGATCTCTGAGCTCGCGGACAAACAGCTTCCGGATGGTGTGGAAAAGGGAATAGCGATAGACACTCATGCATCACTCAACACGGCGATAGCTATTGTGCCTCGGTGCACGGTGGTGACCGTCATGGGTATTGAAGCAGGGGGTCGTGGACTGCCACTCAATGAGCATGCAGTCGAACGGCTGAAAATGCTGAGGAACATGACGGAAGGACGTGTTCGACTGGTGATCGATGGAGGCGTGAACGTCGATACCTTCCCTCGACTCGCCTGTTTGGCCGATACGATCATTATCGGCAGCCTGCTCTTCAATGCCCCCAATCTCGAAGCCCAATGGAGTCATTTGCAGCAATGGCTGCGTCGTCTCACCAGACTAAAACAGAAATAGGAGGTCACATGGAAGACATTACTACGAGCCGTCGTTTCCTCGTTGACGCTATCAGGGAGCGCTATCGGAACGCACCCAACACGGTAATGCTGGTCGGAATCTGCGGCGGAGTCGCGAGTGGCAAGAGTCGCTTCACTGCTGCTCTTGATCGCGAACTCAAACAGGCGCATGGTCTCGAAACCATTCATCTGCCCCTTGAGCTCTGGATCAACCGGCCCATGTTCGTTACGGGTGTATATGAGGACCGCTTCTTCCTGGAGGAGCTCTGGGAGGGGATCCGAGCCCTGCGGACGGGTCAACAATGGTTGTGTCCGCGTTTTGATCTCATCAAGCGCTTCAAACACAACCCGCATTTGGAGCCGAAAGAGCTCAGGCTCGAATCGAGTCAGGTGGTCTGGAACGGTAGAAGTTTCAGACAGGTGGCGGTATCAAACGGTCTTTCCGATCTTCCGGGGGCGAGTGGGGTCTACGTGGAATCGTCTACTCAGAGGCTATTTAGCCTGTTCCTTCCAAGAAACAATGTGGTCTATCTCATCGACGGCACTATCGTGTATGTCGAACCAGAGATCCATTCTTTCTACGACCATCGCGTGTACGTCACGGCACCCTTCGCGGTCAGGATCGCGCGAATGACTCGTCGTTACAACCGGGCCGAGGTGTACGGGTCCACCGCAAAGAGTGAGGTGGAGTACATCAAGTTTCTCGTTGACGAGGCCCGCAATTGTGCTGATATCTCGATCGCGAAGCAGCTCGATGCCGCTACGCAAATTGTACGGAGCGCCTCGGAAACGCTTTCGAACATCCTCGACCTCTACTATCTGCGCGAGGGCCTCGAGCTTCGAGGGTACGCAAAGGCCTACGGTGTCAGTGCTAACGAAATCGACACGGTTATCGAACAAGAGACCGAGATGCTCACACAAGCATGTGAGCGGACGGGTCCGGAAGCGTTGAGGAGTGAACTCGACCATCTATTCGAAAGCAAACATCTTCTAGTTCTTCGAGAACGGGATGCCATTATCGCACATCTCCACAAAACGTTCGGTCGCTAGCATCGAGCCACAACCGATCTTATATAGCCGGGCAGAATCACTGCCCGGCTTGTTATTCTCCCCTTTTAACGCTATGCTTTTCACACATAATTTCATTATATGAAGGAAGAACTTTTCGACATCGTCGATGCGTATAATACTCCCACGGGAAAAATAAAATCTCGAGAGATTGTTCATCAGGAAATGCGAAACTGGCATCGAGCAACCCACATTTGGATCATAAATGATCGCCGAGAAATTTTATGTCAACAACGCTCAATGAGCAAAGACAGCAATCCGGGAATGTGGCAATCATTTTTTGGAGGGCATCTTAAGGCTGGCGAAGGATATGAATCTAACGCACTTAATGAGTTGAACGAAGAGCTCGGTCTTACTATTACCGCCAACCTTCTCGTTCCCCTTTATGTCAAAAAAAGTGATAAAGCAAAGCATTTTAGCCAAGTATTTGCCTTAATTTGGAATGGTGATATTTCAGATCTGTCATTCCGTGACGACGAAGTAGAGCAGGTAAAGTGGACCGACTTTAATGAGTTGGAACGTATGATTGGAGAGGGAAAGTTTTGCAATAGTGTTGATCCTTCAGTGAAAGCATTTATTCAGGAGGTTTTTACGGACAGTCAAAAGACAGAGTAGCAATTCACTACTAACGACACAACAAAACGAAAACCGCCCAAGTTTCTTGGCGCGGTGTTCGTGGCTCGGCGTACGAATCTCGAACTCACTTTACGACAATGTTTGAGGGTTTTTTGAGGGGGTCAAATACGCATCCGGATCTCAATTCGTTCCCTCAAACGATGCGTACTTCAAGTTATATCTTCCTACTGTCATAAGCCCAGTGGAGGACAGCTTGTCTTTGTGCGGGACGACAGGTGAGGTCTTTCGACTGACAGTTCTTTCTGATCTGTGAGATGTGTCTGGCAATGGCTCTCCACCTCTTGATTTGTCGCTCGTCTTCGACACCGAGTCGTCTGCCCATGTAGTAGCGGCAATACCACTGGAACCAACCGCGAGGATCATGTTCTTCGTTGATCCATCCCTTTTCCTGCCAAACCTTTAGCGGCTGGCTGGCATGTTTGTGAAAAAAGTTGATCGTGTCATCGTGATGTTCAGGCGAAAGTTTTGCACGCGTGAACCAGCTCTTGGGAAACTCTTTTTGGCAGTCAGTCATGTACTTGCCGCCAAAGACACCAAGTGCGAGCATTTCCTTTGGCGTAAGTTCCGGCTTGAAATCGGGATGGAAATTCCGTCCCACCGGTGCGGTGAGTTCGTATGTGTAATCCTTCTGGAATGTATCGTTCACCTGGACAGACTTTTTACTCATAGATCTTTATCGGCCTACAAGATAGACGACCAGTAAAAACAATCCACCCCACCAACCAATGTCGGAGACAATGAGACTGACAACAATTTTCCTCTGCAAGGAAGCCGGCAACAGTTCTCCGGACCGTCCCTCCTTCTCCCGCTTCAGCAAGAAAGGACTCACGCCGAAAGAGAGAAAGCAACCGTTAATGATGAGGATTAACGCGATGAACGCATGCACGAGCGGAATGCCGGAAAGGCCATGTGTGCGGTAGAAAATTAAACCGCCGACAACGGCAAGACTAATACCAGCCCAGATCATCGGCTTGGTTACTTTATGCGTCCGGGTGGTGGCTTCAGTCCAGTATGATGACGTTCGCCCAAGAAAGCCGTGGATGTCTATCACGGTCACCGCTCCCAGACCGATAACAAAACCGGCAAGAAGTAGAAATAACCCTATAACATCAAACCACTCGCCAGTGCTCATATAAAAATAATCGAGTGTCCAAATAACATGTTTGGGGTCAGGTCCTGAATATTGAATCCGGCGCAGCAGGTATTAACCGTTTGAGCATAACAAAAATCACTGGAAGGTTCCAGCGATGTTGTGGCTCCGAACTCTACATTTTTTCCGAACTGGAACCGATTTACCGCCAGTTCAGGGTGAGCATGGAGAAAATCGCACGATGGAGCTTCGTTCCGGCCTAGAGGAAAGCTGAAACTGAACCGAGCTTTAGGGACATTGCCGTAATGCTAACCTCATACTTTTCAGCTAACTCTTCAATAATCACCTCCATCGGTCGCTTTTTTGCCAACTCTCGCTTCGTAAGTGCAAAAATCTCTTCTTGCGGCATAAGCAACTCGGCCGCGAACTGATTCGCCTCGATTTCATTTATTTTAGTCGCCTTGGATGATTCCGAATCACGGAAATATACCGAGACCGTTTCGTGTTCGTCCACGTGCATCGTTTCGTTTTGATGTAAGAAAAAATGGCCCAGCTCATGTGCAATCGTAAAACGCTGCCGGGCAACTGGATTGTTTTTGTTTACTACGATTGTATTGGAACCATCGTCTGCTCGATGCAAAAATCCAGAAACAGAATCATTTTTGAATGATTCCACCCGTACATCAATGCCACAACTCTCGGCTAATGCTTTTACATCGACGGTTGAACCCTTGGAGCGTTTGGCATTGAAAAGTACCTCCGATGCTTTAGATTTTGCTCGCGTAATAGCGAATAAAAGTCCGCTCATAACATGTTTTTAATATCTTTATACTGCTCATGTGCAAGTTCCTTTTCAATCTCCGCAAGAAGCTCGGTAGGCGAAAAATCTAACACCCTAGACAGCTCAAAAAACTGCAAAGTGCTTACCTGCTGTTTGCCATTCTCCATTAGTGAAAGGCTGCTTTTTGAGATACCTGTTTCACTCTGGCTAGCTACATCATCCAACGAGCGCTCGAGGAGCCCATCGCGTCGTTCGCGTAGCTTTTGGCCAAGCAACTCCCAGAATCGTTGGTTTTTAGCCTCTGGTGTCATATGTGTCAGATTACCACATTTGGTCGTTATTGTAAAGCAAACGGTAGTCCGTTGTGATTTTCTTGACGGCTAACCGTTACGGTGAGATAATACAAGAGCCCGGTTCTGATGCCGGGCTCGCAACACCGTGGCGTGGCCCGCAAGGGCTCGAAAATGAAGTCGACACGCGTCTATTCCCTGGTAAGAATAGTGTACCACGGCCTCTGCGATATCAAAAAACGCACATTATGACCAACAAGGTCATGGTGACTCCCAACAAACAGGGAGGAAAGAACGGACGCTGGCAAGTAAAGTTGCCTGGCAAGCCGCAACCTCTTTCAAATCACCGGACTCAGAGCGCTCGCAGCTGATGCGGCCCGCCCACTAGCACGGAAGCTAGAGGCGGAGCTTCAGATTCGCGGTCGCAAGGGTCAGATTGTGGATAGTGATTCCTACGGGAAGGATCCAAATCCTCCAAAGGACACTAAACACTAGGAGAAGGCTGGCCCCGTTGGAAACTTCGGGGCCTTTTCTATTGTTAAGCATTGTTAAAAGATGCTAAAATGATTCCAACACTAAAAATCCGCCAGAATGAATATGCTAAAGCTCCATTTTGAACCAAATCTACAATACCAACTTGATGCTATCGCTTCGGTGGTCGGGTTATTTGAAGGGGCTCCTAATGTTCGCGCGGAAGACCGGCTCTTCGCCGGCGTTTGTGCCAATGACCTTCGCATCGCACCAGAGGCTGTGCGCGAGAATCGCGACCGCGTAGCAAAGCTAAACAACATTCTAGATGCCCGGCCGATTGATGAACTAGATTTTTCCGTTGAGATGGAAACGGGTACGGGTAAAACGTACGTTTACCTACGCACGATTTTCGAGCTCAACAAATCTTACGGTCTTTCAAAGTTCATCATTCTCGTCCCTTCCATTGCGGTGAAGGAGGGCGTACTAAAGACGCTTGAGATTGCCGCTGACCATTTCAAAACTATTTACGGCGTCAATCACCGCGCTTTTGCGTATGACAGCAAGAAGCCAACCATGATTCGCGGTTACGCGCAGTCTGCGGATTTACAAATCATGGTCATGAACGTGCAGGCGTTCAATACCGATGACCGTATCATCAATCAAGAACGAGACAGCAATGGCGGTGAAAAACTTATCGAACTCATTCGCCAGGTTCAACCGGTCATCATCATGGACGAACCGCAGGAAGGCATGGACTCCCCCAACATGATCACGCGTCTAGCGGGACTGAATCCCCTTCTCAAGTTACGCTACTCTGCTACTCATAAAGTAGTGAAAAACCTCATTCATCAGCTCACACCGTTTGATGCGTACAATAAGCGGCTGGTAAAACAAATCGAGGTTCTCTCAGTCCATGAAGAAAACAAAGAAAGCACGACCAATATCATGGTGCATGATGTTGATTTTGCTGCTGGCAAACAACCTCAGGCCAAAATTGGCGTAATGATCCGTCTAGCTGGAGGAGGTTTCAAGCAAAAGACTATCAAAGTCACAAAGGATGATGACCTCGGCCAGAAAACCAAAAATGCTGCTTATGAAGGCTGGGTCGTAGACCGTGTCTGGAAAGACATGGGTGATGAAGTGGCGCGTATTAGATTTACAAATGGAACTGAACTCGTGCAAGGCGCAGGTCATGGGCAAGACAAAGAGGCTATCTTCCGCGAACAAATCCGACTAACCATTGCCCAACATTTCAAAAAGAAGGAACGACTGGCAGAGATTGGCGTCAAAGTTTTGTCACTCTTTTTCATTGACCGCGTGGCCAACTATGTTGATGAAGAGGGTTTGATTCGCCACCTGTTCAATGAATGCTACGTCGAGGAATACAAAAAGAAATACGGCAAACTTCCGAACAACACGAACGCCGTACATGGTGGATACTTCGCTAAGACCGGCAAAGGCGAATGGACGGATAGCTTCGCCGCAATGCAAAAGAATGATGACGTCTTTGATCTAATCATGCGCGACAAAGAGCGTCTCCTTTCAATGGACGAACCGCTCGAGTTTTTATTCTCCCACTCCGCACTCGGAGTTGGTTGGGACAATCCGAACGTCTTCAACATTTGCACACTGAACGAAACAGAAAGTGTTATTCAGAAGCGCCAAGAGATTGGACGCGGACTTCGTATTTGTGTGGACCAAACAGGAAGCCGTGTACGTGACCCAGAAAAAATGGAGAGCGGCGTTCCGGTAAACCTGCTAACCGTTATCCCAAATCAGAGCTACGCTGAGTTTGTTTCGCAGTACCAGAATGAGCTCGCCGAAGAATACGGTAACCAGGCGCATGAGATAGTTCTAAAAGATGCTCGTCGCGCACTCACAAAGGTACGGCGCAATAAGGCTGTCTTTGAAAGTTCAGACTTTGACCGGTTGTGGGAAGTCATTTCTCGCAAAACCAAATACACGGTTCACTTTGATGAGCAAACTATCGTTGCCGACTGTGTGAAGTCACTTGATGGGCTTTCTGTCCCTCCCCCGCGCGTACAGGCTACGCTCACGCGCATCACGTCCATGCAACAGGATGCTCAAAGTGGCATCACGTTTAGCGATGATTACAAAGGTGAGGAAATAAAAGATATTGCCGTCGCTTCTGCTCCAAAGGTTGACCTCGTTGCCGAACTGGCGGAAGAAACGTGGCTCTCCATGGGAGCGATTGAAGAGATTCTCCAAGGCGTGCGCGACCAAAAGAAAGTGGCCCAGAATCCTGTCGCGTTTCTCTCTAAGGCGTCCGTGGCCATGAAGAGCATCATCAAGCACGCCATGGTTCGCTGTGTGCGCTACGAACCGATGAGTGACCGCTACGGCAAGGATGAGTTCAAGGAAGCATTTGAAACGTACCAGGACGCAATCAAGGTCAACGGCGGCGTGTATGACCACGTTGTCTACGACAGCTCCATCGAGAAACGGTTCGCGCAAGACATCGATGGTGAGAACCGAGTTCGATGTTTCATCAAGCTCCCCGACTGGTACAAAATCCAAACCCCCGTTGGTCCGTACAACCCCGACTGGGCGCTGGTCATAGAAAAACGGTCGATCGATGAAGGCGAAGCCACCACATATCACTTCGTCGTTGAGACCAAAGGTTTCCAAGAAAATCAACCGGTTCTCGACGATGAAGAACGGGCAAAAATCGCCTGCGCAATAGCTCACTTCAAAGCGATTGGCCTGGAGGAATACTACGTAACTGATGCCTTCCTACCTATTGCAGACGAAGGCAAAAGACCAGAAAGAAAAGCAGAACGCCTTGTGAGCACCAAATAACGCCTATATGAACCACGAACCACAAAATCCAGCCTTGACTAGCCCTGACCATCGCATAGAACGTCTTGAAGCGATAAAACGGCTTTACCCCGATTTATTTACTGATGAAGGAAAGTTAAACATAGAGGAAGTACACGCCCTCACTCATAACTTTGACGTTTCGCTTGGCGAGAAGTTTGAGTTCCGCTGGCCGGGTAAAATGCACGCCAAAAAACATGCCTTCACCCCAAGCAAAGCCCGTCTCGCGCCAGACATGGAGCGGAGTGTTGATTTTGATAAAACGCAAAATGTAATTATTGAGGGTGAAAACCTAGAGGTCCTCAAACTTCTTTCAAAGTCGTACTACAATAAAGTGAAGTGCATATACATCGACCCTCCGTACAACACGGGCCACGACTTCGTATATTCCGATGACTACTCCGAAGGCAAGCAGGCATACTGGGAGAAAAACGGCGTCTTCCGTGACGGCGTCACAATGGACACAAACACCGAAAGCGCCGGACGCTATCATACCAACTGGCTCAACATGATGATGCCACGTCTTCTTCTGGCACAAATGATGCTGAAAGACGACGGAGTTATCTTCGTGTCAATTGATGACAATGAAGTACACAACCTTCGCAAGCTAATGGATGAAGTGTTTGGGGAGGAAAATTTTGTGGCACAATTTGTCTGGCAGAGAAAGGGCTCTCCAAAAGGCGTGCCTCCGAAAAATATGCTCGTAACAACACACGAGTACATTGTTTGTTATGTAAAAATGGAAACTTTCTCGTTTATTGGTGAAAAGCGATCAGCAGAAAGTTTTTCAAATCCTGATGACGACTCCCGCGGACCATGGAGAAACACTAATTTACGAAGTACAGTAAAAGCATCGAGCCAAGCATTTGAAATTGTTGATCCAAATACAGGAAATATATTTATTGATTCGTGGGCATTTAGCAGGGATGAGATCTTACGAATGGTCAAAGAAAATCGGTTGATTTTCCCCAAAAGCAGTAGTGGGCAAGTTCGAATGAAGGAATTTTTTAGCGAATTCAAAAACGAGAATATTCCGATCATTTCAACCTTGGGGTTATTTGATGGGCAAAAGGTCACTCAGGATTTGGAATCATTACTTGGCTCAAAAGTTTTTGATAATCCAAAGAGCGTTGATCTGTTAAGTCATTTGGTTGGATCAGTAATAAAGGAAGGCCTGATCATTGATTTTTTCGCTGGCTCGGGAGCGACTGCTCATGCCAGCATGAAGCTCAACAAAGAAGATGGTGGGAAACGGAAGTTCATAATGATTCAGATTCCAGAAGCAACCGACGAAAATAGTGAAGCATTCAAGGCCGGATACAAAAAGATTTCCGACATTACCATTGAGCGAGTAAAACGCGCCGGTCAAAAAATCGCCGAAGAGAATCCGAATGTTGATACCGGCTTCAAGGTCTTCAAGCTCACAACCAGCATCTTCCCTGAAAACACCTATCAGCCGGACCCAGAAAAATCGGAAGATGAAAACGTGAAAGCATTCCAAGAACATCTTGAACGAGCAAGACAGCAGCTACTCTTTGACCCAAAGAACAAAGAGACTGACTTGCAATACGAAATGCTTATTAAGCAGGGTTTTACGCTCACGATGAGCAAGAAGAAACTCAATGAATTCACCGATAACAATGTTTGGAAAGTGACGGACGGCGACCGTTCTGCACTTGTTTGTCTTGATGCGGATTTGAAGGAATCAACTATCAAGGCTCTTGAGGGTCAGAAAGACATTCGCTTTATTGGTCTACACCGCGCGGTCGACACAACTCGCAAATGGGAGCTGACGCAGATTTTTGGGGAGTCGTTGGTGTTGTTCTAATGTTTTCTATGAAAAATATTTCTTGTCCTAATTGTGGTCTGAGCGATAAGTTGTCTAATAGACGCGATTTATGTTTTCCTGCTGTTAAGCCAGAAGGTCAACCGGCCGCTAAGTATGACCCCAAAACAGAAACATATGAGTGGATCTGCCATCGCTGTAACGCGGCGTTTCAAATAACTCACAAAGAGTGGACTGACAGATATGAACATTGAGTTTTATCTCGTGTCCGAGCTCGCAAATAAACTACGTGTAAGCGAGATGACCATCTATCGCTACATTGAAGCTGGGAAGCTGAAGGCTCACCGGCTAGGTAAAGGCTATCGGATTCCAAAGGAGGAGTTTGAGAAGTTTTTAGAGTCGATTGAGACGAAGTAAGGAAGAGACCCGATGGTTTGGTTTTTATCGAAGACTCTTATCGGCAATGGCTGGACTAATTCTATCAGTAAATTCTGTAAATATTTTTTGGAGTGTTGGATTTCTTGTTGGTTTATATCGTCTATTGATTATTGATCCGATACTTTCATTTGTTTCTCGGTCAGCCTCTTCAAATATTTCATTCAAAGGTATTGGACGACCAACTGAAACTAGGTTTTCAAGTTCATGGTTTTCCATGATGTGAATATCTAGTGTTTCGAGAGAGTATTTTGCCTTCGCCTCTGCAATCATTTGCGTGATTTTCTCAGAAAAACGGCTGGTTGAAATTAACGGCATGTTCCACATCACTGCAACCGGACATAGTTGCTTTGTTTGGAAGTCTTTAAGAAACGGCAAAGTATTCACATCCCTCATCTTGCGTGCGACTTGATCGATTAATCCACCTATTTTTCGGGTCACATCAGCTTCTACATCCTCAGGCAGTGCCTTTGTGTGAATTTCGTATGGATATTGGTATGCCTTTACTTCAAAAAGATAGCAGGTTCCGTCATAATCAAAATACCAATCAAAGAATTCATAATTCGTTTTGAGATCTCCTCCGTGTTTTACGATATCACCATAGATATCCTTTAAAATATTTCCGACATATATTTCGTATATCTTTGAAAAATACTGACGAAATTCGGTGATCTTCCCTAGCGCATAGAAATGAGAGTCAAATAACCAAAATAATCCAGAAAACGAAGCGCGAATGAAGAGCGATGCATTCGGAACAATGTGTAATTTTTCTTTTTGAGATATGACGATCGGTGTCCTTACGAGAGGATTAAACCGAAAACGAGTGTACTCCTGCGGTAGTTCCCGATTCCCCCGGTAATCGTTTTCACGAAAGACTGAATAGTCCACAGCCATTAGACACAAATACTTCTCCAAATTCTCCATCGAAAGTGTCTTCTGTAATGTTACGACCGGTGTTTGAGAAAGTAGAAGTGGAGAAAATACAGGACGTTCTTGCGTCATGGCAGAAATCGCAAAACTAATATCGAAATAATCATCAAGTGTCAATCCTGTTATATCAGTAAAAAGTTGTTGTAAATTCGGTATCTCTGGGGTCTGAACTTGCTCGCTGAGTTCTTTGAAAAGATGAATCGAACGAGCCATTTCAGAAACAGGATCAAGCTGATATGGCAATTGTTCAAAGATTGTGCGCAGAAAAAATGAATCTAGATCGCCGGGCGTCTTCATCTCGTGTCCAGGAAGCAGTTCGGGCTGAACTAAACAATTATGATGCGTATTATTTAATACGATGAGATTATCTAATGGTTGCCCGGGTTTTGCAAAAATCCTCCGTCTATAATCATTGCCTCCTGCCCTTACCAATCCAGCCGCCAGATATGCCATTGCCCACTGACTAAATAATATTTGTTCACCTTGGAAAAGGGTTGATCTCGATCTCGTTGAACTGTCAGGTTTCCAAAACATTGCATTTGCTATTTTTCCAATCTCGCATAGGCCAACAGCTGTGTTGACTCGTTTTAAAACGGAAAGAAGCTCTCCGTCGGAAAGAAGCCCCTCCCCTATGGAGTAAATTTGGTAAATGTCATTATCCACAATCCATTGTTTGGGCATTTGAATATGCATGCCCTCATACTACAGAAAAACGTTCCTACGGTCATCACCTCGTATCCCGCGACCTAAGGCATAACGTGATGGAGCCAAGATTGCTAACCCGCCTTACCGCAAAAACAAAACCCCCAGCCTGCCCGTCCGTCATGCCCGCCATAGCTTCAGCGACGGCGGCCTGCGTGTAGAGCGAAGGCAGGCATTACTGCTGAGATTAATTAATTGATCTTTCAAGTATTTCTTTTCACGGAAGCCTTTGTCTTGTCATGTAAGTCGCGGGCGTGTTTTCTTAGCTTCGACATTCCTGAAATACCTTTTGTGAATCGTAAAAATAAAGCCAGCTCCTTCACTCCTAAGTTCTGGTCCCAGAACCTACAGCTCAGAACGCCAACTGCATACTTAATAACAGGATTCTTTGTTTTGTGATATTCAACATCCAAGAAACTGACTACTTCAGGGAGATCAAAATCAGGCCTCTTATCGGTACAAACTTTTTGATAACACACGTATGCCTGCTTATAGTTTCCCTGCATTAATGACACAAACCCCTCATCAAGCCAAGACACGTTGCTGGTCGGATGGTACAGTCGCATTCGCTTGATCGCTGCATAGGCACCCGTAATATCATTCTGTAGGTACTTGTACACAGCGTCCATCGCAAGACCATCCAAACTATGGGGGTTCAATGCCAATATCTTTTGCGTATACCCGATTCCTTCGGTATAGTTCTTTCTTTGATAGAAATCCCTTGCGAGCAGTGTATAGCAATTCAACAGATGAGGCTTGATGGCCGATGTCAATATCTGATCGGAAAGATAATTATCATCACGCAGCTTTTCGAAAATATCCAACGAGTCGTATATCCTGCCTCGCAGCTTCAGTGAGAGCGCAAGAGCATAGCACCCCTTATTAAATAGATTATTTGACACTACGTTTACATCTCTTAAGGAATCTGTTTTTACAATTTCCCAAAACTGTCGGTGAGCAAACTTCGACTCAATATCCAAGATCATCATCTTTCCCAAGATGTGCTCGTCGTCGTCCGGACATAGAAAAGTAAAACGCGGGGAAAGCTGATTCACATCTCCACCCGCTGACTGCAAACCATCTTCCGTCACCCGGCCCCAAATAATGATGGAGACTCCGTGCTCCTTGCAATAATTCTCCGCCTCCTGAGAAGTCTCAAATTTTAAAATACTAGAAACGTCCCTTACGCAAAAACGGTTTCTCAAACTAAACCGGTCAATGCACCCATTCAAAATCTCTAGGATGCGCGTTCTATACTTCGCGCTCTGCCCGTCGTTTGACTGTAATGCAATCAAAACGTCTATCTTCCCTGGGAAAAATGTATATTTAATCTTTTTTAAAAACATCAAAAGGCCTCCTGCGAAAACAAATACCAAAACCTTCCATATCCAACCTACCACATTGGAATGTGTTTCAATCCAATCTAGAACATTGATACCCATATTCATCGTTGCGACAAATACCGAATAATATCTTTCTACTGGTAATGGGTAAGAAAAAACAACCATGAGGTTGTTTTTTCTTGGCTCCCCAGAGTACCTATTTTCCGAACTATCAGAAATCTATCGGGCAGTTAAACTTAGCGCGGAAAAACTCACGGTTATCGAAATCAGAGATTTCGCAATTTGTGACTAGTCGATATTTGACCGCCTACATCTCTAATGGGTCTGACGGTTACCAGCCCTACGAAGGCATATAATGCAAAAGAATTCTGCTACCTGATAGCATCTTTGGGTTAGCAGATTAGTGATACCACCTCAATACGATCATTCTTGTACTGATTCTTCAGTATTGTGTCAAAACGAAGGTCCTGCGATTTTAGGAGAAACACCAAATAGATACCTCTATGCGAAGCCGTCCCATCGAGATATTGAAGAAGCTTTTTTCTATACTGCGCGCGTTTGCCGCCGTTTGTTATCTCGGGATTGTCCGAAAGTTTTACCTCAATCAGAATGGGGCCTATGAAACCGTAGTAGACGAGAAAATCGGTGCGCTTGTCATCGAGCAACTGCGATTCTCGTTGAACCTGGATCTCTTCCTTGCGTAATCCAGCTTCAAGCAAGCAATTAGTTAGCTGTGTCTTTATTGTTTTCTGAATTAGATCCTCGGCCTTTGGATAAGTTCGAATCAAATGATATGCGCCCTCGCTCTCTACCCATGATCTGATCTTATCATTGCACGCCCCCATGATGATCCTAAACAGATCGTCGGATGTACTCACCACAAGATATGAACTTGTCTTAAAGTAATTATATCGCTTTATGCAATCCGCGATATTGTTTGGTTTTCCTATAAATATTGCATACTCTCTCTTGAGATTCTGATAGGTATATAGAAACCAATTGATACCTGATTGCTCCTTATTTCGTTCAATAAGCTCCTCGATATCGTGTAATGATTCGTAGCTTTTAGCTTGCTTTAGATTCCTAAAGTATTCAATGCTGATAGACCAAAGATACGAAGCGTAATCATGATATTCTTCACTCTTCCCATGTACTTCCAAAGCCCTCTCTATCAGGTCAAGAAATAACTTCCGATATGCCGAACCTTTTAGCGCATATAATGGTTTTGCGAAATTCTTATCCATCAACTCCCCCTCCAATTTTCCAACGGCATGGACTCCTTTTACCCTTTTAAACGGCTCAGCTTTCTCAATAAGCTTTTCAATCCTCCAGTTAACTGCATCGGAAACTGAATACTTTTCTATCAGATGAGCATTTGCAGAATCTCGCAACAATATCTCCACGGGTTTACGACTGTTCCTATACTTATTGAATATTAACCGAGCATATAGTTTGGTCTCTCCATCTAATCCAACGATTGTATTGAATGCCGCACAACGATCGAAGCTCGAAACTTTCTCAGAATTTACGAATGACTTTAGAATCATTACAGCTTCCGATAACTGATGAACCTGAACGAATTCAATAAGGCTACTGGGCATGAATTCTCGCAAATCATCGGCTCTATTTTTATAAATCTTTAATAATAGCCCGATCTCATCCTTAGTAGGCCGCTTCACCAAGTGAAATATCGCCTTTAGGTGCTCACTGTATGAAAACGGTATATAGTTGACTACGTGTTGTCGCAGATTTGTAACATTTACGTTCAGATCTGCTGCCACACTAAGAGCATCACCGAATACATGGATGAACTGGTTTGTCGTGTACTGTGATGAACCCTCGGCTCTATTTGTAATAGTCAATCTTTGTATTCCTGGATCAAAAACCTGCAATGCATCTCTAACAAGATACATCAGCCGTTCTTTTTCTTCGGTGGAAATATATTTTTCAATAGTATTCTGTTGCCCTCGATAGTACTGGAATAAATCAAGGGAATATTTCTTCTGTTCTGGTTCAAGTTTGTATTTAAATAATTGATACACGTCTCGTTCCCTCTTCGTATCGATATACGTCGTCTTCACCTGTGATTTATCTGATGACGTGAACTCATCACTCATGTATTTTCGTCCCTCAGCCTCTATACCCTTCGCGGCATCAGTTTGGGCAGAAGCCGCTATGTAGACTGTATTAAACGCGATCCATCTATGCTTAGACATCTGCACGGAAAACTCCTTCACGTCATCGGCCTTCAGCAAGGCTGCGAATATACTAGGTAGGGCGTGCAAAAAATCGGTGTCCCTGTACGTTGCTATTAGTTCAAAAATGAAGCCTGGTGATTTTTCGTCTATCAAAACTGCCAGACCAAGAACAAATTTAGAATGTTGGGCATCAAAATACGTGCTGTCAGAAAAAAATCTGTTAAATAATTTCTTAAGCTTTACCAGTAGATGTTCATCGGTGACTCTTTCGAGGTTCTTAAGGATCTTTTCTGTATCTCTCACGTGAATACTTTCGTGATCCAAAAATTCCACCAATAATTTTTCGTTTGTGATCAACGAATCTACCACATTGTTAATTGCGGGTTTATCAGTAATCCTTGGTAAAAGTAATCTGGCAGAAATATTACCCATCTCTATCCCTCTCAGAATACAATTGATGGCATCACTAGTTAGCGAATCGGAATCTTCAATTGCGTATATAAGGCCAGAGATAATCGTGTCCTCCTTGGTGGTAAAAATAATATCAGCCAACTTAGTTGAAAAAAGCGTCGGGTTCTTAAAGGCTCCTAGAGCAGTGATTGAGAATCTTAACAGCACCTCATTCAGATATGGTGAACTGATTGTGTCGATAATTCGTTGTTGCCAAACTCCCGACTGCTTCACGCTCAATAAGCCCCTCTCGGAGATGTATCCTATCAATAATAAAACGTTCGCTTTTATAACCTCACCAAAAGTTTCATCATTATTCTTTGAAGAGAATAATGAGTTGAGAAATTTGTGCTGGGTACTATCAAAGTACCAACTAAGGTTTCTCGCAACATTGTGATCGATCCAATGACCGTTATCGCAATAATTAGTTAGTATACTTTGGAAGATCTTCCCTTTGGCAAGGATCGTAAGCTTATCTACCCCAGTGATGGGCAACAACGCGTGGTAGTTCTCTAGGCTGGATTTTTTGGCAATATATTTAATTAGGTCTGGTAACAACGAAATATCCTCTTCCAGTAAGAAAGATAGCGTATTAATCCATGATGGGTGTATCTCGTGTAACTCTTTTATTACCATCAAATCGAAAACTACTTGGTCGGTCTTTCCGAGCCTGCAAATCTCCTTTGCGGCCAAATATTCCTGAAACTCGGTGTTAACAAATTCAACGGTTTCTGGGTTTTCCTTAAGTAAGGATCTTTCATAAAGAATCTCGATCGGAACCTGGTTCAAAAAACTAATACTGAGATTGGACTGAACATCATCAAAAAATTCCATCAACTCATTTTTACTGATTTGGCTTGTTTGATAGATTTCCATTACTAAGGCCAATTTCTCAAGAACCTTCTTAATAATCGCGTTTTTATTCAAATCTACCTTTTCCTGTTCGTTCCTCAAATTCTCATCAATAAAAAAATCAAATAGCCTACCTCGAGTAATACCAATAAGCGCCTCAGCTCCTTCCTTTTTTACGAATCTTGCTAACATACCAAGATAACGTGGTACACGGAGAATCGGCAGCCGATTTCTGAAGTGCATCTTCTCTAAAACAATTTCAACCGTTTCCTCAGCGATTCCCTCGGCCACCAAATAAGAACGAATTTGATCTGAGTTAAAACAGAGCAGACTAAAAAACTCCAGAGCTTGATCCGCAAAAAGATGTTGCCATTTTGCCAGATAATTCTTACGACAAGTCAGGATGATGGTTGCTTTATCGTACTTTGCGATAAAGCGCTTAATTTCATCTACCGTTTCAGAAAAATACTCCTGTCTAACCTCATCAAGGGCATCTAAACAAAAAATTACCTCTCTTGAATTTTTGGCTCTAAATTTGCTTGTTTGGAAAATGGGTTTACGAGAAAAGTCGTCAATCGCTCCCTGCGATGTGTAAACTTCCTCGTTATCTTTAATTAAAGCGCACAAAGACTTGTTTGTAATTGTTTTGAGATCGATATAAATGCAGGATTTATTTGCCTGTTGGCTCTTCTCAATAATCTGCAGCAATACACTCGATTTTCCGTATCCAGGCTCACTAACCAAAAAAGCTCTCTGTGACCGAAGAACCGTGTCGATACCATCGTTATCCTCATAAAAAAATCCTGGATCCTCGGGGGAGTCGAGAAGATCCTTTAGCGATTCACAACGTTTGATGCGTGGCTCTAAGAACATAGATTCACCTAGATATTCTCACAGTTTGGTAATTACAAAAAGGCCACATCCGAGATATGGCCTTCTGTCAGTTAAGTCCAATGCTCGACTACCTGTTCGTGCCACCAATAGAAGCCCCCGCGTGCCCCTGTATTGCACCACGTTCGATAGAAATCACCTGGTGACTCAATGGGGGGGTATCAGTTGGGTTTAGTCGATCAAACAGCCCTCAATAAGAATGTTTGTAAGAACGTTATCCTTTACCCTACCAGTCAGAGTAACCGAATCACCAACGCCGACCTCCGCGACCTTCGCCAACGCCGAATCATCCAACATGCACTGAATTCCCTTAAAACCATACTGATCACCCTTCAGCACGATGTATGCCTTCCCGAGAATATCCCTGCCGATACTTGAAATTAAGCCAGTGAGTTTCACCAAATGACCGTTATATTTTTGCTCAGCTGCGAGATTATTTGTTGTGTAATCCGAATAAAACTTTGTCGCAGTTGTAGTAGCCACTGGCTTCTCAACCTCGGGTGCTGGTGACGGCTTCTCGTCGGGCATCGCCACATCTGTTGTAACATCCTCACTAGTTTTTACATCAGTAGTTGTAGTCGGCTCTGATGATAATGATCCAATAAAACCTAGTATAAAAATGCCTGCGACCAACCAGAACCACCAACGCCTATAAATCGGCTTCTTTACTGTATCTTTTTCCATACGTAGATGATATGGGAATTAGTTAATTAATCAGTGTACTGTCCAGGTATCAAAAAAGGACAGCCACCTATCTACCCACTGTTTTCGGTCAGCACAAGGCTGTCCGATTGTGGAGGCAGCTGCCCATCTCTATCCGCAATCGGTTAGAAAAAGACAACGCCTTGTGCGGCGAAAACAGTAGGTAGATGGCAAAAACGATACCATGAACCAGCAATTTTGCAAATTCTTGCTGTATCAAGCGAATATTTGATAAAACAGCCAACGTTAGGTACGTATCAGATCGGTTATTCGGTTAACTGATGAGATATCAGCTGGGTTATTGGGTTTAATTGGAGGATTCAGTCATGAGTTATCTACGCTCACCCTATGAAAGCAAAAGTCGCAACAAAGATAGTGTTATCGAATACTGACGAATGTATTCTGAACGACCTTCACTCTAGGGGCAGTCTTGGACGGAGAGGAGCCGAGATATTCCAGTTGCTGTTACTACGGGACGATTTCCGCCCTCTCGTAAAATTAATGCGAGATTCCCTCGGTATGACTCGTGAGGCTCTCGCGGAAAATGGATCGCAACACTTCGATCAAATTGCAGAGCAGCATTTTGTGAACGGGGCTGTCATCAGAGATACCGCTTATCCAGCAAAATATTCTATCAATGGTAACCCTGGCGATATACTCAACAAATACATTAGCGAAAAAATACTGCCATTATTACAAACCAAAGATGAAGAAGGCGGACTCTATGGTGATCTATTTACTGATTCCATCATTGAACGAATGTTGTGTGAATATATCCTAACGAATACGATCACTATGATTGGGTGCGAGGTCGGGATGGTTCACTATGACGAGGAGCCAATCGGCTGGGAGCAAGAGATAGTTTTCACATTCATGGCAACTGCGACAAAGGAAGATGTACACTCCTTCATAGATAACAACTGGGACGCAGTCATCATTTTTAAGGAAAAAATATTACAGAATCGAGCAAAGCGGAGAATGATAAAAGCTGACAATTTTATCAGAGATGTGAAAATTTATAATGCGTATATTGACCGCATGAATACTCAGAGTAAATCAGGCTACGCATCGGCCAAAATCGCGAATGCCCTCAGGAAAGAAGGAATCAAACTAAGTGACGAGGCAGTAATGCCAGCGATCACTAGATTAAGAAGGAGATTGCACGCAGCGAACCTCTAATTGTCATAGAAGGGGGAGATGTTTATCTGACATATATCACCACCGCAGTACAAGGCATCCTCCAGGGTGCTTTTTTGGTTGAATGGATCACAACTGTTTTCTACCCGTCTGACGTATCGGAAAAGACGCTAAACCTCGACGATACCTCTCTCCATTGGTTCGTGGTCACGCACCACGCCCGAAGCTGAAGAATTGGCATAAGGCCATGCTCTCCAGTGTGCTCGGGTTCTACCCCGTGATCACGAATCACTTACCTCCCCTAAAGAACTCCCCCGTAACCCGAGGGAGAAAAAAAGTTATGTCGAACTTCAAAAAACGCGGTGCACTCACAGGGGTGTCATGTCCATGGTGCTATCAAAGCCACGTCAACTTCTGCGCGATAAAACGAGCCGTGCAGTTTTTCTGCGCGCGCAAACCATCTTGTGGCTATAAAGCATGGATACCAAAGAAGATGCTCTCAATCGAGGAACGTCGAAAAATCTACGGGGCCAAATAATTGATTTGTGATCGAACCTCAAAAACCCCCACCAAGTACTCGAATATTCTCCGATAATGAGATCGGCGGGCTCTTGGCGTTCTCGCAAATCCTGGAGCGTATTCACCGACGTTTACAGTACGAGGGTTTTACCTTCGACGGCGTCGGCATCACGCCTCCAAAAAACGACCGAAGTGCGGTATCGTCGGAATAACAAGAATATGAAAGAACAAGACCATCGTCACGAATACCTCGTATATACTCGCAAGAGCACCGATGAGGCCAACAATCAAAAAAACTCGCTTGATTATCAGGAGGGAGCTAATTTGAGTCACGCCAAATCGCTCGGCCTGCCAATCGTAAAAGGGTCAATTGATGGCTATTACACGAATGGCATTATCCGCGAAAAACATTCGGCGTATAAAACAAGGGGAATCGATTTTAATACCAAAGGACAAATTGTCTTCGACATAGGTCGACCAAAATTCCTGAGACTAATGCAGGATTTAAAACAGTCCAAATATAAAGGGGTGATCGTCCTGTGTTGGGATAGACTCACCCGAAACGAGCAGGACGCAATGGTCGTTAAGCGCATGATGGATGATTCCCATGTCGATATTCGATTCGTGCAAACACAATATGAGCAGACAGCCGCAGGTGCTTTGCACCGTGATATTGACGGAACATTTTCCCAACATTTCTCCCGAGACATCAGCCAAAAAACGCGCGCTGGTCTAGAAAAGGTCAGGGCGAAAGGATATTGCGCGTATGTCTCGCCAATTGGCTACTTAGATAATGGGTCGAATAACAAAGTGCTCGATCCAGATAGAGCCCCAACCGTGAAACGCATTTTTGAGTTATATGCAACTGGAGAGTGGAGTTTTAGTCAGCTTGCAAAGTGGGCGAGCAAACAAGGGTTAACAACAAAGCCCATCAGACCAAAACGTACTAGGGAAGAGATTCTCTCGGGGAACGATAACTATTCCCCCAAAGTATCGCGTCCTGTAAACACCAAATCCATAGAAAATATACTGAAAAATCCATTCTATATCGGCAAACTAAAAAATCGAGGCTCAGTGCTTGACGGCATCCACCCGATTCTAATTGAAGCTGGTCTGTTTTATAAGGTTCAAGCCGCCCTCGCGCAACGCACAATGGGCGTCCATCATCCCGACAAATCATTTGTCACGTACCGCGGAATAATCAAATGCTCATGCGATCGCTCGTACTCCCCCTATGAACAAAAAAGCCAGCTATATTTTCGTGCAAAGTGTAAGGAAGGTTGTACCAATCCGAATCCCAATCTAAGCAATGAACAGGTTCACAAGTACATTGAAGGCCTGCTGGGGGAGATCGCGTTCTCAGACGAAGAGCTGTCGGAGATCGAGGCTAAGGCGCATACAGGGCTCAACAAGGCAGCGGACGAACGTGATAATAAACGCCGCGATCTCCAGCGACACGTTGATCGAATCTATTCAGACCTCGATTACCTGAAGAAAGAAAGAATTACCCTTTTGCGTACCAAAGCAATTACGCCTGAAGATTATGCCGCAGACGTCATGCGGCTCGAAAACGAATATCGCGAAGTTCAGAAGTCTTTGGGGGAGATTCACCAATCTGAACACGAAATGCTTGAATATATCCTAACCTTTTCCGAACTCGTTAAAAGGGCGGGTTTGTACTACAAATACGCACTCGATATTGAAAAGCACCAAATCATCGCCCAGGTGTTTACCGAACTCCGTTTTTCAGACAATAAGTTTTCATTTATTGCAAAAGACGGCTATTCTGCCCTATTTTCAAGACACGACAAAAAGAAAACACACCTTGCATTGCAAGATGTGCATTCTGGCTCGGGGGGTGGGGCTCGAACCCACGACCCAAGGATTACACTTTGCCTTCCAGTTTCCTGAAAGAGTGGACTATATCATCACGCCAGAGGCGTGTAGGGCGCTTCCCGGATCGTAATTAAACGACCAAGTACTTCCTTGCGGAATAGTCTCTGAACCTTCAACCGCCCGTAGGCGGAAGCTTGGCTGCTGATTCCCGTAGTCTTTCAACCTTAGGCTTCCAGCAATTCACCCTATTATCATTCCAACGTTGCCGTTGGAAGCTGCGTAATGCCAGCGTGAATTTCTCGATGACAATTTGCACAGAGGAGGACGCACTTATCAAGTTCGCGACGAATCGCGTCCCATGACCGAGTGTATCCCTTCGCGGATATTCCGAAGCTTTTAATTGAAGGGTCAAGATGATGAACATCCATCGCCTGCAAACATCGGCTATACCCACATACCTTGCATTTGCCACCTAGAAACTGTTTAGCCATCTCTCGTACGCGCAGCCGTCTTTTTACAACAGCTCGCTTGATGGTTTCTTTCCGCTCGGCATAGGTTCGTTTTTCGGGCATACCTTTTGAGTATACCGTTAAAACCGTGCCACAGTCCTTTGCTCTGCCACTGAGCTACCCCCGAATAGTATCGAACCCAGACACAATATCTTCCAAACCGGTGGTACTTTATCAAATAGGCTTTTAGATGGCAAGGTGACCATGGGCATGTTACGATCGAGGATATGAAAATCCTCTTCATCATTCCCGGTTTCACGCATCTTCCGAAGAGAGCCGGGTATCAAAAGCTCAAAACTCATTTTGAACAAAAGGGGTACAAAGTGATTGTCGTTCCAATCACTTGGAGTCGCCGGGTCATGAGCGACTATGTCAATGAATTCGAACAAATGTACAATTTGTACAAATCCGCAAACAACACCGTTCTCGGTTTTTCTTTTGGCGCAATGATCGCCTATATCTCCGCCTCCAGACTTCGACCAAATCGCCTCGTTCTCTGTTCGTTAAGTCCATACTTCGCCGAGGATCTACCAACATTGAAACCTTGGTGGAGAACGATTCTTGGCACACGCCGCATAAAGGATTTTGAAAACTTCAAAGCAATCAACATTGCAAAACTGATTAAAATACCCGCCACATTCTTCTACGGTACTGCAGAAGCAGAGAGATTCCCGACACTCAAACACCGCATTGCATCTATTGCAAAACTTCTCCCAAAAAGCAAAATCGTCGTCGTTCAAAATGCTCCGCACGCCATTGACCATCCGGAATACCAAAAAGCGATATGCGAAAATATACAATAACTCTGTTGAGCTTCTTTGTCGGACTCATTATTTTCTTTTTCATTCACGACGGAATTATCCGCGACTACGTTGGTGACGCCATTGCGATTATTTTCTTGTACTCGCTCGTCAGAGTGACCCTTCGCCCAAAACCAATAATAGCCGCGGCCGGGGTGTTGGCAGTGGCTATTATTATTGAACTTGTCCAAGCATTCGTCTCACTCCCCCACTCGATCATAGCAACGCTGATTCTCGGTGGAACATTTGACTGGTTCGACGTTATGACGTACGCCGTCACGGTTCTTGCGTGTTATTTCGCTGACTCCGGCTTTAGAGGCTTTCGAGCTTCTTCCTCGGCTTCAGCATCGTAAGTATCCAGCGGCTGTCGTTTCTCGTGACCGAATGAGTCTTTTATCATGTCCGGATCGACAACGAGTACTGGTTTTTCGACGAGCTTCATATTAGGCATCGGTGCAACCTTTTTCGTCGTTGCTTTTCGTTGTTTGAGAATCTGCGTAATCTTTGCGCGAACCTCCTGCTGCAAATCCGGACTGTCATTCTGAAACTCTTTCATTGCGGCGTAGAGATGATTCGGCGGAACGAGCGTCTTTAGGAACTGCTCTGCCGAGTCCGCAAGCCTTTCTAGCTTTTCACGACTAATAATGCTCTCAAGCGATCGTCTCGGTTCACGCATTTCGGACATACTCTCTTCTCAAGATACAAACTAAAGTGGCAAAGCCATGGTTGTGTAGGTGCTGGAACAAATTTCCTTTTCGGCTGCGTCTGCGCAGGTAAGCGTAGCGGTGTCTTTGCCGTATGGAACCATTAGTTTACATTCAACCTTATTCCCATCTACAGTATTCCCCTTGAACAACACACTTTCCGTATTCGAAGATGAACGGTCATCAATAACTGCACCAACATCTCTCAACATGAAGTTTTTGCCTGGTTCTGATGGCGAATACGAGAGCGCAGTGTATGGAAATTTCTTTACACATGTTCCGACAGCGTTTGAGAAAGTAAGCTCGCTGTATTTTCCAATAATTCCGAACAAATCTGATTTTACCGCTGAATATGCAACCGGAACTTTTGGCTCCTCAACTTTTATTTTCTCGGCTACCGGTTGCGTTACTGCACCGGATTGCACGCCGGTCGTAGTTGATGCGCTAGAACATCCCGCACCAAGCATGAGCATTAAACCAACTGCACTTACGCCAACCATCTTCATATTCATCATAATTTTTTTAGGTTACGGTTTGGATCTCAATTTTGGCCAGCCCGTTCCCAATGTATTTATCATACACGTCACCCGCCCGATGACTCAACAAAGCTGCCCCCAGGGGACTCCCCCGGGAAATCTTCCCTTGGCTTGGCGCAGTTTCAAGCGAACCAAGGATCGTCACCGTTAACGGTGCGCCATTTAATAACAAGGAGACCGTCGAGCCCACATGAACACGACCATCGACCAAACCCTCCTCAATAACCACCGCGTTGTTAATCCTGTCTTTGATGTTTTCAATCTTCCCGTCCATTGATCGCAACGTACTCTTGGCAACGTAATAACCAAAATTTTCCGAGCGGTCTCCCATCTCGGCTAAACGCTGAACTTCGAGTAATTGTTTCGGTCGGTCAATATTGACGAGTCGCTCAACCGTCCGTTTCATGTTGTCGAGCGCGGTCTGCGTAACGAATCGGTCAGGCTCGTCTACTTTCTTCAATGTCTCTGACCTTCTGGTTGGTACTCTCATAGCAATAAGCAACTTTCTAACAAGATTATTCAAGACCCCTTACTCCCTCTCTTTTCTTCATTCCCTCAATTGGCAAGGTGACTACAAAAGTGGTTCCCTTATTCTCTTCAGACGCAAACTGAATCTTTGACCCGCTCTCATCCAGAATCGCCTTCGCGATGTAAAGGCCGAGTCCGGTACCAGTATTATCAGTCATTAAAGCATTATCAGCTCTAAAAAGTTTTGTAAATACTTTGCTCTGCTGTTCCTTAGGAATCCCTATTCCAGTATCCGAAATTTTGATCAATATTCCTGATGGTTGTTTCTTAATCTCAAGCGAGACAGACCCACCGTTCGGCGTATATTTAACGGCATTCGAAAGAATATTCTGCAGTACAATCCCCGTCAGCTTAGGATCGACATTAATCAACGGCAAATCTTTACTAAATGTTTTTGTTACTTTTAGCTTCTTCTGTCGGATCAAAAGTTCTAGGTCCTTTAGCTCCTCGTCCATGATATTAGCGAGGCTGGATGGAGTTGGTTCGATCCTAAAGGTTCCAAGGTCAATTCGTGAAACACTCAAAAATGAATTCACTAGGTCAATCATGCGGATGTTGGCCCGGTGAATCTCATCAACGAACTCTTTTTGCAAGCCAGTCAAAGGACCGCCGTCACCATCAATAAGCATTTCACTGTACGCTCGAATAATGCTGAGCGGAGTTCTCAGCTGATGAGAGGCCAGGGAAACAAATTGATCTTTAGCTTTTTCAATTTTTCGCTCGAAAGTAACGTCGCGAAGAACAATGATCGCCCCAAAACATTCATCCTCGGAGTTAATAAGTGGCGCAGCACTCGCTCCGACCGGCAACTCTGTCGCGTCTTTTTTGATTAGTAAAACTTCATTTTCCAAATATTTCCCAATCTTCGTCTTCATGGCGAGATCAACAAAATCGCTCTTATCGGCTCGATCCTTTTCGCTTACTATTTTTAAAATGTCGTGAAACGGTTTACCGGTCGCCTCTTCCGCCTTCCAACCGGTCAAACTAATGGCAGTTTTATTCCAAAGTACAATCTTCCCAAAACGATCAACCGCCACCACACCCTCTCCCATGCCCTCTACCAGAGTTTCTATTCTATCTTTTTCATCGCTCAATTGTTTAGTACGCTCATGAACTATTTGCTCAATGCCCTGTTTTTCAATGTCCAAATCCTCTAACAGGTTCATCATCCCAATTTTTGTTTTTGAAAGTTCTAAAACAGACTGCTTGAGACTCTCATTGTTCTTCAATGAATCGGCTAATACTAATTCTCGAGACTGCTCAATCGACAACTTTTCTTTTTCTGCGCGTTCATAAGTCTCACTGATCACCTGGAATAAATCCTGCATGTTTGCGGAAAATACAAAATGCTTCCCAAGATATGTATTTATTTGATTTTGGAGAATGGTATTCATGTTATTCCTTCCGCAAACTTCTAATTTCCTCTTTTAATTCCGCCATTCGTACTTCTCTGTCCACCATGATTCTATTCATCCTCTCAAGTTCCTCTACACTTCGCTCTAAATTAATGGTTCTCTCCGCAATTACCCGCTCCATATTTTTCTGAAACTTCTGTATCTTACCCGCCATCTTGTAAAAAGCGTCCGCCAATTCCCCTATTTCATCTGATGATTTGATAATTGCACCGGTATTAATTTTCACCTTCAAAAAATCCTGATTAGCAAGCTGGATGCATTCAGTTTTAAGTAAAGCGAACGACTCACTCATTCTATTGCTCGTCACAAAAAAGAAAAATGCTACCCCGAAAACAGAAAATAAAATTATGATGGAAGCGATTTTAAAAGCAATTAACGCTTGATCGTCCGGAATCTTAGTCGACCAATAAAAAACGGAAATAGAAAAAACAGAGCTGATAAATATCAGAAGCAGTGCGGCCCCAGCAAGTTTAGTGCTAATTCTCATACTTGATACGAGAATAGTATAGCACGCCAGAACTCAAATATTCCGCTAATTGTGCCTAAAAAGTTACCCGAATTCCAGATAATGTAACTCCCGACTTCACCACAGTAAATGGCATTTGCAATCCGTGTTGAGGCGCGTGCTCGATCACTGACGACTCAAGGAATAAGGCGTTACGTTCATCAGTATCTTCCGCGAGCTTTGATGCAACATTCACCGGTGAACCAGCAATTTGCTCTTTGCCTTGGCCAAGATCGAAGATTAATACCTCGCCAGCTACTACTGAAACGTTAGCAGTCAATTCATTTTTTCGAGTCGCTTCATGCAGAGCGAGCGCTAAATCTACAGCTTCAGCAGATTGCTCAAGCGTTACAATCATGATGCTGCCATTCATGTTAATGAGATTGCAGTCGTATCGTTTCAACACATTATTCATGAGCGAGTTTGTCGCGACTCCTTTAACGAGTGTATTCAAAAGCAATTCCTCGTGAGTATGAAAAACTCGAATGAGAACTACCGTTCTAGCTTGTAGACGAGCCTGTTCGAGCGCCTCTACCATTTGCTTGTTATTTAGGTCAAGAGCTTGAAGTTCGTCGAAAAACTTACCGTCAAAAGGCGCCGGATAACGAATATCATTGCCAGCCTTCACCGGCAACGCTTCCGTTGGTTGTTCGAGCACAAAATAGCCTTCACGCTCTGTCCTAACCTTCCACTTATCACCTATAACCTTCTTCACTTCCGCCGAAACCATAACCTCCCCCGCCTTAGAATCCTCTTCGGTCACATGCTCGACGCTATCAGCATCTGCCCCATATAATCCTCCGCCGATTTCATATGCCACACCAGTATGTATGCCGAGTCCAACTTTAACGAGGCACCTCGACGCCTCAGCTTGCACAGCGAGCATCTGACCGACTACATCTTCGACTGGAACACTCGACGGATAGAACATCTGCGTATTGTCCGCAATCCAAACACCAATCGCCTGCCCGCCAATAGCTTTGCCAAAAGCGTGAATAATTTCTTTTGGTTGGCTGACTAGCTTCATGACCTCGATCAATGACTTGCCGAGTGATAGTTTAGACAGTCCCGCAGAGTCCGAAGAAACAAAAGTCCCTTGGCGTTCGAAGGGTTTCAAAATTTTGGCGTGCGATTCTTCACTACCGTCGCTCTGAATCCAGTCCTCAATAATCCCTACCGGAATCTCGCCAGCAATGTCTTGTGATAAGTCTGCAAAAGAAGGAAGAACGTGTTTATGTCGCATAGATGCCGAACAGATTATCACAACATAGTAAAAGGCGCCCCTGGACCGAAGTCCAAAGGCGCCCAAGAGTCACCGACTCACCCATTCACCTAGTAGTAGGTGCCGACGCAGCCCGTCACGGGGTTTCCGCTGAGCGCCTTCGACACGGGGGTCGAGAAGCCGTCGCTCGTCATGGTCCACACGCCAGTGAAGTTCGTCGGCGTGTTGTTCGCGCCGCCTTCACAGCTGTAGCGAACCTGGGAGTCGTTCGAGTAGTAGTAGGTAAACGACACCGTCTTGATCACGGTGTCCGGCAGACACACGTCATACGCGAACGTCACCTTGTTGCCGCTCGTCGACACCGTCATGCCCGAAGGCGTACCGGTGCTGACGTGAGCCCAAGGCAGGTAGTTGACGCCGTTCACGGTGTCCCGGATGTCGAAGTACGAATCGGACAGGATGATGTTTCCCGTGCCCGAGCCGACGAACGAACCCGCAAACTTGCTCTGGCCGGTCGGACACGAACCGCTGTTCGAGCCGGTGTAAGCCGTGCCGTCGCAGTTGCTGTCGACGTTGACCCGGGTCTCAGGCGCGCCGGGGTAGGTCTGGGCGTCGCCGTCGTTGCAGTCATCACTGCTCGTGACGAACCCGTTGCCCGAAGAGGTGCTCGTTCCGCTACTCGCTCTCCCGTGACCGTCGTTGTCGTTGTCCTTGTAGTAGGTGACGGAGTTGCACGTTTCGTCGACCTGCCCGTTGCAGTTGTCGTCCACGCCGTTGCAGGACTCGGACGCGCCGGGCTTGATCGCTCCGTTCGCGTCGTTGCAGTCACCGCCCTGGATGGCGTAGTTGCTCGGCTTGGCACAGGCGTTCGAGATGAGCCCGTTCACGCCGTAGCTGTCGCCGTCCACGTCCAGGTACCAGATGATGATGCCAGTCGCACCATCATCCACGACACCGTTGCAGTTGTTGTCGACGCCGTCGCAGATCTCGGCCTTGCCGGGCGTCCGCGCGAAGTTGTTGTCGTCGCAATCGGTGCTCGTCGTGACGTACCCCGTGGGCTGGGCGCACGCCGTGGTGGTGCCGTACACCGAACTGCCGATCGTATCGCCGTCCTTGTCCGCGAAGTACACGCTGCCCGCGCCCTCGTCCACGACGTTGTCGCAGTCGTTGTCGATGGCGTCGCAGACCTCGGTCTTGCCGGGCGTCCGCGCGAAGTTGTTGTCGTCGCAGTCGTTGTTGCTCGCGGCGAACCCCTGGGGCTGGGCGCACGCCGTGACGGTACCGTGCACGCTACTGCCGGCCGTGTCACCGTCCACATCCGCGTACCAGGTGCTGGCGCCCGTTGCGCCGTTGTCCACCAGGTTGTCGCAGTTGTTGTCCTTGCCGTCGCAGGTTTCCGCCGCGCCGGGGTGGATCGTGATGTCGTCGTCCTTGCAATCACCGGCCTGAACCGCGTAGTTCGCCGGCTTCATGCACGCCACCACGGTCTGCGTGGAGATCCCGTAGTTGTCCTTGTCGGCGTCCCCGTACCACGTCGCGCTCCCCGGCGCACCGTTGTCCACGAGGTGGTCGCAGTCGTTGTCGATGCCGTCGCAGGCCTCGGCCGCGTTCGGGTGATCGAGGTTGCTCGTGTCATCGCAGTCCGTGTTGCTCGTCACGAAGCCGGTACCCTGAACCGTGCTCGTGCCGCTCGACGCTTTGCCGTACCCGTCGCCATCGAGGTCCCTGTAGAAGGTTCCGTTCTGCAAAGGGCCGTCGACGTCGTCGCAGTTCTGATCGACGCCATCGACCGTAGGGTCTGGGGCGCCGGGGTAGATGAGCGGGTCGCCGTCGTTGCAGTCGCCGACGGTGGTCGCGAAGAACGGGAGGCTCGAGGTACCGAGCGCCACGCAGTATTCCCGACCGAACGAGTCCTGGTCGAAGTTGTGGACCTCGATCGTACCGTTACAGCTCAAGCGAGCTTCTTCGGTCCCGTCGAGCGCGTAGAAGCCGCTCGACACGGCGCTGTCGCCGGAGTCTTCCTGCAGGCTCACGCCGGCAGGGCCACACGATCCCATGAGCATCAGGCCCATGAGTGCAAACAATTGAACCTTCATCACGTCCTCCTTGGCGAGAATTCGCCAATAGATGTTAGTCACTTTCACTGTCTCGAACTTTCTCCCCGCTAACTTGGACCCGGAATGTGTTCGATAAACATTCAAGGAACGGGTGACCTTACAAAAAACGCTAGGGTTTGTCAAAAAGGGTGCCAAAAACTTTGACTAATTTCAATCCTTCCTATATACTTCCGCCCACTTATGGAATTCCGAAATATTGCTATCATTGCCCACGTTGACCACGGCAAAACCACTTTAGTGGACGCCATGCTCAAACAGTCTGGCACGTTTAATGAACGTGACGTTATTCAGGATTGTGTCATGGATTCTAACGAACTCGAACGCGAGCGCGGGATTACCATTTACGCAAAAAACACGGCTATCGTGGTAGATGGCGTTAAAATCAACATTGTTGATACCCCAGGGCACGCTGACTTCGGTTCAGAAGTTGAGCGCGTTCTTAGAATGGTTGATTCAGTTCTTCTTTTGGTCGACGCCTACGAAGGCCCGATGCCACAAACTAAGTTCGTTTTGCGTAAGTCACTCGCTCTTGGTCTTAAGCCGATTGTTGTCATCAACAAGATCGATAAGCCAACGGCTCGCCCAGACTGGGTACATAACCAGATCTTTGATCTATTCGTAGAACTTGGCGCAACTGATGCACAGCTAGATTTCCAGCACATCTACACAATTGGCCGAGACGGTATTGCAAAAATGGATCTCAAGGATGAAAGCAAAGACCTTCGCCCATTGTTTGACCTCATTCTAAAGACCGTTCCTCCAGCTAAGAGTGAAACAGAAAAGCCAATGCGCATGCAAGTGGCTAACCTCAAATACGACAACTACGTTGGCCGTATCGCTGTAGGTCGTATCGTAGAGGGCATCGTCAAAATGAACTCAACTGTCACTGTCATCAAACAAGACGGAACACGCTACACCGGTAAAATCACTAAGCTTTACACTCACCAGGGTCTAACCAAGGTTGAGGTAAATGAGGCAGTGGCTGGAGATATTGTACAGGTAGCTGGATTCCCAGAAATTTACGTAGGTGAAACTATCGCCGAATCTCCTGACGCTGAAGCACTTCCAACATTGGCCATTGACGGTCCTACCTTGACCATGAACTTCATGCCTAACTCTTCCCCATTTGCGGGACGCGAAGGCTCACTCGTTACTTCTCGCCAGATTCGTGAACGCTTGGAACGCGAGCTTGAAATCAACGTTGGATTGCAGGTCGAGTTTCCACTTAGTGACGGTGAATTCCGCGTCTCCGGACGTGGTGAAATGCACCTAGCTATTTTGATCGAACAGATGCGTCGCGAAGGGTTTGAACTCCAGGTTTCCCAGCCACAGGTGATCATGAAGACAGAAAACGGCGTAAAAATGGAACCAATGGAATCTGTCGTCATTGACGTGCCTGATGAATTCGCTGGTGCAGTTATTGAAAAACTCGGCAAACGCAAGGGCGACATGACGAACATGATGAGCGAGAACGGTTCAACCCGTCTTGAGTACACCATGCCAACTCGCGGTATCCTGGGTTTCCGAACTGAATTCATGACGGTCACTAAAGGCCAAGGAACTTTCTCTCACATCTTCTCTGGTTACGCAGAACACAAGGGAGAAATCAGCCGCAGAACTGCTGGTTCAATCATTTCCGGTGAACAGGGCAAGACTACTCCTTATGCTCTAGCCATGATTCAGGAACGTGGCGACATGTTCGTAGCTCCTGGAACAGAAATCTATGAGGGCATGGTGATTGGTGCTAGCGCCAAGGAAACCATGACCGTGAACGCAGTCAAGGAAAAGCAGCTGACTAACATGCGCGCTTCCTCTGCTGATCACATCGTAGTCATCACCCCAGCTATCGACATGAACTTGGAACGTGCTCTTGAATACATCGACTCCGATGAATACGTAGAAGTCACCCCAAAGAACGTCCGCATGCGCAAGAAGTACTTGACCGAGACTGAGCGCAAGCGCTCGGGACGATCCAATGCTAATGATGTGTAAGCCACAACAAAAATCCACCGTAATGGTGGATTTTTGTTTACTTCCCTATCTTTTTCTTCTTGTCGTTTGCCAGAAAGTTATCTTTTGAAACAATTGGTCTGCCGAGTTTCTTCTCGATTTGCTTTCTAGCAGAGCCAGCGATAGCTCCTCCCGCCTTTGCGTCGCCCTTCAACTTTGGCAATCCTTGAGAATCATTCTTGCGGTGAATTTCCGTTGTCGTCTGTTCGCCGAGCATGGTCAAGATCAGTTCGAGGTCATCCATGTGATCACGTAGATTCTCCCGCTTGAGTCCCTTCAATTTCTTATACTCCGCGGGCGTTACGCCAAATGATGCCTTCGAAATTTCAGCAGTGAGTATCTCGTACTCTTTTTGTTTTTTCGCGCCGCGCTTATCCCATTCATCGGTCAGTTCATTTCGAACCGCAATACCACGCATTCGTTTTTCGATCCACTGCTCGGGATAGCCCTTGAGCTTGTATAGTAGCTTAGCGCGTTTTGACGCTAGCTCGGGATTTTCAATCTCTTGAATACGTTCATAGCCGACCTTCGCTAACCAACGCTTGAAAGGTTCGGCTTTCGGTGATGGGACGGATTGAATAATGCGAAACATTGTTTCCGTATCGGCACAATCGGTATCTCGCATCTTGCCGTCCAATGCCATCATTTTCAACTGTCCGATTTTTTCGGACAGTTCAATAAATCCTTCATCGATGAGCATTTTCTTTAAATCGCTCCAATATTTCCTACCTCTGTCAGTGCCAGTTAAGGCTTCGATGATGTCGATAACCGAAAACCACCATTCATTTTTATGAATGATCCTCCGAATTTCCTTGCTCTTGAAGATCGCAATATACTTGTTTTGATCGTCAGACATAAATAGTTATGTTCAACTGTTCCCAAAATGGGAACAACTCAATAACCCACCTCTAGGTTCCTCGAGCGTAGCCCCTACGGGCGAACCTTCGCTCAGGAACCGGGAGGCGGGCTATATCTTAATAGTCTCGCAACTTCTGGATGATTTCTTTCTGCTGAATCTTTTCTAGGGCCTTGGCTTCGATTTGGCGGATGCGCTCGCGAGTAACGTCAAATTCGCGGCCGACTTCTTCGAGAGTATGAGAAACACCGTCTTCGAGGCCGAAACGCATTTCGAGAATCTTTTGTTCGCGAGGAGTAAGATCGCGCATTGCCTCATTCACGTAGTCCTTAAGCAACTGACGAGCTGCGGCCTTATCCGGAGATAGGTTCTTTACGTCAACTACGAAGTCGCCGAGAGTAGAGTCATCGTCGTCGTCGCCGACAGAAGTATCGAGCGAAACAGTTTCCTGCGAAATCTTTTGGATGTGCTGAACCTTTTCAAGAGCGAGTCCCATTTCAGCGGCGAGTTCCTCAAGTAATGGCTCGCGACCGAGGTCCTGGATTAGGCGACGTTCAACCTGCTTATAACGGTTGATCGTCTCGACCATGTGAACCGGAATGCGGATAGTTCTGGATTGGTCAGCGAGCGCACGAGTGATCGCTTGGCGAATCCACCAGGTGGCGTAAGTTGAAAACTTATAGCCCTTTCTGTACTCGAACTTCTTCACCGCGCGGAAGAGGCCAACGTTACCTTCCTGAATCAAATCGAGTAATGATAATTGCTTACCAACGAACTTCTTAGCAATCGAAACCACGAGACGCAGGTTTGCTTCGATCAAACGGCGCTCGGCCTCTTTCTCGTTTCGCTCTTTACGCTTAGCAAGCGCAACTTCTTCTTCAGCGTTCAACAGAGGAATCTTACCAATTTCGCGCAAGTACATCTGAATAGAATCTTGAGTCAGCTCAGAAGACAGGACGCTGTCATTCTTCTTGTCTACGGTCATGCGTAGCTTCTCGTAAACATCATCACGAGACTTACCACCGCCAAGTAGCCCGCCTTGCATTTCAACAAAGTGCAGACCTTTCTTTTCAAGGCGCTCTAAAAATTCTTCAAACAGCTCCAAGTGATCCTCAATATAATTAAAGGCAAAAAGCACTTCGCTCTCAGTCACGAAACCGCGGGTCATACCACGTTCAACCAAACGAGCCATCACCTCTTCTGTGGGTGGTGGGCTCTTCTTGTCGACGATCAATTTAACTGGTGGTTTCTTAATCGCCTCTATCGCCTTAACAGGCTTCTGTGCTTTTTTTGGCGCAGGAGCAATTTTCTTGGCTGGGGCAACCTTGCCCTTAGCGACTGGTTTCTTAGAAATAACTTTCTTTGAAGGTTCAACTTTTTTCATCGCCATAAAAAGACCGCTAGCCCGTGATGTTATTCGCGGGGGTGCAGTAAGAGAGCGTAGTTATCCATGAGCTCGGTTAGGCGGGCATTATCTCCGGCGATTTCTGCTTCGCGGATCTCTGCCTCAAGTGCCTTCCGGCGGGATTTCTCTCGCTCGTCCTTAAATAGAATAAGATGTCTATCAACTTCGGCACGCACGTCTTTTGGCGGCAGACGGGCCAGCATCTCGTCTATCTTGAGCGCAAGGGCGTCGAGCACGGTTAGGAGCTCGGGCGCGTTCACACTCTCGAGATGGGCGCGTAGTCGTGAAAAAAGCGATGGCTTTATTGGTGCGGCACTTAGTTGCGTTTGCGCGGAATTATATACTACCTCAACATGAGTGTAAAGTGACTTCCAAGGATCATTCAGAATCTCCTTTGGAACGCGCGCCAGAATCTCGCCGGCAGCTTTCTCGTACTTGAAGCAAACACCCAGAAGAAACACGGCGGCCTGGGTAGGTTTGTCGAGATCGGGAGGAATTGCGTTCGGTTGGCGATAGGAGTTTGGCGCCGCCAAACCCGTACTTGCGATTCTATTTGGAGCGGATTTATCGGGGAAGGTTTTGACCACTTGATAACCCTGAGCCATTGTCTTCAAAATATCGACGCTGACGTGAGTGGCGTCTGAAAGGCGCATGAAATACAAGTGGCGCTCGTCCTCACGGGCGAGTAATGCGACTTGCGGTAGGAGCTCGTCGACCAGCCGACGACGGGCCTCGACACTCACATCTTGTTTGTCATTGAATACTCGAAGAGTTTTTTCGAAATAATACTCGACGATCTCAATGGAATGAGCGGCAATGTTCTTCCAGAGCTCGGGGTCCTTTCGAACTACATCGTCCGGATCCTTCCCGGCTCCGGTCGGAATCACCAGACATCTAATCGACACATCGAGTGTCGGCTCTTTCTTTTGAATCTCGAGTGCAAGAGCAAACACGCGCTTGGCTGCGGCAAATCCGGCGGCATCGTCGTCCAAACAAAATACCAGTCGCTTCGTATAGCGGAATAAAGTTCGAAGTTGAGTTTCGGTGAGCGCGGTGCCAGAACTAGCAACAACATTTTCGACCCCAGCCATGTGGGACGCAATGACGTCAAGGTTGCCCTCGACAATAATAACCTCACCGGCTTTTCGAATTCCACCTTTAGCTAAATGCAAACCGTAGAGCACTGCGCCCTTATGATAGATCGGCGTTTCCGGTGAGTTTATGTACTTCGCTTCATCTGGAAGTCCTCCTGGCAATATTCGAGCAGTGAACCCGACGACTCGACCATTCGGATCACACAATGGCACCATCATGCGATTGCGGAATCTATCGATCAGTCCCGTGCCGTTCTTTCGCTTGTGGCACAAACCGCTCTCAACAAGTGGTCCCTCGGCAAAACCTTTCCTCTGCAAATGAAGGGCGAGTGCATCCCAATCATTAGTTGACGCACCCAAACGAAACTTCAACTGAATAGCCGGCGTCAGTTTGCGAGAAAGTAAATAATTTCTAGTAATGCCCGTCAACGAAGACTCGGCCAGCACCGATTCATAAAACTTTGTGGCCTCTTCATGAATCTTGTAAATCACGTCGGCTCTATTCCCCGCTTCGGTTGGTTTGTATTCAGGAAGGTCGACACCCGCACGACGAGCCAGCATCTTGAGTGCGTCTATAAAAGTTAAACCCTCCATCTCCATGACAAAAGAAAATACGTCCCCGCCCTTGTCACAACCAAAACACTTAAAAATTTGTCGCTCACGAGAAACATGAAAGCTCGGCGAGCGCTCAGCATGAAACGGGCACAAACCCTTAAAAGCGCCCGAGCCAGCTGGCTTGAGCGTCACATACTCGGCAATCACCTCAGCAATGTCGAGCTTCTGTTTTATCTCCTCTTTAGCGTCCATGGCCTCATCCTAGACTATAGTCCCCCGCCCCCGCAACCGAACCTGTTCACGAATAAATCAACCGTTATGCGTGGAGCAAAAATTCTTCAATACTCAACCCTGTTTGTTTGATTATATGATACAACGTACCTCTTCGCAGATCTCCGGAATGCATAGGAACCGTTATCGCTATCTTGCTCTTAACGTATATTCGGTGACTCCCCCGTTGGCGAATAAATCTAAAACCCAACTTCTCGAGCGCATGCACGACGTCAGCCGAAGTTAGCGACGGAAGTCTGGTCACAATTATGCTGCCACACTAACTGGAGCTACAATCACTCGAGCATCTCTCCACGCCCGTGAACGACGTGTATTAGTTGCTACTTCTAGATATAACTCGGCGGCTTCCTTGATATTCGCTTGCGCGTCTTCGAACGTATCCCCTTCGGAGATACACCCAGGCAAAGCAGGAATTGTTACCGTGAATCCCCCACGTTCGGCGTCTTCCTCAAAAACTGCCGAGTACGACGAATTTCTATGATTTACCCGAGTCTTCTTCATATAGTTTAATCGTAAAAGATAATCACACGACAGTCAACGACGATTCCGCATCCAACGATTACGACTGTTTATGGTTGTGGAAACTTAAGGCGGAGCTCGTTATTATCTAATGGATTCTTGATCAGCACCAAATCTAGCGAATGGTTACCAGACACGCGTTCAAGTGTCTTAACATCTAGCGCGTAATATCGTTGCACGAAGTTATCACATGCGTCGCCACAACTAACGATTACTTCCTTGAACACAATAACCCGATTATCGAGCGCCCAAGAAAATGGCACGAATGTTGTCACCATCTGTCCGACTGTTTTATTTGGAATGGTCATGGTTGAGGTTACTCTACCACCAACATAATCAAGAAGCCCGAGTTCAACACCAGTATCAGTTATTTGATGTAGTACGCCCCTAGAACTGTCGGGCGAGATCACGACATCAACGCTGGTTTTGTTTTTCAAAGCAGCCTCGGCCAACAGATCAAAAGCCGAGTGAAAGCGATCAGGAGTTTGGCTTGTCGACTCGACCGCCTGCTCAGCCGGTTTGTGATTATTCTTTTGTATCAAAACGATTCCTACGACGACGCTCGCCAAAATTACCAGCCCGACAATTAGTTTTGTTGCTGGCGAATTTGCCTGCATACGCTCATTACTTCAAGCCGAACGAAATATGAACGACTGCCGTTACTTTTTTCTTTGGTGACGAAGTGTCGTAAGTGCCGTAATCTGACAAGTCGGCCGAATTGACGCCGGTGACCTGGAACACGCCAGTATCGGCGCTCCGGACTGCACCGAGATTGCCACCACCGCCCTTAATAATAGCTTGAGCGCGATCTCGTGCATTCTGTGTAGCCGCCGTCAATAACTCGAGCTTCACATCAGCGAGCTTGTTGTAATAGTACTCAAGCGAGTTAGTCGACATATTCACGCCCTGTTCGGCGAGTGTGCCTGAAGCTGATTGAGCGAGCGTCCCTATCTCATCCACCTTCGACGACTCAATGACAAGATTCTGCGCAGCCGTATAACCAGTCAGGATATTTTCACCGGTTTGATTGTTGTACTGATAATCCGGATTTATGCTTAGTGGCTGAATGCTGACGCTTGAAGCATCAATGCCAATACCGCTCAACAATTTCATGAATGCTTGTCGGTCATCATTCAAACCCTTACCGACTATGGCTCTTTGACTAGCCGAACCGCCACGCGACAAATACACACTCCACTTCACCGTGTCAGAATCAACTACTTTATCCGAGCTGCCCGTCACCGTCATTGTGTTACCGAGTGTCTTTGACTTCGCAAATGTAACCGCGCCGAGTGAAACTGATAAAAGTATCGACAATCCAACAACTGCCGAGGCGATGACGATCGGACTCTTGAACGAAGTTTCCATAATTATTTTTTCTCTTCGGGTTTTCTCTTGAGATGCTCTGGTATTCCCGCTCCTTCAGCAACGACATCAATCGTTCCTCGATCCTCAATCATTGTTCTTCCCGTCCATTCTCCTGGCTCGGGTTTATTCCAGGTGACACTGTTCGGATCAGTCTTAATCCTCGACGCAATTTCATTAATACGCGTCTGTTCCTCGGGAGTGAAAGGTTCTGATTCCATATTACTAGGCTCTGACAGTTGCCTTAGCTGTCTTGCTAACGCGAGCTTCTTTCTTAATGCGCTGATAACGACCGGTTAGAAAAGCCGAGCTCAAAATATGTCCTTCAAAGGCTTTTTCAAGCACCGGACGTGTAGATTCAGGTAAAACGTCTAGCTCTTTATCAAGAGCGTAAACACCAAAACGATAAACATGTTCGCCGTAGCTTGGGCATGGTCCGCCGTAACCGACTTCTGAGAAATCAGTCTCCCCTTCACGAGCGCCAGCCGGCACTGAGTCTTCTTTTATCACGCGCGTGTCTGGAGAAATATTCCAAACTGACCAATGCAACCAATTACCGCTTGGCGAGTCCGGGTCATCAACGATGAGCACCAAACTTTTAGCCGCGGCGGGAACGGCGTCAATCCTTAGTTCTGGATTTACGTCGTCACCGTCACAAGTAAATTGAGGAGGAATCCGATCACCGTTTTTAAATTCGGGAGATGAGATGCGCATATCTCTTCGCATGATAGTTGCGTGCGCGAAGAGTCACAAGATGGTTCATGCACATGTGCACACACATCTTGACGGACGTAAATTTTATCGGGACTCCAAAAACTTTCTTCGTCCCTTATGGTTTTCCGTTACATGTCTCAGGTGACCACAAACCAATTTTATTTTCTTGCGCAACTTTTTCAGCCGCGCGATACGCTGCTTGATGAGTATATGCCGAGTCATATGTGTACTCGTACGCGTAGCCATCTTTAATCATCTGCAAATTCACGTCTGTGCCATCTTCTAGATACACGTAACGCAACCACCGGCCGTATTTATCCTCACCCATCTGTGACGGATCAGTGGATAAACGAATATATTTCACGTTCAGCAGTTGTTTTAGGTGCTCACTCGCCTCTTTGCCGAAACACTCAACTGGCTTACGCGGATCAACGCTTTCCGGCGAATTAATGCCAATCATTCTAACTTTATATTTATCTGTCGAGCTGAAAGCGACCTCGATCGTGTCACCGTCAACTACCCGAGAAAAAGGCGCGTAACCCTCTGGAATGTTCGCCGAGGCTTGCTCTTGTTGGGCGTCAGTCGAAGACGTAGAACTCGAACTTTGGTTTAATGAAACTTGCCACGCGCCCAATAATAAAATTACAAAACCAACAACTGCACTAATTATTTTTTTCTGCTGCGCCTTGCTCATACTTGATTACCAGATTGCCAACCATGCTTTCGTAGATCGAACCAAGAAACTACTAAAGCGAAAAGTAGGCCGATGATTGCGGGAATAATTAAGCCATGCAGAATCGCGAGAAGTGTCGAGCCGATAACCACGAGTAACAACATCGCCACAGCTTTTTCACTTCTCCATTTATTCGGAAACAAAGAGGCGGCGAGCGAGCCAACGAACAACCAACCAGCGAGGTTTCCAATTGGCACGCCTAAATATTCTCCCCCATTTCTATAAGACCAAAGACCTTGGGCTACGGCGCACGGCTCGACTATCAACGCCACGGCCAACGTTATACAAGCTACAGTTAGCATAAACGGAATGCCCGGCGAGACACCTGCGCGGTTAGCCACCGCACTTGCTCCAAGATACAAAACCGGGAAACCAAAGATAAAAGCGACTGGCACCTGGAAAATAGCCGGTCCAAAGCCTTCCCCATACCAAAAGTACCCGTAAGGAAAACCTGTCTTCACCGCAATTACGTCAATAACTAGAGCGAAACCTAATAAACCTAGAAATAGTAAGGTATTTTTCTGTAGAGTCGTCATATACTTACAATGATAGCAGACTGAGCCGTTATTTATCGCCTAGTCTTCTCCGCTCGCCACACGCTATACGCCAGCGAAATATTCTTTGAAAAAGAAGTGCGCGGATCTTTTGTGAACACGTCGCTTTTATTTGATTCGATCTCGTCCAGAACTGATTCACAAAAAGTTGCGAATAGACGCACCGGAAATCTCCCTTCTTCGCGGAGCAAGTCTATCCCCTCATCTGCACTCACATACAACGCCCGCGCTCTGCTCATTTGGAAACCCATGAATCTGGTAAATGTTTCATCTACCGTATGAGCGAGAAGACTCTCTTTAGTAATCCCAAAAGAATCTCGTTCAGCCTTTGGCAGATACATGCCTCCCCGTTCTTCTAAATCTTTCTTGATGTTCCGCAAAACATTTGTAAGCTCTAACGCATAACCGAACTCTTCCGCAAATAACAGTGCTCGCTTGTCCGTAAAACCAATAGCGTACGCCATCATCAAACAGACTACCGATGAAGCGCCGTACATCCGTTTTTCAAGCTCGCTGTACGTCTGATATTCTGATTTTTCTGTATCTTGAATAGCAGCGTTGAAATATTCTTCACTATATTTATAGGGAATGCCGTACTCATGAAATACTTTGGCCGAGGCTCTCAAAACCGGAATCCAATGACTAGGAACATCAACTTTTTCTGACCATCTAGCCACACCGTCATAAGCCTGACGCCAAACCTCTTTGCAATGTTCAAGATGCTTCTTAACGTCATCTGTCTTCTCTAGAATTGGGTTATCAACTATACCTTCCGGCAAAGTAATAAACGCATAAAGAATCTCTACTGCTTTTCGAGTTTTTGACGGAAAAAAATACGTAATAAATGCGTACTGTTTACTATGCACCCGCAAAAATTTCCGACAAGCCCTCCAATCACTTCTGTATTGCAAAATGGTCATGTGCTATGTTCGAGGCCAAATTTTACCATGATTGAGATACTATCAGCCTTTTTGACTACGAAGGTCTTGTCTGCTACACTTTTCCCGCATTTTACAGACATTAATTTGGTCTCATCGTCTAACGGTTAGGACGGCACCCTCTCACGGTGCAGATCCGGGTTCGATTCCCGGTGAGATCACCAAAAAGCCACTTCAGCCATGAAGTGGCTTTTTGTATTAATGATTTAACAAAATATCCATATCTATAATACACCGCAGGCGTCTTACGTTGACGGAGTGCTAATTTTCTGTTATTTTAGTTGGTCGAACGGCGCCACTTTTGGTGCCATTCGTTCACCCTATTGGGGAGGTTTCATGCGTTCCTTCAGCTTGCTGTTTCTCCTTTCGCTTGTTGCCTGTGGGGGCGAGACGCCTAAGGCGACCTCTGCGCCCACGAGCAACATGCCCGAGGCCACGGTTGCCGCCCCGTCCGCGCCGGCTACGTCCACTAAGGCGTGTACCCTCCGCGGGGTCACACCCAACATCCGCGGTGACATGTCCCATGTCTGCGGAAACGCAGGCAGTATTTACGGAGATGTGTCACAACTCTCGGGTGACGTCACTAACATCTACGGCACCGTCAAGAACATCACGGGCGACGTAAGCGGTCTCAAAGGCAACGTTGAACACCTGCGGGGCAACGTGACGAATATCACCGGCGATACGACGAACATCTACGGTGATGCGACGAAAATCACCGGCGACGTCACCAACATCACCGGCGACACGACGAATATCAGGGGCAACGTCAGCGGCCTCAGTGGCGACGTTGGGAACCTGGGAGGCAACGTAACCAACATCTCGGGCTTTGCAGGCGTTATCTTCGGACACGTGACACAGGTCTCTGGTGACGTCAGCAACATCAACGGCAACGTGACGAACATCAGGGGCAACGTCAGCGATCTCAAAGGTAACGTTGAATACCTGCGTGGCAACGTGACGAACATCTCTGGCGATGCGACGAACATTCACGGTGACGCAACAAACATCTCTGGCGACGTCACGAACATCAAGGGAAAAGTCACGAACATCTCTGGCGACGTGGGCGACCTCGGCGGTAGCATTGGAAACCTGCGTGGCAACGTGACGAACATCTCTGGTTACGTGATGTACCTCTACGGAGATACAACGAACATCAGGGGTACGGTCACCTACATCAATGGCGACGTCACGAACATTAAGGGCGACGTCAGCCACCTTGAAGGCGACATCAACAACCTAACGGGAGACGTGTCCAACCTTAGTCATTAGCTTGCGCACTAGCGCGGCTGCGTGCCCTCAACGTTTAATCGTTGCAGAGAGCGTAGCCCGTTAGTGCGCTTTTTGTATTGAATTAAAGAAATCGCCACCCAGTGCGCTTGGCGCAAAGGGTGGCGAAGAGGAGCTCCGGAGATAGCGCCGTACGCGTGAATGGCCGACAGATCGTCCTACAGGGGGAGGTGCGAGGAGACCGTCAAGCCAAAATTACGTCGCGCGCTATCACCGGAGCAGAGGGGGTGTTCCGAGCTCAACCTCTATTGGAGATTGCAACCGGCTGTTCCGGGCCGGCAATCTATGGAGGAGACGCAAGAACCAGGAGACGAGCTCGGAACACAGACGTTAACTACGACAAGATATTAACACGTAGAACTTGCCCAGTCTAGACCTGACGTGACAATATTACTCCTGTCACTATTTAGAACAATCGCCTATGTGTGGCATTATTGGCTTCGTTGGCAATGAGGACAGTGTCAATTATTTAATTGACGGGCTAAGTATTTTGGAAAATCGAGGATACGATTCAGCGGGTATTGCCACTATTGGACCAGACAAAACGTTAACTACTACAAAATTTGCTAGTCGAGGCACATCCGATGCAATCGCGACGCTAAAAGAACACGGTGCCGCCCACGTAGGCCACAAGCTCGGAATCGGGCATACCCGCTGGGCTACGCACGGGGGCAAAACGGACGCGAACGCGCACCCACATATTGACGCAAAAAACCGCGTGGCTGTTGTTCATAATGGCGTGATCGAAAACTACCAAGAACTACGGTCGTCGCTCGAACAAACCGGAATCACCTTCCGGTCAGAAACTGATACTGAAGTAATCGCTCAACTTATTGGTAAGTTTCTCGACGACGGTTTGGTACTCGCCGACGCGGTGAAATCGACGTTGCAAAAACTCGAAGGTACTTGGGGGATTGGCGTTCTCTCCCCCCTCATGCCGGACACAATCATCACCGCGCGCAACGGAAGTCCGATTGTTATTGGACTCGCCCCAGGCAAAGCGTTTATTGCATCCGAACCGGCCGCTTTCGGAATGGCAACTCGCGACTTCATCTCATTGCAAAATGGTGAAATGGCTTTTGTGCGAGCGGACGGAAGCGGGCTCGACCTCACACGCGTCGAGAAAGCGTCGGACGACATAATCGCCGCCAGTCCAGCGCCATTCCCTCATTGGACGATCAAAGAAATTCTAGAACAACCAGAAGCAATCAAGCGCACACTCAACCACGGTGCTCGACTAAAAGACGATGTCAGCGTCAAACTCGGCGGACTAGAAAGTCGAGCTGAAGAATTACTATCGATCCGTCACCTAGTCATTGCCGCGTGCGGGACGAGTTATCACGCTGGACTCTATGGTGCGCTCGCGATGCGGGCGATGAAGTCTTTTCAGACTGTACAAGTCGTCGACGCGTCCGAACTTACACTGCACCACTTCCCCATGAATGGCGCTGGCTTGCTCGTTATTTCACAATCTGGCGAAACCAAAGACGTACACCGCGCCGTCATGATGGCCGAGAACCTTGGCATCCCGTCATATTCTATCGTCAACGCCGTCGGTTCATTGATTGCTCGGTCGACGAAGTGTGGCGTGTACTTAAACGCTGGCCGCGAGCACGCGGTAGCCTCGACTAAAGCGTTCGTGACGCAAGTGACCGCGCTTGAACTAGTCGCCACTTGGTTTGCGGAAAAACGCGACATGGAAGTAAACCGCCGCCGAACGCTACTCGAGGACTTGAGACGACTCTCGACGAACATTCAAATGACCTTCTCCGTTCGGGAACAGTGCCAACGCATCGCGTCGACTCTTGTAAGTGCCGAACATCTATTTGTCCTTGGCAAAGGTGCCGGCGAACCAATCGCGCGCGAAGGAGCTTTGAAAATAAAAGAAATTACCTACTTACACGCGGAAGGCTATCCAGGTGGCGCGCTCAAACATGGCCCATTCGCACTCATTGCCGAAGGGACACCGGTCATCCTGCTTATTCTAAACGATCGACACTCGGGACTCATGAAAACCGCGGCCGAAGAAGTGAAGGCTCGCGGAGCAAGAAACATTATCATCACCGATGAACCATCACTCGCAAGAGGCATCGCCGATCCAAATGATGTGATCGTGATTCCACCAGACGGAGTACTGACGGGATTGCTCGCGGCGGTGCCGTTGCAATTTCTGGCGTATGAGCTGGCGGTCCTGAAGGGAATAAACCCTGATAAGCCGAGGAATTTAGCCAAGGCAGTGACGGTAGATTAACCCTGATCCTCACCCCGACCCTCTCCTCTTCGAGGAGAGGGAGAAGCGAACCAATTCTAAGCAAAATGAAAACCCGCCACCATCTCAAGGGATGGGGCGGGTTCACGTGCTGACTCGGGGCGCGACTCCCGTGTTCGTCGGTACAGCTTCGGCGTGCCAATTTGGACGGGACGTGTTGGCGACGTCCCACGGATTAGTGAGAAATCCGCTGAACTCGTTATTTGGTTAGTGGACTTCCTCCAGCGACTTGATCAGTCGGGGTTTTGTTCGTCCTCTCATTGCGGCGAACACAGAGTTAAATAGCGGCGAGGATTCAACCCGGCATATCTCGCATATCCTCAGATGCGGGGGCCGGCCATCGGTGGGTTCCCCGTAGGGAGGAGTGCCGATGGACACTCGAAGCCGTCAGCGACGGCATATCAACATAAGAGCATCTCAACCTCCAAAGTAACCTTTCTATCATAGCAAAAAAATCGACTTTTGTCAAGCCGAAAATGGCGTTTCATAGCTAATTTTAGCCAAAAGCAAACCCCCCTCCAGGAAAGCCTGGAAGGGGGAATATAAGCGAAGAAACACGAGTGAGTAAAAATGAGGCCTGCCGGGCGAGAAATAAGTCCCACGACTCCTAGTCTTATCAGGCGAACCTCAACGGCTCAGCCCAACAACGACCCGTCCCCACACGGGCACATCACAGCTGGAAGGTACATGGTCCCCGCCCGCTTTTGTACCTTTTTGCCGTCAGCTTGATGACTTTGGGATTGCCTGAAGCAATCAGTGAGACGTTCGTTTCCCGGTCCGGCAGACCAGTTCCAAATATACACAAAAGTTGACCGGAAGTCAACTTTTGCCTGTCTCTGTTGATTATTTGCTATCTCTCCAACCAGTATTCCTCCTGTCTCACGAGTATGTCAGCGGCCTTGAGTGGCTCGCCCATGATGTCTTTTACGGCTTTTTCCATTCGCATAGATTGCGAACCCTTAACGAGAACAACGTCGCCCTTCTGGATGTTGGCATCAAGGTAACGGCCAGCTTCGACAGAAGTACTGAAACGCTCAACCTTGTCTTTGGGCAAACCAGCAGCAATAGCTTCTTCAGCAGCCAAACCCATTTGCGGACCAACGGCAACGAACAGATCGCAAGCTCTAGCTACATGTCTGCCAATGGCACGGTGCTCAGATTCTGTTCGAGGACCAAGCTCGGCCATGTCGCCAAGAACAGCAATACGGCGATCTCGTTCCTCCCCCGGAGTGAAACGCATAAGAGCGTCGAGCGCAACACTAACGGATGCCGGGGCGGCGTTATATGAGTCATCAAGCACGAGTGCACCTTTGATTCCCGGGATTGGGTTGAGTCGACCATTAATTGGCTTCATTCCCTGCTCAAGTGCTCTAACCGCGTCAGAAAGTGGAACGCCGAGTTTAGTCGCTACGGCCACAGCGACAACCGCAGCTGACAAAGCGCCCATTGAAATACAATTCTTCAAAGTGATTTCGATCTCATCGGTTTTCGTCTTGATCGTTGCTTTTAAAACTGCAAACGTTTCGCCTGGGTCAAAGCTTTCTTCAAGTTTAGTTTCGATCCTCACATTCTCCGCTCGAACATCTCCAGCCTCTATGCCGTACATCATGACCGAGGCGTCAGAGTATCTGCTCGAAAGAAGAGAAACAATATCGTCATTGGCGTTTAACAAAACTAGCCCGCCAACTTTTACAAAATCGCCGAGTGAAGCTTTCTCCTCGATCAACGCTTCGATAGCCGGATAGTTTGAAAGATGAACCGACGAAATAGCCGTAATCACCGCAATGTCTGGTTTAGCAATAGACGCGAGATAGGAAATGTCTCCTGGCTTGTCAGCACCGTACTCGAGCACCAAGTACTCCGGCATGTCCTTCATCATGACGGCGCGTTTCCAAAGCTTAAACCACTCCCACGCATCTTTACCTGGACTCTTCTCGCCTAAAATTGCTAAAGGCAAACCGAATTCATTGTTGTAGTTTTTCAACGGACTGCGAACACGATATTTCGCCCCAAGAGCAATTGCTATTGCCGCGCACGTTGACGACTTACCGACTGAACCAGTAACTGCAATAACGGTCGGATGGAACTTGGCTAACTTACGCTTAGCCACACCAGCAATAACTTTTTGGACGAGCTTTTTCATATTAACCTTATTTTACTCTATCTTTCTTTCAGGTGCTACCCCGTAATATTCTAGGAGTAGCTTAGCAATTTTTCCAAAGACGGGAGCGGCGGTAGTTTCTGCGAATAAGACGTCCTTTGGTTCTTCGATCTTCACGATCATGGCAAACTTTGGATCACGAACAGGACCGTAACCAGCGAATGAACCGTTAAACGCAGTTTCTGAATATTTTCCACGCTCAGCCACCTGAGCTGTTCCTGTTTTACCGGCAATGTAATAGCCAGGCACGCCGGCTCTCTTTCCGTGACCATACTCGACTACGGAAATTAACATGGCTCCCATGGTTGTAGAAGTGTGTGCAGAAACTACTTGACGAACTGGCTCCGGTTCAATCTTGTCTACAGTACCATCAGCGTATCTGAGCTCGCTGACAATGTGCGGTTTCATGTACGTACCGCCATTCGCAATAGCGGCAAACGCAGCCACGATCTGTAACGGCGTCATAGTTACGCCCTGACCAAAGGCAGCTGTAGCTGAATACACCTCGGCCGACTCATTAAGTGGGGCGATGGTCCCGGTGGCCTCGCTCTTAAGCTCAATGCCGGTCAACGAACCGAAGCCGTAACGAGTGAAATACTCGCGCAGAACATCACGCCCCATGTGGCGCATCACCCACACCATGCCTGTATTAATCGATTGATCGAGCACATCAATCATGGACGCTAGACCAAAAATTTTATTGTTGGCGTTGTGAATCGTTACGTCGTCAACCTCGACCGTTCCGGTATCAGTGAATGTACTGTCAGGAGTTACTGCGCCAACATCAATACCGGCGGCCATGGTTAGCGGCTTGATGATCGAGCCTGGTTCGTACGGCGTAAAAATTGCTGGATTGTTGTAGTCGGAAAAATCGTTTACTTTCCCGTAATTTATCGGATCAAAATCTGGAAATCCGCACATTGCAATAATCGCTCCTGTCTTTGGCTCCATGATCACGAGCACTCCCCCTTTGGCCTGATAATCGTCAACGGCTGTTTTTAACATAGCACACGCTTTCACCTGGATGGTCCTATCGATCGTCAACAAAACATCTCCCCCGTCAACCGCCGGCGTAAACTGCCGGCCGCCAACTCCAAGCAACGCTCCAGAACGAGAAACTTGAGAATACAAAGTCCCAATAGTGCCAGACAAAAAGTCATTAAAGAATCCTTCTATCCCGTAATAACCCTTAGGCTTGCTGGCATCATCTTTACCAAGAAAACCCAAAACGTGTCCGCCAAAATCTGGCTCAGGATATGACCGAGCATTTTCAAGATCGTAGAATATGGCTGGGTCATGCAATCCCTCTATAAGCTCGAGCTGTGACTGAGGTACGGCATGAGCTACTGGCTCATATGGATCGTCTTTTTTAGATAGTCGAGCAATCAACGCTTGCACGGCATTCGGATGATCTTTCATTTCTTGGTCGAACAAGGCCGGAATATCGTCGACATTTTCTGGCAAAGTTACTCCACGAGCTTCCAAAATTTGCTTCTTTACATCCTTTGCGTCAGTAATTCTGTCAGCCTTCTCAAGACTTCTAATCAAATCAAGCTGGTCACCTTCATTAAGCCCAGGCAATGACAAAATTTTAGCAATACTGGTTCCCAAAAGTACCGGATCTTTTACTTTTCTGGGATCAGAGTATACAAATCCTTTTTGCGTAGTAGTCGCAATTGGATATTCTGTTGGATCATTAAAATCTTTAACTAAGATCTTACCGCGCTCCGGCACCAGTTCCTCGTACAAAGTGTGTTTACCGTCAGCCAGGGCAGAATAAAAACTAGCGCCAAGCACCTGGATAGAAAATAATTTAAAACCAATAACGCCCAGGAACGCTAGAAATAAGAGCCGAATGGCGCCTATTCTCCAATTGCGCCCCGAGGCGTTATTTTTCATAAGGCCTTTTTGAAAGCCTAAGCCTCCTGCAAATCTTCCTCTGTCAATTTAACACCGTAGGCTGAAGACTTGTCTCCAGTTGTTTCATCTTCCATGATGCGAATGATCTCGCCGTCAGAAGATGCGTAGTCTTTAAAGACCATAGTCTTACCACCATCTTCAGCAGCCATAGTCGCGGTACCCTCATAGGCCAATTCATGATCCTCGCCACCGTAAACAACAATGTCATCCTCAACCTCAATTTCTTCGTCAATATCCTCAAAGAGAACAATCTCCTCCCCCTCTGGGTCAAGAGACAACCAAACGCCCTCAACGCTTGGTACCCAGTATACTTTTTCACCGGTCTCAAGTGAAACAGATTCTACCCCGCGTGGAACGAAGGTTTTATCGCGAACAACAATTGGACTGTCATTACCCAAAACTTCAAGTGCGGCTGATATTTTCATAGAGATAGAAGAAAAACCAAAAAGAGATAACGGCCTGATTATACCCATCATCTCTTCCCAGCAAACTTGTTTTCCACAAGCCAAACAATAAGGCGTCAGTAATACCTTGTTTATTGATTATTGGCAAACGGCACATTCTTCATTGGCAACGTCGCGCTTTTCTGTAGCAATCCCAATAGAATCAGCACTAATTGGTGAAGCCGAGCGAAGATAGTAAAGGGACTTGAGGCCAAGTTTCCAAGCCATCATGTGCACCTCGTTCATGTATTTACCCGAAACCGGAGTTTGGAAGAACACATTTAGTGACTGAGCTTGGTCGATATACGGCTGTCTGTCAGCTGCCTGTTGAACAATTTCCCGCATGTTCATCTCATAACCAGTGCGGAAAATAGCCTTCTCTTCTGGGGTCAGGAAGCTGAGATTTTCAACGCTCCCCTTGTCCGCAATCACTCTCTTCCAGACATCAACCGTGTTCTGGCCTTTTGTTTCTAGGAATCTTTCCAGATGCTTGTTCTTTACAAGGAAGCTGCCCGACAATGTCTTTTGCAAGTATGCATTACCCGCAATTGGTTCGATCGCCGGTGTAGCTTCACCGCACAAGAACGCGGTCGACGCAGTTGGCTGGATGCTAGTCACATAACTATTTCGTTGGGTTCCGCCATCAAGTGGAAGTCCGCGCTCCTCGCCCAACTTCTTTGACGCTTCACGAGCGGCTGTGCCGAACTTCTCAAAAATCTGTTTGTTGATCAGTCGAGCTTGAACTGACTCAAACGGAATGCCCTTGCTCATCAAATATCCATGATAGCCCATCACCCCAAAGCCAATAGAGCGTTCGCTCCTGACTGAATTTAACGCCTTAGTATATTCTTTCGCGTTAGCCTGTTCGATGAAAGTCTCCAAATTATTGTCGAGTGCCTTCACGCAAGCGTACGCAACAGCGTCAATCTGATCAGCGAACTCGTCCCAACGTTCTAGGTTGATCGAGCCCAAGCAACAAACGGCCGTGCGCTTCTCATCCGTTGGCAAAACAATTTCTGTACACAAATTACTTTGGCGAACGATTAGTCCGAGGTCTTTGTGGTGCTGTGGTCGAGCTCGATTCACGGTATCGATGAAAATCAGATATGGCTCCCCTGTTTCCGCTCGCATAGACAGCAATCTGCGCCACATGGTCAAAGCGTCGAGTTCCCTTGTCACTAGTTTTGAATGTGGGTCAACAAGATTGTACGGCTTACCGGCTTCAACGGCCTGCATGAACTCGTCAGTGATGACGATTCCGTTATTAATGTTCATGCACTTACGGTCCTGATCGCCACCCGGCTTACGCATCTCAAGGAAATCTTCAATATCTGGGTGATCGATTCGCAAATAAGCCGCGGCCGCACCACGACGCACACCGTTACGCGCAATCGCAATAGTTTCAGAGTCCATGATCTTCAAAAACGGAATGACACCACTCGATCTAAGACCCGACGAAAGAAGCGGCGCGTTTTGGCCACGGAGCTGCGACCAATCGGTGCCGATTCCTCCCCCGTACTTAGCAAGGAACGCATTCTCTCGATAAATATCAAAGATGCCGCCAAGATCGTCCGGTACCGTGTTTAAGAAACATGAAATCGGCAAACCCTTCTTGGTTCCGATGTTCATGAGCGTAGGCGAAGACGGCAAATACCAGTTCTTACTCATGATGTCATACAGGTACTGCGCCAGCTCCTTATCGCCTCGCGCTTGCCCAGTAGCAATACGCGCAAAGAACATTTGCGGATCCTCAATCACCTCTCCGGCAATATTACGCAACGCATAACGATCTCGGAAATTCTCAAGACCGAAATAGGTGAAGTTCTGATTGCGTTCTGGTACGAGGACGAGAGACTGCTGAATCTCCTTACACTCCGGCAAGTAATATTCAGAATCCCAGCTTCCTTTACCTTTAGTCGAGGCTAAAATCTCGGCCAACAACATATCACGAGCAGCCACCAGATCGTTCGCCGAGAGAGCATCAATTACACTAGGGTAGTTCATAGCTTTTATAGATTTTTTATGGTCTACGTCCAATCTTCAAGTACGGTTCCCTTCGAGTATTCCGTCGCCCGACTTTCAAAAAAGTTAGCGTGCTCTTTGGCGTTTATCATGGTGTCCAACCATTCGAGCGGGTTTGTCACTTCGTACAAGGCGTCGAGGCCCAAATCATTCAGTCGACGATCAGCAATAAACCGAATGTACTGCTTCACCTGCGCCGGCGTTAATCCCGGTACTGGCCCCATATCAAAACATGTATCAATAAACGCATCTTCAAGCTTCACCATGTCATCACAAGCATCAAACAAAGTCTGCTTGAAAGCCGGCGTCCACAGATATTTATTCTCAGAGATCAAGTCACGGAACAAATGACAAACGCCCTTACTATGCAAGCTTTCATCACGAATACTCCAGGTGACAATTTGGCCGACGCCTTTCATCTTGCCCATGCGCGGATAGTTCATCAAAATAGCAAAGGACGAGAATAAACTCACGCCTTCCATGAACCCACCAAACACCGCCAGATTAGTAGCCAATTCTTCAACATTATGAACGTCGAACTTCTGAATATAGTCGTACTTAGCTTTCATCGACGAGAAGTCCAGAAAGGCCGAGTATTCTTTTTCTGGTAAACCGAGCGAATCATTCAAGTACGAGTAAGCCCACACGTGCACACTTTCCATGGCTGCAAAAGCCGACAACATCATCTTAATCTCCGGCTTAGGAAACGCAGGAATCAGTTTCTGGTTGTAATTGTTGTTTACCTCAATATCTCCCTGAGTAAAGAAACGAAGAATTTGAATAATCAAGTTCGATTCTTCTTTGCTTAACCGGAATCTGTAATCTGCGATGTCACTCTCCATTGGCACTTCAGTTGGCAGCCAGTGAGCCTGGTTCTGTTTCTGAAAGTACTCGTAGTACTGAGGATATTCAAACGGTCTATAGACCTTCCTAGGAATCAACAACGTAGACGGTTTATCTTTCTCAACGATCGCAAACGATTCAAGCGTTGTCTGTTGCATATTCAATTCTCCGGCACACTACATATTGTGTATAGCTGGATTAGTATACCACTACAGCTAGTAAATAGACTCACTTTGGGGATAAGGCAAATACAGCGCGAAGGTGAGCGCAGACTCCTCCATTGCGTCGCAAAAATACACGCCTCTCATTTAGTCCTGACCGCCTCTTTAGCGGCTGACAATGGTTGGATCATCAACTCCGTAAATCTGTTCACCGAGAACCAAAAAATTAGCGTTCGTATGGATGTTACTGTCCGAAGGAATATCTTTAAGGCCGAATGCTCTCCATAATCTTCGCATGCTCAGTTTATCGACATAAAAATGACGTTTCTGCTCTTTTGTCATACCCAACCAGTCTTGCGCCGTAGGAAATTCCTGCTTAATTCGGGCTCGCCAATCATCTGTTGTTCGATTCAAGGTCTCCGCATCGGCCTTCTTTCGCCAAACCACGGCTGATTCCGTATTCCTAGGATCTACTCCGTAGAGCTCTTTTGATAACAAGGAAAAAGTGTTTCGATCATGAATTCCGTCACACGGAAAACCAAAACTTTTAGCTATCCACGGCAAATATCCAACTTTGCTATTAAATACTTTTAGATTTTTTCCATCTTCAATCCAAGTCGCAAAATCAGGACACTTAATCAATAAATGCTCCCTCCACTGCTCCTTTGACCACGTAATTCTCTCTTGCTCTTTATTGAACAATTCATACGCCGTAGATAGTTGCTCATTATCTAGTCCGTATATATTGAAACCTAATTTAAACATAGTGACCTTAGGCGAACCGATTTGAACACTAAATTTTTTTGCCAATTTTCGCATCCCGATGCCGTCGATATTGAGCTCTAAACCGGACTCACTCATTTTTTGAAGCCACACACCGGCATCCATCCTGCCCCTGATAACCTGTCGCCATTCTTCCGGAGTTCGTTCTAGAGCCGACTCCTTCAAGATGGCCGCGGTGTAAGCAGATTTAATAGCCGGATCATCCTGGCCATAAATCTCGGCTCCCAATTGAACAAAGGCCTTTGTGCTCGATAGTACGCTATTTTGAATTCCAAATGCCCCCTGAAGAGCAGACATCTTCTTTCCATCGAAATCGAGTTCTCGCCTTTTAGGACCACTGATGCGCAACCACTCCTCAGCGGTTGGTAGTTTTTTCTTTACGCTAGCTTTCCAATCTTCTGCACTTCTAGTTAACAGGTCAATTTCCTTAATTAGTTTTTGATCTGGACCGAATATTTCTTTTCCTAAATTGAAATGAGTTATTTTTAAATACTCATTTTTGGGCTTCGGAACATTAAAAATAGTTGCAATGATACGTAAGCTAAGGCCGTCAATTCTCTTCTGCTCACGCTCGGTCTGGTTCATGTGCAACCATTCATCAAGCGGACACTGCTTAATTACCGCCGCTCGCACTTGATCAAGCTCGTATTCTTTAACATCAACTTTATTGAGAGGCTTGCCGGATCTCAGTTCTTCATCATTCAAAACTGCTAAAATATTTTTCTCCCAGGCTTGATTTCTAATTATTCTAACAACCTTGTCTTCGCCAAAATGTTCGGTTAGGTCTTGCTTTCTAGTGGACAAGAAGTTTGCCGCTGACGCCAAAGATTTAACTATAAAGGTCGCCTCGCCAACTTCATCACAAACTAGGATTGTTTTATTAAGCCTAGGAATTTCTATCACTGCATAACTCTTGCTACGTACTACATCTTTCGATACTTCCCCGATGCTGATCAAAACATCGTCAGAAAATATCTGAATTTGAGTCAATAATCTTATTATTTCTTCTAGCCTAGGTTCAAAGGAAACAGCGTCAAACCCATGACCCGACTCATTCGTGGCTATCGGCCCAGGAATATTACCGGGCGGGAGAATAACCCCATCTAGTCTGTGAATAACAAAAGCTCCATTTGGTATATCAGAGCCATCTTCAAGAGACGCTTGCAAGCTTTTATGGAGTCGGCGTCGACCCGCTTGCTCAGCTATTTCTAAAACATCATTAATTTCTTTTGGTCTAATGGGAGCAAATCTAAACGCTGCGTCAATCTCCTTCTCCCGAACCGTATGACCAGCAACAGATGGGGATGTTTCAATTGTTTCCTCTAAAACCTCCAGAGACGACATCAGGCTTTCGTAAGAAGCCTCCGACCCATCATAGTTCCTAGCCCTAATCAAAGAATCGGCTAATGACTTTCTAAAATCTTTAGCCTCGGGATTCATCTTAAGCTCTCTATAACCATTATTTTCCATACGATTGACCTATAATAACATTTGGAATCGGAGCCGAAAATTCGTCAAAAACTCGCTTGCCATCTGTGTATGAAATGCCAGTCGACGGTCCACCATCGAGGTTCCCCGCGAGGACGAAGCCTTCGGGTTGCGCGAGAAGCCAAGTAGCGGCCTCAAACAAGGATACGCTGCCCTTTTCAATAGTGATCAAGTAGACGCCACCCGAAGCATCCTGGGCCAACATGGTGCGTTGGGCACGCAAGCCAGTATCCGCGGTGACGAGCGACTTGCCATCAGCGATTAAAGTTGGAAATGACAAAAAACCGTTCACTGACGGTTCGGTGCGTGGATTGTCTGGCAAGTACGAAAGCTTGAGCTTACCGTCCACTACCTCGACCAAGAAAGAATAACTAGCGGTTGCCAGCTGATCCTCAGCCCTTGGCCAAGGCGTGGCACTGGCTGAACCGTTTAAAGAATAAAAACCAGTTGGCGTATTCTTTTCGTCAAAGTAAGTGCCGTTAATCACGAGATCGGCGTTCGTGGACGCTCGCCATTCTTTAACGTTCCGCGCGTTTGACGGTTCGTTCAGAAGGCTCATGGACAGGTTCTGCGCGGTGAGATTCATGACGTCTAACACAATATGACGATCGTCAATATTCAGTGTTCGTCGAGTTAAACCCCTTGGCAGTTGCTCGCCCACGAGTAAAATTGATCCACAAACAACGGACAGAAATAAGAGAGCAAGAATGAAAACGAATAATTTGCGCATGTAATTAAAATCCAAGGGTCATATTAACCGTCGTCGTTGGTTTTACTTCGGCAAAGTTGATTGGGATGGCTTGGCGTTCACCTTTGCGGTCGTCGAACAACAAGTAGCCGTTCTTTTTGCCGAATTCGTACACTTCTTTGGTCACTTTCACGTCCTGCAAACAATACTCGCGGATAGCATCAATGTTCCCCTCTTTCCACCAAGCAACTGCCTGCAAACCATGAGCGGACTTTTCGATGCCAACAGTTGCATGACCTACAGCGTCTAGTTTAATTCGATAGCCAAGTGCTTTGTTGATGTGAGCAAGCATGTCGAGCTGGGGCAAATTCAAAAGATCGCCCGTGTAGTAATTATTCAGTACCGGCATATCGAAACCAATTGAATTGTAGCCAATAATTCGACCAGACTTTTCAAGTCTTGCAAATAGCTTTGGCAAATCTGGCTCCAGGAATGACTCGTAAGTATCAGTTTCGTAAAAGTACACGCCAACCAATGAAACCTTAAGTTTATCCGTAAAATATCCGCCAACTTCATCAAAAGTATTCTGCGTTTCAATGTCCAAGACGACTTCGTTGCTCATAGTGAGAGTATCTTAACACCCAATGCCGACATGAGGAAATAGAGGAGATAGAGGCTCGCCTGTAGGGCTACGCCCGACGGAAGGAAGGAGATCAAAAGAATATGTATCCAATAGCAGCTGAAAAGACGTTCATCGCCACAGCAACAATACCGGCTAACAGTCGTCGGTTTTTGAATACAGCGGCGAAGACGAGACCCTCGAAAGCAGCTACCCCGAACTCGGCCACAAACCAGTTTAATTGATGGAAAAAAATTAACTGCCAAACTATTGGATGCGAAATCATGTTGACGCCAAGAACAACCAAACAAACCTGTCGCCAGTCCTCCTTTTGGAGTAACAACAAAGCGACAGGCAGTTCAGCAAGTAACGTAAAAATGAGAAACTTTACTTCTTCCATGTTTTGATACCGATCGCGAGGACACATGCGCCCATACAAACGATCACAATCCAGATGAGGGCGAGAGGAGAAGTTGATGACACTAGCTCTGAGGACTCTGTGGTCGTGAAGGCTGGTGGATTTGGCAAAATTGTATCATTAACTAAAGAGTTGTCGACGCCTGAAGCAAGCGAAGCTAGATGATCAAATTCATCGACTCTATTGCCTTCTGTATCGAAATAACTTGTGTTGACAATGGAAGCAGATAAATACTTAAACGATGATTTATTGCCTTGACCAATGCCAATGTCACGCACGTGAATCAAATAATCAATTTTGGCGGTTCTACCTGTGTCCGGCAAACTCGAAGGAAGATCGACAGAAAATCTTGGAGCGACGTAGAACAGTGGCGGATTAGAACCCTGGCTTGGCCAATCGCCAAACTGTTCGTCATCCGGCGAAAGCTTAACTATCTTAGACAAATCCTCAGTTAGAACGCCAAAAATACCCGCTCTCCCCCGCAAGAAACAGGTCGGCTTAGTGCCGATTTCGAATGTACCGGGAAAGTTCGCTTGAACGTGAACAAAAAAAGTATATTCTGGAAACGAAGCAACGTTGTCAATACTTACGCAGTTATTCACGCCATGCTCTCCATCCGGCAACATATCCGCCTGCGCGGCGAGAGGAGCGAAGGAGAGGGAGAGGAGAAGAAGAGCGAAGAGATGTTTCATAATGCGATTAAATTATTTATTAGGTTGCTTCGGGCTGTCGTCGGACGACACCCTCGCAATGACGAAGCCGATACATGTGACAATCATACCAGGGGGGGTAAGACGCACATCGTTATCCACCTAGTGCGCAAATATACGATTGTAAATTGCGCCGAGGAAGTTAGTGAAGTTTGAGAGCTGTTGCTCGACTGATTTACTGACTTCATTGAGGAGATCTCGGGGACGGAAGGTGCTGAGGCTTTCTTGTTCTAGGCCAGTGATGGGCTCGCCGATAATGAACCAGGCATTCAGACTTTCGTCTACGTCAATAATATAGTCTGACCAGTTTTCGCCGTAGTTAAGTTTGGCCACAGCTTCACTTGCGAGAGGCCTGAGCACACGATGATCTGTATCTCCTGGGTTTTCAATTACTCGATAAACAATTGGGGAGGAACGGAATTTAACTAATGTCACTCCGGCCTTAGGCAACATTGGCGGACCCATTTGCAGAGTAGGGAGAGTAGCGTCTGTCACAAAAACTACCGGGTCAAATGAACGCTCGAAGGTAAAATAAGTGGTCTCGTCAATAAATGGTCGTCGACGTGACGAGGCATCAATACAGTAGACAGTGTCGATATTCTGGGCGCGCATGTAATCACCCGGGAGAGGCTGAATAATGTCTTCTTCTTTGCCGGTAATTGGCGAGAGACCTCGACCAATAATGTTTCTTGTTAGGTCTTTTGGACGGCTGATGTTTAAACATCCTGGTTGATATTCGATTATTGTAGTGCCAGTACCCGGCTCACCTGGAGTTGGTTGATTTTCGGTTGGTGCTGGCTCTGCTGGCGTAGGAATGACGGAAGGATTCACGCAACCGCCAGCGATATCCCGCTGTACCTGAGTTGAAACAGTCGATGAAACGTTTCCTGATGATGATCGATACCGAACAGAGATAAGGTATTCCCCATCTGGTTCCGGCAACATCACGCCAAGATTCATGGTTGGGATTACCCAAGTTGAATCATTTACGTTGGGTGTGAATGTGAGCCACGATTCCGTATCAAATGCCCCATCGATAGAGAGCATGTACGAAGTTGCGTTATGAGCCGACATGAGCACATTAACCAAGCTGGCCGACGTACAAGTAGGCGCAGAAACTGCATGAGAATCTGGAGACGTAGGCGATGGCAACTGCACAAACGAACTACCTCCAGACGATGGAACGTCGTTATCATCATTTATCACGGTTACGTCAGCTGGGTTTATTCCGCTATAAAACGTGTCGGCTGAAGTAGCAGCCGCAAGAACAATGTGATATGTGATATCGCCGTCAACCGGAGAATCATTTACACCACTCGCGGTAACAGTTTGAGGAGTTGACCAATTACCGCTTGTGAACGTGAGTGAAGCCGGTGAGACCGTGCCCTCAGAAGTATCATCAGACGTGACGCCGATTGAAACATCAGCGGTTGGCTGCGTATCAAGAACCACAGTAAATGTTGCTGTAACGAGCGCCTCAGTTGTATGGCCAGAAATCGCGCCAACCGTAATACCGGCAACATCATTATCAGTCACGTGTGCCGTTACGCTAGCCACCGAGAGACCACTATCATAATTAACATCGGTTGAAGCCGCAGCGTGAGTAATAGTTGCATTCTCAAGACTTACCTCGTCTATAGAATCATTAACTGCGGTAACAGTTATGTCCTGCGGAACGTTCCAGTTGCCAACGGTAAAGGTCAATGGTCCAGAAACGGAAACATCCGCGTTGCCTGTGGCCGTGACTACAACACTATCGGTTGGCAAAGAATCTAAAACAACGGAATACGTGTCCGTCGCCCCGCCTTCTGTGACATCCGTTGAACTCGCGGTCTCAGAAATTGCTACTCCAGGAGTCGAACCAGTAGTAAACGAGAAGGTCGCATCCTGAACGGACGGTGTGACGAGCCTGCTTGTTGTCTTAAGTGTGGCGCTCACATCTATTGGCATAGCTAAAGTCCAACCACCGGCCGCGTTCAAGTTAGCCTGGGTCAATGCATTGACCGTAGTGCCCGTCATTTGATTTTGGACTACTCCCGTGAATCCAACACCGCTAATTGCATAATTCAAAGAATGAATGGCGTCGTCAAAGCCACTTGTATCAAAAGTATTTACCCAGCCGTTAGCACCATCACGGAAATACCAGGTCCATTCAGCTCCTCCGTGATCAGCCGTCCGAGAACTGGCAATGACTCGCCAAGCGGAACCGGTCCAAATGGAGAATTTTTCACTGTCCGTAAATGAAAATGCGTAATAAGCTCCTTGCCCAGCCAGAGTTTCGTTCAGCGTAACATCAGTTAAACTAGCCCAAGTATCCGTGTAGATAAGCGTGTCTGGAGTGTAGTAAGAGGTAGAGGCAAGAAATGGAGTCAATGCAACCCAACCGGGCGCACTTTCCCAAGTACCGGGCGCCAAGGACTGGGCTGTTGCACCAGTCATATCATTGCTTCCGTTGGCGTAACGAATGGCGTTCTGAATAGCACTAGTTGCAGTTGCCGTAGCGTCGAATGTCCACCCGTTGGCAGAATCTCTATAATACCAATCCCCGTCTCCATTGCCATGATCAGCCGCTAAGCTAGAAGCGATCACGCGCCAGACTGAACCGGTCCAAATGTAGTAGCTTGAACCACTATTAAATGAAAAAGTGTAAAGAGAGGAACCGTTGGTAATTTCTGCATTTGGATATTCCGTTAACGTGCTCCAAAGAGTGGTAGGAAGTAAACCACCATATTCTGTTGTAGCTGTTGTATAAGCATTTGGCCAATAGAGCGTGTGATAGTACAAATTACCATTACTCCACATTTCTCCAGTACCGGAAACAGCTTCAATCTCAGCACCTATCACACCTTGTCGACTCCCATCGGTGATGGCGAATGAATGTAAGCCGTAATGCACCAATTGATCATATTCATTCACCACTGGGTAACCTAGGCTTAAAAAGTCTGAATCGTAGACTCCTCGAACTGTCCCATCAACTCCATTAATACCCATCAAAAAATCCACGCTATCCCAAGCCGCACCGTCACTCTCATTGCTCGGAGCATCTGAAACCCAAACTATGTTATTCGTTACATCAAAAGCTAAACGAACTGTCCCCTGAATATCTCCAGTCACCGTTGGGAGCGGATACGTATTAGTTGTCAGCCCGGTCAAAGGATCAATCTTCTCGAGAACATAATATGAATTAAATGGCCTGGTCAATGTCCAAAGTTTATTATTCACGCTGTCATAAACTAGTTCACTTGCATTTACTAATGTTGCGTACGAATGCAACACACCACCAGTCGCCGCATCAATCTCTACAAGTACTGAGGCATCAGTCAAAATCCAAACTGAATCTTGAGTTGCGTCGTACGCTATAAATGCCGGTATGCCACCAACTGGATAGGTGCTCGTAGCTAGATCGGTATCAAAAGGCGTTCCGTTTAAAGATTCCAGCTTAACAATGTTTGAGCTACCAGAAAATGTAGTCCAAATAGCTAAATGAGTTGAGTCATATACAACTTTAGAAGGACTGGCTGGCGAGGCAATTGGAGCTGTAACATCTATCACGCCAGTCGGATCAAATTTTAGAAGCCGATTATTGGATTGATCAGCTTCCCAGAACATATTGGCATCTGGATCGAAAATCACATTGTCATGAACCGTGGCAAGTGCGCCGTTGGAATCATATACATCCGAAGAGCTCCAATTTTTATATTTCAAACTGCTGCCATCTGAAAGAATGTCTCCAGACAGGATATTTAAGTCTTCACCATTCTGGAAATCGACCCTTCCCTCGGTCGTATCATTGTCACGATTTTTCAAAGGAACACTAATCGAAAGGCCGTCATATCCCAAATCGGTAGAAGTGGCCGAACCGATATTTAGCGAGTAGGAGATACTATCATCGTCGATCAAATCTTCTATACCTGTCACAGTAACGGTCTGCGGAACATTCCAGTTGTCCGTGGTAAAAATTAACGAACTAACGTTCGACTCAGCTTCTGTTGCATCAGAAGTAGCAACTGGAATAGTCACTGTGGCTGTTGGTGCTAACCGCAAAACAACATCAACTCGAACTGAATCGCCACTTTCCGAAGTATCAGTGGTTGCGTTCCCGGCCGCGGCGTAAGCAGCTCCGACGGAAATAAACCGATTCTCGGGAAGAAAAGTAACACCTGCGTTATCTCCCCGATCCATACATCGATTGACACACTGAACAGGAGTTGCGTCGTAATTGTTAATGTCCTTCATGACTACGCGAGACATAGTGGTACGACCAGCAAAATCAACGTCTGCCTGCACTCCGCTTGAGTTGCTCTGCAAAAATAGTAAGTTATTGAATCCGCAACCCTCTATCCAAGCCTTGCCATTCACGATGAATTGATTGTTGACTCCAGTAGCAACCGTAACAGCATGATTCACTAAGCTCGGCGAGCAAAAATTGATGATGAGGTCATTAAATGTAGCATCGCCGGTAAGATTAATATCGGAAGTCAGTCGCATGGTCACAAGTCCAGTTCCAACGTTAATCGTAGACGTTCCGGTATGTGTCCAACCTCCAGCTACTTGAGTTGTCTCTCCCAAAATAAGGCTAGCTGTCGCCCCAGTCACTGACAATAAACCAGTAACTGAAAAAGTGGAAAGGTTAACGTTAAGGAGATTACTCAGGTCTACGGAGCCACCACTTTGCAGATAGTTACCAGCTACCGAGAAACTTCTGGCACGAGCTTCCGTGAGAATAGCTCCGGCCTGAATTGTTAGGCTGGTAAATGCCGCGTTCGCTCCTGAATATATGGTTACATCCGCAGCATTCAAAACAACATTCGGCAATGAAACACCGCCAGCTGCATTGGTCGACAAAGTAATTGTTCTGACGGCTGGTCCGTCAATAATGATGGTCCCCGTACCACCGTCAGGGTAAACAGGGTGACTGCCCGTACTCATAGCAGCCTGAGTTTCAACCGTTCCGCCGTTAATCTTACCGTTCATAAAAGCAAACGTCCCTGGAACAATAAGTGTGTCACCAGCCGCAATCGTAAAAATATTCGACGAACCGGTCATTTGTACAGTCAGGTTTGAAAAGGTAAAGGAGTTCAGAACATCCACTGAACTGGCCGTACCCACAACCTCCAACGTTCCACCATTCGGATCAAACGTACCGCCAGTGATTACAAAAGCCGCAGTATTCAGCTCAAGAGCCGTAGCCGACGGAGCAGTGAATGTACCGTTAGAAAGTGTAAAGGTTCCGTTATTCACCGCAAAATAATGAGCTGGATCAGCACTTCCACTAAGTGTCCCTCCATCCTGCGACCAACCGCTAGTCCCAATATTGACCGCCCGAGCCTGAGTGATAGTTCCAGTAAAACCCGTCATTATATTTACACCACCGACAGTGGCCGAAAAGAAATCACCGAATAGTGTATCAATTGTTGACGAGGTATCCGATACGGCTGGATTAAATGTAGCAATATCACCGGTGCCTGGACAAACGTCTCCTAGCCAGTTTGTACAAGTACTCCAAAGTCCATCTCCCCCGCCGTTATCCCAGGTGATAACAGCTGCAAAGGCTGGTTGAGGAGATGAAGTCATGAGGCCAAGCATGGCGACGAGCGCCAAGACAGCTACGACCTTGCTTTTCCAACGAAAAAATACTAGACGCATATGCGAATAGTATAGCGTATATTCATCAAGATTATGGGAGTTATCCAATCAGATCCTTCGCGAAGCTCAGGATGACTGAACGAGAAATCGACTTCATTCCCACCACTTGGTTATCGGCGTTTCGGCGTAAACATAAAGACGCCATTTCTCGATTGGGTATCTCTGCAAAATGTAACGAGCAATCGCCCCGTCGACGGAGTATCGTCCGGGGCCGGAAAACATAAGAAGTGAGGCAATGCCGAACAATAAAATTTGCGTTTGCAGGTCACCGCTGAAAGCCAACGGAATACGCTCGAACATGATCGCAAAGAACATCTCGATCAGAATTGCCATGCCAACAAAACGGGTCATAACGCCGGGAATAGTCATTGCTCCACCGACAATTTCGATAACCGAAAATATGACAATCAACGGAAGTTGCCATTCGTGTGGCAGCTGAGCGAGCAAGCTATCCTTGTTATGTCGAACAAACGTAAAGCGCGAGATGCCCTCGAGTATCAAAACAACCCCGAATACAATACGCACCGGGATCATGCCCCAGGCTGGTCGAGTCCTAGTAAACGTCAACCAAATTTTTGCATTTTGTTCTTTAAGTCTAGCCAGTTTCTCCTCTTCGAGGTGCAGAAGTTTCTTCATACGTCGAGCGCAGAAATCGCTTCCGAATAAGTTGGGTACGCCCGAAGGCCGGAACGAACTTCATTGAACGGCAATGAATGACGCATGGCGATGGCAAGCTCATGAATCACCTCCCCTGCCCGTTCGCCGAGTAGATGGGCGCCGAGAATTTGATCAGTTTTTTTGTCGACGACTACTTTTAGCAAACCGGTTTGTTTGCCATCGATCGCCGAACGCGCGAGGACATGCATAGGCGTGCGGTACGCAATCGTCTCGAACCCGGCCGTAACCGCCTCGGCCTGAGTGAGACCGACGGAGGCGAGTTCGGGGTCAACGAAGGTGACGCGAGGAATGACGGAAAGGTCTGTGTCGAGGGCGGAACCGCCAGCCGCATTCCAGCCTGCGATGTAGCCCTCGTAATGCGCGGTATGCGTGAACATCATTCGGCCGGAAACGTCGCCGGCCAGGAAGATGTGTTTGGCGTTTGTTTGTAGTTTGCTATTAATGACGACTCGACCAGTTTTGTCGGCCTTAACTTTGGCGCGCTCGATAGCGAGATTAGCAAGGTTCGGTTTTTTGCCGGCGGCGAGCATAACAGCCTCTACCCAAATGTACTGGCGTGGCCGGCGACCGGTTTGGTATGTGACGCGCGTTCCCCGTTTTTCATTTTGTAAGCCAAGTACTTTAGTTTTTGTTAGTACGGTCACACCAGTCTCGCGAAGTGACGTCTCGGCCAAAAGCGACAACTCTTCTTCTTCGCGCGACAAGATGTGATCGGCTGGCTCGAACAACGTAGTTTTCACGCCAACCGAACCAAAGAAAGTAGCGAACTCTGAACCAACCGGACCACCGCCGATAATGGCAATTGATTTAGGCAAACGTGGGAGATTCACAACGTCGGCATACCCAAGAACCTCAACCTCGTCGATTCCGGCAATCGGCGGAATGGCGTCGACGGTTCCGGTCGCAATAACAATAGCCTTTGCCTTAATCACTCGAGAAGCAGCTCGAATAGTATGAGCATCTTCAAAAACTGCTTTGCCCTTTATCACGTCAACCCCTAAACTAGCCAGATATTTTGTCATCCGGTCGTCACCAGTAATAGCCTCAATAACTGATTCTTTTCGCGCCATGGCTTTCTTCAGATCGAATCGAACGCCTCGCGCAATCACTCCGAACTCGGCGCCGTGTTCGCGAAGAACTCGAAACATTTTCGCCGAAGCAAGCAATGACTTCGTCGGCACGCAGGCCCTGTACGGACATTCGCCACCAAGTTCAGCTGGTTCAATCAAACAAATCTTTTTTGCCCCAGCGGCTTTTGCCCCTTCAGCGGCTGCAATACCAGCACCACCGCCACCGATGATTACCACATCAAAGGGTGTAGCGTGTAGGGAGTAGGGCGTAGACTTCGAAGGCCTTGTCCGTTTTGTCATAAACTGCTCGATCGAAAAATTACTCTAGCCTCATCAAACAATCGGGAGTCGCCATGGGCTTTCATGTAATACCACCACTCCACGCCCCACAAATATACCTCAGAAAAACCGGTTCGCTTGGCAAAGGCCACGTGATCACGGAGACGTTCAGCCGTAAAAGACCCGTACGCACTACCCAAGCCAGAAGGAATGGCACCGGCGTCAAACCACGGCTCTGCCTGCAACTCAGAAATGATCGAGTGTTTCACCCAAGGAGCGATCATCTGACGTTCTACCGCGTACCAAGCAGCTGAATGCGGATAAACTATTGGCCCGATAGTTTTGTTCCAAACTACTCGATAAAGACTGACGCCAATTACATCCGCCCGCTTAGCAAGATCAAGCCAGGATTCACTTTCACCGCTAACAGTTAGTTGAATATCGTGGTTCGAATCAGCGGCTCTAACCGCGTCAATCTCCCGATTTAACAAGGCGAGATTAGGCGGAGGACATTCGCCAAAAGGAAACAACGGTTCGTTTTCAACTTGATAACGTAACAACGCTGGGTGATCCTTGTAACGCTCAACCGTCGTCTTAACAAAACTTACTAGATCATCACTATATGCGTCAGTTCCAACTTCGCCCAAAGCATAATCCGCAATATGACACTCCGGCCAACGCGGAACTTTTTGGCCCAACACAAGAGTCACTTGAGCACCTCGCAAAGCCGCTTCATTCATGAAGTAATCCGTTTCTTTCCAATCAAAAACCCCTCTAACTTTTTCCGTTTCGTTCCAATACACCGGCAAACGAATTAGCCTAATGCCAAGATCATCCATCATACTGATATACGTCTCCCAAGCGTTCAGCTTCAAATATCTAGCTTGAGGGGCAGAAAACGTTACCCCAAAATTTGTCTGTCTTGGCAATAAAAAAACTTTAGTAAAAAGAATAGTGATGACGAGAAAAACAAGGACGAAGAATAGTCCTCCGATAAAATGTGGAATCCTAAACTGTTTAAATTTGTTCGCGTTTTTCACGGATGTACGCTAGCCAGCCCTCAATAAATTGAATGGCGACTTTAAGCGGAGCTTCAAGGATGAAGTCAAAGAAGTAAATAAACACATTGATCTTGGAAACTTTTTCAGACAACCATGAGCCGGCCCGGACGATCGGCAAAAGAAGAATATCGAAAACGGTTCCAAAGAAACCACTGCGAGAGTCGGACGCGATAATATCCTTCGCACTAGTTCTAATGCGAATACCAAAGAACGTTACAATCGACAAGAAAAACAAGAAAAGCGAGATCGAGAGGATATGGAAATGAACAGTGTGAAGGAACCAACCGATAGCTCCGTAAACTGCAACAAATAATGCACCGTAAATGGCGTCAAAGAAAATCTGCCACTTGCCACGCACTTCACGTTTTACTCGAACATGAAGAACCGGATGATCTGCCCCAACTGACAAAGCACGAATAGCATTTTTATAGTCTGCTAAGTTTTCTTTTTCTGGAATCTTAATGGTGAGCGAAATAATGGCCAAGAACAGAGGATGGAAAAGAATATTTACAAACAGCGGATAAAGCGCCACTTTTTCTTTAATCAACAGCGTGTCATACGGAACTTCCAGGAGCAACGCTAAGAACATCTTCGTGATAAGCAAAAAGATAATAGTACGAACCGTAGTTCTTCTGAGGCGAACTTTAAAATCAGAGGTTCTAACCGCCAGTGCCTCGGCAACAGCTACGTCAAGATCATGCGGATCATCATACATTTCCGCTTTTGCGCCCTTAAGTACATCCCCGAGCACACGGAATATACCGGCCCGGCGACGAAGCAAGCGCGTCAGTTTCTCAGTCAGTGGATGGGCAATCTGGCCCTCGATAGCCCCAACAACAGCCGGCAAGTTAGCGGCGATTTCAGCTACCAGTGAGTCATCCGCGCCTAGCTCACGCCAAGCCGGATAGTAAAGTGTAAATAGTCTAAAACGAAGAGTGGCGGATGTAGATTTCAGGAGCGATCGGTGCACAGCCACATAGAACCGCAAATCTTTGTCTTCAGCGGAAATAGCGAGCGACGGATCCCATTCTGTCCTAACCTTCATCTCCTCATACATGAAGCTGGCTAGCGCCTCATCTGCGTTTGGTGGCTGGAGTAAGTATTCAATCTCAGTCGCTAAAATATCTAAAACGATATAGAAAAGCGTGTCGGAATCTTCTTTGTTTTCTTCAGCGGCCTTCAACAGAACCTCATACTTCGCGAGAATTGGCGCGAGCTGATTTACAAAAGATGTTGGTACTACTTTATTTGGTAAATACTTAGCCCAGACTAGTTCGCGCAACAAATTTCCGGCCGTGCTTTCTAAAGTAGCGTGAGTGCCCACGTAGCGTTTCAAAATTCGTAAAATTGCGTTACGGCGCAGAAGATGTTCCTCCTGATACTCGAGCGAATTTCTGATGCGCTCGTAGATAGAAGCTGCCGTAGATGCTGGCGCGCTTACCTCAATCAACTCGTCGCTCGCAGTTGAGCCAAAAGCCTTTTCGGGGACAAGATGCTGAGCAAGCCGTATCAGGCGTTCGGACATAGCTTAAAAGAAGTGTCGTTCGGTCGATTTAGAAACAATCGCATACGCCTCCTCTGCCGTATCCACGATGCGCACGAGGTCTAAATCCGCGCGCTCAATGGCATCCATCTTATCATAAACCCGGTCACGAAGCCAGTCCCAAAGTTCGCCCCAATATTCCTTACCCACAAGCACCATTGGCACTTTTTCCGACTTACCGGTTTGAATCAAAGTTAGAATTTCAAACATTTCATCGAGCGTTCCAAAACCGCCGGGAAAATAGACATAGGCCTGCGCCGAAGCTGCAAGCATTACTTTGCGCGTAAAGAAATAATAGAAAGCACGAGACTCTGTCACGTAAGGATTAATACGCTGTTCTTTTGGTAACTGAATGTTCAAGCCGACCGAACGAGCGCCGACTTCAAACGCCCCCTTGTTAGCCGCCTCCATGATTCCAGGACCCCCACCGGTCACCACCGTAAAACCATTCTTTCCTAAAAGTGAACCTAACTTAACCGCCTCCTCATACCACTTGTTTCCAGGTGGAATTCGAGCAGAACCAAAGATCGAAACTTCATTACTAGTAGTCGAAAGAAATTGAAACCCCTCCACAAACTCCGCCATTATCCGAAAAATACGCCAGGTGATATCACTCATCCGCGCCGGTCTATATCCTTGCTTATATTGCAATCGCTCTTCCTCTGTGAGAGGAATTCTAGCCGAAGATTCTTCGCGTACAACATTTTTTGACGTACGCGACGGGAAGATAACCATACAAGACATATTGTAACACAAAACAGCACCCCTTTCGGAGTGCTGTTTTATCTAGAATCTTAATTATTGTTTAGTGACAAACGAGTCTTCATCTTGCTCAGGTCAACAACGAAGTTTGAATCAACCGCCGCTCCCTTCTTAAAGTGCGGATAGAGAACAACAGGCAAATCAATCACGTAATCTACCCAGTGGCCACCAAACACAGTTGCTGCCATGGCCTCACTAGGAACAAGGCGCAAAACTGTCGCGCCGTTCGCTCCAGCCTCAAGTGCATAGACCGTATTCATAGACGCAAACTTCACTAAAACTGTTCCCGCCTTAGGAAGCAATAAGCTCCCCATTGGGTAATCGCGTAACTTCTCGTCAGCCAACACAATCACTTTGTCCCATGAATTCTCGTAAGTAAAGTATGTCTGGTGATCAATGATTGGATGACGAATCATGTCAGCGTCAACGTAATAAACCGTAGTCCAAGAAGTTCCACGGATATAGTCACCGGCTATGACGCCGTTATCATCAGCGCCTACTCGAACATCTGTTGAGATTGGATCTACAGCTGTATCAGTAGCTCCGAGGACACCTCACCAGCTGGCTCAGATACTGGAATTACGTCGTTGGAACCAAAGTTGGTCGGCGCGATGTAGCCGGCAGACCCGCTCGTCTTACCGTCGGTTGTGGTGAACATGAGAGTTTGACCGCCGACATAATTACCAGCCGGATCAGCAATTCCACGAGTGCTAACAATTCTAATGTAATAAGTAGTTAACGGATCCAAGGCTCCGTCCGGATTTAAAGTAACTACCGAATGATCAACCGCATCTTCAACTATAAACGACACACCCTCTTCATTGAAATATACCGTACTCGTATTAACCGTTTCTAGATCAAGATCTTCAGAAAACTTCAAGGTAACATTAGCGTTCAGATTTCTCATCGTCCCCTCGTCTGCCGGAACAGAAGAAACGAGAATCGGTGCAGCTCCATCAAGTGTTTGCGTAACTGCAAAATTTTCAGGAGAAGATCCGGAACCGTTCCCCGCCAAGTCCAGTAGATAATAACCAGTTTCGTCAGACCCAACGCCGAGTACGATTGGTAGATCAGTATGAGTTGAAACAACGCTTGATTTTGTCATCGGAATATAAATCGAATCAGCATTCTCGCTAATCAAATCCTCGGAGTCTGATGTAAATTGTAAATCCGTAAAACCAGCATCCTCAGCAATAGTCAACTGATTTGGCCAAAGATAGCTTCCAGATGAAACAGTTTCAGTGAAGGCCATGGTTAGCCCGTCAATTTTACCGTCACCGTTTTCATCCTCGTAAGAAACGGACTTAATCTCTGGCTTGGCAATATCATCCATCGTAGCCAAAGACTGTTCACGAATCAGATCGTCAGTATTGCCGGCAACGTCACGAATGCTGTAACCGTCGTTCGTAGCTAGCGTGAAAGTAGCGGAATCATCACGCGTGTCCATAACGGTTCCCTCGTTAAGTGGCAAGCTGATCCAGCCAAGTTCAGCACCAACTTCTAGAGATCCGCTGGAAGCTACAGTAGTGCCGTCAAAGTCGCCGTCATTAGCAATCGAGAAATTATCTGAGCTTGCAATAGTTTCAGCATCTAACTCCTCAGAGTAATCAACGATTAGACGATCGATCTTTCCGTTGTAATTGTCATCAGTGTATCGAATCCGCTCGATGACCGGTGCTGCGCCATCGACAGAAACCACTGAACCAGCAACCGCATTATCATAAATATCAGCAATCCCGGAAACATTTACTGAACAAGTAACTCCGGTGTCCATCCCATCAGCAATTTCAGTAATAGCCAAAGATATTACATTGGCATACGGAAGGCTCAAATCATTCACTACATAGTCGGCTGAAAAAAATGTACAGGCCGTTACTGAAAAATCGCTCAAATCTATTGACGCACTATTAATATCATCAGAAAACACAATATCGACGTGATCTAGTTTTCCGTTGTTATCAACATCAAGCATGGTAGCGGAAACAATAGTCGCTGGAGGCGGAAATATCCTGGCGTAAACTGGCTGTATTGAAAAACGCATTCCAGAAATCAAGACGAGCGAAACGAACGCGACGAATTTCATTTTCATAGACACAAAAAATAGTACAAAGTACGGCACCTTGTACCATTTACTGGCATCTCAAGTCAATCATCTTTTCCTCAGGTACCCGCGAGCGTCAAGCACCACTCCATCACGTAATCGAGTGCGTAATTCTGTTAAGGTATATGGGGCGAATTCCGGCCATTCAGTCAGCAGGACTAGCGCGTCAGCACCTCGAAGAGAGTCTTCGGGACTGCCAGCAGCCTCAACCTGAGGAAACTGCAAACGAATCTTATCACCTACTTTTGGATCAAACGTAACAACAGTTGCCCCTTCGCGGGATAGGCGATCGATAAAATATAACGCAGGTGATTCCCTAGTGTCGTCTGTGCCGGCTTTGTAAGAGACTCCCCAAATAACAATTTGCTTTCCGCGTACGGTACCAAGCGCGCTCACAAGTACCTCATACATACGTACTCGCTGGCCAACGTTCACGCGATCGACCTCCGGAATAATTTGAAAACGATAACCGGCCTCTTTACCAGCGGCCACGAGCGCCCTGACATCTTTTGGTAAACAACTTCCGCCATAGCCAATGCCTGGCTTCAAAAACTTTGGGCCGATTCGACTATCCATACCCATCCCCTTCGCTACATCGTGTGCTGAAGCGCCGACCAACTCCGCGTAGTTAGCAATTTCGTTTATAAAACTAATCTTCGTCGCTAAAAATGCATTGGCGGCGTATTTGGTTAGTTCGCTAGTTGGAATATTCGTCGAAAGCAAGGGCACGCCACTTGCAATAAGAGGAGCGTAAAGTTCTTTCAACGCCTGTTCGCCGGCTTCGCTTTCTGATCCGATAACAATACGCTCAGGTTCAAGAGAATCTCGGATAGCGGTACCCTCGGCCAAAAATTCTGGGTTTGAACCAATGGCATATGGTCGAGTAACCCCACGAAGTCTTAATTCCTCGCCAATAATTTCTTGGCAAAGTTTTCCTGTGCCAGGCGGAACCGTTGAGCGAATAACGAATACACTTCCCCGCTCAATACCTCGACCAAAATCACGCGCTACCTCAAAGACAGCGGATAAATCTGCGGCGCCATTTGGTAAAGGCGGAGTGCCAACGGAGCAAAGAACAATATCTGTCTCAGCCATGGCTTCAACTGACATAACCGCGTAGTGCAATCGGTCAGCAGTCACCCCTTCTAAAAGTAGCTCGGGTAGGCCTGGCTCAAAAAACGGCAAATCGCCCCTCTTAAGGGCGACGATCCTCTCTTCACGGTTGTCTGTTAAAACAACCTGGTGTCCAAAATGGGCGAGCGTGGCCGCAGAGATAATCCCCACCCAACCAGCGCCAACGACAGTGACTTTCACAAAGTTTAGAATTTAGCTTCGGCAATCTTAGCTCCTTTTTCGCTGTCTTCCCCCTTGTTCTCCTTCATAATAACCAGGGTTCGGTAAGCGTCTGGATCAGCAATACCACTAAGCGCGCCAGCCGTAAAGTCCGCCACCCAACTACCGTCTGCTCGCGGAGACAGGTCCCCCATTCGCTTCACATCTGCCAAACCGTCTTTCAAAAGCCATACTGCGTAAGTTTCTGATGCGGCGTCTATACCTGGCAAGAAAACAATCAAGTGATAATCCGCGCTCTTCTCCCCAGGAGTTCTGTTGGCGCTACCGGTTGCCTTACCGTCAGCCGAAGAAAGAATATCCGCCCGAAGTAAAAATGGTTCAGCGGCCGAAACGGACTCTGGCGCAATAACATCAGCCACGCTACCAGAATCAGCCATGAGTTTTTCTGTCATGGCACCGCTTGCTCTAAACCAATTAATACCACCCCAAAATAAACCGCCACCAAGGACAATTAGAAAAGCGGAGGACAGGAGCGGCCGGAAAACTGAGGTTCGTCTTCGGCGAGTATGCCGAAAAACGCGTTTGGTCATAATCAAGCCTGAAGGATGGCGTTTCTAATACTCTCTGCAGGGTTCTCCTCCAAGATACTAGGTAGTATACACTGTTTTTCTGGGTTTTTTATGGACGAGGCAAGAGCCTGTGCAGCGGCTAGTTTCATCTTCGCGGTTAGTTTCCGAATTCGACCGTCAAGTAACCCACGAAATAGACCTGGATACACGAGTACATTGTTCACTTGGTTTGGATAATCAGAACGTCCGGTAGCTATTACAGCCGCTCCCCCAGCGAGCGCCTCTTCTGGCATGATTTCTGGAGTTGGGTTGGCGAGTGCAAAAATAATTGGATCTTTTGCCATGGTCTGGACCATCTCTTTAGTTACAAGACCCGGTCTACTAACCCCGATGAATACGTCTGCACCACTCATTGCTTCTGCGAGTGTCCCGAGCTTGCCAACAGTATTTATTATTTTAGCGAGTCTGTCTTTCTCCGAGTTCATCTTCTCCCGACCGAGAGCGACGATGCCGACAGAGTCGACGAGATCGATCTTAGTCGCGCCAGCGTCGAGTAGCAACTGAGTGATTGCGATACCGGCAGCACCGGCGCCGTTCACGACAATTCGGACATTCGATAATTCCTTGCTAACTACTTTTAAAGCGTTGAACAAACCGGCGACTACCACAATTGCCGTGCAGTGTTGATCGTCATGCATCACTGGAATGTCGAGCGCTTCCGTTAGTTGTCTCTCGATTTCAAAACAAGCAGGAGCGGCGATATCTTCGAGATGGATGCCACCGAAAGTCGGCGCAATCATTTTCACTGCCTGCACAATATCGTCGATATTCTTGCTCGCAAGGACAATCGGCATCGCGTCAATATCAGCGTACTTCTTGTATAGAACAGCTTTCCCTTCCATCACTGGCAAGCCCGCCATTGGACCAATGTCGCCGAGTCCCAACACGGAAGTGCCGTCAGAAATAACCGCCACGCAGTTCCCCTTCATAGTCAGCTCATAGGCGAGTTCTGGATCCTCCGCAATCGCCAAACATGGTGCAGCAACGCCAGGGGTATACGCAATCGACAAATCGTCGACGGTCACGAGCGGCATCTTTGAAGTAATCGCCCATTTTCCCTTCTTTTCCTTATGAGCAGCCAATGACAAAGCAGCGTAGTCTTTTTTGATTTCCATAATGCGAAGAGTTTACTCTGATCGTGATTCTTTTAAAAGGAAGGATGTGACCATTCAATGGAGTGACGGTTTGTGAGGTTTCATCCAGGAGGTAGTGCGACCTTCGTCCTTATAATCTATTTCGAATTTCCAACATTCGCGGTCTTTCTTTGAGAGAGGGATGAGCTCAAAAATTGGTTCGTTCTTACGGAGAATAATAATGCGTCTTTTGTTATCAAGAGCGTCCTGAGTGACCTTGGCCATGTTCTGGCGAAATTCCTTAATGCCGATAAAAAGTGTATCCATAGTGCTAACCCTGAAGTGATTCTTATATTATGAGAAGGATTTCAATGCGATGCGAAATAACGAAATAAGAAGAAGAACCATGTGTTCCTTATGGCACCTACGAATTGGTGTACCGCAAGTGTACACCTGGAGGACCGTTTGTAGAAAATTAAATTGTTATCTCGAAGCCACTAGAAGCATCAGCTCCGTTCTATTTTCATCTCACCGAGGCACCCTGCGGGGTTTAACACAGCTCAACGGTTTTCGATAGACGTCTTCGCGCCCACGAAGAGAGTACTCGCCCACCAAGAAAGACAAATTCCCATCCCCCGACCTGACCCTATTTCTCATATCCAATCCACCACCTCTAGGCCCCTCGCCTACGCTCGGGGACCAATACTTTCATGATCAGATCCTCAGAAATTTTTCTCCTATAAAAGAATCTCTTCAGGATAAATTATAGTTCATCAACACTTCTCAAGAAGCTACTAGGCATTTTCTTTTGGGTACGCTCACCGTTGTCGTCTAGAACTATCGTTGGTTCATCGTCATAAACATTAGCGGAGGGACGAGGAGCTGATGGTCGGTATGCAGTCGAGGAGCCCCAGGATGGAACGGTGGTACGCAAACGAACCTCTTCAACCATTTCTTTCGGGATCTCATCGAGGAACTGGGAAGGCTGGCGGATGTCGATAGACTCGTAACCGGTGGTGACGGGATAAGTGAAGTACAGGTTTCGACGAGCTCTTGTTGCGGCGACATAAAAGAGACGCCGTTCTTCAGCCATGCCATTTTCTTCGCTATAAGATCTCGAATGAGGAAATGCGCCTTCGGCCAAGCGAATAATAAACACGCTGTCCCACTCTAAACCTTTTGCCTGATGGATCGTCGAGAGAATGAGCTTGTCTTCGGAGGGGCCGACATTGAAGTCGGCCCGTACCGCACGTTCGGGGTCCTGCAACGTAGTGCCGAAATCTCCGGTTAGTGTCACGGCATCAAGAAAATCTCCGAGCTTGTCATATTGCTCCGCGAACAAACCGAACTGCTCAAGGTCTTCCTGGCGTTCACGAGCATTTTGAAACTCGGCTTCTAAGTACTGCCTGTACACGTCATGTGACGCAAAGGCGCGAAGCATTCCGGCCGGTGACGACTCGACCAACATGGCCCCAAAAATCTGCACACATTTCTGCCAACCCATAGTCGCCTTTGCACCAAGTGGCGGATAACTTGTAATGGCCGATTGTGCATCGGGAAGTTCGCCGAGAAAATTTGCAGCCTTACTCGCAGTAACAAGTCCCATGCCTGGATGAATTTGGAGCGAACGCATCCAAGCCATCCCATCTTTCACGTTTCGAATTACTCGAAGGTGAGCGATCGCATCTTTCACGTGCGCACGCTCGAAGAATTTCAATCCCCCTCTATATTCATACGGAATATCTCGACGCATCAGCTCGAATTCAAGTGACTGCGAGTGAAACGCCGCTCGAAAAAGCACCGCGATGCTTTTCATCGGCGCGCCCCCGTCGATCAATTCGAGAATCTGCTCGGCGACATACTGCGCTTCTTGTCTCTCGTCGGCGGCTGGGACAACGAGTGGTTTGTCGCCGTGACCGACTACGGCTGTCAGATCCTTTGCGAATTGTTCCTTGTTATTTTTGATTACCGCGTTTGCGACATCGAGAATTTCTGGAGTCGACCGATAGTTTGTAACAAGCCGAAAGACCTGCGCATTCTCATAGCGCTTAGGAAAGTCCAAAATATTCTTAATCTCGGCGGCTCGAAAAGAATAAATGCTCTGCGCGTCATCACCGACTACTAACAAGTTGTGATTTACACTCGATAATAAATGAACAATCTCCGCCTGAATCATGTTCGTGTCCTGGAACTCATCGACTAGCACATACGCAAACTTATTGCCAAGTTTCTGGCGCAAATCATCATCAGTCTGCAATAACTCAAGCAGCTTCACGAGCAAATCATCAAAGTCCATGGACTTCTGGCGCTCCTTCTCCTTGGCATACAAACCAATCACCGCCAGCACGTCCTCCTTAAACGGTTCAAGCGCCGGATGCTTCCAATTAAGCACCTGTTCGGGTGATAGACGCGCATTCACCGCATACGAGCCAATAGATCGACAAACCGCAGGCGACGGAAAACGCTCTCCCGTCACTTTTACATGTCGCTCTTTAATACAAAGCTTCATCATCGCGTTTGCGTCCTCTTCGTCGAGGATCGAAAAGTCTCGACCGAAAACTGTTCTGTCCCCATACATTCGCAAAAGTCTGTTCGCAATAGAATGAAAAGTGCCAGACCAAAGTCCTTGAGGAAATACTTTTAAAACCGCGGCCGAGCGAGTGATCATTTCTTTCGCCGCCTTGTTAGTAAAGGTCAAAAGCAAAATTCTATCGGCCGGCACACCATGCTCAAGTAACCAAGCGACCCGATAAGTAACAGTTCGAGTTTTGCCCGATCCTGCTCCGGCGAGCACCAAGCAAGGCCCATCGCCATTCTCAACAACTGCGTACTGCTCGGCATTCAACTCGGCCTTATAGTCGATATTCAGCTTAACAGCACCACCACCAGAGAGTACAAATTCCTTCATAGATACGCCCAGATTAACACAAATAAAAAGACGAAGCCATGAGGCTCCGTCTCATTAAAACTATACTTGCGTATTATCGGCTAAGTGAGATAGGTGCGTTCTCTGGGTCACAAGCACCAGCCGTAAGCGTGCCTGAAGTGTTTCTCATCAAATAGTAGTCTGTCTTTGTGGCGGCACCGCTCGAAGGATCCATCGGAATGCTACCCAAGTAACCAGCCGTCTGCAGAGCTGTGAGATCAACACACGCGGCATTAGTTGTCTGGGCAGTGCAGCCTGTATTACAGCCGGTAGCATCAGTACCAATAACATAGGCCGTATCTGCGGTCATAGCTACCACCGAAGCAATGTAAGCTCCGCCGTTATCAACCTGCGCCGTCTTCAAAGCCGCAACAATGTTCGTAACATCGCTTGAACGACGTGAATCACGAGCATCAGCAAAACGCTTAGCTGGGTTCAAAGCCACGAAAACTGCAGCAGCGAGCACTACAATGATAGCGATCACGATCAACAATTCGATAAGTGTAAAACCTTTGGCCTCACTTTGCGCGCTCTTCATAGAAAATTCATTCGTTAAGAATAACCGTATTATAATCTACATTTGCCAACATGAGATCGAACCATCACTAAATGTGCATAACCTCATACACACCCACCATCACAAAATGCCCGTCGATCAACTATAATAATGCATATATGGCCGTCGAGAAAAAAACTAAAATTAGCGCCCCAGCCTTAAAAACCTCTAAAGTTGCAACTGCTAAACTTCCGTCAAAAAAAGATGTTGAAGATCTCATCGTAAAGGCAACCGCAGGTACCACCTCAGATGCAGCCATCAGACTCTTTGAAATGATCATGATCTTTGCCCATGCTGCTCGGGCCTCAGACGTCCACCTTGAGCCCTGGAAAGATCACGCCATTATTCGTATTCGAATTGACGGCATTCTTCATGATGAATTCACTTTAGATACAGCTCTCCATACCCAGCTAGTGGCTCGTATCAAGATCTTAACCAGAATGCGCACTGACGAGCATCACGGCCCACAAGACGGCAGATTCAAATTCGCCTCCCCACTTGGAGATGTAGACGTTCGCGTCTCGATCCTCCCAGATTCCTTAGGTGAAAAGGGAGTTCTGCGTCTTCTCTCGAGCCAATCGCACCAATTAACCCTTGAACAGCTTGGTTTCTGCGAAGAAGATTTGGCGCGTATCACAAGAGCTATTAAAAAACCGTGGGGCATGATTCTGGCTACTGGTCCAACTGGTAGCGGAAAAACTACTAGTATTTACGCCATTCTTGAAGTAATCAATAGACGGGAAGTAAACATTGCTACCATAGAAGATCCAGTCGAATTTGAAATTCCAGGAGTCAATCAAAGCCAAGTTGACCACGTGGCCAAATTAACCTTTGCTACCGGTTTACGAGCCCTATTAAGACAAGATCCTGACATCATCATGGTTGGAGAAATTAGAGATGAAGAGACAGCAAAGATTGCCGTGAACGCCGCGCTAACAGGACACAAACTCCTGTCCACTCTCCATACTAATAACTCGGCTACCAGCATTCCTCGACTTATTGATATGGGAGTAGAACCATTCCTCATCTCTTCTACTTTTATTTGTGCTATCGCCCAAAGACTAGTTAGACGCGTCTGCAAAGATTGTGTCGAAACACAAACCTTAAACGTCGAGGAAGGAAGGAAAATGCTGCACAAACAAACGGCGGATGCCTTGTTTAAAGACAAAAAAACAATCGAGATTGCAAAAGCAAAAGGTTGTACAAAATGCAATGATACCGGGTACAAAGGCCGAGTTGGTATTTATGAAGTTCTAGAAAATTCCGTGCCTATCCAAGGCCTAATCAACAAGCGCGCAACAAGTGATGAAATTCAGGAGTTAGCAAAAAAAGAAGGCATGACCACTATCATGGAGGATGGCGTGAGAAAAGTATTATCCAAAGAAACCACCATAGAAGAACTTAGTCGCGTCATGGAAGAATAGTTTATGGTCGAAAAACAACTCCCATCCGTAAGTCTATACACTAAAATGTCGGTTCAGCTTTCGCTAACCGAGCAACTTTTACTTACTAAATATTTAGCCGTTCTCCTTAAATCTGGCCTACCGATTGATGACGCCATTGAGATTCTTTCGAGTCAATCAAAAGGCTCCCTCAAAACAATCTTAACCAGCCTCAGAGAATCCGTCAGAAGCGGCAACACACTGGCTGACGGTCTTGAAAAGTTTCCGCATGTTTTCTCTACCACCTTCATAAACCTCATTCGAGCTGGTGAAAACTCTGGTACTCTCCAAGGCAATCTTCAACAACTGGCCGATCAGATGCAGAAAGAACATGACCTCCGGGTAAAAATTAGGAGCGCCATGATGTATCCGTCTATTGTTTTCATGAGCGCTATTATTATCTGTACCGGGATTGTGGTGTTCGTATTGCCAAATATTACCGCGCTATTCAAATCTCTCGACGTGCCACTGCCCTGGACTACAAAAGTTCTGATTTGGATAGCCTTTGTAGTTCAACATTATGGGATTTTAATCGCAGGCGTAGTGATCGCCTCAACTATCATCTTCTTATTCATCCGGAATTTTTCTTTTGTAAAACCAATCACCCACTTCTTAACACTGCATGTTCCAGTTCTAGGAAAAATTGTCAGAAATACTAACCTCGCCAGAATCATGCGACTTCTCGGTACCTTACTCAATACCGGAATGCCACTTGATGAAGCCCTACCAGTGACCGTGTCCGTGATTAAAAATTTCTATTACAGGCGTCTCTTTACTAAAATGCAAACTATCGTTTCTGAAGGAAAAACAATCACCCTGGCTCTCACCTCGAATAATTATCTAGTTCCACCTATTGCCTTGCGTCTAATTCGCGTCGGCGAGGAGACTGGCACCCTAGGAGAGATGCTCATCTATCTAGCGAATTTCTACGAACAAGAAATAGACGAGGCCACAAAAAACGTTACCACACTTATTGAGCCTATTATGATTGTCGGGATTGGACTGATGGTTGCTGTACTTGCCTTCTCGATCATTACCCCTATCTATCAAGTGGTCGGTTCAATCTAACATGGAAAACCCAAAAGGATTTACATTTCTTGAAATCATTATCACCCTTGGTGTATTTGGGATTCTTTTTTCGATCTCCGGAATAGCCTTAACAAAATTTCAACAATCCGTAGCCTCAAGTGCCAGCGACCGCGAGATACTCCACATCCTGTCGACCGCCGCCCGCAAAGCTCGCCACGGATTAGGAGGTACTTCTTGGGGGGTTTATATACCCTATAATGAAAGCACCAGAGCAACCACGACTGTCACTATTTTTTGCGGAGCCACCTACGCCACCAGAGATATAGCTTGTGACGATATCTATACAGTCAGCAACAACATCCACTTTTTGGCCGTCGATTTTAGTGGAGTGGCACCAAATACTACAAATGACCATGAGATAGTTTTTAGCCCGCTGTCCGGCGCCACTGCTCAATACGGTTCGATCTCGCTCGGCTGGTATGACACCACGCGTGTGCTAACCGTTACTCCGGACGGTTTTGTTAACCGTCAATAACCTATGCGTAACTCAAGAAATGCTATTCAAAAAGGTTCGTTGCTTCTTGAGGCTATAGTAGCAATTGGCGTGACCGCATCTTTCATGACGGCTCTCATTGGTTTTGTGGTCGTCACTAACCGCGGTAGTGACCGAGCCCAAGAGATTCAACAGTCGCTATGGAGTGCAAATGAAGGCGCAGAGGCGCTTAGAACAATTTCTTTCGCAAGTCTGACGAATACTCTAACCGGCGCCTTGACCTTTATTGCTCCCTCGTGGACGCTGACGACCAACGGCCCGCAAACATTAGCTGATGGCTCAACCAGAATTGTAAAAATCTCTTCAGTCTACCGAGATGCTTCTTGTGGCGTGGTCGCTTCAGGCGGCACCATTGATCCAGATAGCAAAAAAATTATCAGCGAAACCAGCTGGACTGATACCGCCGGCAGAACTCACACTACTTCAACCACCACGCTACGAACAAACTGGCTGAACCCGACCGGAACTTGCTTTGCCCCAAGACAAGCGGGACAAGTAAGCTTTGCCGTTGATGCTGCACAATTCTACGGAGGTAAACAGCTTAGACAACTATATTTTACTAACACCGGTGGGACGAGTGTAACAATCGACAAAATAAGCTTCACCTGGAGTAACGGTTCTGAATTTGAGCAACTCTTTATTGATAACTCTAAGGTCTGGTCAACGTCTGGCCCCGGCACACCAACCGGCCATAGTGTTCACTCAGGAACCGTGCTCGACATTCAAAATTTCAGCATGGCACCTGGGCAAACTTCGCAAATCACCAAAGGACAATTTGAAGACCTAATGACCGGTGCCTCAATGACCATGTCCGTAACTTTTGCGGATGGCTCTGTCTTCACCTCAGGCTCGTTCAATCCAATTTAGTATGAACAACAAAGGCACAACGCTGCTTGAAACCATTCTCTACGTTGGGATTGTCATGATCGTTCTTCCGACCTTCGTAATGTTTCTAGTGAACCTCTGGCAGACTTATACACTTCTTGATGCCCGATCTCGAATGGAACAAACTGCCTCAGTCATGTTTCTTGAGTTGCAGAATTCACTCACTGAAGCTGACGCGATTAATGTTAGTACGTCTACTTTATCTAATGACAATGGAGTCTTGAAATTTCTGGATGCTACTGGTCAGCTCGTGACCATTGATCGACCAACTGTGGCGGTAACTTTTACTGGAGCGCCACAAAACGTTCGGAGATTACGGATGCAAAAAGGTGCGAACCCAGCAACCTATCTGACGGATCCAGAAATCGACGTAACCCAATGGCGCATTGATGTTATCCGTACTGGTTCAACATTATCCGGTTTAAGAATCAGTTATGATATGGCCATGCTGAACCCTGGAGTAGGCGCGTATCGTCACTCTTCTTTCTCGGCTGATACCACGTTCGCGCTCTCCGGACACACTACCGAAAATTAATATGCTTGTCCGCTCGCCCAAAGGCGTTATCCTGCTCTACACCATGCTAATTATTGGCTCGGCCAGCCTACTGGCTTTTTCTATTCTTGCTCAAGGGAGCATGGGAGGATTCATAGACGCAAGTGACGAAGTAATCGCCCTTAAAGTAAGGTCTTCTGTCATGGGATGCACTGACGAGTTTATAATTCAGATCAAGAAAAATAGTAGCTACGCACCGGCTACTATTCCAATCGGCACAGCCACCTGCACTCTTACTGTAACGACGAACGGAACAACTCGCTCTGGTCTAATCAAACTCACTCAAAGCAATATCACGCGCGGAGTGCTGGTAGATGTGGACACAAGTCCCTTTGCGGTCACTCAAGTAACTGAAACGTTGCAATAATCTTTTACAATCTATTTGAGGTACCTCGCCTTATTTTGAATATGTTGATCGAATGTCTGCGCGTAATAAACGTTTCCAAGATCGTCTGTTAGAAAGTATAGATAAGAATTTGTTGCTGGATGAATCACGGCCGTTAATGCGTCGAGTCCTGGATTACTAATCGGTCCCGGAGGCAAACCTGGATTTTTATAGGTGTTGTATGGAGACATTATGTCTCGCTCGTTCAAAGAGATCGATGGATCCTTGCCACCGGTCACATAGTTCACCGTCGAGTCTGCCTGGAGTGCCATACCGATCGACAAACGTTTCAAGAAAACATCGGCCACGTTCTTCATTTCTGAAGGCTTGCGAACTTCCCGCTGAACGATCGAGGCTAGAGTTAATACCTCGTGAAATGTCATGTCTTTCGAGTCTCCCGTTGGTGCAGAAATTTCGCCCACACGAGCCTCCATCGTATCAATCATCTTCTTCACAATGTCGTCAGCAGTCGCATCAGCAAAAAACCGATAGGTATCTGGGAATAGATAGCCTTCAAGGTCTACATCATCCGGCTTCTTCGCGCGGACAACGAATGGATGAGTTTCGAACTTTGAATATTGACCCGTCGCCTTCGCCCAATCGTCCGTCGAAATACCGAACTTCGTATGGACGAGCTCGCCCATTTGCGCGATGGTCAAACCTTCTGGAAAAGTGATCGAAATATCTGTCACTTCACTCGTAGTCAGATGAGACAGAATATCGCCGTAACTTTGATCTGGAGTAAGCGAGTAAACACCAGCCTGCAAGTTATCCGTCAAACCAGAAAACTCGGCGGCGACCCTAAACCACAAACCGTTTGCAATGATCCCCTGCTCTTTTAGTCGTTTGTCGACCTCTGAAAATGAATCACCCGACGTAACCGTAAAAGTAATTGCCTGGGCGCCAGGTTTTGGCGATTGGAAAAAGATCCGGTTAATTTGGTTGATCGCGACAACGAGACATACAAGACCAATAGCAGCAGCAAGAACCAGCGAGCGAACGATTAGTCGAAGGAGGTTCATATGGATTGTCGATTGGCATTAATGCTATCCGGATTCTCTCCCACCCCGACGCCAGGAGGGGTCGCTCCTACGCGAGCATGATAAGTTCTTCGAACAAATCTTTCCAGTCGTGATTGGTCGAAGTAATTAGTGCAGCCTTTTTCATTCTAGACCAGCCCTTTAGCTCCTTCTCCCTATAAAGAGCCGAATCTCGATCCGGAACAATTTCGTAATACACCAAACGGGTACAATTATATTTTTTCGTAAAACCCTCTATCATTTTGTCTTTATGAGATTGAATGCGCTCCGGCAACATCGTGCTCATGCCAACATAAATCACCCGGTTGCCATCGTTAGCCATTATGTATACCCCGCATGTTTGATCATCCATAGAATACTGGAAGCGACCCCTCCTGGCGTCGGGGTGGAAGCCATCAACGATTCTTCAAAAACGCTTCAACCCGTGCAAGTCTCTCATGCGTTCCCGAGTCGAACCACGGTTCAGTACCATGATAAAACCCGAGCGTGCGACCAGACTTCGACAATGCTGGCCAAACATGAGTTTCGTGCGATAGTGGCAACTCGTCGGGCGCGATATCAAGCACTGCCGGTGTCATAATATACCACCCCGAAGAAACGAACACAGACGGTGAGGCATTTCGCAGTGGCTCGGCATCTTTTCGATCAACATAAGCGTTTAACCGAGTCTTCTCGTCGTTCGCGTCAAGAATCTCGTAGTTGTTAGCAGTCTCGCTCGGAATCGAAATGCCAGCGATTGTCGCGATCCCGCCAACTTCGTCGTGTCTCTTCAAGAAGGCTGGGACGTCGATCCAAAACAAATTATCAGCGTTAGCCACAATAAACTTTTCGTCGAGTTGCGACTTGTCGATCAGCTTCATCCAACCGCCAGTTCCCATCGGCTCCGGTTCGTCAATATACGACAACTCCATGCCCATCAAGGAACCATCGCCGTAAGTCTGTTCGATTAAATGACCGAGGTAAGCTGTCGAAATAGCCACCCGAGTAATCCCTGCCGCTTTCAGATGTTCGAGTACGTAACTCATCATCGGCTTGCCCAAAATCGGCACGAGCGGTTTAGGCATCGTGTCGGTTATTGGGGCTAGTCTAGTTCCTCGACCACCAGCGAGAAGGATTGCTTGAATTTTCATAACACCGACCACATTACCCCAAACGCAATCCCCAGCACAAACCCGACAATTACGTCAGCCAAATAATGCACCCCGACCACGATTCGACCGATAGCAACTAGCACTTCGATGATCAGATAAACGACCGCCAAAACAACCAACCAAATTGAATTTGGAAAATGCGTCGTCAAAAGCAACACCGTCGCTATGGCCGCGGAGATTGTCGCATGCCCGCTCGGCAACGAGTAAGTCTTCCACCACATTTTATACCCGGTAGTCGATTCGAATTTCGGTCGCTCCCGTGCCACAATGACCTGCGTACCCAACGTCAAAATCCACGCTGAAAACGCCACGACCGGCACCGTCCACCAAACCAGCCAACCAAGCGCACTAAAAATTATCCAACTCGCAATGTAAACATACATTAAATGAACCGCAAACACGTACCACATATTATATTGCGGCTTCCCCCACGCCTGAATCTTCTCGCTTACACGAACATCAAAGAAGTACTTCATTTAATTCGGTAAAACAGCAAACGGGCTCATAGCAGTGATGACCGTTGCTTCTTGTTTATTAATAATGTTCTTTTCTTCGAGTTTAAATACAACAGCGTCAACTTTTTTGTCTTCTTTACGCAAAGCCATACCCGAGTCACTTTCTTTGTCGAATAACTTGTCATCAAGGTATGACTTAGTGACTATAGTATTCTCCATCCTGTCCATGCGTTGATCCATTCGATCAAAACGCTGATCAATATTCTCCGCGAAATGAGTAAGAATCTCGGCCAGCTCCCGAACTGTCATATCGTTCTCCATATATGACAAGTATATCATTTATTCTGAACTTGAGAAGCTCTAAGTATGGAGGAATCTAAATCTTTTCTTATCTTCCATTGCGCGTCATCCAAATCCCACCTCGCCAAAATAGCCTTCAACAAAGCTATCGTCTCGCGCACTTTTCTCAGAGACGAGTCGGATTGGTTCTTGCGATTTTCCATACAATTATTGGGCGGAAAAATAATTTTCTATAAAACGAATCGCTTGATCACGAGTCTCAATTTCCCCTTCGTCTCGTGCAGCTTCGACAGCTTTCATGACTTCCCCAATCTTCGGCCCTTCGACGAGACCAAATTCGGCAATGAGTTCCGCGCCGGTGACGAGTGGAGTCTTAGCGGCGACTTCGAGATCATTCTTTGTAATTATTTGTCGCATGAACGCGCCGGGTTCGTATTCACCCACGTCACTCGCCGAACCCCGACCACGAGTGTCTGCCTCAGTCACTGCAAGGAAGATATCAAGCGGGACGCCACCGAGGCGTTTTAGCAAACGACGAACGGCGTTAGCGTACTGCCTTTCGTTTAGCTCGCCTTTTTGAAAGGACCGATAAAGTGTCGTTGGCTTGAGGTGATTGGGAACAATCGCAGCGACGTCATGAGTAACGTCATCGCCAAAAGTAAATCTTTTAAGAAAAGATTTTGTCGGTTCAACACCCGCCTCCTCATGTCCGAGAGCGCGAATTTTGCCGTCAATTATTTTCGTGACGAGAGGTTTGCCGAGGTCGTGACACAACGCCCCCAACATCGCGACGAGGTTCTCGACCCCCTTTATCCCCCTGGAAGGGGGAAACTGCGCACCAATTCGAACACACTCGTCGACGACCAAAAGCGTATGAATCCAAACGTCCCCCTCTGGGTGCCAATCTTTTTCCTGTGGCGTGTTGATTAAAGCGGCGAGTTCGGGATAGTAATGGGAAATAATGCCAAGCTCTCGCATCATTGAGAGGCCAGTTGATGGACAAGACGATTTTAAAAGTAATTTCTTCCATTCGTCGGTCACGCGTTCTTTTGACAACTCGTCGAGATCGCCGTTTTCGACCATTTGTTTCATGAGGGCGAAAGTTTTCGGCTCGACCTTCAAACCAAAACGCGCAACAAACTGGATACCGCGAAAAACCCGAAGAGGATCCTCGACAAATGTCCGCTCGTCGACCACGCGCAATAACTTGTCGGCCAGGTCAGCTCGACCATTATAAGGATCAATGATCTCGCCCGTTGACGCATCCATGCCTATCGCGTTGATCGTAAAATCACGTCGACGCAAGGCCTCGACAACTTCAAGCGAAGGGTTACCAATAACTTCAAAACCCTTATGTCCTTTGCCGGTTTTTGATTCGGTTCGAGGAATGGCCACGTCGAGCATTCGGCCTTCGTCGAGCGTAACTTTGTACACGCCGAACGACGCACCTACGACGTCAACCCGCGTAAACAGTTCACGCAAAATCTTTTCGAGCGCGTCAGGCTTAATACCGTAGACCTCTACATCAGCATCATTCGTCGGCACGCCGAGCAACAAGTCGCGAACCGCCCCGCCAACCAAAAGAGCCCTGGGCACCTTGTGAGCCAGTCGTCCAATAGCAGTCTGTAAAATGGAGTCGAGAGACATCATAAAATGCCGGCATGAGGAGATAGAGGAGAGAGAGGATTGATCCAATTCTTTAAAGAATCCATTCCATCCCTCGGGCGTAGCCCTACGGGCGAGCCTCTATATCCTCTACCTCCTCTAGCCGACGGTGACATTAGAGTAATGGCGTTCCCGTCATATCCGGCGGCTGTGGGAGGCCAAGAATGGCTAGGACGGTTGGCGCGACGTCAGCCAGCATGCCAACGGGTGGCATGAGCGAGAGGTCACCATTTGGCACGTCACCGGCAATAGACGGCTTGCCCTCAAACTGGTTGCCAATGATAAAGAATGGAACAGGATTTGTACTGTGTTCTTTATCCATGGCGTGCGTCTGGAGGTTCAGAACTTCTTCGGCGTTTCCGTGATCAGCTGTAATAAGCAGAACGCCGTTGTGTTTCAGTACAGACTCGACAATTCTACCTATACAAGTATCAACTGCCTCAACACCCTTAATAGTCGCCTCAAGGTTTCCAGTATGACCAACCATGTCAGGATTTGCGAAGTTGCCGATAATCACGTCGTAATTCCCCCGCTCAATTTCAGCAATGACCCGATCAGTTACCGCGAACGCGCTCATCTCCGGCACGGTGTCATAACTCGCTACATGGGGCGAAGGAATGAGAGCTCGATCCTCATTTGGAAAAGGCTCCTCACGCGTACCGTTCATGAAGAAAGTGACGTGCGCGTATTTCTCGGTCTCCGCAATATGCAGCTGAACCAAGCCAGCAGTAGACACCACCTCGGCCAAAGTATTCTGAATAACAATTGGCGGAAAGGCAACATCTACCGGCAAACCCTTTTCATAATCCGTCATCGTCACAAAGACTAAATCCTTAATGTACTCACGAGTGAATTTTTCGAAGGCCGGAAGAACGAATGCTCGAGTTAATTCGCGCGAACGGTCTGGTCTGAAGTTGAAAAATAGAACGGCGTCACCAGAATTGACCGTTGCCACTGGCTTGTTACCCCTAGTAATCACCGTTGGCACAAATTCTTCGTCGTAGACTTCTTTGGCGTAGCTTTCCTGAATAGCGACGAATGGATCCTCAGACGTTTTTTCAGCTTTGCCTAGAGCAACAGCGTTATAAGCTTTTTCAACTCTATCCCAACGGTTGTCACGATCCATGGCGTAGTAACGACCCATGAGCGAGGCAATCTCGCCCACCCCGTATTCCTTCATCTTTGCGTCAAGGCTTTTAATGAAGTCGATGCCCGAATTATAGAGTGTGTCCCGACCGTCAAGGATTGCGTGAACCGCCACTTTTTTAATGCCGGCCTCCTTACACATTCGCAAAAGGGCGTAACAATGATCGTCGTACGAGTGCACTTTGCCGCTCGACACGAGACCAAGGAGATGCAAAGTGCCTCCGCTTGCTTTGACCGTCGAGATCGCTTTAGCAAGCGCTGGGTTAGACGCAAAAGAACCGTCTAATACGGCTTTGTTAATTCTTGGCAAAGTTTGATAATAGACTCGACCAGCTCCAATAGCCAAGTGTCCAACCTCCGAATTTCCCATCTCGCCCCACGAAAGGCCGACTTCCTCACTCGACGCTCGCAATGTCATTACGGGATAACGACTAGTCAACATGTCAAAAGTAGGCTTCTTGGCTCTGGTAACCGCATTTCCTTCAGAATCAGGGGCAATACCAAAACCATCAATGACGAAAAGTACAACCGGCCGTGGTCGACCCGAATTGGGAGAATCCATACCGCACTATTTTAGCACGAAACCAGACTACTTCCCCAACGCGACTTCATTTGACGAAATCTTCATGTATTTCACGGTCACAGGCTCGACCATGCCCAAAAATGCTTGCCGGTCAGAAATACTAGCAAGCGAACGCAAACGATCAATTTCCGTTAACAAGCGGTCACTGTCATGAGAAAGTGTTAACCGAGTATTTTCTAAATCTCTAATAGTATAAGCCTTCATTGAGGCTTCGTTCATTTGAAAAATGTAGAGCAGTCCAAAGACGAGAGCCACAACACCAAAAACCGCCTGCAGAATATTCTGCTTAGCCGTTCCGATCAATAAATTGTTCCCTCCTTCTGTCATATCCTCCGATATGGTTTACGTTCGAACCGCAATTCGTAATTTTGCACTCCTTGATCTTGGGTTGCTTCGAATCTCTTCTTCGCTCCCCTCGATCGGCTTTTTAGTCGTCGCTTTCAACACTTTGCTGTCTCTGAAAAATTGCTTAACAATTCTATCTTCAAGCGAATGAAAGGTGATAACCGCGATTCTGCCACCCGGCGTAAGCACTTCCTCGGCCGCTTTCAATCCGCGTTCAAGCTCGCCAAGTTCATCATTCACCGCAATGCGCAAAGCTTGAAATGTCTTGGTCGCCGGATGAATTTTGCCGCGACCCTTCGACAGACTAGCGATGAAGTTGGCCAGTTCAAGAGTTGTCTCAAACTTTTTCTTCTTGCGCTGATCCGTAATTGCCTTCGCAATCTGATTCGCAAATGGTTCCTCGCCGTAAATTCGCAACATAGCGGCAATCTCCTCTCTGGGCGAACCGTTCACAATATCCGCAGCCGTCTCACCCTTTGACGCGTCATAACGCATGTCGAGTGACCCGTCCTTCATGAAGGAGAAACCACGAGTAGCGTCATCAACGTGCATCGAGGAAAAGCCTAGGTCGAGCAAAATCGCATCTGCCTTTGGCGCGTGTGCCTTCATGTTCGCAAACGAATCATGGACATACGTCACCCGATCGGACGAACCCTTCATGCCATCACAGGCTATCTCAAGGTTTCGCGCATCGCGATCAAAACCGATCAGCCGGCCGTTTGGTGCCGTCGCCGTTAACATAAGCGCAGCGTGACCGCCCCCGCCGAGCGTGCCGTCAATTACGACTTCACCTGGCTTTAATGCGAGTCCTTCCAAAACCTCCTTCGCGAGAACTGGGATATGCATATTTTATATCCCTCCTAGTTGCTCAGCGATCGAACCTGAATCAGCTTCCGCCTTCTTGGCGTAAACGATCCAAGCCTCTTCGTCCCAAATTTCCAAACGATTCTGTATACCTACCACTACCGCGGTCTTTTTCAGTCCAGCGAATGTCCGAAGATATTCGGGGACTACAAACCGTCCGTGGCTATCTAACTCAACGTCCATCGCGCCCGCAAGCATGAAGCGCGCAAAGGCACGGGAGTTCGCTTGACCCAAGGGCAAACCGGCAATCTTGTCAGCCAGCTTTCCCCACTCTTCCAAGGGCAAGACGAACAGTGAATTGTCTAGGCCGCGGGTGACAACCGCTCCTTGCGCTAATGCCCCGCGAAACTTTACCGGAACACTAAAGCGACCTTTGTCGTCTAAAGTGATGTGGTATTCGCCTATAAACATATGGCGCTAGAAATGAGGCCTATAACAAATCAACGCACGACCCCACTTCGTACTTGTGCCGATGATACCATCCCACTCTAGCCCACTCAATGCCATTTTGCCCCACTTGGGGACAACTATCGCCTATTTTTGCTCCTCGGCGTACGGGTTTGGCGCCGCCAAACCCCTCACCTTGCCCAAAATCCCATTTTATGCTATAAAAACAGCCGCTTTCATCCCCGAAAGTCGCCGCTCATTCCTCTCCGCCCCGGAGCCCGCGTGTCCAAACGTCCCGCAAGTGCCTCACACGGCATCGCTATGAAGTCCACATTTCCGATTGCCGCCTTGGTGATCGGTATAATGTTCCTCGCCCTCCTTGTCTCGGCAATTGTCGGAAGCCTCCAAGGCGCACTCCGATCATCAGCAGACGAGGACTCCGCCCTGCCGGTCAGTCTGACCCCTGAAGTGGCAGCCGGAAACATGAATGCGACACAAGACGACAAGGTCGAACAGTTCGACATGAATACCTGCGAAAAATGGACGGTCGACGAGCAGGGCTCATGTGAGAACCCCGCCATGCCTTACCAATGTTGCTTCGGCGACTAGTCCCCCTGGCCTCACGGCCCAAGCCCCTGCGCGTCGCTACGCGTGGGGGTTTTACTTTTTAGGAATTCCTGATCGTCTCGCTCTCAAAACTCTATGATACGCCCCCGCAAATCTGTGCGCTTCGTCTCGAACTTTTTGTAGAGTTTCTTTAAAGGCCTCGGCCACCCGACGAAGATCCTGATTCGACTCGTCGTACACTAATCGGTCTTGCTTACGATCAAAACCTTTGGCGATGCCGATCACTGGAACTTTGATTTCAAGTTCTTCGAGCACTTCCCTGACCCGATTCACCTGTCCCTCTCCCCCGTCGATCACCAAGAGGTCGGCGCGTGGCCAATCATCATGCGAAAAACGCCGACGAATCACCTCCTCCATCGCTCGCGTGTCATCCGAACCTTCAAAGCTTTTAATTTTAAACTTTCGATATTCTCCTTTCGCGGGTTTTCCGTTTTCGAAAACTGTCATCGCCGCAACGGTCGACGTGCCAGAAATATGCGCAATGTCATACGCCTCAATTCGACCAAGCGCGTTGATGTGGCCCGTGTCGATGTCCTGCAAAGGTAAACTCGACAGTTCATCTTCGCGAGTGATGAGCGCGACGTCCTGGATATGTTCAAGCGCGAATAATTCATCGCGCAACTTCGCGGCCTGTTCGAACTTGCCTTGCTTTGAAGCAGTCTCCATTTCCCTGCGAATCGAACGAATGATCTGCGGTTTTTTTCCTTCAAAGAAATACTTAAGATACTTAAGTACTTTTCCATATTCACCTTTATCTATTGCTCCGGTACAAACGCCCGGACATTTTCCAATCTGCGCGTCGAAGCAAGCGCGAGTCGTTCCACTCTCGCTCGGCGGCAAACAAGTCGACCAGGGAATTGCCCGACGAATCAGGTTCAATGCCGTGCGCAAAGATCGGCCACTAACATACGGTCCGTACACCGCGATGAATTTTCTTTTCGCGACTGCCGACAACTTACGCTCAAACGGTTTTATGCCGAGCCGTTCAAGATCAAAACCACGCATCAAGATTGGCCGAGGAAATTCGTCATTCGTTAAACATAAATATAACAAACTTTTATCGTCAAGCAACATCACGTTATACGGCGGTTCGTTCGCCTTGATCTGATTCGCCTCGAGCACGAGCGCTTCGATAACCGTTGGCGTCTGGATGTAATCTATTCGACGAATCTTGCTCACGAGCTCGGCGATTCTCTTGTCGTGCGCCTTTGTAAAGTATGACCCGACACGCTTCTTCAAACTCGTTGCCTTCCCTACATAGAGCAACTTCCCTGCTTCGTCATAATGAAAATACACCCCCGGCGCATCCGGAAGCTCTCCATGAAGGATTTTTACATTTGCAGGGATCATGCCTTCTTTTATAGCAGTTCTGTTATCATGTGGGCAATATGCTATCGACCTTTCTCCTAATCATTTTCACTGTCCTGACACTGATCGGTTTTGGCGATACGATCTATCTCATCAAAAAACGTAAACAAGGTGAGACCCCCATCTGCCCGCTCAACGGTAATTGCGGCTTCGTACTCAATAGCAAATACAACAAAGTCCTCGGAATACATACGGATTCTATCGGTTTAGCCTATTACCTAGGTGTACTTCTTTTCCTTCCAACAATGTACACCATTGTATCCCTTGGCTTGGATCGAAAATTAGCTTTTGCATTAATGGGCACGGCTATTCTCACTTTTTTCCTGGCATCTATACTCGCCTTTCTAATGACTCTTCGAATGCTATTCATCCAGCTCTTCGTCATCAAAAAAATGTGTTTCTGGTGTCTGCTCTCATCTATCTGCACGATAGGAATGACAGCAATTCTCTGCGGAATGATATTTGTAAGTTCGATGAACTAGCGCAAATACTTCTTCAAGTATTGCCCCGTGAAGCCTTTTGGTTTGCGAGCAATGTCTTCTGGAGTGCCGACCGCGACGATAGAGCCGCCAAGGTCGCCGCCTTCGGGACCCATGTCAATCAGCCAGTCGGCGGTTTTGATCACGTCGAGATTGTGCTCGATGACGACCATGGTGTTTCCCTTGTCGACCAAGCGATGAAGGACCTCGAGCAACTGTTTAACATCGTCGAAGTGAAGACCTGTCGTCGGCTCGTCAAGCAAGTACAGTGTCTTGCCTGTTTGGCGACGTGCGAGTTCTGACGCGAGTTTTACACGTTGAGCCTCACCGCCTGAAAGTGTCGTCGCGCTTTGGCCGATCTTGATATAGCTCAAACCGACTTCGTTTAAGGCTTTGAGTTTCGTGTCGACATCGGGAATATCCTTGAAAAACTTCGCACCTTCTTCGACCGTCATCTCAAGCACGTCCGAAATATTCTTGTCCTTAAATGTTACTTCGAGTGTTTCGCGATTAAAGCGTTTGCCCTTACATACTTCGCAGGTCACATAGACCGTTGGCAAGAAGTGCATTTCGATTTCGATCAAGCCGTGACCTTCACAATGTTCGCACCGACCGCCAGGCACGTTAAAGCTGAACCGACCTGGTTTGTAGCCACGGAAACGTGCTTCTTCCGTACTCGAGAACAAATCGCGGATCGGCCTCCAAGCGCCAGTATAAGTCGCTGGGTTTGAACGAGGAGTGCGACCTATGGCGCCTTGGTCGATGAGAATCGCTTTGTCTATATACTCGACACCAAGTACAGCAGTTGCCTTCCCGCCTTTTTCTTTACCGCCGTTTAGTTTGTGATTAATCGTCTGATACATGACATCATGGGCGAGCGTAGACTTCCCCGAACCAGAAACGCCAGTCACACAAATAAACTTACGCAACGGAAAATCAACATCAATATTTTTTAGGTTGTTCTCGACGGCACCACGAACCTTAATCACACCAGCGTCTTTTGTTCTACGTTCTTCAGGTACTGGAATTTTCAAGTCGCCGCGAAGATATGCTGCAGTACGTGATTTCTTGTCTTTGAAGATTTCTGGAGTTGTGCCGATCGCAACTACCTCGCCGCCGTGCACGCCGGCACCGGGACCAATCTCGACCATAAAGTCACAGGCTCGAATAGTATCTTCGTCATGTTCGACGACCAGCACGGTGTTACCAAGATCGCGAAGATCCTCGAGTGTTTTGATCAATCGTTCATTGTCGCGCTGATGTAGACCGATAGTTGGCTCGTCGAGCACGTACATGGCACCGACGAGCTTAGAACCGATTTGTGACGCTAGGCGAATGCGCTGTGCTTCGCCACCAGACAAAGTACCAGCCGTTCGATTGAGCGTGAGGTAATGCAAACCAACATCAAGCATAAAGCTCATGCGGTTTTCGATCTCTTTTAAAATAGTGCTCGCAATCGTTGACTCGCGTTCGGTAAGCTTCAGTTCGAGGAAAAATTGAATGGCGCCATCAACCGAAAGATTTGTCACGTCGACAATGGACTTGCCGCCGACATAGACGTGAAGTGCTTCCTCGCGTAGACGCTTGCCGTTACAAGTCAAACATGGGTCATCCGAAAATATTTGTACAGTACCTAGACCAGAACACGCTGGACACGCTCCATACGGCGAGTTGAACGAAAACAATCGAGGCTCGATTTCGGGGAACGAAAAACCATCATCTGGACAACTAAACTTGCTCGACAATAATCGCTCACCATTTGGCGTAAGGATTAGTGCAAGGCTTTGACCACGGTCAACAGCCTGCTCAAGTGCATCACTCAAACGCTGACGAGCGTCCGGGAGTGCACTCGCCGGAATAGTGTCGATCGCTACCTCGATTGTATGCGCTTGATAACGCGAGAGCTCTATCTTTTCGCTTAGACGATGCATCGTTCCATCGATTCTGACCTTAGCGAAACCAGAATTGTAGAGATCATAAAGCAACTGGTAATACTCGCCCTTACGACCGCGGACGACGGGAGCGAGAACCACTACCTCACGACCCCCTTTATCCCCCTGGGAGGGGGAAGCTACGCTTACTAAATCCCTGAGTACGATGTCGACCATTTCGTCGATAGTGAGTTTCTCGATCTTGCGTTCGCACTTCACACAGTGTGGCTCGCCGATGCGGGCGTAGAGAACGCGAAGATAGTCGTAAATTTCGGTAATTGTCGCAATTGTCGAACGCGGGTTTCGGGAATGCGCTTTTTGATCAATACTAATAGCTGGCGATAACCCCTCGATCTCGTCTACGTCTGGCTTCTGCATGCCACCCAAAAACTGCCGAGCGTAAGCCGACAAGGATTCGACATATCTACGCTGACCTTCCGCAAAAATGGTATCAAAGGCCAGGCTTGATTTGCCCGAACCAGAAAGACCAGTAAAGCAGACCAGCTTGTTTCTTGGAATCTCAAGTGAGATGTTTTTGAGGTTATGCTCCCTGGCACCTTTGATTTTTATCTTGTCTTGCATATAGAATAGTGGTGCACAAAGTGGTTTGGAGGGAATATGGGAGTTGGCGGACTGAGTGGACTCTTTGGTGAAAAGATCAAAGAGCCTAACGACAAAGGGTATGAACCCGAGGCGAGCTTCACCGGCGACATCAAGGGACCGATGGTTCCCTCAAATCAACCGGAGACAGACATCGTCGAGCAAGTCGAGCGCCGGCCACTGAACGCCCCGGGCGATCCCACGCGGGAGCAGATGCAACCTCTGCCGGAACGACCGAAGAGAGTCAAGCATCTAAGTTATAAAGAAATCAAGACGATCATGATGGATGCAGAATCCGGATGGATTCCCAAGCAGAGCCGCCTCTCAACCGTCATGGATTTTCTGCGCGTGCTGTCGCCAGGAAATTGGCTTGACCTGGCAATTGCCACTCGGGAATACCAATGGGCCGTAGCCCATCCACGGGATCCGACCATCAAACCTGGTTTTCTCGTTAGGAACGTTGCGCCATTTGTCGTGGCGTACCTGGCCGTATGCGTGGCGATCAGGCAGGAACGCCTGGCACAGAAGTAGACTTTCGTCTCCGAGCTCCCCGGTTCTTACCGTGGGGGCTCGTTGTCTTTTTAGCGGCTAACTCCCGTTCAAGCTCGACCAGCTCATCTCGCAATAATGCAGCAGTTTCAAAGAGTAAGTTCGCCGCTGCCCGTTGCATGTCATCTTTCTTATCACGTATTGCCTCTTCAAGCTCTTCTGGGCTGGCGGTCATTTCTATCTTTAGAATCTTTTTTACTTTTTCTTCGTCTATTCCGTCCGCGCCGAGCATCTTTCTAATATCTCCAATTTTCTTTTCGATCGACTTCGGCGTAATACCGTGGTCTTTGTTGTACTGAAGCTGAATTTTTCGACGACGATCGGTTTCTGCAAGTGCTCGATTCAACGAGCCGGTCATGTGATCGGCGTAAAGCAGAACGAGTCCATTAACGTTACGCGCCGCGCGACCAATAGTTTGAATGAGCGAGGTTTCGCTTCTCAAGAATCCTTCTTTATCAGCGTCAAGAATACCAATTAACGAAACTTCTGGCAGGTCGAGCCCTTCTCGAAGCAAGTTCACGCCAACGAGCACGTCATACACACCCTTTCGCAAGTCCGACAGAATAGTGATGCGTTCGAGCGTTTCAATGTCCGAGTGAAGATACGCAACGTTCATGCCGTCTTCTTTCAAGTAGCCCGCGAGATCCTCGGCCATCTTCTTCGTCAACGTCGTAATCAGCGCCCGCTCCCCCTGCGCGACTCGCACTTTTATCCGCGCCATGATGTCCTTGACCTGGCCGGGGTAGTCGTCGGTTGCGGTCACCGGCAGGATCATTGTTTGCGGATCAACAAGGCCGGTTGGACGAATGATCTGTTCGACGACTGCCTGCGAAACCTGCTTTTCATATGGCCCCGGAGTAGCCGACACATAAACCATCTGGCCAACTCGATCAATGAACTCATCAAACTTCAGTGGTCGATTATCTTTGGCACTCGGTAATCTGAAACCATGGTCGACAAGCGTCTGCTTACGCGCTTGGTCACCCGCGAACATTCCACCGATCTGCGGGAGCGTCACGTGTGACTCGTCGATAATAGTGAGGAAGTCTTTCGGGAAGTAAGAGATTAAACTCGACGGCGGCTCACCAGTTACTCGACCATCAAAATGCTTAGAGTAGTTTTCAATGCCATTGCAATAACCAATACTCTTAATCATTTCGAGGTCATACTTTGTCCGGCGCGACAGCCGTTCATACTCAAGCACCTTCCCTTCTTGATCGAGTTCCTTTAGTCGTTCGGCGAGTTCATGTTCAATGGCTCGATATGCGCGTTCGCGTTCGTCGAGCGAAGCCATGAAATGTTTAGCGGGAAAAATCCAAGTGTCCTTTAGTTTTTCGTCGATCTCACGTGTGATGTGATTTAGTCGAAAAATTTCCGCAATCTTTGGACCATCAAAAACTATTCTGAATAAAATTTCTTCGTTCATTGGCATGATTTCGACCACATCTCCGCGAGCTCGGAAATGACCGCGAGTGATGTCAGTCGTCGTCCGCGTAAATTGCATGTCGATCAACTTACGCATCATCTCGTCACGACCGACAGATTCGCCCTCGACCAAATGCAGCACTTCTTTCTCATACGCTTCTGGCGAACCCAAACCATAAATACAAGAAACAGACGCGACAATAATTACGTCTCGTCGAGTAAGCAGCGCCGAGGTTGCCGCATGACGCAAGCGATCGATCTCCTCGTTAATTGTCGCTTCTTTTTCAATGTAGGTATCGGTTCGAGGCATGTACGCCTCTGGCTGGTAGTAATCGTAGTAACTCACGAAATACTCGACGGCATTATTCGGGAAGAACTCGCGGAACTCCTGACACAACTGTGCGGCGAGCGTCTTATTATGCGCGATGACGAGAGTTGGGCGTTGAACATTCTGAATCACGGACGCAACACTGAACGTTTTCCCGGATCCCGTAACTCCAAGAAGAGTCTGTCTATCCAGACCTTTCTTCAATCCCTCAGTTAAATCAGCAATTGCCTTTGGCTGATCACCGGCTGGTTTGTAATCGGATTTGAGGTCAAACTTCATATTAATAGACAAAGGCCCCAAGAGCCGGGGCTCTAGGGGTATGTTCGTATTTTGTACGGTGACAATATCATGCCCAAAAGGAACCTGCAACGGTTGTCCACATAGATCTAATCTTTGACATAAGAGCTAAAATATGGCAGAGTTTCGCGACGTTTAGTGACCCCAAGCCAGAGGTGACCGTGAATATCGACCCGCATACCCATGACCCGCGACTGCTGACCATCATTGCGCTCATGAAGGACACGGAACAGGCCACCGTGGTGATCGAACAGGAACTCGACGGACTGCACCCGGTCCCGTCCACGTACCACGACATCCTCATCCGCGTGGCCGCGATCCTGCTCCGTTCTACGCCGATCTCCTCGGCCATCCAAGATCTGCTGACCTATCTGAGCAATGCACAGAGCCCCGAACAGGCTCTCGTGCGGTACCAGGTGATCGTGGTCGCTACGGACTCGCTCAGCCAGCACCGCGAGTTCAAGGACGAAATCCTGGAGCTCTTGACCGCACTCCAGATCCATCTCCTGCAGGTCATGGACACCATGTCCGCCTCGCAAGACCTGATCACCGAGCTGCAGCCCCTCAGTGTACTCGCGCTCGACCAGTTCAAGATCACCTGTATCACGAACGGTCTCGAAGCCGTGGGCGCGTAGTTCGCCGGCAGCTCCGCAACTCTTAAGACCCCGTTTCAGCGCAAGCTGAGCGGGGCTTTTCATTAAAAACCCCGTCCGAATAAACGGACGGGGTCTAGTGGTCGGCAATTGTCTAACCTACGAAAAACGCTTTGTTCCCCTTTGACGCTCGAGAACCTGCTCACGGAATGGTTTGATGTAGCCATGAAGCAAGCGACTTCCCTCGCCCCTCACCCAAGACGGCGTAATGCCACGTGGCACCATAGCAACCGCCACTGAATAACGAAGCGACGTTTCTTCCAGCCTTCGTTCGAGCTTTAGTACGCCAGCTTCAGAACGCAAGACCTTATAGAAAATCTGCTCTCCTCCTTCATGAGTGAAGGCAAATAACCCTCCATTCTCAAGGCCGATACCACGACGAGTCCAGAACTGGAATTCCTTCAGCCAAGGTATCAGCTCAAGGTGATCCGTTAAATACCGCAAAAGCCTGTAAGCACCGTCATGATCCGGGGCACATTCTGATACTTCAGCTACTCGGTTAATCAGCTGCGTATCTTTGAACCATTGTTCGGCCCCAGCAAAACCAAGGGTCCGAATTCGGTGATGTACTCCGGCCAGTTGTTCCTTCATTTCCTGATGCAACTCGTCATCAGTTCGGTGTTCGTTCACGATCACCACAATGAGCGGAAACTCTCGTCTATCGCCAACGCTCAAATCCCACAGAAACGGTATTGCTCCCTTGTAGGAACTTTTTACCTGGATGTGAACCGATCCCTGATCAGTTTCACATACGATATCAATTCCTCGGGCGTCCTCAGACTGGGTCCCGTGCCTGACACTCAGGAACCACGACGGATCGCCCACCAATTCCGACAACACTCGGAGAGCGCGCTCCTCATGCGCTCTGCCACGTCGACGACCTTGTTCGGTTTGTTTCTGCTTCTTGCTTCGTTTATCCCACGCCAAGGTCACCTCCCAATACAAAATAGAACGTACCACCTGCATTACGCTTAGTCAAAAGCTAGTTATTGCTACAAAACCTACTTTGATTTCAAAAGAATTCCCTCAATAACATCCATAGCGCCAGCTGGAACTTTCTTGCGCCAATCATGACTCTTCGACGAGATCATCTGGCGAATTTCTACGCCGACGATGCCGGGCACTGGTACGATTTTCTTGGTCGCGACCTTTTTGTCTTCAAAGATTTTACGAACTTTTTCGTTCCCGCTCCAAACCATGGCGTCACTTGGATTGCCAGCAGCGTCGAGGACGTGATGAGCCCACGATTCATCAGACTCAGTGTCTTTCACGGCAACAATAGTTGCATCCATGATGTCAGCCGATAGTAAGGCCGCGCTAATCATCTCGCGTCGTTCGTCGAGTGAAAATGGATCCTCTACGCTTTTTGGATCCTTCGCCTCACAAATAACAATCACCGCGTTACCGCAAGTTTTCATCATGCCCTGAACCACCATCAGGTGACCATTGTGAAAAGGCTGGAACCGACCTGGGAAGATACACATTTGCATAAAAATATTCTTTTCAAGACTTCATCATTAATTCTTGCAGAATTCCAGGTGGTACGTCAATGTCGGCAATTTCGTTCGTCCAGCTCCCCTTACTCGCAATTTCTTCGAGGTGAGCAATCTCATGAGCATCGAGCCCAGCAATCGTCGCCGCGACAGTGTCGACCGCAATCGGATCAAGCCCAGCCAAGACGCTTTGCTGAGACAGAATATCATCACGGACAGAAACGTGGCAGGGGTAAGAGAGGAAAAGCTCGGAAAGCAATCTCTCTCGCTCTTCGGGCAACAAAGCTTCAATGAATGGCTCTTTACTCCAACTCTTGCCTGTTGACGTATCCCGGGACGGAACAACCCAGGTTCCCATGCCCCAATCCGCAACACTTCCAAGTGAAATACGTAACGGTGCTTCAACCGCCGTCTTCGCCCGCCTAATATGTAACCACCCGCCGTCAGAACGCGCAAAGTCCCCCTCGATCACCTCGTCCTTTGTAAGATCAAGAAGATAAACGCCGGAATAAAGGTCAACGATCGACTCAAGTCCAGCATCATAAAACGCTTTAATCGCCCCGCGCTCTGGAGCGTCACCAATCACGATAGGTGCGTTCGAATACAGTCGAAGAACGTCGAGTGTGCCACGCAAGGTTGCGACCTGATCCTCCCCCCGGCCCCCTCCACTTCGTGGAGGGGGAGACGCGCTGATATGCACAAAAATATACTCAGCGCTCTTCAACATCTTCCAAAAATCATGCCCAAGATCATCAACCGCCTTCCGGGCGGTTTTCCTCTTATCCTCCCCTTGCATGAAGGCCACGTGAACCATATTGCTCACATATTACCTCATCCGTGTCATATTTTCTTCCCAAGTCCGTTATATCTCTGTAGGCTGTTAGTTATCGTGTCTAAATCGCTATGGGAAAACAATTCCTGGAACTATACGACGAATATTATCCCAAACTTTATGCATATATTTTGATGCGCGTTCGGCATAAAGAATTAGCCGAGGACATTGTTCAACAGACGTTTCTCAAAGCGCTCGACAATCTCGGAAACTTTCGACCAAGACACGGGGCAACCTTTGGCTCATGGCTATTTCAGATTGCCAAAAATGAACTAGTCGATAAAACCCGACAAACAACTAAACTGGTGTTTTGCGAAACGGAAATTCTCGACACCAACCCAGCCACGAACTCGACCATCGAAGAACTTCTCCAAGCAGAAACCGACGCCGAACAAAAAGAAAAATGGCGGAAAGCATTGGGTGCACTCGAAAAACTAAATGACGAAGAGCGCGAATTGATTACGCTTAAATATCTGGCCGGTCTCCCCTATCAAGAAATTGCGAAAACAATGAATAAGAAACCAAACACACTCGCGGTAATGCTCAAGCGAGCCTTAGAAAAAGTGCGTGAAGATTTGAACGTATGATCAACACCAAAGAAACACTTAAACAGTTCGGTGAAAAGTTACAATCGAGCAATCAGACGCACCAGTCAACACTGCGCGCCCGACTGGCACGTTCGATCCCGAATACCGCGCCAATACGAGGCATTCCCTTCAAACATATTCTGTTCTTAGGTGGCTGGGCTATGGCTGCAGTGGCGATCATCTTGGTAACTCGACCAAACACGTTTCAAAATCTTAACTCACACCCAAATTTTGTAGCGAATCAACCCGAAGCAACATCGGCACCAACCAATAATCGCGTCATTGCCAATCCCCCGACAACCGATTCTTCCGGCTTCGGTTCAATCGATACAGGGAACAAAGACATAATACTTACAGGCTCTGCCGACTTCTATAACCTAACCGAAACCTCTGCCTCAAATTCTGACGTAGTTGATTACGCGCAGAAGCATGGCCAAATGCTCGACACCTCGACCAACATCGATGTACTAACCACCGAACATGATTTATCGACAAAAGTGTCGACTCTCTTCGATGCGTTCGGAGGACACATAAATAATATCTATTCAGATAATGTTAGCAATCAAAACATTGTTGGGTTGATTCCAACCAACGGCTATTTCCAATTCAAAGAACAGCTTCGCGATCTCGCAAAAGCCGACCGATATTTCTCTGAGATATTGAACGCCCATGACCTCGCTCCTTCGGCCGTTACCCTCAACAAACACATAGACGAACTCACTCAGAGCATCGACGCCATCCAGAAACAGATCGATGATTCAAAAGATGCCAACGCAAAATTATCGCTCGAAAAGAAATTAGCCAGCCTAAAACTTCAACGCGACAATCTCCATAAATCTAAAAACTCCCTCGACGATCAAGTTGCATATACCGAAGTGTCCATCAGTATCACGGAAACACCGAGCTTCTTAAAAGCTCGAACCATAAATGATTTTAGACTATTAGTGGCCGGTTTTAAAGCACCTGGAGTATTCCAGCAAATGTGGATTAACGTTCTGATCGTCACCGCCTACTCGCTCCAACTCTTTAGTGTAACTTTCTGGCTCATTTTTCCGCTTAGCATTTGGCTTTTGATGAAACGGAAAGAACGGAAAGCCTGGCGAGAACTCGCCTAAGATTTTCTACCTCTAAACCTCCAGGAAAACTGAAGGTTTTAGGTTTGCGGTTTTCGGCTTGATTTCGCCAGCTAAATAGCCTATGCTACTGCCAGAAAAATCGCTGAATCTTTTCGTGTTCTAAGTTCGGGGGTCGTCTAATGGCAGGACAGCGGCCTTTGAAGCCGTGAATAATGGTTCGATCCCATTCCCCCGAATTTAGTACAGGAATATATGGCATCCAGTGTAGTGGTCGAACAGATAAAGAAATTTATCATTTGGTCGACCCGAAAAATTGATATTCATCTCGATGAACGAGCAGAGTTTTATTTCTACGAAAAAGAAGTCTGGTGGGCCAGCGTAGGGGAGAATGTTGGGTCAGAAGCAAACGGGAAAAATTTTCACTTCGAGCGCCCCGTTATCGTATTAAAAAAATTTAGTAAGGACATGTTATTCGTTATTCCAACCACGACCAAAACGAAAGACGGCAGCTGGTACCACCCGATTGAGTACGGAAACGTGCAAACACGTGCAATTCTGGCTCAAGCAAGAACGATGAGCGCAAAACGGCTTATTCGAAAGATTGGAAACCTATCACCAGAACAATTCGAAGCATTACAAAATGCTTTCATGGGGCTTATAAAAACGAATCCCCCGGTATAAGCCGGAGGATTCTCGGAGCCTTTTTCAAGGCCAATGTACTTACAGAATACCACAATTATTATTTATTGCAACCGAAACCTATAAAACGCGTGATTTTTTATTTGTTTTGAGCTATCCTCTAATTATATGAACTATCCTATTCTATCTCTCGTTGTGCTCTGGTCATTAGTTTGGAAAGGTTTAGCTCTTTGGCACTCCGCTCGCCGTGGCCAACCGTGGTGGTTTGTAGCGCTAATGCTGGTAAACACCATCGGCATTCTAGAGATTGTCTATTTGTTCCTGGTGCTCAAACTCAAAACTTCGGAGCTGTTTAAGAAGTAGTGATCAAACAAAAAACCCTCAAACAATTGCTTGAGGGTTTTGTGTTTATTGGAGGTCAACTCGTCGTCTCAGTATGGAACGATCGATTATTTCGTCACCGATCATTGGGGCGCCGACTGATAATTCGCTCATGAAGGTAGCTGGCAGATCAATTACGTAGTCTGCCCAGTGGCTGCCAAATAAATGCGTAGCAGTGGCTTCATCAGAAATGTACCGCAACGTATTTCCTGGTCCGAGGGCGTATACCTTTGAAGAAGAGAATATTTTAACTAGGACTGTATATGGTTTAGCGGTCATTGGTGAACCAAGTGGCAAAACCGCAAGCGTGGCGTCAGTAACAACTCGAACATTAGCAAATGAGTTCTCGTAAGTATGGAACGTTTGCACATCCAGGAACGGCCTGCGAACTAATCCTTGATCAACGTAATACACGGTCGAATAAAATGGCGATCTGATGTAATAGCCCACCTCAACTGGCGAGATTAATTCTTGAACTCCATTTACTGGTGAAGTGCCGTGAACCGGCAAAACTGGTGGCTCGACTACTGGTGGCGGCACAACTGGTACCGGCTGTGTTGGTAGAGTTATCGAGAAAACTCCAGAGACATCAGAAGTAACCTCAACTGCTAAATCTGTGGCAGCAACTTTAACTACAGCTCGATTGGTATTGATCGATGGAATTGTCCAGGAATAACTACCGGAATTTAAAGCGTTGCGTTCAATAAGCGTGTAATCAGCTCCGCCGTCAATCGAGTAATACAAGTTAGCGTAATTAGTATTTGCACCTACTACGTCCCAGGTAATTACGTACTGCTGGCCAGCGGAGAGAGCCTCAGCCTCCATTGGCGCTCTAATGATAACGCTCGGCGGATGAAGAACATTCTGAGGCGGAGAGTAACCGGTACTACCGGCCGAGTCGTTATCGGTAATATTTGCCGTTACTGAATTTACAGCAATAAGATTATATACGGCATCAACGGAAGAAGCTGCGTGCGTGATAACGCCGGTATGTGCGCCTTCGACAGCGGTGTCGTTAACAGCGGTTACGGTGATGGTACGAGGCGTGTTCCAGTTGAGTGATGTGAATACAATGCTCGGCGAATCAACCGTTACTTGAGCATCTGGGGAAGGAGTGACTGTAACATCAGAAACAGGCTCAGTAAGAAGCACGATCTCATACGTATCAGTTACTCCCGCCTCTGAAACATCCGTTGTTCCAGCGGACTCAGTCACTGTCACGCCGGCCGTATCGTTATCATCATTGATCACTGTTACATCAGCAGGATTGATAGCGTTATAAATCGAGTCTACCGATGAAGCCGTGGCTAGAACGATGTGATAAGTAATGTTGCCATCGTCGATAGCATCATTCACACCAGTGGCAGAAACAGTCTGCGGGGTAGCCCAGTCGCCGGTAGTAAAAGTGAGTGATGCCGGCAAAACAGTACCCTCGGTGGCATCGTCTGTACTGATACCGATCGACACGCTGGCCGTAGGCTGAGTATCAAGTACAACAGTAAATGTAGCTGTGCCAAGGGTCTCAGTGGTGTGTCCCGAGATCGCACCGACAGTAATACCGGCAGTGTCGTTATCGTCGTTTATTACCGTTACGTCAGCTGGGTTAATGACGTTGTAGGTTAAATCAGCGGACGAGGTAGTAGCCAGAACCGCGTGATAAGTGATGTTGCCGTCATCGACAAAATCGTTCACGCCGGTGACTGTAACCGTCTGCGGTGTAGCCCAGTTTACACTCGTAAACGTTAACGACGATGCAGATACAGTGCCTTCGGCCGTATTGTCAGAGGTTACACCGATAGAAACGTCAGCTGTTGGTTGAGTGTCGAGAACGACGGTGAACGTAGCTGTTCCGCCAACTTCTGTTGTATGACCTGATATCGCACCTACGGTTACACCAGCAGTGTCGTTATCATCGTTGATGACTGTGACATCGGCCGGGTTGATAACGTTGTAAAGTGAGTCAACGGACGAAGCGGTGGCTAGAACAATGTGATAAGTAATGTCGCCGTCAGCAATGGCATCATTTACGCCCGTAACGGTCACAGTCTGTGGAGTAGCCCAGTCGCCGGTTGTAAAGGTGACTGATGCAGGCAAGACCGTACCCTCCGTAGCGTCGTCAGAACTGATACCGATCGATACACTCGCGGTTGGCTGTGAATCGAGTACTACCGTAAATGTAGCCGTACCGAGAGCTTCCGTTGTATGCCCCGAGATTGCGCCGACAGTAACGCCAGCAGTGTCATTGTCCGTGACATGGGCAGTGACGCTCGCAACAGAAAGTCCGTCATAGCCTAAATCGGTCGACGTTACCGCATGAGTAATAGTCGCATTTTCCGGGCTTGTTTCATCGATCGAATCGTTAATGGCGGTTGCCGTTATGGTTTGAGGCGTGTCCCAGTTAAGTGTAGTGAAGGTCAACGCCGTGCTCACCGAAACATCTGCATTTCCGGTCGGAGTAACCACTACGTCCGCTGTCGGCAACTTATCCAAAACGGCGGTATACGTGTCAGTCGCGCCGCCTTCCGTCACATCCGTCGAACTCGCGCTCTCGACAATGGTCACGCCCGGCACAGCCGCGCTCAGAAACCAATTAGTATTTCGGCCAGCATCAAAACAGTCGTCTACACAAGAAGCCAGCGTGACGTTCGTGTTATTGCTATCCTGCACATCCAACGAAGAGAGAACCCGAGTTCCTTGTGGATCAATGTTCGCCTGAGTAGTCGGTACAGAACTACGCAGAGAGAGTCTCTGACCGACTGTCCCCTGGAGGGTAAGAGTGTTCGAGATAGTCGTTGTCGAACTAGCGGCGAAAGTTAAAGTACGCGCCGTAGCCACAGTTTTCGTCAGGTTATAGAAGGTGGTGTTTCCAGTGATACTTTGGTTCGTTCCGTTCAGGGTCACCGTGCCGGAACGAGGCGTAAATGTCGCACTATTCGACCAGTTTCCACCAACCGTCAAACTGTAATTCGCAGCCGTGACGTCAAGCGTACCGGCAGTGATAGTCACGCCACCATTGACCACGGTGTTCTGAGCCAAAAATACACCTTGTCCAGAATCTTTGTTCACAATAATACTGCCCCCAAAAGCCTCATCCGTTGTAAGAGTGCAATTACCATACCCAGTAGAGAATGTCATCGGTGCAGTTGAGGTAAGCGTTCCGGCATTAGTAAAGCTTCCACCAACGGTAATACCCGATCCACCGAAAAGAACCGTTTTGCCTGATCCAATAGAGAATAATCCTGCTGGGTTATAAGCCGTGGCGACGCTCATCGTTGTCGTGTTTGTGAAATCGTTAACAGTACCATTCAAGGTCGAGCCATTAACAGACGCGAATGATCCAGCTCCAACCATTGTAAAAGCTCCATTGTTAGTCAAAGTAAATACATTGATATTGCCCGTAGTATTCAAGGTACCGCCAACATCCACAACGAGATCAAAATTCGATCCTGTCTCAGAAGCCGCGACAACTTGTCCGTTACGTACAGTGAACGAACCTCCGCCCTTAGCAAGAACTACAGTTGCCCCAGTGATAGCATTAAAATCTCCCGTATTAGTAACACCGGCATAGTGCATTATTTCCGATGCGCCAAAACCTGCGTCAAAACGAAGTTCTCGACCAGAAATATCAAATGTGCCCTGGTTATCGAACGCTCCACCAATTCTTAATACGGTGACGGCAGGATTCAACGTTAAAGTGTCACCGGATCCAACCGTCATTGCTTCTGGAGGATTGTATGCAATACCAACCTCAAAACCCGTAGCGTTCGTTAAATCATTTGTAGGGCCGTCAAAAGTCACGCCACGCTCTGCGTGAAAATATCCGGCAGTACTCATGACGAAATTTCCGTTATTGGTCAGTCTGTGAACACGAACATCACCTACACTGTTAAGTGTCCCGAGAGCATTTACTACTACGTCTGGAGTAGTGCCAGGAACCGTTGAAGCCGTAATGGTTTGGTTAGCGAGTACAGTAAAAGTACCGTTGTATGGCTTCCCGATGGAAACACTACCGCCGGTCAAAGCACTGAAATCCCCAGTACTAACCGCGCCATAATAATGAGTAATCTCACCTGCAGTACCTGTATCGAATTCAAGTGTTCGACCGGTGATATCGAATGTACCTTGGTTGTCATAGTTGGCACCCAGCTTTATCAAAGTGACCGCAGGATTAAGAGTGAGCGTGTCCCCGACGCCTATAGCTAAGGCCCCGCCAGGGCCATAGTTGAGACCAACTTCTACTCCTGTTGCGGAGTCAAGGTTGTTCGTCGCGCCATCAAAAGTTGCGTTTCTCCAGGCATGAAAATAGCCTACACCGTTCGTATAACTACCGTTATTCGTTAGATAATACAGTTGTGTGTCACCGATTGTATAGAATGACGCTCCCGCCTCAACGACAACCGCAGGTACGCCTACCATGGTTTCAGCCAAAGTTGTACCGGCCTTAATTGTTTGCAAAGAATAGCTATTATTCATGGTGACCGCTGCTCCCACTTCTCCCATCACACCGACGTTGAAGTTTCCAGTACCGGCAGTGTAAGTAAATTCAGCCGAGCTACCGCTAAGCGACAGCGTCTTGCCTGTACCAGCCATGGTTCCTCCGGTCATCACAAAGTTTCCGTTCAAAGCCCAGGTGCTGGAAGTTGGCGTATATGCACCGGCAGTGAGAGTAAAAATTCCATTAATAGTGAGCGTCGACGCACCGCCGGTCCAAGTGGCCGTTGCTGAGCTTTCTGTAAATCCGCCGGAGCCGATAGTAAAAGCTGTGCCCTGGGTAACAGTTCCTGAATAACCAGATGCGAGCGTTATTCCCCCTATGGACGAACCAAATCCAGCGTCAATGGTCGAGTTAGGGTGAGCGGAGAGATTAGAGGTTGCATCAAAAACAACCGTGTCACTCGCCGTTGGACAAGCGTCCCCGACCCAGTTCACGCAATCGCTCCAGTTGTCAGAAGTACCACCTCCGTCCCAAGTAAAGGCGGTAGCGTGCGTTTGTAACGCTTGAAAAAGGAACAAGAAACTGAACATCATTATCCCGGTAGTCCCGAAGATAAAGAATAATTTTTTCATACTAAATCTTTAAATACTTTCTCATGGCCATAGAGGCCGTGACCATACTTAATAGAGACAAGGCGACGAACTCGAGAACAAAAAGCATTGGTCCTTTGGCGTAAAAGAACGACAACAGGTTAAGGTCGACGCCAGTGAAAAACGCATTGATCGCTGGCTGCCAAACGTTCAGTAACGAGTACATGAGACCGGCGACGATGACGGTAGCCGTAAACGAGTAGACTATACCCTCGACCAAAAATGGCGCGCGAATAAACCAGTCGTGCGCACCCACTAGTCGCATAACCGCAATCTCGTCGCGGTGAACGTAAATAGCCACGCGAACAGTGTTAAACACCATGAGAAGCGCAATCAAAGCAAAGAAGCCGGCGACGATGAAACCGCCATATCGAACTTTATCGCTCAACGCCGTCAGTGACTTCACAACATCCTCGTAGTCAGCTTGGCCGGTTTCTTCAATGTGTGGCGCAAACTCGGGAGTATTAACTGCTTGAAGAATAAAAGGAATATCGGCCGGCGTCCTGGCGCTAACTCGTAAAGTATCACCAAGCGGATTAGAGCCGATCTCATCAAGCGCCGCAAGAATATCTGCGTCGCCAGCATGCTTGGCTTTGAAATCAGTCAGCGCTTCTTCAGCGGGAACAGCAATAACCTGCTTCACCTGTGCCAGCCCAGTTAGATAGCCCCGAATAGAAGACTGCATGTCTACGCTAGTCCCTTTCTTCAAATAAATATCGACGTGCACTCGATTTTCGATTGAACTAATAGTAGACTGCCCAACTACATTCATGAAAATGACCGAGTTTACCGTGATAAGAGTCAACAGAAAAACGCTAGTAGTTACAAATGACAACCAAAAATTCCGGAAGATACTCTGAAAGGCGAATTTAATCGTTCGAAGGACAGAGCGCATATCAGCTTATATGATATTTTCCGTGAGCCGCATCATTAGCCACCTTGCCCCTATTGATGCTGACCACTCGACGGTTCAAGGCATTCACAATATCCCGATCATGCGTCACGAGAACAACGGTGGTACCGAACTCATTAATCTTCTTCAAGAGCGACAAAATTTCCTGCGCCGTAATAGCGTCGAGGTTACCCGTTGGCTCATCCGCGAGCATAATCTTTGGTCGATGAACCAATGCGCGAGCAATAGACACACGCTGCTGTTCCCCACCAGAAAGTTCTTGCGGGAACCTGTGACCCTTTTCGCCCAAACCAACAATCTTCAAAACCTGCGGAACAATTTCTTTTATTCGAGCACCTGGTTCACCCGCAACCTCAAGAGCGAACGCAACGTTCTCGTAAGCAGTTTTTTGCTGTAATAGCTTGAAATCTTGGAAAACCATGCCAATTTGTCGGCGTAATCCCGGAACATCCGCCCTGTGGATATTTGTAATATCCCAATCGCCAATTTTCACGGTTCCAGTAGTCGCCTGCTCTTCGGCGAACAAGATTTTTGTTAAAGTCGACTTCCCGCTTCCCGACATCCCAACAATAGAAACAAACTCCCCCGGCCGAATCCTAAGACTTACGCCATCTAAGGCGCGAATATCCGGTTTATAAACCTTTGTAATGTTTTCGAACGTGATCATGTAGACAGTATACCGCACCCCTAAAGATGCAGTAACTATTCTGACAAACTTTGACTACGTCTGTAATATCGGCTAATCTTGGTTCAGATCAAATATGAACCGATCCCTTGCAAAACTTGGCCATTTTATTGGCGCCTTCGCCCAGGCTGTTTTTGCATTGGGTGACGTTTTTCCTGACTGCGAGTAAATCGTAGCGAAATAAGGAAAACGGGACTCGATGCATATCGAGTCTCTTTTTTATTTTTCCTATGATTATCCTCAAAAACCTAACCAAATCTACCAACGAAAAAGAATTGTTCCGTGACCTCTCGCTTACGCTCAACCCCGGTGACCGCATTGGCGTTATCGGCCCGAATGGTTGTGGCAAAAGCACCCTACTTCGCATCATTGCAGGCATCGAAAACTCAGATACAGGCACAATTAACCGAGCCCAAGAACAAATTCTGCTCGCGCCTCAACAAATCGACGTTTCGCCGAGCACAACGATCAATGACTATCTGGATCCCGCCGAAAACCCCGACGTCTGGCGGCTACTTTCAGAACTCGATCTCATCGAGATTCCTCTCGATACGCCCATCCATCAGTTGAGTGGCGGACAGAAGACAAAACTATTACTAACCAAAATCTTTTCGAGCCCCTCAAGCACGCTACTCCTCGATGAACCTACGAATCATCTCGATACAGTGACTCGTCAATGGCTCACCGAAAATATCCTGACCTATTCCGGGATTATTCTTGTTATTTCTCACGACCGAACATTTCTCAACGTGTGCGCAACAGAAATCCTCGAAATTGACCCCGCCAATCATCACACCAGCCTCTACCAGGGAAATTACGATGCATTCAAGCAAGAAAAGGCGCTGGAGTTCGATAGACGAACCGATGATTACTATCTTCAACAACGAAAGAAAAAGGACATGTTACAGTGGATGGCGCTCAAACGCCAAGAGGCCACAGCCCATCCAAGTCCCGCCAAGGGCCGACAACTGAAGCAAATGGAACATAGACTCGAACGCGAAATCCTAAACCAGGAAATCGCCAAGCCCCAGCTGGGAAAAGATATGGTTAGTGCCAACTTTGCGGGCGCGGTGCACACCGGCAAGCTCATACTGAGATTGTCGGACGTATCTAAACACTTCGACGATCATCCAGTACTGCAGAATGTAACGTTTGAGCTACGCGGAAAAACCCATTTTCGATTGGTCGGTGAAAACGGTTCGGGTAAATCAACGCTCCTTCGCATTATTACTGGAGAACTCTCCCCCGATCATGGAACAGTAGAGATAGGCGAGAATGTCCGAATTGGATACTTCGCCCAACAGCTTGAAACGTTAAATCCATATTCAACCGTAATGGAGTCGTTTGTCAGCAAGGTGCAACGACCATTCACTGAATCACGAGCGAGAGCAACCCTCGGCGCGTTTCTTTTTACGGGCGATATTATCTCCAAGAAAATTCGTAATATCAGTTACGGTGAACGCGTTCGACTACAACTCGCCATACTGTTGCAGCAAGAATCTCAACTCTTGATCCTCGACGAACCAACTAACCACTTAGACATCCCGTCCCGAGAAATCATTGAAAACGCACTGCGCGAATACCAAGGCGCTTTGCTTATTGTTTCGCATGACGAATATTTTCTCAAAAGTATAGGGATTGATACCGAGCTCGTCCTAAACAATGGCACGATATAAAAAGAAACACCACCTTCAACATCTTGATGGGCCTTTTTCGATTGAAGCAATTTTCTCTAGTTCCGCAAAAATTCTTTGCTTATATTCGGCGAGTTGTTCCGGAGATGGTTTGACCGAGTCAGCCCGACGCACGGATTCGTCGATCACCCACACCGGGTTGAGCGGTCGTGGGTCGTCCGCGTGTCTTGGAAACAAGTGCCAGTGCATGTGTGATTCGCTGTTGCCGAGAAGTTCGTAATTCATCTTCTGCGGACCAAATGCCTTGAAAACTGCTTCAGCTGCCTGACTCATTTCTTCTAAAAACTTAATCTTAAAATCATGGTCGAGTTCATGCAACTCTGTTTTGTGCTCCTTACAAAAGAAAATAGTATAGCCCTTGTAAAATTGGTGCCAACCAAGTACGGCATAACCTGTTTCGAGTTCAGCGATAAGGTCTGGGCAGATGTCGGCTTTGATTTTTTCGATTTCTGAGCAAACAAGGCAGTTCATAACCATATGAGGACAACGTACTAATAGAAATCTCCATGTATAGATTAGCATCCTTTAGCTGTGTAGCGAAACTTGCGAAAGATCAGGTGATCATGTTATCTTTTCACCCGATCGACGACAGTGCAGGAGTAGTTCAGTGGTAGAATATTTGCTTCCCAAGCAAAGGGTCGCGGGTTCGAATCCCGTCTCCTGCTCCATAGGCCGATTTAGCTCAGCTGGTAGAGCAATACTTTCGTAAAGTAGAGGTCCCGGGTTCGATTCCCGGAATCGGCTCCAGGAAAAATCATCCCTAACCGGATGGTTTTTCTTTTTACCACACAAACACCCACGGCCTATCGTTCTTGGCAGATTTGGCGATGATGGCAGGAAGCTCTTTTTTGCGGAAGGCGATACCACTTACTCTTCCTCCCATATGTTCAGCGTCTTTGCCGGCTTCTGAACGAATGAGAAATAGCCAATATGAATCCAGACCATTTATCGGTTGAGAGACCTCGAGGACAGATAATTCGAAAACTTTTTTCATCCACCCCGGGACAGTTTGGCTATCCAACAGACCAAGATCTCCGTTGAATTTCGCTGAAGGATGTTCCGAGTAGCGCATCGCGGCGTCACCAAATGGCAGACCGTCGTTAACGATACGCGAACGTAAACCGTCGAGTCGTAGCTTCACATCCGATTGAAGATCGACCGAAGCGAAAACGGCGGCGTTTGCAGCGCGGGAGAGTTCGACGACACCGGCAACTGGATCTTCTCGGTTCTTTTGGTCAAACGGAGCATGAGTTTGTCGCAATATGTTTCGTACACGAGCTTCATACACCGCCTCCTGAAGTCCGAGCTCGACAACATCACGCTTCTTCATAGTCGGTTCTTCGGCGCGAGCAATTTTGGCGAAGGTCGCAACGCGCGGATACCAAACCGGACGGCCGTCGACGATAGCCGCCGGAAGCACAACATGCGACAAAGAAAGAAAAACACCCGACAACGGGTGAAACACAAAAACAATAAAGTGCAGCCCGAGATACGCGGCTAAAAGCAGACTAACCAGCGTCCTCATAGCTTACTCATGGAATCAAACTTGGTGCGGTCAAAAAAATAGTAAAACCAACGGGTTGGATTACTAATGTCCTCTGCCATGTCTGTTGCGCCAAGAACCTTGCCAGACGTGACCGTAGTTGCAGACTGACCGGCATCGACAACCAAAAGTGTCTCACCCGGCTTCGCTAGCCCCTCTTTTGTTCGAGCCTGTCCTTCTAAATAGTACTGGCTAGATAGCTTGTCGATCAAATCCAAAAACTCCAGCTTCTTCCCGTCGAGCCGATCATTTTCAGCCTGCAATGAAGAAATTTGCATCGCAATTTCTCGCTCGCGCAAGTACTCTCGGCCAAAGCCAAAAACGAAAACACCAGCCACAACCATGGTCGCTAGTAGAAAAATACTTTTTTTGCCACCGCCCTCGCCCTTCGTCATACGGCTTTATGATACCCCATCTGAGCTAAGATTTCTCGCGCAGCAATTCTATCATCCCAGGCAATTTTCTTTCCGCCAGCCACAGCCATCACCGGTTCCGAACCTTTGCCTGTTAATAAAACAGTATCACCCGGTTTGGCGAGCTCGAACGCTTTCTCAATGGCTTCTCTGCGGTCGTCGACCAAGAACAAATCTTTTCCCTCAATCTTCCCCGCTTCGCGAGCGCCCGACGCAACGGCCTCAATGATCTCTCGCGGATCCTCATCGTACGGATCCTCATTCGTCACAATCACTACAGCCTCGTGTTCACCGGCGAGTTTGCCGATGATAGGACGACGCGCAATATCACGCCCTCCCCCCGCCGAACCGTGTACACCGATGATCCTCGAGGTAAGGGCCGACTTCGATGTCGGCCCACTCACAGCATCATATAGTGCCTGGAGCGCATAAGGTTCATACGCGTAGTCGACAATAACCGCAAAAGGCTGACCTTGCTCGATCTTTTCGAAACGGCCAGCGAGTGGTCGGAGCAACTCAGCTGCGTCGAGCACACGCTTCAATGGGAAACCTAGAGCCTCAACCGTGGCAATAGCAGCCAGCGCATTCTTCTGCTCGAACTCGGCGCGTAATGGTAGCTTGTCGACAGGGTGAATCACGTCACCCGCCCGAATCACCTTTTCCGTAAAACTAAATGACACATGTTTATCGGCCGGAAAAGATGCAAAGTACGCCGAGTGTTCGTCGTCACCATTCACGATAATTGTCTTCGGCACTTCATGTCCTTCAAAGTGTTTCTTTCGACGATTTGTCAGATGCTCGAACAACTTCCCTTTTGCCTTCTTGTAATTTTCGAATCCTCCGTGCGCTTCAATATGTTCCGGTGTGAGGTTTGTAAAAACAGCGACGTCATAATTGATACCGAGGTGGCGGAACTGGTCGAGTCCTTGACTAGACGTTTCAATAACAGCGTACGCGCATTTCTCCTTCACCATCTCGCTCATGATCTTCTGCAAATAGAATCTCCCCGGCATGGTCATCTTCATCTTATTCTCGACTTCCTTCCCCGCGATCGAAAAACCGGCAGTCGACGTATAACCAACAGTTTCGCCGAGGTTATTCAAAATCTGTGCGATGAAATTAACCGTTGATGACTTGCCGTTTGTCCCCGTGACGCCGATGACGACGAGCTTCTCCGACGGATGCCGATAAACAGCCTCAGCCGTTTTTGCGAGGGCGAAGTGATAGATCTGAAGTACCGGACGAGGAACAAGTTTTTTAAGCTGGTGCAACATAATCAAAATTCACTCTTAACCTGAAGACCGGGAATATTCTTAAAGTCTTTAATGTTACCCGTAATCAAAGGAATGTCTAATTCCAGGGCAGTTGCCGCGATAAATATATCCATAGCTTTACCACGTGGACGTATCCGACTCAAAAAAGCCGCTCGAAAAGCAATCGCCTCAGTAACACCTACAATCTCACAATAATCAATAGCCTTGATTAAAGATGACTCTTCCTGTTTTGACATCCCAGGAAAGCGCAATAACTCAAAAACAATAACCGAGGAAACTGCATAGGTGCTCGTGAGCAAATCGGGAATCGTCTGCAATCCACCCACATGGTAAATTAGAGCATTCGAATCCAATACGGCAAGTGCCATACTTATCTCCCAGAATTCCGCGATTTATTCAGAAAAGTTATCATCGCTTTCGCTCGCTTTTTATCGATCGAACCAAAAGTCTCGTCATGAATTCTTTGACGATCTTCAGGACTTAACTTTTTTTGCGGCGTACCAATTTTACGCTCAAGAATCCCGAGCCGCTCGGAAATATTCTCAATCACTGCCTGCATGGCTTTTGACGTCATATATTTACACATTACCACGCCCACCAAAACCTCGTCCAACCTACAAATTTCTCACTTCTTCTCTGAACTGCTCACCGCGGTCAAATTCATTTTTAAAGATGTTGAAGCTGGCAGCTCCAGGAGAAAGTAAGACAATATCGCCGGTTTCCGCAAGTTTACGAGATTTCTGGACCGCTTCTTTCATGTTAGCGGCGTGTTCGATGGCGACCTTGCCAAGTAAACCTTTTTCGATAATGTCGGATGCGTCGCCGGGGAACAGAATGACGGCCTTGCAGCCCTTAACGGCTTCCGCGATCATTTCTTCGTATGGCAATTTTTTGTCGACACCGCCGGCAATGAGAATAGCTTTCTTGTCTTTGCCGTAAACCTTAAGTGCGGCGACGACAGCAGTTGGCGCAGTCGCAGCTGTGTCATTGATGTACATGATTTCGTCTACCTCTCGAACCAACTCTTGGCGGTCAGGCACGCCTTTGAACTCCTTAAGCACTTTCGCGACACCTTCGACGCTGACTCCTCGAAGCATGGCGGCACACGCAGCCGACAAAACATTTTCAAGGTTATGCTCGCCCTGAAGTGCGACATCCTTGTAAGAACAGATGATCGTTTCGACGCCATCTTTTCGGAAAACAACGGCCTCGCCCTTTAAGAAACAGCCATTAGAAGTACCATCATCGGTCTTCGAGAACCAATAAAGCTTGCCCTTAACTTGTGAAGCCATGGCTTTGACGAGGTCGTGGTCACGGTTCAAGACCGTGTACTGTTCTGGAGTTTGGTACTCGAAAATGATTTCCTTGGACTTCTGGTAGTCCTCGAAAGAAGCATAACGGTTCAAGTGATCTGGGAAGACGTTTGTTAACACCGCAATCTCTGGACCCTTCTTCATCTCGGCAAACGCGCCAGGCAAACTTTCAAGGAGCCACGAGGAGAGTTCGAGCACTACCGGCGTCTTCATGTCTTTCACAAGTAGGTCATCAAGGAATTCGAGTGGCGAAACCTTCACGTTACCGGCAATGATCGTGGCCGGGTCAAGCGTCTTCACCATTTCGCCAAGCATGAGAGTAGTCGTCGTCTTACCCTTTGTTCCAGTAACAGCGATGATCTCATGCGGGTAATAACGGAAGAACAAACTGACATCTGACTCAATGTGAATATTCTCAGCCTTTGCTTGCTGTACAAACTCGCTCTCGCTTGGCACGCCGGGGTTCTGCACGACACAATCAACACCGGTAAAATCCTCCTTTCTATGCTCGCCCAAAATAAATAATGGCTGATAAATAGTTCTGTCTGGATACATTTCCTTGTATTTATTAAACCATTCCATGACAAGGTCAACTGATTCCTTCAGTTCTTTCTCGTCTTTCAAATCAGTGATGACCGTTTGCGCCTCGTGACGCATGAGCCACTTGGCAGTGCCGAGTCCGCTTCCCTGCTTATACCGACCAAGTCCCATGACGGTAACAATGGCATCCTTAAAACTGGCGATTTTGCTGAGGTCCATAATGCGGACATTCTACATGATGCCTCTTGATTCAGGAATGACTAGGTGTTTAAGACCTTCGAAGAGACCAAACTTAATGAGAAGAAGAAGGCACAGTGTAGCGAATCCAATACCCGGTAAAATTGAGAATCCAAAGGCCTCACGAAGGTTTGGAACACCCAAAACTAGAATAATCGAAACAATGCTCGCAAGCACAGCCGGAACAAACGCTCTGTTCCGCTCGCTCCCCCGCATAAAGGCATGACCACGTAGATGACGGATCACAAACACAGCCATCACGCCGTCTAAACACAAGGACAAAAAGAGAACAGTTCGAGTGGCCTCAATTGATACTCCAGCCTTAAACAAAAATCCTTGCAGAATCGCGAGGGACAAGACAGAAACCGCACCAATCGCCGTCATGAGCCACAACAAGTTCGAATTAATAACTGCTTCATCTTTCCGGCGCGCCCCAGCTCGCATGATTCCTGGCTCGCCAGACTCAAAAGCTAAAGCCATGGCTGGAAAACCGTCAGTCACGATGTTTATAAACAAAAGATGGATCGGCAGAAACGGGACCGGAATATTTGCCACCAAAGCGAATACAATCACCGCCACCTCGCTCAAACTAAACGTCATCAGGTAAGCGACGACTTTGCGCACATTGTCATAAAGTACGCGGCCCTCCCGAATAGCGGCAAGCAAAGTAGCAATATTATCGTCGAGCAAGACCATATCCGCCGCTTCTTTTGCAACGTCTGTTCCGCTACCCATGGCCACGCCAATATCTGCGGCCTTAAGTGCCGGCGCGTCATTCACCCCATCCCCAGTCATGGCTACAATGTGTCCCGCTCGCTGAAAAGCCTGCACAATTCGCACTTTGTCTTCCGGTAATACTCGCGCAAAAACTCGAACTGCATTAATTCGTTTTGCTAGTTGCTGGTCGTCGAGTGTAACCAGTTCATTGTGCGAAATTACCGCCCCGGCGTGCACGGATAAACCAAGCGACACAGCAATTCCGCGCGCTGTGTCTTCATGATCACCCGTCACCATCACAGAACGCACGCCGGCGAGTAAGGCATTCATGACTACGTGCTTTGCTTCTACTCGCAAAGGATCTCGCAAACCAACAAAACTTACTGGCACGAGATTATTTACAGACTTCGCCGTAAGTTTTTCATCTGTCCAATCGCACTTAGCGATTAACAAAACTCTGAGTCCCTGGCTCATTAACTCACGGTGAGTTGCTTTCAGTTTCTCAAGTGCGTCTGGATATATGCCAAGTAATTGGAAAAGAATATCGGGCGCACCCATGACGCATAGTGTTTCATCACCATTCATCTGCGCGACAACGGCTGAAAATTTATGACGAGAATCAAATGGCAACTCATGCGTCACTACAGGTGTCGGGACTGATGGTGCTCGAGTGTCGAGGAATTCTCTCCCCGCCTTTTCTAGAGGCGTTGCATGGCCATCGTTTACCGCAAGGAGAGCCGCAAAGATCGATGTTGCTTCACTATCGCCGTCGAACATTTCTACTTTCATCTCCCCCGTGGTCAGCGTTCCCGTCTTGTCCATGCACATAACCGTTACCGCGCCGAGCGTCTCAGCCGCCACCATTCGCCGCGTCAAGGCACCACGCCTAGCCATCCGCCTCATGGCAGCGACAAAAATTACCGTCAAAGCCACCGTCAGTCCCTCGGGCACAGCAGCCACAGCAAGGGCAGCTGACAAAGTGAGCATCGAAATGGTCGGCTCGGCACGCACTACGCCAAGAAAAAATACGCCAACAGCAACCAGCGCAATTAAGACAGCTACTCTTCGTGAGAAACGTTTTAGCTCTATAGTCAAAGGCGTTTCTGTTTCGCTAACGTCTGAAACCAAAATCGAAATCTTGCCAAGCGCCGTTTGCTCGCCTACCCCCACCACCATCACCTGCGCTTTTCCACCGACAACTATTGTTCCCGCAAAAACCATAGAATGCTGTTCGGGCGTTGAAACGTCTAGCGCTACGTGATGACTTAATTTTTCAACTGGTTCTGACTCCCCCGTCAAAGCAGATTCGTTAGTCAAACAATTAGTCGAAGAAATGACTCGGGCGTCAGCTACTATTCGATCCCCGGAAGTTAAGTACATCACGTCCCCTGGAACAACCTCGTCCGCAGAAATAGTTTTCATCACTCCGTCCCTACGTACACTCGCAGTTCGTGGTAATAGCTGGGCGAGCGCAAACAGTGCTCGGTCAGCTTTGTACTCTTGAAAGAACCCAAGGCCAACATTAAATAGAACGATCGCGACTATCAAAGACACATCTTGCCACTCGCTCGTCACCGCACTTAAGCCAACGGCCACCGCCAAAATCAACATGAACGGACTAGTAAATTGGCGTAACAAAATTTTAGTCGAGCGAGTAGCCCGCGGTCTGGCCAACTTAGGCAACCCAGCCAACCGCTTCTTCGCCTCAACCTCTGTTAACCCCTCACGCCCCGAACCAAGCGAAGTCATCACCTCCGCGGTACTCAAATGATGCCAAGGACGTACATCCAGCATATCCCCTATATTACCACCAATAATTAGCTATATTGTCCTAGAAGAGATTTTGTCTTAAGCTGGCTATCGGGAGGTTCCATGTCTCATGCTCAGCACGTACGGGTCAAGGTCCGCGATCTAATCATTGCATTCCTCAGGGGGCACGCAGCCTATAACCCGAAAACTAGGCGAGTATTCTGTATAAGCGTCGAATCTCTTAACGCGGAATTCGTCCGGCACAGAAAAGAGTTATACGAAAAACATCAGGCAGAGTGTGAGGCATGCGCAAATCAGGACGACTGCATCCTTGACTTTGCGCTCGTAGAGCTCACACCCGATCCAGTTACTGGCGTCATCTCGGCCTTCCACGAGTATCTTCTCCAAAACGGCAATTTCGAAGCCACGAACACGATGGGGGAAATTAACATCACGTACTTCTGCTAGCAACTAAGCCCCTCCGCTGAGGGCGACCGCGTTGAAAAACGTGGTTTTTTGTTTGTGGCAAAACGAAAATCCCCGAGTCATGTGTCCAATGGACGACACGACCCAGGGATCAGCGAGAAACTATCTCATGAACGAATGCGCGCGCCGACGCACCCGAGTGGCGGAGCCGCGACCTGTAGCAATGAAGTCCTCAGCCTGGGCGCGCGTGATGGATGGGGCGATGTTTTCGATTATGCCCAGCATCCGATCAGCCACTCGCCAGCGGCAACCTGGGCCGTACCGCCCTTCGTCACTTGAGACGAACTCGCCCCGCTCCTTCCAGGCTTGGCGCTGAGCACGCTCATTGATCTTGTGATCGTGGTGGTGGTTGAACGTTGCGTAAGACGTGCCCTCATAGAGAGGACATTCGCCGTAGAGTTCAATGTTCACCTCCTCCACGTACCGATGATCGCGGAGAATCTGGTAGTGCAGCCACTGAGGCGTACGGTACACGTACCGCGACGACTGAGCAGGCTCCCCAGAAACTGACCCCGGAAACTCGATCAGCTCGCACGCCCCACGCATTGGCGTACAAGCGGGTAAGTATTCGTCCTGATCCATCAAATGGCCAAGCGAATCTTGATTCTGGCGCTCCTGGAACTGCCTCTGAAGCTCGACCCGCGAACGGTTCTGAACCGTTTCCGGCGTAGACGGAGCCCGGGGAGACCGGCCAACATACCAAGCCCGAATCAGTTCTTCTTGGGCAAGCTTGGTCACTCCTTCATGGCTACGCAGTGACCAGCGAAGATACGCGAGCTCTACAATGTTGCCAGACACCTGCCCCGCAGAAGCCGACAGGAGATCCTTCGAGTTCTTCAGGATCTGGTCGGGGTAGATGACGACCACCTCCGTAGAAACCATCCGTGCACAGCCGGACTCGGCCAGGCGCGCAATGGCCTCCAAAGGGTCGTCCACGAACCACTCCAGCATGAGGGGCACAAGAAGAAATGGCAGGCGCCGGGGAGTCCCGAGAACATCGGCGACATCCAGCGCATTAAGCAGGAAAACAAAGTCCGCCTTGGTCAGCATGTCACCTCCAGTGATCTCCAGATCACCTGTAATCTTAGCACTTTTTATGCTTTTTGTCAATGATTTGGTAAACAAAAAATCCCCTGTTCTAAGGGGATTCTCTGGTGCGCCGGATGGGATTCGAACCCATGACCATAGGCTTAAAAGGCCTGTGCTCTACCAGCTGAGCTACCAGCGCGTACTGGAATGCCCATTTTACGGACTTCCCAAAATTCGGCTTCAGCACTAACGGCGAGTAGCTTACACAAAAAATAAATAACTTGCAACCCTAAATAGCTTATAAATATCCATAAATACATTGACAAAACCCAACTTTTATGCCAATATCCTTGGTCGATCCTCCTTTCAATGCGAAGGATTTCGACCACATTTCAAGAACATGATCACACAGATTATTGTTCTTCTCATGACAGGCTTTTCTCTGCGAAGGCCTGATGTCCTGGGTACGGAGGCAAAACTGCTCGCGGCTGGAAACGGTAGCGGGCAAAACCCAAGATCGGAGCACGTCATGAGCAAACAAGTTACCATCAAGCGGCGCGGAAAGGCTGGTTACGAAAGGGCGGTCATGGTGTCCACCCACGAAGGGCAAAGGCTCGTCAGCGTGGAGTACATTGATCCGCAGCGGGAGATAGAGCTGGCAACCGGCAGGCTCCCGGAACGGTGCTACTGCATTGCCGATTTCGCAGACGGGGTCAGAGCCTCGGGCAAGAACGTCATCATTGACGATCAGAGAACAGGTCGCGTTCACCGGCGCGAGAATCTCCCGCCGAGCTCGTTCACGCCAGGAGTCCGAAGTGAGTTCTACATGTTCGGATTCCTCTGGGGACTCGGGCAATGGAACAACTTCAAGGGCGGTTTCGCACGGGGAGTACCGCTCCGCAAGCAGGTCTACACCCTCGAATCGCTCGTGGCATCCGGTCTCATCAAGTAATCAGTGACTCGTTCGTCAGCCTCGCTGACCAAGGCCCCAACGGCTTTGGCTGGCGGGGTTTTTGCATAATCTACATTTATCTATTACTATTCCCCGTTACTTTGGAGGTGACCGATGATGCGATACTTGCTAATTCCGAGTTGTGAGGTGGCGCCGGTCGATCAGCTCGATGGCACGGAGACGGAAAGGCGTCTGAACGCGGGACTGGCCATGTGGAAAAGAGGACAGTTCGAGATGATTATTGTCTCGGGCGGTGTGTATATGCCACCGGAGATCCAAACCCGCCCATCGGGCACGCTCATGAAAGAGTGGCTGGTACGATGCGGAGTAAAGGAACATCTGATCATTGCCGAGACCCGTTCTCGAGATACTTACGAGAATATCTCCGGAGTGATGGATGCACTTTGGGGCAAGCGAACCGGGACCATCACCGTGATCTCCCAATGGCAACATGCCCTGCGGTTCTGGATCACGTTCCACCGAGCGCATGGTGTGGCGGTTGAGATCATTCCGCTCCGTTATCACGTAGGGTTGAAACGGTTTCTCATGGAATGGCTCCTTATTCTGATCCATGTGTTCGACAAGACAGGAACAAGCTGGCTTGTGCGGAAAAACAAACAAGACCGCACGTTCCCACGTCCATCAGCAGACTAGCGAGTCACACTCGCTCAAGACCTCGACCGCTCTCCGGTCGGGGTTTTCTTATTAATAGCGACCGCATTGAACCTCGTTGCCGTTCGAAATGATTTCAGCGAAGGGGCCAGTAGACGAATGCACTCGAAAGAACCGGCTGTCTTTTTGATAATCAACTGACAAAACTGCGCCCGACCAACTTACATAATCGGATCGCTCACTGTAATCAATAATTCGACCGTCTCGGGCATCAACGATCGCGAATCCGATAGTTTTTGTTTCGTTAAAAGTCTGTGCTCGACCCCAAGTAGAAATCACATACACTCCAGCGAAGTTCACCCCACGTGTGACGTCTTTCATAATTGCAGTTCGATACTTTGCGGCGTCGGGAAAAGTCGAGAAGTCGGGCTTGTGGGGGCGACCTCGATATGTGTCCGTTGCGGGATAATCGGCGAATGAACCAACCTGGCCGTAGCCACATTCGGGAGCGGGGTCGGTCGACGGCACAGAAGCGTCGTCGGAGGTGGCCACCCTGCCGGAGGGCGCTGACGCGCTTACGACCCCCTCTATCCCCCTGGAAGGGGGAAGGAGCGAACCGTCCTGACGATCGTCGAAGACGACGAGGCGACCGCCCGGGAAAACGCAGGTAGGCTTGGCGCTATTAAATAGCCATTCGCCATTTTGCTCTGCACAGGATGATTGATAGGAGGCTACCGTTGGTATTCCGTCGCTCGTAATAAATTTCAAAAGAAGCACAACGGCAATAAGACCAAAAAAGACAGATGGCGCGAGTAACTTAACCCAGTTTCTATCAGGCATTTCCCAGGTCATGAGGATACTCTACCGCTGATACCAACATTTCGTCGAGATTAAATAGGAAGAGCTTCCCTACTGCCTCAGAAAGTTCGGCTCGCTTAAGATCGTCTTGAATAAGTTTCTTAATAGCCTGCAAAAGATTTTGCGGAGTTGCGTCGCCGAATAGCGAAAGTGCCGCGCCACGAGATTCCACAGCTTTAGCATTTGCTTCTTGGTGCGTACCCGGAATAGGAATGAGAATCGTTGGCTTCTTAAGCGCGGCCACCTCCATGATGGTTCCCATCCCAGCGCGAGCAACGACGACGTCAGCAAGGGCGTAGGCATCCGCAAGTGACTCGCCCAAAAATTCAACGGCCTTGTATCCGTCACCGATCTGCTCAAGCCCCGGCAACATCTTGCCCTTGCCGGTTAGATGGATCACATTGGCGAATTTTACAAGCTCAGGACCGATCGTCAAAAATATTTCGTTCATGCTCGCCGCACCTGTACCCCCGCCGATCACGAGTATGGTCGGCAATGTTCGTCTAAGACCGAACCGTTCGCGCGCCAAGTGTGCTTCGCCGCGCAACATAGATTTGCGAACAGAACCACCGGCCACTTCTGTCTTCCCTTTTGGAAACGCTGAAAGATTTTCTGGCCAAGTAACAAAAATCTTTTTCGCTACCCGCGCCATTAATTTATTCGCAATCCCAGGAACAACATCGAGCTGTTCAATAACTACCGGGATACCAAGCGTCTTCGCCATGAAGGCCACCGGCACGCTCACGTACGCACCCGCGCTAACAACCGTAAACGGATCAATGTCCTGCAACATAGCGTACGCCTGAAAACAACTGATAATAAATTGCGGAAGAACTAACGGCAAAGTCCACGGTCGAGTTCGATCTAGCTTCGGTGCCTTGAGCGAGCGAAACTCATAGCTGTCCCGTTCAACAAGCTCACGTTCCGGCCCGTCCGGTGTACCGATCCAAACAATTTTCACGTCCGGATTTATTTCACGCAAAAGACGCGCCGCTGATAAAAGAGGCGTAACCGGACCAAGAGTGCCACCGCCTGTGAATAAAACTGTTTTCATAATGCCACCGTCGACTAGAGGAGAGAGGAGCCCTCTATCTCCTCATGCCGGTATTTAGGTTTCTTTCATCTCCTTCGATATATTCAATAGTATACCCGCTGCTGTTAGACAGACGGCCAGAGAAGTTCCGCCGTAGCTGACAAATGGCAAAGGAACACCAGTAATTGGTAGAACGCCAACCATGGCGCCGATGTTAACAAAGGCCTGGATGCCGAACCAAGAAATAATACCAACGGCTAAATATCGGCCAAAGGCGTCTGGTGCTCGGTCAGCAATTGTCAGACCTCGCCAAAGAAAGGATACATACATTAGAAGGAAGGCGGCCGTAAGAATAAAACCAAGTTCCTCGCCAGCCACCGCAAATATACTGTCCCCTTCAACCTCCGGTAGATACTGAAACTTTTGTACGGAGTGGCCATACCCTCGACCAAAAATACCACCAGAACCAATTGCGAGGAGAGCCTGGTTAATGTGGTAACCGATACCCTGAGGATCAAGTTCTGGATGAAGAAAAGTAGTAAACCGAGCGGCTCGATAAGGCGAAATTTTTATGAGTAACCAGAAAATTCCAGCTCCCAGCCCGCCAAACAAAAAGAAGTAACGAAGTGGCGCACCAGCCACAAAATATACCGCCAATGACATAGCGACGATTATCGCCATTGAGCCAGTGTCGGGCTCTAAAATCAACAGTCCCATAATTACCCCAAGAATTGTCATGAATGGAATCAAGCCGGTATTAACGCTATGCAGATCATCCTTTGAACGCTTTTCCATCCACGCGGCCAAGTAAATAAGAAAAGTCAGCTTAACAATTTCTGACGGCTGAACAGAAAAACTGCCGAGCGTGATCCAACTCTTCGAAGAGCCGAAGTCTGCACTCAAACCTGGGACAAAGACTAGAACGAGAAGCCCGATAGAGATAAGTAACATGGCCCAAGCGTATTCTCGGTAAAATGAATATGGAATCCTTGAGGCAACAATTGCGCCGATCACCCCAGGAATAAGACCAAAAATAACTTGATGTTTTACAAAATAATATCCGTCATGAAATTTATCAAAACCAAGTGGCCAGGAAGCTGACGCCAACATAGCTAGTCCAAAAAGGACTATACCGGAGAGCAGGACCAACAGCGTTCGGTTCCGACATACTTAAGAAAAGAAGCTCGGATCAAGAAGAGCCAGGATTAAACCGATACCAGCCCCAATCCAAGAGATCACCCAAAAACGCATAACCACTTTTGGTTCTGGCCAACCCTTAGCTTCAAAGTGATGGTGAATAGGCGCAATAAGAAACACTTTCTTGTAAAAAAGTTTTTTCGAAGTAATTTGAATGATTGTTGTCAGTGACTCGCCCACAAAAACAATGCCAATAATAGGCAGAAGAGCCACCGTATTAGTCAACATAGCCACCACCCCAAGCGTGACCCCAAGACTCATAGCGCCGGTGTCCCCCATGATGAAGCGCGCTGGGTAAATGTTGAACCAGAGAAACGCCAGCGTAGCTCCAACGATTACAGCGCATAGAGCGGCCAGCTCGACCTTACCCTCAAGCAACGCAATGATGGCATAGGCCGCAAAAGCCGAAGCCAGAGTTCCGCCAGCCAGTCCATCCAGCCCATCGGTCTGGTTCACAGAGAATGATGTAGCGACGATAACTAAGATGAAAAGCGGAATGTACCAAACCCCCATTGCCACGTCTCCAAAAAACGGGATATGAAGAGAATCAAAACCAAGCTTGAAGAAGAACCACCAAGCACCAATCCCGGCAATGATCGCGTAAAGGACTATGCGCTCACGAAAACGGATGCCGCCACCATCTGGACCGATCTTCAGAATATTAAAGAGATCGTCGACGATACCAACTAGCCCTGCAGCCACAAGCACAGCCAGAGGCAACCAAGTCTGCGAACGAGTCAAAAAGTTCAATGACGCAATACCACTAGTCGGAAATAGCCAAGCCAAAATAGCAAAAAATACGGCAATGAATAGAGCCGTTCCCCACATGAGAATGCCACCCATGGTTGGGACGCCGGCCTTCTTCTTGTGAAGCTCGGCGAACATTGGCGCCTTAACTGCGCTCCGAATACTTTTGCCTAACTTATATTTATACAAAAAGTGCGTGAGAGCCGGAGTCCAAGCAATCGCAACTAGAAAAGCGAGTGTAGAGAGTAGGAGAATTTTACCGAGCGCAAAGGGATCAACCATACGAGATATTCAAGAGGATGATAAAGATGGTAGCTATAAACAAAACACCTTCAAGTAGCAAAGTAGCACCAAAAGCCATGTAAGAAAGAGCGCGTTCTCGCCTGAAGAAAAACCTAGCCAGCCCAAAGTTCACTAAAAGTACCAAGAGAGCAACTACCGGAACAGTGTAAATTCTCCACCAGTCCCCAACCGTATCCACACCAATGTGAACATTATAATGCAGAGGAACAGCGGTCTGTCCGTAGATCATGGGCACAATGCGCCAAGAGATGAGGGCGATTTCCGACACAATGAGCAATCCAGAAACAATCGGCACGAAACGAAAAAAACCGACGCTTCGCATCCGTTCGCCTCCCCCTTCATGCAGATAAAATAATGAGCGCATGTGCTAGGGAACCTGAATAACTTCTTTAATCTGAGGGACTGATTCGTAAAGCATAACGGCCACTCCGTCCTTAAGCGTGACGGCCTGAAGCATACAGGAAGCGCACATGCCCGTAAAACGCACTTTCACCACCCCAAGCACCTCGTCACAGTCTACCAGCTCAATGCCTCCGGCGTGGATTTTCAAGGCTTCTGACACCCTTCTTAATGCTTTTTCTACCTCTTCCCGCATAACATTTTCATTATACACCTCTAATCCTTGACTAATGTTACACATTCACGTACTCTTCTGCCATTCGTATTTACTATATATGGCACATAAACTTGCCCAAGGTTCTACAAGAAACGGCCGAGATTCGCAAGCTAAACGCTTGGGCGTCAAGCGCTCTGATGGCACCAAAGTGAAAACTGGTGAAATCATCATCCGCCAGCGCGGCACTAAAGTTCATCCTGGAAAGAACGTGAAAGTTGGAACAGACTTCACTATCTACGCCATGAAGGACGGAGTTGTAAAGTTCATGAAGAAGAAGTCTGAGAACTTCGTCGGCGCGCTTAAACTCCGCACTTACGTGTCCATCGTCTAAACGATAAAGCAAAACGAGCCTTAAACGGCTCGTTTTTGTGTTACCATTGTAGGGAAATAACCAATCAGTTTATGGAGAGTTTTTTTAAACATCCCCGCTTTGAAAGCACTGCACTAATATTCATACTTAGCCTTCTTGGAGTAAATGCCGCGCTCACAGCTGTAGCCGGCTTCTCGCTCATTAGTCTTATCCTAACTGTTCCGCTATGTGCTGTAGCTACGTATTTCGCACCCCGCGCGGGCCTAACCGCGGCCGTCATCACCACGGTACTCTTTGAACGCTTCTTCACTCTTGAACCAATCACCTGGGGCACACATCTAATCAAACTCTACCCAATAGACTTCATTGTCGTCGCTATATTTTTGGCTCTTGGCGTGAAGTATCTACAACAGGGCAAAAAACTTTTCGCCTGGAAAAAAGAGGACGCGCTGCTTGGTCTATTTTTTCTGTGGGTAATCGTTCTCTTCGCCGGCTCCATTCTAGCCCCAGGACATACAGACGCCGCCGTCGCCTTTAGCGCAGTTAAAAATTACGTATTTTACGGGTCACTTACCTTTGCTGTTCTTGGTCTTCTGCGTAGTACAGATGACGTAATTGGCTTTGGAAAACTATTTTTGTCTGGTGTAGCTACGGCTGGCGCATTCTTCATTCTCGCCTTGATCCGTGGTCAAGGCTTGTGGACCGAGTACACCCCGCTCTCAACAGAAGGCGTTAGACTTTTAGCCTTCCCGCATACTTTTTACTTCTCTCTCGCGCTTTTAATAACTCTGTTGTCACTCCCGATCTGGTTCAAAAAAGCCTCGACAAACGTCCAACTGGCCTGTGGCGCCTGGGTGACATTCTTAACCGCGGGCATCATAAGCTCGCTCATGCGACATCTGTGGCTTGGCTTGCTGCTTGCGTTTAGCGTAGCTCTAGCGAGTGCCCCGATCTATTACGGTAAAGCGTTAGCTGCTTTCGTACTCAAAGCCGCAGTACCAGCCGTGCTCGTCGGCATTGTCCTAACCGCATTTCTCTCGCTCCCCCACACCGGCGGAGTCAACAGCAATTTTGTACATGTCGGCGAACGAGTCACTTCGCTTGGTAACGCTGAAGACTCCAGCTTTGCTTGGCGAATTGTGGTCTGGAAAGAAGCCCTGAAAAAGTTTGCCGTCTCCCCTATTATTGGCGTTGGCTTTGGCGCGAGTGTCCCTATCCAAATGGGCGACTATCACGCCGTGGTGGAAATTCGCAACATGCATAACTCCTGGCTCGCTCTCCTTATCCAAACTGGCATAGTTGGTGCCGGGCTACTCCTGGGGTACATCTTCACAATTGTCTATAAACTTTTTGTCGAGGCCAGAAAACACACCTCACTTGGTCAGCTAGACTTCATCATTCTTGGCCTACTTCTCTTCCAGGGTTTTGTCTTCCTCTTCCAGCCCTATCTTGAAACAAACTTCTTCTGCATCTTCTTCTGGCTCACGCTCGGGATCGGTCGAGTTCTCATTGCTCAAAAAAGCACAAAGACCGCATAGGGCGGTCTTCTTAAGGGCGGGAATAATATTGTTGCGATGAGGCTGCTTAGTCGGTAATCCGACGACAGCCGAAGAGCAATAATATTATTCCCGCCCGCTCAGGAGCGCAACGAAGAGCGGATGTGGGGCTAATGGCCGACTTTGGAATTCAGGATGGAACTGCACGCCAACAAAGAAAGGGTGATTCTTGTGCTCGATCATTTCTACAAGTGATCCGTCGGGCGAAGTACCGGCAATGATTAAGCCAGCCGCCTCAAGTTCGGCGCGAAAGGTATTGTTGAACTCATAGCGATGACGGTGACGTTCTGAAATTGTTGGACGCCCGTACGCTACCGCAGACTTCGTACCCGGCGCGAGAACGCAATCGTACGAACCAAGACGGAGCGTACCACCGTAATTACCCTTCTCGACGTTTTCATTCTGTCCCGCCATGAAATCAATCACTGGATGAGCCGTCAGTTTATCGATCTCCGTAGTATTCGCGTCAGTCCAGCCAAGGACGTTTCTGGCATACTCGACAACCGCCAATTGCATACCGTAACACAAACCGAGGTACGGAATGTTATTCACGCGGACGTACTCGATAACCTTAATTTTTCCCTCGATACCACGCGAACCAAACCCGCCGGGAATAACAATTGCATGCAAGTCTTTAAGATCAACTAGCTTCTCAGGATTAGTTTCATATAACTCGGCATTCAACCACTCAATAACCGGCTTCACCCCAAGTGCAGCGCCAGCGTGCTTAATCGATTCAAGCACCGAAAGATACACGTCGGATAGCACAAAATCTCCCGTTGAAAAGTATTTGCCGACCACTCCGACTCGGACCTCCTTCTGCGCCGAACGAATCTTGGCCGTAAAATCATTCCAAGCTTCAAGGTCGTTTTGCTTTTGAACAAGGCCAAAACCCTTTAGCACTTTGCTGGCAAATTCCTGACCCTCGAACATATCTGGAATGTCGTAGATACTCGAAACATCTGGGGCCGAAATAATGTTCTCTGCCGAAACCGCGCAGAACATAGCAATCTTTTCTTTTCGTGGCTTATCGATCGGATACTCAGAACGACCGACGATGTAATTCGGCAAAATGCCTACACCATTTAGCTCACGCACCGCGTATTGCGTCGGCTTAGTTTTCATCTCGCCAATAGACTTCGGCACCGGCAAATAACTAACAAGCACAAACTGAACTCGGTCTCGACCAAGCTCCCCCTGCAACATGCGAGCGGCTTCCAAGAACAAAATGTTCTGGTACTCCCCCACTGTTCCGCCAACTTCAATAATCGTAATGTCAGCTTCGGCGTGCTCGGCGGCAGTCTTGATTCGACGAATGATTTCTTCCGGTACGTGCGGGACGACTTCTACGCATTTTCCCCCGTACTCAAGATTTCGCTCGCGAGCAATGACCGTCTGATAAACGCGCCCAGTCGTCATGTAATTTAGTCGAGTAATATCCTCGTTCAAAAAGCGTTCATAGGTTCCAATATCCTGGTCAGTCTCATCGCCATCCGTAGTCACGAACACTTCACCGTGTTCAAGCGGGTTCATTGTGCCAGCGTCAACGTTCACGTACGGATCAATCTTCATCATGGTCGCTTTGTAGCCTTTTGCCTTGAGCGTGAGCGCCAATGCCGCGCTCGATGTCCCCTTACCAACGCCACTCATGACGCCACCAACGATAAACAGATAAGAATGTTGCATAAAAGAAGAACCGGCCCATCAGGCCGGCTCTACAGTAACCTTTATTTGTGCTTCAAAGCCAGAGGAGAACTCCACAGGGACCTCCACAGTAGTAAAGTTGTAAAGTTGTAAAGTTTTAATAGCATCCTTAGGCACAGTATAGCCAAGTTCTTTTAATCCTTTTCTGATTTCTGTTGCGGTTACTGCAGTCTCTGGTTTCCCCTTGACCGATTTCGCCGGGATGACAACTTCTACGCCATCGATTTCTGCTGCTAATTTTTCTTCTTCAAGTTCAACCTTGGTTGGTTCTTGGTTCTTTATCTCCTTTGGTTCTTTTTCTCCCCCCTCGACGGCTAGATGTTGCGGAAATAAAAAATGCGTAGCGTAGCCTTCCGGCACTTCTACAGCTTGGCCTTCGGAGCCAAGTGACGCGACGTTTTCCAAGAGGGTGACGAGCATAGGCGTAGAGCCTTCTTGATTATACCAAGCATATCTTTGTAGCTCGAGCGTTTGAGCAACTCTTCCGCCGGAACCCAGGCTACATCCTTAATTGTCTCGCCCTCGTCCTTCGGCGCGGGCTTAGTGAGGCCGGCGTCCGGTGGAGCCTCGAATAGAAAATAATGAATGTATTTATGGATGAGCGAGCCTTTGTGCACAAACCGGTCGCGGAACCAAATGTCTATGGTGTCGAGTCTGGCAATTGTTCGTAGCCTAGTAAGCCCCATCTCTTCGCGGATCTCTCGCACAGCCGCTTCTCGGTATCTTTCGTCGAGCTTAACGTGGCCCTTAGGAAACGCCCACTTGCCATAAGAATCTACAACCATGGCAAAAAATACACCGTCTTTGGTACGCTTAAAAACTAAGCCTCCGGCTGAGACTTCGGTACGGTGTTTGCCTCCTCCGGGCTTATTTCTTGAGGAGACTGACCGCCTTTTGAAGCTGGGGGTCTCTATCGGCATGTAAATCTTCTATAGTGTACGGCACCACATCATCCGGGGTGATGCCCTCTTTATCAATTGATCTCCCAAGCGGAGTCAACCATCTAGCAACTGTAATTTTAACCGCACTACCATCTGGCAGATCATGGTACTCCTGAACAGAACCTTTACCAAAAGTTTTCTCACCGATCAAAGTTGCGAAGTGATAATCCTGAAGCGCGCCAGAGAGAATTTCTGAAGCTGAAGCTGAGCCACCATTCACCAGCACCATAGTAGGTACTTTAGAAAGAGCGTTATTGCCGTGAGCTACGCTCTCAGTTCTCTTGCCACGCACCTCCTCCATAACTGCCGTCTTACCATCCATCCAATAACCAGATAAATTAATAGCGGCGTCTAAAAGTCCACCTGGATTATTTCTCAAGTCAACAATCAACCCCTTTGGATTCTTTGTCATGATGTCCGTCACCGCATCGCCGAAAAGTTTAGAAGTGTCTTCATTGAAGATGGTAATAGAAACCACGGCGATTCCGTCATCACGCATCTTCCAAGTTACACTCTTTACAGAAATCTCATCACGAACAATCTCAACTGGCTTTGGAGTCTTTGAACCCTTGGACAGAATAGTCAGTTTTACTGGCGTCCCCTTTTCTCCTCTAATTTTCGAGACAGCTTCGTCCACTGTCATGCCGGCTGTGTCAACCGCGTCAATGGCCAAAATATGATCTTCGGCCATGATACCGGCTTTATCAGCTGGCGTCCCCGGAAGAGGCGCAATAACCGTGATTAGACCGTCTTTGTCTAACCCTATCTGCGCGCCGATGCCAAAGAACGTGCCATCAAGCTCGTCATTAAAGGCTTGAGCCTTCTCTGGATCAAAGAAGGTGGAGTACCGGTCTTTTAGACCAAATACCATGCCATCAAGTGCGCCGTAGAATAGTTCCTTGTCAGATACTGGCTGGTCTACGTACTGAGATTTGGCCAGCTTCCAAACGTCCCAAAACATGTTAAAGTCTACGTCCTTCATGGCGAAGGGCGGCAGAGTTCCCATGTTAGCTACACTATCAACAGTTGGCACTGCGCCATTAACCGTTGGCACTCGACCAGCAATAAATCCACCTGAAAACACAGCTGCCGTACCAGTAAGGAGGATAAATGCCTTAAAGGAACGGGGTAAAGAAGAGGGTGCGATTCTCATAGATTTCTAAGACATGCTACCATACTGGTATGCGTAAAACAACACGCCAAATTCTCTTTTTCTTCTTCGCTGGCGCTTTCCTAGTGTCTGCGCCACTTGTAGTTCTCTACACGGCCGGCTACCGCCTTAGTTTAAACAATTACCGCGTCCTTGAAACCGGTGCCGTAGCTAGTAGCACCAGCCCAAGAGGAGCAACAGTATTAATTGACGGTAAAAAAGAATCAGCCAAGACACCAACAGTTATCCAGAACGTACTCCCCCATGACACCCGGGTTCGTTTTGAACGCGCCGGCTATATTTCCTGGGAACAAACAGTTCCAGTGAGCGCAGGTCGAACAACATATGTGTCCGCCATTCTTTACGCCGACACTACGCCAGAAAAACTCACTAGTTTTGGGGTCGGATCAGTCTTCGCTCGATCAATCAACGGTCGCTATCTGTTCGCCGTTACCCCTGAACTTGATGGCTCGACAATAACCTTATATGACGATCTAACTCATTTTTCAAAAAAACTCGGTACCCTGCCAATATCTTCCACGCCGTATACCGCCACCTATAATGAAAGTAAAAATCTTTTTGTCTTATGGCAAAACGGATTACCGTTTGAGGGTTTTACAGTCAGCGGAGAAAAAGTTAGTGCTAGTGTCTTTTCGGCGAATGACGAAAATGCTCCAATAGTGCTCGTTAACAACGGAAAAAATATCGAAGTACATCCAGTTCGTGATAACAGCAAAACACTCGCCCTGCTACCAGACGGAACGTACAACGTAGTCGCCTTTGATGATGAGTTTGCCGTTTTAAAAGATGAACGCAAAATGCTCACCGTGCTATCCCTCTCTGGAAACAATGTGGTGACGCTAGACTCGTCAGCCTCAATAATTAGCTGGTTACCTGATCTTCATTTTCTAGCCTGGTCAGATGGCATTGAAGTGAGTAGCTATGACGCAACCACTGGCGAAAAAACTTTCTTCACCAGACAAAGTGATTTGATCACTAACCTAGCCTGGCACCCAAGTGGATCAGCGGTGCTAGTGGGCACATCGACGCATATCAATGCCATTGATAAAGATGCCTTCAATGGCCGAGTTTCCACAATTCTTCTTGATTCTAAAGCCCCGGTAACTGATATGTGGCTAGATAAGGGCGCAAAGAACCTCTATATCATCATGAATATTGATGGAACCCCAACCCTTGAAAGGAGAAGGTTAGTACAGTAAGGTTCAGTGAACGACGTATGACGGACGTTACGGTAGTATTTGTAAATTATAAGATGAAGGCAGATATCCTCCGCGCAGCTGCGGCGGTTATTTCGGACTTAAGCGGCTCGGCGTTGTCAGTCGAGATCGTGGTAGTTGATAACTCAGCGAACGTAGACGGAATCCGTGAGGCTCTCAGCTCTGCACTCCCGAGCGTGAAATATATTGATGCTGGAGGTAATGTAGGTTTTGGCACAGGTAATACAATCGGTTTCAAGACTTACCCAGCCCGATATTATTTTGCTTTAAACCGCGATACTGACATGAACGGCGGAACAAAGGTAATGGATCGGTTGGTAGCTTTCATGGACGCAAACCCTTTAGTTGGCATCTGCGGACCAAAGCTTGTCTACCCTGATGGCCGGCTACAGAGTTCGTGCTACAGGTTTGATCTGCCGTCTATTCTAGTCAAACCGTTCAAGCAAGCAAAGTTGGACGAGAAATTACCGCTCGTGAAACGCCTTGTAAGCCGGCTGCAAATGGCTGATTTTGATCATGCGAGCACTCGGCCTGTAGACTGGGTGCTTGGTGCGGCCTTGCTTGTTAGGGGCGAAGCTATTCAAGAAGTCGGCTGGTTTGACGAACGCTATTTCATGTACCTTGAAGACTGCGATTGGTGCCGAACAATGTGGGAACGTGGTTGGAAAGTATATTACGTCCATGACATTGAGATCACTCACGTACATGAACGTGAAAGCGCTAAAGTGCCGGGAATTATTTCGGCTATTCTCAAAAACAAACTCGCTCGGATCCACGGTGCCAGCTGGTTTAGATATTTAGCTAAGTGGTCTTTCAAACACAGAAATTATGCCGAATAAAAAAGTAGCGGTTATTTATCTTTCATTTCATTCTGAGCCATATTTTCCAGACGTAGTCGATGCACTCAAAACACTTAACTACCCAAAAGAGTTAGTCGAATTTGTGATCGTGGATAATCCACATCCAGTTCATGGATTGTCGAATAAGTACGTGGAAGAACACATCCTCCCCCTCTCCGGCAAAGAAATTCCACATGTCACCTACTTACCGCAACCAGAAAATGGCGGTTTTGGTATTGGCAACAACGCCGGCGTCGCCTGGGCGCTTGATAAAGGCTTTGATTACGTCTTCTTTCACAATAATGACGCAGCCCTAGGCAAAGATTGTATCTTGAAGCTAGTCGAAGCCATGGAAGCCGATTCAACTATTGGGATCGCTCAATCCATGATTCTTCTATTTAATAACAAGGAGCTCGTGAATACTTCCGGTAACGCTTTCCACTATCTAGGTTTCGGATACTGCAACGATTATCAAAAAAAGCTGACCGACCTAAACCTTCCGGCTGTTTACGACGTTCCCTACGCAAGTGGCGCGGCGTTCATGGTACGTTCGAGTGTCGTTCAAGCGCTCGGCGCATGGGATGAAAATTTCTTCATGTATCACGAAGATTTAGAATGGTCTTTGCGACTCAAAATCAATAAATACCGTGTGGTTTGTGTACGCGATTCCATCTTTTATCACAAATACGAATTCTCCAAATCAATCACTAAGTTCTACTGGATGGAACGGAACCGTTACGCTGTGCTACTCATGTTCTATAAGTGGCCGACGTTGCTTCTTATCCTACCAATTCTGATTCCGCTCGAGCTAGGCCTCTGGGTCTTTGCGCTTAAAGGTGGCTGGGTCAGCGAACGCGTAAAGGTTCTCAAGTATTGGATCAAACCTTCTACGTGGAAACTCTGGCTCGGCAAACGGAAACAAACGCAGGCCATGCGTCAGATTTCGGACAAAACTATATTGGCGAGTTGTGTCGGCTCGATTCTGTTTCAAGAATCTTCTATGGAGAACCCTCTGGTGACAAGATTCGCAAACCCGATCATGGAATTCTATTTCAAGATAGTGAAATTCATTGTGCGGTGGTAGTGACGGATAACTGCATTAGTCCCTGAGCGTAGGCGAAGGGCCTAGAGGTGGGCTATTGGAAGTGACCTTTTATTAGAGATGACATCCAAATAACGTAAGATGGGGTCAGGTCTGGATATGGGAATTTTGGATTTCTCAACGGGGTACCTTCTTCGTTATCGAGCACAAACATCTGCCTGAAAACATTGAGCTGTGTTAAACGCCGCGGATCTCCTCGATGAGATCGAAATACTACGATACTGGCGTGTCTGGTAACCTCAAGTTACTGATTTAATTCTCTGCAAACCGTCCGTCAGGTGTACACTTGCGGTACACCAAACTCGAGTGCCCCCAACAGAACAATATCTCTCCCGACAACTATTATAAACGCACAAGATGCCTCCCCCTTTTAAAAGAATCAGGGAATTGATACCCTCCTCCAGGAGGTGTTTTCATGAACTTCACGATTGTTCGTCTAAATGAGTTCAATCGGATCGTCGAAGAAGTGGCGATGATCAATGCTCTCCGCAAAGAGCTTTCCGAAAGGACGAAAGACATAGACTTCAACGGCCTCTGTAACGCCGTAAGGTTCAGTCGGCTCTGGCTCGCCATTGATGACACGCTCATCATCGGCATGGCAACGCTTGTTCCTGCGTATACGCTCGATGGAACCGAGGGACACGTAGAAGGGGTCGTTGTAACAGAATCCTATCGCGGACAGGGCGTTAGCAAGGCAATCATGAAAGCACTCATGAACGACGCCACGAGTCTTCACATGACTCACCTCCATCTCACGAGTCGCCCATCACGCGTAGCGGCGAACAAGCTCTATCAATCGCTGGGCTTCGAACAAAGGGACACGAACACGTACCGGCTCAAACTCTGAGTCAGATAACAAAAACGGCCCGCCGGAGGAGATCCTCTGGCGGGCGATTGCTTTTATATACTAGAGTTCAACTCTCGCGTGATCGCCGACTACTAGCTTGTGCCCGTGTGGCAGAGATTCCTCGACACGTGTCACAACCGCATTCTTCCCGATCAGACTGTCGACAATTCTCTTGCCGCAACGAATAGCAGCACCGTCGAAGACAATAGAATGTTCAATCTCTGTGCCGTCGAGTGTAACGGCATTCCCGATAGAGGTATAAGGACCAATGTACGCCTCGTTGATAATGCAGCCTTCACCAATAACCACTGGTCCACGAATCAAAACTTTCGGACCAATTTTTGTACCGGCACCCACGCTCACTTTGCCCTGGATAATTGCACCGTCCATCACCTCACCTTGCATGACCACTTTTTCAACGGGTAGCTCATTCAAGAAAAGTGCGTTGCCTTCCAGCAAGTCTTCTGGATTCCCCGTGTCCTTCCACCAACCCGTAATTTCTTCATGACCAACGTTATAGTTGTTCTGCAAAAGCCACGTGTGAATATCAGAAATTTCGTACTCACCGCGAGCAGAAGGCGCGATGTGCTTGAACGCTTCAAAGAAACTTTTGTCGTACACATAAATACCCGTCACTGCGTACTGACTCTTTGGGTTCGCTGGCTTCTCCTCTACACTCGTAATCCTTCCGGCTTCATCAAAAACAGGAACACCGAAACGATTCGGATTCTTCACGCGAGAAAGCGCGAGCAAACAGTTTAATTTCTCAGACTCGAATTTATCGACAAAGCGTTTCAAACTTCCGAGAACAATGTTATCGCCCAAGAAAAAAATAAATGGCTCGTCTCCCAAAAATGCCTGTTGCGCATTCACCGCGTGCGCAATACCAAGCGGTCCTCCTGGCTGTTCCAAGTACGAAATCTTCGCACCAAACTTTGACCCATCACCAAAAGCCCCGGCAATTTCCGTATCTCCAATATTTACATTGATCCCAATCTCCGTAATCCCCGCGTCGACTAACTTTTCGATCGCATACCCAAGCATCGGCTTATTAGCGAGTGGAATCAAATGCTTATTCAAAGTCCAAGTGATTGGACGCAATCTCGTGGCCAGTCCCCCAGCTGTCAAAAGTGCTTTCATATCACGGGGTACATTAGCAAAGAAGTAGCTATTTGGTCAAAATCCCCAGTCGCGTGAGTTGGCCGATCTGATACTGCATCATATCGCTTGGCAGCGCGTTCAAGCTATGGAATTCACCAATTATTGGGGTAAAATCGCCTGCCTCCAAGACATAACAAAGCGAAACAACATAGTTTCGTTCACTTGGACAAATATCAAATCCAAAAAATTGAGGAGGGCAAGAGAATTGATCGAGTCCGATTTCTTTCGCGTCACGATCAAGTGCTTTTTCGAGCGAATCGCCATTCCTAATGACCGTGCCTGGAAAATGAAGCTGATTTGGCCAAATGGGATCCGTTGACGACCTGCGAAGCAAAAGAATCTCCTGATCAGCTCCCGCGCCACGCAATACGATGAGCTCTATTGCCGCAACCGGAGTCATTTTAATAATCGCATGCCAATAATTGATCGGTAATAATCCCGTTTTTGCTTGATACTTTCGCAACAGTGAAACAATGAAATTAAAAAGTGGCTCGAGCAGCCTTAACATTAGCGGCATATTTTTCCATCGTGTCACGCAACGCAATCGAGATCGGACGCATTAAAATGCCAAACTCGCCGAGGCGTTCTGAGGCGAGGAAATTATTGGAACGCAATTTCGTGGCGAGTCCTTGGGCGACGAGGTCTTCGGCGGTGATCCATTCGTTTGTATGTGCGGGGTTTACGAGTTCGACATACAACGCCATCAAGTCGCGGTGCTTCATTGTTCCTGGATTCGTAACGTGAAAAATACCTGGAGCTTTTTTCTCCATGAGTTGGTGAAACACATTCAACATGTCGTCGATAACGGTGACGGAATTTTCAACGTCGATAATCTTGGGATACTTCGCAAGTTTGTCGATAAGGTTTCTAGACCCTGGAATATGATCAATCGGCATGCGGACACGACCAATACCAACATTCGGGAGCGTCGACAACATTAAATCCGCCGCGAGCTTTGAACGCGAATACACCGGCTCAGGATTTCCGTGGTCATTTTCGCGCCATGCTTTGTCTGGATGCGGAGAATCTCCGTAGTAGATACAACCAGAACCCATGTGCAAAAGATACACGCCGGCTTCCTGACAAGCGTCCGCAATTTCAAGCGGGATGATCACGTTGCCACGCATCGTCGCAACTCGATTATCAGTAATGTCGCACCAATCGACGTTCGGTTTCCCCGTGATGCCAATGGCATTCAAGACGGCATCGGGCTGGTATTTTTTAATCTCCGCAAGCGCGTCTTCACGCGTAGAAATACGCCGCTCAGACAAGATCGCGTCATCACCCCACGCACCCAGTGCGCGCTGGCCAAGAAACCCGTGGCCGAAAATTAAAATCCTCATAGTGTGATATGTTCGTTAACGCCTTTTGATCGAGCCATAGCCTGTTCAACCCATTCCTGGTGCGCCAAAAACCACTCGACAGTTTCCCTCATTCCCTGTTCAAATGAATCTCGACCATACTTCGGCTTCCAACCTAGTTCTCGACGAATCTTTTCGCTCGACAATGAATAACGACGGTCATGAGCTGGTCGATCCGCAACATAAGCGAGTAGATCCTCTGGCTTGCCGAGAATCTTCAAGATCATTTTCGCCAGATCAATATTCGCCCACTCATTGTCCGCGCCGATATTATAAACCCCGCCGAACACACCGCGTTCGAGTACCGCAAGTATCGCCGAACAATGGTCCTCAACGTGCAACCAATCGCGAACATTTTTTCCATCGCCGTACAGTGGCAATTTTTCGTCCTTCAGCGCGCGAGTAATAAAAAACGGAATAATTTTTTCGGGGAAATGATATGGCCCGTAATTATTCGCGGCATGAGTAACAATCACCGGCACGCCGTAAGTCTGATGATAGGCGCGACACAGCAAATCGCCTCCCGCTTTACTTGCGGAGTATGGCGAGTTTGGTTCGAACGTATCAGTCTCGACTTTTGGTAAGCCAGAGTCAAGATCGAGTGCGCCGTAAACTTCGTCTGTAGAAATCTGGACGTAGGCAGTTGTCTTATGTTTCTTCACGGCCTCAAGTAATACCTGCACGCCCATCACATTTGTCCGCACAAAATCGGCCGCTCCCCCGTGAATGGATCTATCAACGTGCGTTTCTGCAGCGAAGTTAATAATGGCGTCCGGCTTAAAATCCTCAAAAACTTTATCTACAAGTCCTGGGTTTGCAATGTCACCCTGCACAAAACGATACCGAGGGTCACCAGACAAATCTGCTAAGTTCTCCTGGTTGCCCGCGTAAGTCAGCAAATCAAAATTCAATACTTGGATAAACCTGCGTTCGCGCAAAACATGACGAACAAAGTTCGATCCAATAAACCCAGCACCTCCAGTTATTAAAAGCTTCATAGCACCTTCAACGTTACCACGTTAGACCCTATCGTCAACTTCTGCGTAACGTTCGCCATTTTTTATCCCCTCGAGCACGATTTGGAGTTTAGAAATGAGATTTTCCGGCAGTGCGTCATACGCAAACCAGCCCATCTCATCGCACTTTTCTGGCTCCAGATTCTGCGGCTCGCCCTCCCAAGATTTGATCTTGAAATATGCATCGACGCGGTCTCCGTCGTTCGCAAACGGCCGATGCAACAGAAATGCAAACTCGCAGTCTTCTGGTTTTATTGTCACACCGATTTCTTCTCTTGCCTCCCGTGCCGTGGCCTCGCGCAGGCCTTCCGCTCCATCATGATGCCCCGCCGGCAACCCGTACATGCCATCCATGTATCCCGTATTCGCTCTGCGCATTAAAAAAATCTTTCCGTCACGCTCAAGAATCATGTACACCGCAACAATGCTTTTGAATCGGTCTTTGGGCATATCTATCGCGCTTTCGAAACGACTCGATCCTTAAACGTAATCTTCATGTCGGTTCCAAGTGCGTCGGCGAGCTTCTTTAAAAAGTCTAATGTAGGATTTGTGTCGCCAGCTTCAAATCTGGCCACTGCAGATTGCGTAGTCTTCATCTTCTTTGCAAGTTTCGCTTGTGTGAGACCTTCTTCCTTCCGTTTTTCGATAATACGATCAAGCAGTGCAAATTCAGGATCATGCTTGAGATCCTCAACCGCCTTACGTACTCCCGGACGTTTCATGAGTTCCCGCTCAATAACTCTAAAATTAACCATTTTTATTTCGTTCTTTTTCATATATTGTGATTATAGCTTATACGCTATAATCCAGCAATTTTTCCCATACGTGATTTTGCGATCTCGATTTCATTCCTGGGAATCTTTGAGGTTTTCTTAATAATCCCATGAAGAATAATCGCGGAATCACGATGGAAACAATAAAAAAGTCGGACTTCCTTCTTGCCTCTTGCCCGCAATTCAAAGAGACCTCCGCCAAGACTTCTGCTCTGTGGCATGCTCATGTCACTTCCGCAGACCCGAAGAGCACGAATGAGACTGATCACCTTGGCAGTCGGCACATCATCAAGATCTGCTATAAACTCTTGCGTGTCGGTGTAATAAACAATTACCTCCATAAAAATTACATCTTCGCTCTTATCTCCTGTGCGACAACCTCGAGCTCTTCCTTCACCGGATGCGTCTTAACAAAACTTCTCGCATCCCCGTTGTAGCGAGGCATGATATGAATGTGCGTGTGGAGAACCTCTTGGCCGGCGTCTATTCCATGGTTCATGCCGAGGTTGTATCCGGAGGCACCGAGAGCCTTCGTAATCTTCGGCGCGAGGTCGTGAACCACTTTCATGAGCTCAGTTGCGTCGTCGACGGAACCAGCCGCGAGATCCTGAGCATGCGTCTTTGGAATTAACAGTGTGTGACCTTTGCTGACTGGATTTATATCTAGAAAAGCTAAAACCTTTTCATTCTCGTGAATTTTCAAAGCTGGGATTTCGCCGGAAACAATCTTACAAAAGATACATGGCATAGGTGGTAATTTGAAATTATTAGTCGAAAAATAATAGAAGAAAGCCGTGAAGAAAATTAAAACTGGAAACGGGAATGCGTAACTTACAAATCCCGGCGCTCGCCACTCGATAATACCCAAAACAATTGTAGCGATGAAAGAAACTTTGAACGCGAAATAAAAATATTCTTTCATATTACCAAATGAGATCACGAGCAAAAGACTTAAGCGATGAAAACAGCGACCGGAATGTTGTTTGTGGTTTCTTGAATGTTACGTCAATAGAATGAATTTCAACTCCCCCATCAGTCTCATGCACGAGCGGCGCCGAAATAACAAACTTATACGCTCCACGTTCTTTAGCGAGCGTTGATAATTCGTACTTCGTAGTAGCAGTGCGCCAATGGCCGTCTCGCATCTGTGGCGGGAAGAAAGCGACAATTGCTCTGAAACGATCTGGCGCGGCTAGAAAGTTTGAGAATCCGGCCGGCTCCGGAATGAAGAATGCGGCGTTAGCCAGCGCAAAGAATCCCTCGCCCGTGATCTTCACGCCGCCTCCCGGAAGGATGAGTGATGAGACATCACGATCAATAGAAACTCCGCTGACTTTTTCATTAACTTTCTCAAGCGCCATTTTGGTCTGACCAAACACCGTAGTGCCGAGGGCGCCAACAGCTAACGGCTCTACCGTTATCTTTTTTGCGTTCGTGTTCAAGGCAATTGCGCCAGTATGTGGCTTAATCGTCATTGAGTTCTTAACAACTAGATAGTTTTGTTTGGTAACAAATTCATCAAAAACAATGTCTGACGTACCGGAAAGAACGATTCTGTACGTACCGGCAGGCAAACCGTCTGGCGCGACGACAACTGTTCTTGAAGGACTCAATGATCCATCCGCAGTCGTATTCCCGTCATCAGCAAATACTGTTTCTGAAACCATGCCTCCTTTTTGCGAATAGATTCTAATTGCTCCCTCGTCAGAACCAACCGCCTCATTCAGATCATCCAAGAGTATTGAGATTCGCAACGGTTCTTTATCGCCAATAGCCGTAAAAAGCTCGTGCGGACCGCGTAACATCAATGAATAGGTCTTATCTTTTTTTGAAGCAGTAGCGCCCGGTGGAGGCGACCACGGCAGAGATGCTTTATAAATACCGATTTGCGCATCCTTAATTGACGAAGGTGGCGCGCCGACAAACTCCTTACGAATAAACACATTAACGTTCTCGCCTAACTGTGCCAGCGGTCTCCCCACCCAACCATTCGCTTCTAAGTGCTCAACTACAGTATTTGCTAATGGCTTAAAATCAAATGCTTGGGCGAATAGATCTCTCAATACCCCAAGCTCTAAAATAGCTTGATCGCCTGTTTGAAAATCAATCTTAACGTCTGCTGTCTGCCAATTTCCAGGCGGCGCAAAAACGGAAAAATAGACCGGCTCTTCAAGTAGTTTCACGGAACCATTTTCAACTTTACTCACCCGATCGCTCGGCAAAAGGCTCTGAACAAAGGGCGAAGAGTCGCCAACTGTGTAATGAACTATTTTTTCACCGGAAAGACCCAAGTAGTTATACAGAAGACCAAAGAAGAGAAGTATCGGAACAGCTACAATCACGCCCTTAACGAATAGTTGTTTGCGCATGTGAGAATTTATAAAGCGATTCTTCGTTTATTGTTTCTACAAGATCAATTTTAAGACCAAGCGCTTTCAGTTTCTCGCCGTTCAAATAGTCGAGGTCTGACTGTGGGAATGTAATACCAAAGTAATATGTTGGCACATCTTTAACAAGCTCTGGCAGTGCAGAATAAGTTCTCTCGTCACGGAGCGGCGCAATTACTCGACGATAAGGAAAGAGATATTTATCAGCCCGATCAACCACAATAACCGATTCCGGCTCAGTAATCATGAGCAGACGGGTACGTTTACTGACAAACGAACTCATTGCGGCGCGAGAGGCCAGAATCCCATCGTGACCGTAAAAAACTAACCGGACATTCGCCACAAGTCCAGCGAGAAAAGCGAGAATGAGGAGGGCGCGGACGGATGCGCGCAATAATCGGTGTAAGGGTTTGGCGTCGCCAAACTCCTTCACCAAGCGCCACAGGCTCACAACTAGATATGACGTAAATGGAATCGATAAAATAAATACCGGGAGCCAATAGCGAACGTGCGAATTACCGATTGTTACGAGAGCCGCGTTTGGGTTGTCGAAAAAATTCCAACTACCGTACAACGAAAATAAAATAACAGACGTAAAAATAGAAATAATCGTCAAGGCTTTCCAGGCTTTATTCTTTTCGAATCGCCTAAACGCTAAAAGGCAAAAACCAAGGATAGAGAGAACCGTCATCCACGGATAAAGAGTTACGCCGTAATCCCAGACGTTACGTAGAATTGCTCGAGGGTGAAAACCAAAGAGAGGCAGGCGATAAGTGACGGGTGACGGGTTAAGAGAAGAAGTGGTAACAGAAACAGTTGGAAGAGTATATCCGGTAGCAAATGGAGAACCATAAACCCACGAATTGACCCCAGCGATCACCGTTAACATTAAACCCAAACCAAAGAAAAATGAAACAATGTTTCGCCAACCAAGATTGTTTCGGAAATATATAAATAGACCAAAAGCAATCGGTAGAACCCAGAGAGCCTCACTGATCCGCAGAAAAAGCGCCGTGCCAACCATAATGCCGGAAAGAATAAACTCTAACCGACGAAACTCTCTTGTGAATAATGATTTCGTACCGAATGGACGAGTGACCGCAAAATATACTGCGAAGATAAGAAAGTCGACAAAGGCAATGTTATGCATCATGACTCGACCAGAAAAATACAAATATGCCGGATGCGCCATGAGCAACAGCGCCGAAAGATCCGCCAAAGCCTCATCCTCGAACACTTTCTTTATTGATGTTCGAAAGGCCAAAATACCAAATAATGCTAGAACTGGCGTCAGCAATAAACCACCAGCATCGCCGAATGGAATAATAAATAGCCCGGCCAAAATTGGTAAGCCAATAAAACTACCAGGGAGAATGACTTCACCCAAAACCGCCGTACTACGCGGATGAATAATTCCTCCGACTGTCGTGTTAAGGCTTTCGTGAACCGAAAGTGAACCAACATTTGCAAATTGTTTAGCAAAGAAAAATGCCGAATTCTCATCCGGCGAAACAAAAACACGCTCGCCGTACGCGCTCAAACAGAGCGTCGAAACAAAGAAAGCGATGACAATAACGCTGCGAATAAAGTCTTTGAAAAATCCCCGCATAACGGCCACATCCTACAAGGAATACGTAATGACCGCAATAAAGGCAAAGATGAGCGAAATCCCAAGCGTCACCTGACCAAAAATTATTAGATCCGGAGTATTCGTCATTATTCCGATCAACAACGCTGTCATACTTACCACCTGGAGGATCATTTTTGTTTTTCCCCACCAGTTGGCCATCATGATCATTCCGCCTCGCTTGTTACTAGCCCACAAAATTGAGGGCATAACGTCCAAAACCAAAGCACCGATAATTATTATTGGGTGGTAATATTTAATCGCAACCAAAAGTGCGGTGCCGCCAATCAGCAGCTTGTCAGCCAAAGGGTCAAAAAATATTCCCCAAGGCGTAATCTGATTCCTGACCCTGGCCAGCGAACCATCGAGCGCGTCTGAAAACGCCGCCACAATAAACGCCGGAACCGCCAGGTTAAAGTTTTCGATCATGAACAAATAAAAAATGACCGGCGTAAAAAGAAGGCGGAAGGCTGTTACATGGTTTGGCCTCACAAATGCTGGCACAAAAGGCAAAACTAGCACTTTCATGAGTTTGTCATGTAAATAAAGCTTCGGCACGGTAGTTTGCGCTGTTTCTTCCATACAAGTACCATCATTTTACATGTTTAATCGCTTTCTTCAAGGAATCATTTGGTCTGGCGCCGGTTTAGCTATTTATAGCATTCTGGCTACTTTTCTCTATTATGTCATGAATGTGACAACTGTCGGACTGATTGTCTGCGCAGCTATGGCGATCGGGGCGATTTTCTTGCTATCAAAATCCTTTCCCTTGGTCACAGTTCAACGAGGGTCGACGCGGGGGTCGACCCCTACAGCGGTTTTCCTCGCGGTAATTGCAGTCGCGTCCCTCGGCGCGTGGTGGCACGCTATCCTCACTCATCCGATTCTCGAATCGGTACGCTCGCCGTGGTTGGTGATTTCGCCGGCCAACCTGGTGTGGCTGTTCATACCAACGGTGTGTGCGGCGGTGATGATGAAGAGAGGGTCGACATTGAAGTCGACCCTTACAACCGCGATGGCCTTCGGCGTGATTGTCATGACCCTGTTCTCGGCGTTGTCATTTGTAGCGACGGTATATCCGCTTGGGTATGGGTTCGATCCATTCTTGCATCGCGCAACCATCCAACATATTGCCGACTTTGGAACGATCACCCCGAAACCCCTCTACTACATTGGCGAATATGTGATCGAATTGTTCGCGCTGAAGGTGCTCCACCTGCCACTAATGCTCGTGGACGTGTACCTCGTGCCACTTTTGGCGGCGACGTTGATTCCGGCGGCGGTGCTCATGCGGACCAATCAAGGGTCGACATCGAAGTCGACCCTTACGGCGGCGATGTTGTTGGTTCTGCCTATCGCCGCGTTCGTGCAGACCACCCCACAAGCGTTGGCGTTTGTGTTTACGGCGATGGCGGTGTTGTTGGGCACGACACGCGCGGATCCGGATGGGTCGACGCATGGGTCGACCCCTACCACGATGATCACGGGTATTTTCGCACTCGCGGCGCTATGTGCACATCCGATTGCGGGGTTGCCGGCGGTGTTTTTCGTGGGGATGATGTACGTGGCGGAGAGAGGGTCGACATCGAAGTCGACCCTTACAGCCGCGACGATCATCGTCGCAATCGCATCGGCCGTTGCATTGCCGGCGGCATTTATCGTGCAATCCATGAAGGCGCACATGCCGATTGGATTGCACCTGCCGACCATCCACGACCTGACCGCTCTGCCGTTAACCGCATTTGTCGGAACGCATTTTAATGCGTGGGGTGATACGGCGTATCTGATCATCGGGAATATATTTATCGTGACCGTTGTTTTGGGGATTGTGGGGGCGTGGCGGATGCTCCAAGAGGGCCGACATAGAAGTCGGCCCCTACGACAATTCGTCCCGTTGATTTGTGCGGGGATTGCGTTTTCGAATTTCCTTATCCTCGGGTTGTTCTTTGATTTCCCGTTTTTGATTTCGTATGAACGGACGGATTTTGCGGCCAGAATGCTGACCCTGACGGTGTTGTTCCTGACGCCATACATTCCACATGCGATCGAGAGAGGGGCCGACATAGAAGTCGGCCCTTACAACGCGCGGGGCGCGTTTGCCATTGTCGTCATCGGCGTCGTGTTCGTGTCGACCGTGTATGGCGCGTACCCGCGGTATGACGCGTATGCATCGTCCGCGGGGTTCAATGTGACGCAAGCTGACTTTGACGCGGTGGCGGCCATTGATAAATATGCGGCGGGACGCGATTACGTTGTCCTTGCAAACCAAGCAACATCATCTGCCGCAATTGCAAAACTCGGTTTCAAAAAATATTATCACGACGATATCTATTTCTATCCTATCCCGACCGGTGGCCCCCTTTATCAGCTTTATCTCGACATGGCCAAAGCACCAACCAAAGAAACCGTTGATCAAGCTCGCACACTCACCGGCGCACAGCTCGTCTTCTTTGTCATGGACGATTATTGGTGGGATTCCAAACGTGTCATCGAACAATCAAAAACCATCACGGACACATCCTGGATCTTCGGCGACCACGAGGTGACAGTGATGGTGTTTGAGTAACTACTTCCCCACAATCATCCTCTCCTTCCGGTGCTTGATGGCTTCTGCGCAAAGTCGTTCAAGGTGTTCAGCGTATTTTGGGAGTGAATACTCGGCCACTGTTTTGCTTATTTCTTCTCTTCGCTGGGCAAACTCGTCCTTCTGTTTATCAAGTGTGGTCAAAGCCCGTAAAAAATCACCCTTATCACCAGGAATAAACAAGAAACCATTTTTACCTTCTTCTACCAGCTCGCCTACTCCCCCAATCCTAGAAGCCAAAATTGGCAAACCAGCCTGTAGTCCTTCGTAAATAACAGTTGGCGAATTCTCGTAGCACAAGCTCGGTACCACTAGCGCGTCAACCACACCGAACACATTAATCAACTCTTCTGGTGGCATGTAACCCAAGTAAGTAATGCGCTCATTCTCGCTTGCCCGTTTCTCAGTCCATCGACGAAGTACTCCGTCACCAGCAATCATTAGGCGAGTATCCACCGGCAACGTAGAGATGGCCTCGACCAAAAACGCTGTACCTTTATGCTGAGAAAGCTGGCCAACAAACAGCAATTTTAACGGACCAACCGAACGGCCCTTCTTAGGCGAAATGTTATACGTTGGCGCTGGGTTTGAGAGGACTTCAATATTTGTACCCGTAAAGAAATGCACCTGACGATACATTCGCTCAAGGTAATGAGAAGGAGAAATAACTACGTCAGGGTTCTTAAACCTGGCTCGACAAACTAACTGATAAATTTTGTAAATCGGCTCAATAAACCACGGCGTCTGCTCCTTGCCGAACATGACAAGACCAGACGGAACGATCAACTGCAAATCATGAATGACGTGCACATGTGGCACCTTCATCTGACGAATCGCTCGCGGAATAGTCAGACCTAGACCCTTCAGGTTATGCGTAATGACAACGTCTGGTTGTTCATTAACGAGGATCGTTCGAACAACCTCCGCGCCATGTCCAGAGAAACCATCAATGATGTGCCAAAAAAGTCTGATGAACCACGGATACTTGTAGTCGTTCAAAGTAAAATAAATGTTACGCGGAAAGAATCTGTAAATTCGCTCAACCGTAGAACGATCAAGTAGTATCCCTTTTCCCTCGCTTCGGGGCTGTCCGGTAATCACAAATACGTCATGTCCGCGGGCAAGGAGTTCTTGCACTGTTCGGACAATGACCGTTTCCGCTCCCCCACGAGCATGCGGAGGATATAGGTTTGTAATGATTCCTATCTTCATACCTTCAGAATCCCGTTATACGCCTGGAGTAATGAGCGCGCAATAGCCCCGCTGTCGTAACTTTCCATGACCCTAACTCTAGCCGCTGCCCCCATAATTATGGCGTCTTCTGGGTGATCTACTAGTTTTTGCAGTTGATAAGCTAAGTCATCAATATCTCCAGGCTTGGCCAAGTATCCAGTCTGACCCTTTACGACGAGCGTTCTAACCCCAGGCAAGTCGCTAACTACTGACGGCAAACCCGAGGCAGCGGCTTCAAGTGTAACTAAACCAAAAGCCTCGCCACCATTGATACTCGGCAATACATGAACATCAGCTGAGCGATATACGTTCGGCAAGTCCTCGTCAGAAACTCGACCAAGAAATTGTACCCGATCCGCAATTTTAAGATCGCGCGCGAGACTCTCGTAGAATAGTCGAAGATCACCGTCGCCGGCAATAAGTAAACTCGCCGAAGCTGGAAGCGTGGCAAAGGCTCGGAGAAGAACGTCGACGCCTTTGAAGTCGTGTGCGCGGTCGAGACCACCCACGAAGAGGAGGCGCGCCCCTGCGACCCCCTCTGGTCCCTCGGGCGTAGACCGCCCTACGGGCGAGCCCCCTGGAAGGGGGAAGGTCGCGCCACCCGGACCGGGTGCGAAGCGCGCGCCGTCTACGCCGAAGGGCATTTCGACAAGATGAGGATGCTGAATACCGGAAGCCTCGGCATATTCGAACGTACTGACAAACACTATTTTAGCGATCTTGAAAATTATCGGCTCAATGAACCAACGGTGTAAAGTAAAAATTATATTGCGCCAATCATTCGTCACCGCTTTCATGTGATACGTGAGCACAAGGGGCGTTTTATGCACGATCGAGGCGAGTGCCGCGAAGACGTCCGTTCCGTAGCACGGGTAGTGAACGTGAATGAGATCAAAGTTATAAAGTTTAGAAAGAAGTTGTGGAGTTATGGAGGCATTACCGTAAGAAAACCATGGCTTCATGGTCGACGGCGCAAACACAACCACCTCATGTCCTAGTGCCTTCAAAGAATTAGCCTGTGCCTCGGCCACATGCCCAATACCACCCTTATAAGGAGGGAAAACAGGGGTAACAATAGCTATTTTCATAGAATTGGTGAGCTCCTCCCCCTCCACGAAGTGGAGGGGGTCGGGGGGAGGATCAACTGGCTTTCTTGGCTTTCTCAATGGCTACCGCGCGAACAAGTTCCGTCATCTCCGCAGACAACTTCTGTTGCTTCAACATTAGTCGATAAACCGTATACGTCAGAATTACAATCGCCGAGTAAACAATCACGTCCGCACCGCGACCAATGCCGACAAGGTTCGCGAGCACGTTGGCCAAATTTGGAACGAGGGCCACGGCAATCACTATCAGCCACAAACACGAAAAAGCAATCGCCCAATATTTGGACGCTTCTTTTTTTGAATATTGAATCCAAGTTTTATAAATGGCGAAGGCTGCAAATACTACGAGTGCAATTTGAAATATCATATTAGCCAACAAGTTTCTTTTTCAAAATATCTTTAGCTGTAGCCATTGCCTTAAGCGTTGACTGCCCTTTCTTCAAAGTCTCTTCACTGTAGCGAATGGTCACGGGACGCTCGACATACTTCAACCGCTTATTCACGATAATGTCGAGAATCTCTGAAGCGTGCGCCATGCGATCAAGGGAGATGCGGATTTTTAACGCGGCGTTTCTCGACAACACCCGAAACCCGTTATGCGTGTCCGTCACTTTAATTCCGGAAAGACCGCGAGTGAATAGAACACCCAACCGAATCATCACTCGACGCATAGTAGGCATATTCTCCGCCTCACGGCCAAGAAACCTAGAACCGAGCACTACGTCAGCCTCGCCCGTTAGAATCGGCTCGACCATCATCGGAATCTCACTCCCCCGCATTTGACCATCAGCGTCGAAGTGAACAATGACATCAGCCTCTAACACTCGCAAGGCGTAGTCCATGCCAGTCTGCAGTGACGCGCCTTGTCCGCGGTTCAAAATGTGAGTGAGCACGTGTGCCCCAGCACTAAGGGCTACTTCGCCGGTTCTGTCTCGACTGCCATCGTCGACCACAACCACTAAAGGCACATACACCAAAGCGTCCCTAATTGCTTCCGCAATCCGGGCCTCTTCGTTATATCCAGCTATTACCGCAACGGTGCGCATATAGCGCTATCTAACCGCCATTTCCGCCATTCGTCAAAAGCAGTTTATTAGCGCGAACGTAATCAACGGCCTTCTTTAGACCATCTTCTGTCCGAACAAGCGGAATCCAACCGAGCTTCTCCCTGGCCTTGTTGAGAGCTGGCAAACCAAGAGTCACCATATGGGCAGCCTGTGGTTCATAAGCAATTGCTACATCACCCTCCGCAATCGCCATAATCTGCTTAGCGACGTCCGAAATCTTCACTTCGACGTCACTACCAAGGTTAACTGGACCAATTCCTTTCTCGGCGCGCATCAAACGAGTCAGTCCATCTACCACATCCGTGACATAAGCCAACGTAGTCGTGGAATGTTCGTCGCCCATAATAGAAATCGGCACGCCCTCCAGAACATTCAAAATGAAATCAGGAATTTGATGACCCTGGAACAGAGGCATACGCGGACCATATGTCCGGAAGATACGGGCAATTTTACAGTCAAGGTCATACACGTCCGCATATGTCTGGAACATGGTCTCAGCAAATTTCTTACCCTCATTAAAACAGGCGCGAGGATTAAGGTGGTCAACAACGCCCATTTCTGTTTCGACAATGCCAGAAGTAATACTCGCATCTCGAGCACCGTAAACTGTAGCTGACGAGGTGAGGAGAGCGCGTGACTTGTACTTCACCGCCAGATCAAGAACGTTCTTCGTGCCAACGGAGTTAGCGAGTAACGCAGCCATGCGATATTTTTCAAAACCCTTAACGGCCGTTGGCAAAGCAAGATGATAAATTTCCTGGATGCCCAGGAACTTCACCTTGAACGGTTCAAGTTCTAGAAATGATTCGAGATCAAACGGTACAGAGATGTCGAGTTTCAAAAACTGAAAATCTGGGTTGCGAAGTAATGATTCGATGTTTCTAACATGGCCGGTAGAGAAATTATCCACGCAAATAACGTGATTACCTTCCTTCAACAAAGCGTCGCACAAAAATGAACCAATAAACCCGGCTCCACCCGTAACCAAGATATTTTTCTTGTTCATATTATTTAATTACCACGCGCCCAAATTAGTTCCCTTTGATCCAACAAGCTTAGAACCAAGTGTCCCCATAATACTACCGTGCGGGGTAAAAATTCTAACTTCGCCAGCACCAGCCTGAGGCGCAACGATAATATCGGGATTTCCGTCCACATCCATATCTGAAACAGAAATGACCGTGCCCGACGTTGTCTGATCGGTCACCGAGAATTGTCCCCAAAGCGCCCCGATTTTATTAAAGATGCGGATGTTTGCGGAATTTGGCGCGTGAGGCGCAGTCACAATCTCGTCTCGCGAATCACCATCAAAGTCACCGGCAGCGAGTGACAAACCGCTGGTCATATCTGACGAGTAAGCCAAGAAGTCTACAAGTGGCTTGCCGTTATTGTCATAAACCGCAACGCGTGGCGAACCAGATAAACCAGCAAAAACTATTTCTTTATCAAAGTCATCATCAACGTCAGCCACGGTGGCTGTTAATGGTGTGCCGGGCACGAAACCGGACACCGGAAACCGGAGCTTCTCCTTTCCGTCTTGCCCAAAAACAACCGCGTCGTTACTCACCCCCGCGCCAACTACTGCAATGATATCGTCACTGTAATCTCCGTCTACGTCACCAAGCGCCACCGAAACCCCCTGCCGCGACTTCTCATCAAAAGCGAAGAATGAGCGGATAAGCGCACCGGTAGCAGTAAACACTCGAATCTGCGGACCACCGCCCTTCCCGGCTGAGGCAATAACTTCCGGCGTACCATCACCGTCTAAATCGGCGAGTGTAACCCGAACGCCACCAAGAAATGTAGGCGCAAAAGCATAGAATTCAGCGTAAGGCGTACCGTCAGCCTTAAACACTCGAATATTCGGTACCTCGCCGGCCGGTGCACCAAGCGCAATAAACGAATATGACGCGTCACCAGTGAGGCCGACTGTACCAGTTGAAGGCTTAGTCTGAGTTGGCGTGCCGACTATTGGGATAACCGGAACCGTGCCGGCAATTGCCTGAGCCACAGTCAAAGCTCGCCCAACATTCAATCTGCCAACGCCAAGTGCGCCCTTGCCGGATACGGTTTCTTTAATTGGATCGACCGATAGTTTTAACGCGGTTCGAACCTGATCAACTGACAGCGTTGGGAAGGCCGAAAGAATCAGGGCCGCTGCGCCAGCTACCATTGGACTGGCCGCTGAAGTGCCGTCCCAAGAAATTTGATTGCTAGTCAAACCGTCATTGCCGTTACTCAAAGTTAGTCCTTCAATATTTGTTCCAGGCGCGCTCAAGTCAGCACATGTGTTGCCGAAGTTTGTGAATTCAGTCTCCGCGTCATTTTCATCAGTAGCTGAAACGCCGATCACCCAATCTTCTGTAGCTGAGCGAAAACAAGCCGGATAAACTGGTGACAAGTTCACATCTTTTGCGTCATTTCCAAGCGCGGCTACAACCACAACACCGGCGTGATACGCATCGGCCACAGCTTGCCTCAAGGCTGGCGCCGAATCGTTGCCAACGAAACTTAGATTAATAACTTTGGCACCGTTTTTTACCGCGTAATGAATTGCGTTTATTGCCCCTTCCTCTCCCCCACCGCCTTCTTCATTCAAAATACGAAGAGGCATAATTTTCACCTGCCAATCTATGCCAGCGTAACCAAGGCTATTATCTGCAACCGCGCCAATAATGCCAGCAATGAGTGTGCCGTGAGACAGCGCCAGCGACGAAGAGTTTGGGTCTGCCACAGTTCCATTTGGGACTGGGTTGTTGTCATGGTCGACAAAATCCCAACCCTCTACGTCATCAATATATCCGTTCCTGTCATCATCAATGTTATTGCCTGGAATTTCTTTCGAATTTTTCCAAAGATTCCCGGCCAGATCAGGATGATCAAGGTCTACACCTGTATCAAGCACAGCAACAATCATCGAGCTATCGCCAGTGGCCGTATCCCAAGCGGTTTCCATGCCAATCATCCGCAAATACCATTGATTAACAAAAAAAGGATCATTCGGAGTCCTGGCGAACGCATAGGGAAATGTTTGCGAAATAAAAACCGCTCCCATAGCGGCGCCAGCGAGAAATTTCACTGGAAAGCGCATATGAGAGCAGTATACCTGAACCCTACTTCACGCACGACACTTTCAAGGCTTGAAGTTCGTCCGTAATGCTCTGGTTAGTTGGCGACAGGGTTTTGGCAACCGAGAAATGATCAATAGCACGCTGACAATCCCCAGCGGCCTCATACCATCGGCCAAGCTTTACCATGGACCAAGCGGTCTGTCCGCGCTTGGCTACGTAACCCTCAAGGATCGTCTTGACTGTGTCCTTTTCATCCGGGAAACGAGTCTCAAGAAGCTCGATCAAATTAATATAGAAACTCTCTGGACCTTGGCCGGCACTAAGCTCAATGGATTTTTCAAACGCCTGACGAGCGCCAGCATAATCCCCCATTTTTTCCAGAACGTTGCCGTAGGAATTTGTGGCGCCGTAGTTTATTGGGTTGCCCTTCAGCTCAGCTTCAAGCGCTTCACGAGCGGTGACCAAATCACCAAGAATAAATGCCTGGCTAGCAACCGCGTCATACATGTTCAAATCAATTTCCCCGCCTTTTGCTTTAGCGGCGGCGAGTGATGCCTTAGCAGTATTCAACTGATTCTGGACATATGCACGCGTAGAGTCATCCATGTCTACCTGGATATGTGTAGTTAAGCCTCTATACTTAGCCGAAGGACCAAAAAGCAGAAAAACGCCGTAACCAAGAGAAAGTAGAACAACTACAGCTACAAGGCCAATAATCAAACGCGTTCTAGACAAGGTCATATAGGTGAAAGTATAGAAAAACCTGAGAAAAAGAGCAACCCCACGTCCCATCCTAGCTCCCTTGTGCGCAAGGGCGGATGAAACGCGGGGCTGTAGGTCAAATGCAGTTCTCGTCAACGGTTACGTTGCAGTTGTCATCAATCCCGTTGCACAGCTCCTGCGCTGACGGATGGACATAACTGCGCGTGTCGTCGCAGTCGTACTTGTTGTCAACGTAGCCAGGCAGCTGGTAACAGCTACGAACCATGCCCGACAACAGGCCGTACATATCGCCGTCCGTATCCGGGTACCAAGGCTGCGTCCCGAACGTTTCGTCGATATTACCATCGCAGTTATTGTCGAAGCCGTCGCAAACCTCCGGTCCAACCGTAGTCTGAGCGTGCGAGTTTGTGTCATCGCAATCCGCTCCGGCGGTTGACGCTACATAGCCCGCAGGCCGAGCGCACGCCGTGACCGACGAACTCACATTCCGATAACCGTCACCATCTACGTCGGCGTACCAAATACTGGTAGCTAGACCGTCGTCAATGCCGCCAACGCAGTTGTTGTCTATCCCGTCGCAGATCTCAACCGCGCTCGGATTGACGGCCGACTTTGCGTCATCGCAGTCCGTCGAGCTGACGACGTAGTTAGCCGGTTGCGAACAGACGAGCTTCGACGAGTTCGGATTCCCGTAACCGTCACCATCCGTATCCACGTACCACTTGGTCTGGCCGGTGATGGACGGGTCTTGGTCATCAACGAAGCCGTCGCAGTCGTTGTCTTTCACGTCGCAGATTTCAACTGCGCTCGGATTGATTGCGCTGACGACGTCGTTGCAGTCAGTCGAACTGACTACGTAACCGGGAGGCTGAACGCAACCAAGCTTGGTAGTCGACGAACTCCCGAAAGTGTCCCCGTCCGCATCACGATAGTACGTAGCGCGACCAGTTACGCCAGGGTCGGCGTCGTCCGCCAGGCCGTTACAGTTGTCGTCGATACTGTTGCAGACTTCGACCGCTGAGGGATTAACCCCAACTTTCGAGTCATCACAGTCCGTTGAATTCGACGAGTAGCCAGACGGTAACGAACAAGCCTTAGTGGTCGCACTCAGTTTCCCGAACGTGTCACCATCTGCGTCCAAGTAGTAAGTATTTGTATTCGTGGCCTCAGTTGAACCGTCTACGGTTCCGTTACAGTTATCATCCACACCGTTGCACAATTCTGTGGCGCCGGTATGAATGCTGGGGTTGTTGTCGTTGCAGTCTTCGCAAGCCGGAGAGCCGTCTCCGTCTTGATCAACATATCCAGTTACGCCGTCACAGTTGTAATCATGCGAATCTGTACAACTAGCTTCGGGTGCACCCGGGTGATACGCAACGCTCGAGTCATCACAGTCGCCAATCAAGGCAACATAACCCGGAGGCGCAACGCACGCGGCGATGGTCAGCACTCCGCCGTACCCATCACCGTCCACATCTTTATTGAACGTAGATTTACCGGTCACGGAACTATCAGCGTCGTTCGCTGTTCCGTCACAGTCTTCGTCTACGCTGTTCGAGTCACACACCTCTACGCCGCCTGGATGCACGAGTGTTTTCCCGTCATCGCAGTCGGTCGAGTCGCCCGTGTACCCGTTTGGCACAGAACAAGCCAGCACAAAAGAGTTCAAGTCTCCGTAGCTGTCATGATCAAGGTCTGCGTAGAACGGACTCTGGCCAGTGACCGTGCCAGGATCGTCCACGATGTTGTTGCAATCGTTGTCGGCGTTATCACAAACCTCTGACGCGCCGGGATAGGAATTCTTGTCCTGGTCGTTACAGTCCTCACAGGCAGGACTGCAGTCCAGGTCAGCGTCGGTGTAACCCGTTTGACCGTCACAGTTGTAGTCCGTGACATCCAAGCAGTCCCACTCATCAGCCCCGGGGTGAATGTCCGAATTCTCGTCATTGCAATCCCCGTTGTCGGCCGAGTAGCCAGACAGCTCTTCACAAGCCAGGACTGACACGCTCGTCCCGTAACCGTCATGGTCAACGTCAACGTACCAAGTGGCCTGACTGGCCACACCGGTATCGTCATCGTCAACCAAACCGTTACAGTCGTTGTCGACCCCGTCGCAGATTTCCTCCGCATCGGGATTGATGCCCGCGTTCGTGTCGTCACAGTCGTCCACACCGTAACCGTCGTCGTCCAGGTCTTCGTCGACCACTGCGTCCTCGTCAACCTCACCGTCGCAGTCGTTGTCGACTCCGTCGGCCGGATCTTCAAGTTCGGGATGAATCTCCGGATCCGCGTCGTTGCAATCGTCGCGGTTGTCGACCCCCTGAACGGCAGCACATGGATCGATGTAGGCTTCGGGGTCACCGAATCCATCACCATCAGCGTCCGTGAACGTGCTATTGCGCGGGTACGCCACGTTCTCGTCACAGTTGCGATCAACCTCCTCGCACATAATGTCTTCCGCGCCGGGGTTAATCGACGCATCCGAGTCATTACAGTCCTCAAAATCCCAATAACCGTCCCCATCCGCATCCACCAATGGTTCATGGGGGAAAATGCACGCGGTCAGGAACACGAACAATAGAATGCTGTTTTTCACGGTATCTCCCAGAGTGAAGTTAACTTCACTAAAATAGCTGAAATATGCAGAAATGTCAATAATTTATCGTTGATTGTCAACGCTGTACATGCTCATAATCACCCTTGTTACCGTTGATTCGTACGTAGTATTCACAACCATCAACAGAAATTTGCTCGCACTGACAGTACGTCAGGCTTTTGTGAGTATTCCAAAATATTTCATCTCCGCAATGAGTGCATCTAATATATATCTTCTTCGCATCACTACTCTCTTGCTCTTGTTGCATATGCTCATCTCAACACAGAAGAATAATTTTTCAGCATAAAAACTGCCTCATCTCGTAAATGATTCTTGATCCATGTCTTCCCTTTTTCGTCGACAAGCTCCCCTAACCCATAGAGGATTTGATTGTCCTTAACTCCTTCGATAACAGTAATGCATGCCAATAGATGGTCTTTCACACTCTTTCCGACCCTCAAAATGAGCACCTCGCTATCAATATCCCAGTTACTCTTCGCAAAGTACCAGATATCAAAAATATCACGTGTGGCCATCTCACTTCGCGTTGTAAGTGCCGCAAGCTTACTCGCAAAAAGATATGGTTGCTTACTAACTAGCATAGAAATACCAAGATATTCTTTCAGTTCAAAATGATCACCAAAATTAGGAATGTTCATCCTTGTACTTACTTCAATTTTTACATTGTGATCACTGTCACCATAAGACAGAAGGAAGAATATTGTTTTAAGTTTGATACAACTATCCTTAAGCTGACCGTATTGCTCCAGGATCTTACCCAACTTCTCAAATACTAACTGCTTATCCGTGTCATCCCCTCCTAAATAATCAAAGTCCAAATCTACCGAAAACCTTGGAAGGTCATAAAAAAAATACGCGCAGGTGCCTCCCTTGAAACCCAACAATGAAGCAATCGAAGCGTCAGCGTAAATATCACGCAAAATACGCCCCATGATCAGTTGGTGCTTTTCTCTATTTAGCATAAATGTTTTGATACTTTCTTAACCGCTTCTCCAGCTGTGCATTGCTGTATATTCTTACTAATTCGAAGCACTTCTCCCAATTTAATACTCGAAGATTATCAAAGTGATATTCTGGAAAAAGATAAATCATATCTAAAAATGCACGCTCTGGTGAAGCAATACTATATGTTTCGTTTCTTTCTATCCCTTCCTGGTTATACAATACGCTCTCTTTAAGTTTCCGAAATACAATAGACGTCTTGTCAATGCGCACCGTCTTAGACCATGGCCCAGCCACAAAAATAGTATCGTGATGTTGAAAAATCATGCCAGCGTCACGAAGCGCTGTTTCAAAACTTATGTACGACGGAGTATATACACTCGTGGCCAGCTCCCTGGGAGAATAGTTACTATCTTTCGCGAAAATTCCCCTAGATAAACGGAGTAACGACCCTTGCTTTACGTAGTATGAAATTTTCGTTTTTAAATTATTTTGATCAGTTTCTCGCCAAATCAAAGCCAAATCCTTACTAGTAAGGATCGTTTTTTGTGACTGATAGATTTTGCTCAAAAGGCTGTCCATATCAATAATAGTGGACGGAAGTATGGAAAACTCTTACTTCCATCGCATATTGTTGATTATAGCATATTTATCACCCAAACCAAAATCCCCCTCAGCCTTTCGGCCTTGGGGGATTTTGATTGTCTTAAACCCTTTGGCTTAGGACGTCACACTAGTCTTAGAAGACCAATGTTCCGCCGGTGACCGGTAGGTTGTCAACAAGTGACGAGCTCCAGTATTCCTGCAAAGGAAGGGCAACGGTTGAAGAACCGTCATCCTGCCATAGAAGAGAACCTGGCATACGTAGGAAGTTTCCAGCCGCATCAGCTGCTGGTGTAGATCCGAGGTACCCGCGAACTACTGTAAGAGCAGTTCCACCGTCTACCACGACCAATACCTTTTCTTCCGCTGCGTCACAAACGCCACTAGCGTCTGCGTCCACACAAATAACGTCACCAAGCGTATATCCTCCTGCGGCTGCAGCCGTGAAATCAGTGTTGACTGCAGTGACAGCAACAACATATGCCTGATCAACCAAATACGTATTCGCGATCGGATCCGTAGGAAGGTCGAAGCGAAGCGAATCATCGCTGCTTGAGCTTGCACCGGTTGCATCGAAGTACAAGGCATACGAGTGGCTCGTACCCTTAGTAACAATCGAGGCGACTGGAAGAGTGATCTTTACGAAACCGAGTGAAGCAGCTGCTGTGTCGCAAACTGCACCGGTGGCCTTCAAGAAGGTCCAATCGGTATCTGCTGTATCAAGAGTCGTACTTGCGTCCTTCAGATCGTAGAAATCGAAGTCTGACGTAAGTGTCTGAGATACACCGTTAGTGTCACAACCGTTCCAGAGAGTTGGAGTGCCTGCGTTGTCTGTTGATGTCATCTTGAACGTAAGTGTGTTCAATACTACATCCTGGTTAGCAGAAGCCGCTACGTTAAAGCGGAGAGCTTCGATGCGACCAGCGACGACACTACCGGAAGGTGAGGAAGCGCTGAGAGTGATCACTGGCTTGGTTTCGCGGACTACGAAAGCCGGTACACCAGTAGTGATATCAGACTTGGTTGATTCATCAAGTGTGTAACCGGAGCCTGCTCCAGTCGCCTTGAATGATTCAGTGCCAGATCCGTCACCGTTAGAGAACGTCATGCGAATCTTCTCGTTGCTGGTAGCGGAGCCACCAGAGTTACGATCAGAAGCTGGGGTGTTCACGTATACCTTTACATCCTTCGGAGTTCCTACCGGTACGTACATGGTTAGACCAGTAAACGTTGCAGCGTTTGCTGACATAGACGCAGTAGCCGTACCCATTGTGCCGTCGGCCTTAGGGTAAGAGAGGGTCACGAGAGAGATGTTGTTAGCGTATGCGGAAGAATCAGCACCAATTCCGTCATTCTGAGCTGCAAATTCCTTGAATTCGAGCGTGGTGACGTTGAAGGATTCGTTAGTAGCTGTGAAACGATATTCTGCTACCTCTGCGTTGTTTGTACCCGTGAGGATAAAGTCAGCGCTAGGAGTACCAGAAGCTACCGTTACTGCAAGTGTGCCGGAGTCGGCCAACGTTACAGTGCGAGTAGGAGTCACACCACCGTTAGCTGCGTCACCCGTTACGTCAATCGCGTTGCTAGAAGAATCTTCTGCAACAACGTCCGTAAGTACGGTTGCGATGTCAAAGGAGAAGTAAGCATTGCCAGCCGTAGAAGTGTTGGCAAAGTTACATTGTACTGTGAGGTTCTTTACACCACCGGCAGCAATCGTCCAGCTCATAGAGTTGAAGCGGATCGTCTGACCGTTAGTTGCTGGAGCCTCTGGACCAGCTACGCGTGTAGCACCGTCATAGAGTGAGCAGGAGTCAACGTAATCGTTAACGTCTGCGTTGGTGTCCGGAGCTCCACCACCAATGGTGTAAGTACCGCCCACTGCTGTGTCTTCACCGTATGCAGAGAGAGTCAAATCAGTAACAGTAACTGGAGAAGCCAAGCCAGCAGTTACTGTGAAGCCGACCACAGAAACGTTCTGTGTACCGTCAACAGTAGTAGTGCTAGAAGGTGTGCTAGCCAAGGCAAAGGCCAAGGAAGCAGCACGAGCAACCTGGTTGTAACCAGTGATGTCAGTACCAGGGATGATGTCAGATGTTGCGAGTGCATCACCGTTGCCATCTTCTGTTACTAGACCTGAGCGAACGAACTTTGCACCAAAGGCTGTGCCAGAGGCTGCACCGCTAGCAATGTCTGCCGTAACCGCAAGGTTCAAAGTTTCACCTGCGTTCATGGAGAAGTCATCAGTGAAGTCAATGGTCTGCACGGCGTCATTTCCACCGTCTACTGCAGAGTCAAGCTCCATCAGGACCCATGATCACAGCGCCAGTGTCAGCGTTAATGATCTTGATGTCCGTGATGTTAGCGGAAGTAGCACCGATCAAACCGTCCGTGCTTACATCTGTGTCAGCTTCAGTTCCGTCAAATGCGTCTGCATCTGCGTCGTCATCACCGTAGACGTTGATATCAAGGTCCTTGATGTTGACGTACTGAGTAGCGGTCACAGCGAACTTCAAGAGAGTCTGATCCTGAGAATCTACCTGGATGTCGCCAGCAGCTGGGCCGTTGAGTACAAGCGTGAGCTTGCCACCCTTAACCGTGCTGAAGGAACATTCACCGGTGGAAGCCGTACAAGAAGTACCATCGTAACCGGTAGAACCGGTGCTGATGTCAATTGTCAGGCCAAATCCGTAGTCACCACCGATAGCGACAACGTCAACTGCGTTGTCAACGTAAACCTTAACTGTGTCAAGTGACTGTCCGCCAATATCCGCAGTCACTGAGAAGATGTTATTACCACCTTCGTTGATGTGGAAAGGATGTGCGGAAAGATCAAAGACTACCCAGTCACCGGAGGAGTTAACACCCTTAGAAAGTTCAACGTTGCCATCCCAGAGACGGAAGTCTGCGTGGTCTGAAGCATTGTCAATCTTAAGAGTGATTGCGGAAATGTCTGCAGCCTCGGAGCCGTTTGCGGCTGCCTTGAACTGACCAATTTCTGCGTCCTGTGCGCCAACCGTTGGGTCAGCGATTGTTCCGGTCTTTGTGATCAAGAGAGTTCCAGCATCAGTACCGGTGAGGGTAAAGATGTTTCCCGAGATTGGGAAGGAACCGCCTACGGATCCTGCGGACACTACGTCAGCAGAAGCTCCGATCTTGAAGCCAAACGTATCAGCTGCCGTCTGGGACGTAGAAACGGTTACGCGCACCGTGTAGGTGTGCATTGCGTTTGCAGCAATAGCGCGGTTCAAGTTGTTGAAGGAAACCTGACGTGTTGAGGAGTTCACAGTGCGTGATTCCGTCAAACGTGTGGCACCTTCGTACAAGTAGGCGTTGCTGATGTTGTTAGTGGAACCAGCTCCAATCATGGAGAGAGTTACACCACTGAACGTAGCAGCTTCGCTACCTGCCTTCACGTTGAAGGAGTAGACCTGGACTGAGTTAGCGCCACCTGGAAGGGAGGCACCAGCTGGCATAGAGGAAGCTGCGGACACCGTGAGGGCGCCAGTAACTACCGATGAACCAACTACAGTCTGAGCGTCGTCAGAGACTTCGCTGTCCTTAACAGTCAAATCAGAACCAGCAGACAATGCGCTGCTTACAACACCGGATCCATCCATGACGAACATGGACTGGAGACCGTTAGCAGACATACCTGCAGCGGATACCAAACGCTTTGCACCACCCCATGCGAGGTATGTGCTACCAGCGTCTGAGAACATCACACCGTCATACGCAGTGGCACTCATGAGTGAGGAGCCAACCGTGTAATCTGTGAAGAAAACATCGGCTACGTCAACGATTCTCTGGTTCCAGTCGGAGCCAGCGAATGAGGTGGCGACAGCTTCTGATTCAATCCAGTGAATGTTACCGTTGCGGGCGACCGCGTAGACCTTAGGGTCAGAAGTGACCTTGATCCAGTAGGAACCGCCACGCATGACGACGTTACCACCCAAGGTGATATCCGAGATCGTGCTATCTGAAACTGTGCTAACGCCGCTGAAATCAGCTGCGCCAGAAGCTGTCATGTGCCAGCTCTTATAAGTGCTTAGGTTTGGGTACGTGTAACGCATGCCGTCGTAACCGTAGTAATAGACAGTAGAAAGTGAAACGCTTCGGAAGCGGTCACCGGCAGCTGCAGCGTGAGAAGTGCTTGGGGTCATTAGAACACCAGCACCGATTGAGAAAGCGATCGTCGCGGCAGCTACTGCTGCGGAGATTGCGCGCTTTCCAGTTTCTAGAACATGTTGCATAAAATTGCAAGAACCATTTTCCCCTTTTAAGGGGTAAAGAGATAGAGGTTTGCATGGGCCTGCGGCCCCGACCTTTGAGCATGCTTACCCGGGATGCGTTAAACGCAGTCCCTTTCCGAGCGACCTCGTTTGAGATCGCTCGTGAAGGAAATACGTGAGATTTGTATCTATGGCATTGGCGCCGCAGAAGGCGGGGTTTCCAGATCGGATGTCGGCGTTTCGGAAGGCGGGGTTTCTAACCCCGCTTTCTCAGAAGCGTCTCTAGTTTGCATGATCAGGATTTCTACCTCAGCAATCTTTGCTTCAAGTGTCAGCAGTTCTTGGTCTACTCCTTGAAGTGTGGCGAAGGCTGTTCTGTATCCCCCAGCGGCAAAGCCATTCATGGCTTCTGGAATCTGGAGCTTGGTTTGCTTAATAACGTAGTTCAGTCTTTTTAGATCATCACTGTCTGGAATTCCCGCCACGCCCTCAAACATCTCATTTCCGATCACGTTCTTTTCAATAGTTTGCAGTCTATGTTCGTCAAAGGTCTGCCTGGCTTCTATAGAACCAAGTTCTTTTGTAAACATCGCCTTTAATTCTTGGCTAGATTTATCAGTGGCTTCTTGCTCATGTACGTCTACCGCAACCGTGGTAGCAACCTCCTGGGTTTCTTTTACTGCTTGCTTGGCGTCAACAGTTTCTGTGCCAGCAGCTGAAGTAGAGTTAGTGGAAGCCGTTTCCTCAATCACCGCCTTCATTGAATCAATCTTGTTCTGGACATCTGTGACAACTGCGAGAGCTGCCGAGGAACCAACATTGTTCTTCAAGTTTTTCAGATCAGCCGAGGCTTGCAATAATTCTGAGGCATACTCAACCATGGCTGTTTTAGCGAGTGTCTGATGAGCTGAGTCAACCGTGTCAGCTGACCGCAGTTCGACTGCCTCCCGCAACCGGCGTTCTGCGAACTCCGTGTGAAGGATCGCTCGACGGTCTAGTGAGGCCAGTTTTAGCTGTGCCTGTTCTGTAATGCGCTTCACCGTATATAAGGTATCGCCAGGAATACTGGAAGACGCAGCGCTTACCGTAGACAAACTTCCCGTAAAAATTGTCACTACCGCTACGCCAACGGTCACTGGCTTAGAAATGAAAGAACTGACATACCAGGAAACATAAGACTTGGATTCATTGCCTGCTGGCAGGTCTGCACTCACGCGGGAAAGGAGACGAGCCTTAGCCGTCTCATGCTCAGATAGAGAAAGAGCCCCAGCTTGGGGGTTATTTTTCAAACTCTTTAATTGTGAAAATAAGTTGGACACAGGATCAGGTTCTTTGACTATAGACTAATGACTAGCGACTAACGACTATCTCCTGGAGAGCTTTCTTCGCTCTATGTAGAGTGACCCTCACGTTATTTGGCGTCTGCTCAAGCGTATCCGCAATCTCGCCTATGCTCATCTCGTTCAAATACCGCATGACTAGGATTTCTCTATAATCTTCTTTAAGAAGTTTCAGCTTCTCAATGAGATCATCACTCTCTATCTTCTGAGCCACTTCTTCGGCGAGTACCGTACCGGCAGGGATCTGTTCAAGGATTGAATCCTCGACATTGTCGACTGGCACATTCCTGCGGTAGAAGTCAGCCGTAATGTTTCTGGCTATGCGGAAGAGCAAGGCGCCAACGTTATCCACTGAGCTTGAAGTCATGTACTCCCAACCTCGTAAAAATACCTCACTGGTAATTTCTTCAGCGTCCTCTTTGCGAGGAACTTTGAAGATTAAAAACCGACGTATGCGGTCAGCATGGATGTCATACAACTGCCCGTACGCGTCCGTGTCCTTAAACCGGTACACGCGGAAGGCAAGAAATTTTTGACGATAGGCTGACATGGATGAAGTCGTTTGGGAAAGGAAATCATTACAAGCACTCTTATAAGGGGCTAATGTAACAGGATAAGGTTCCTATGCGCAAGAAATATTAGCCATACCTCTTGACCAGCACTTTACGTTTGTCTACACTAGTATGGACAAGTAAATCTGTTTGTCCACGCTAGTGTAACATTATGCAAACTCTCATTAGACTCTCCGTCTCAGAAGCCTCTAAGTTATTCGGCGTCAGCCCGCGGACAATCCGTCGCGCAGTATCCGACGGGGCTGTAACGTATATAGTCGTTCAAGGTAGGTATAAAATTACATTCGAGTCCTTACTCAAGTGGAGTCAGGAAACTACAACGGTCAAAAATAAGATGAACAAGTCCGGCCTTGGCCAATATGTAGACCGCTGGAAAATCAAAAACCGCCTCTACTCCCCCAACCCGAAAGCGTTAGAAAGTGAGTAATGACCCCCTCTATCCCCCTGGAAGGGGAAAGAATATCCAAGAACCAAAAAAACTCCCCATCGCTTTACGGCGTTGGGGAGTTTTTCTTTATCGAGTCGCGAGAACCGGTTGTGCCTGGTTCGCGTATTCCTCGTACACGTGAAGTGTCTTCTTCGAAATCGCATCCCAGTTAAATGTGTCCTCTACGTAGTGTCTGGCTACATGGCCTATACCAGCGGCCTTCATTGGGTCTTCTGTTAGCTCGACTATTTTATCAGCAAGCTCGTTAACCCTACCCGGCTTAAACGGGATACCGTGATCGCCGAGGGCTTCCATATTCTCAGGAATGCTCGCAGCAATAACCGCCTTGCCGTAGCTCATAGCCTCAAGGATGGCAATCGACAAACCTTCACTAATAGATGGGTGAACAATGAATCGAGCGCCCATAAAAATGGATTCAAGAGTTTCACCACGTTGATAACCAGTGAAGACAATCGAGTCATCACCCTTAGCCATCTTCTTAAGTTCGCGAACGTACGCATCCGTAAAGGCGGAGTCGCCAACAATGGCGAGCTTCAAATCCATAAATAGTTCTGGGCGGAGTTCACGCGCTTTCTGCCAAGCTGAAATCAGCGTGTGCTGACCCTTGTGGCGAACAAGGCGTGATACGACCGCAATGTAACCAAACGGCTCAAGGCCAAAAGGCTTAAGTAGAATTGGATCAGCAGAAGCGCGACGAGGGGAAATTCCGTTAGGAATATATGTAGCGCGAACACCGTATTCCTTCTTCACATAGTCGCGAAGGACTTTCGACACCGTAATGGTCTCGTGCGGGAAAGTAACTGCGCAATACTCGCCCAAATGCAACATTAAACGCGCAAATGGATTCCACTTATCGTGGAAGCGGTCAATGGCGTGGAATGTCACAACAACTCGAGCACGAGGCGCGAGGACGCGTGGGATCCAAGCAAGTAACGCCTGGCCTACGCCGTGGAAGTGATAAACGTCAGGGCGCACAAATAAACATGCGTGCATGGTTGAAAGAAAGGTATGCGAAATAGCATCCAACATCTTGGTCTTTATGCTTGGCAAACGAACAACGCGGATGCCATTAAACATCTTTGTACCGCGTGGCGTGTACCAAAAACGTGCGTAAGCAATTACGTCATTATCAAGTCTTACTAGTCGAGTAGCTAATTCCGTGACGTGGGTTTCAACCCCGCCAAAGATATTCGGTACTCCTTTTTGTCCTATCATTGCGATTTTCATAACCGCCAATCTTAGCAGAAAAACAGCCTTTTGTCAACCTCAAACACGCCTTTTTTGGCTAGGTTCAGCGGTAAGTATAGCCTATTTCAAATCTATTTTGACTCAATAATCACAACGCGTTTTGCGCCGTGTTCGGGGTCGCCGTTGTTCCAGTCGCCGATGGCGTTCATGAGGACGGAGGCGTCGTAGGTGTAGTTTTCGCCGTGGCGGGTGCCGGGGTCGTTTGTGATGAACTTGCCGTCTTTTGTGTAGCCACGAATAACGAGCATGTGATAGAGCGGACCAATACCAGTGAAGAACGGATTGCCGAGCTTGCGACCAGCGGCGGGAATGATGATCGGCTCGCCCTTAACTAGAAGTTCTTTGAGTTGATCGACGGTTGGATTCTCAATCACGCGCGCCGAGTAGTCGGAGTACTTTTGAATGATGTCGACTGTCTGTTCGGCAGTCATGCTCAAGCCATAACCAAGTGAATCTTCAAGCGTTGTTATTTTCAAATATTCGTCGTCGGCAAATTGTGGATCAACAGACTTCGCGCCTTTATAAAACTCGAGCGTCATCAAAATCGACGCCTCCTCACATGACTCCTCATGATACGCGTCCCATTTCATGAACGGCGCCTGTGATGAAAACGGAACGGCGAGGTTGAACTCGGCAGGATGCTCGCCTACTCCCCCTCCTTCAGAAGGAGGGGGCTGGGGGGAGGTTGCAGGCGCGGGCACTCCCGCGCTTTCGGTCGGGGTGGTTGGCACCTCGACAATTTCTTCATGCGTCACCGCCGGCACAGTAGCCGTTGGCACGACTGGTTGCGAAAAATGCGTCTTGATCTTGAGGACGCCAGCGATGATCAAAATTAGGAAAAGAGGCCAGAAAGATTTCCAAGTGAGAGGGCGTGTTCGCATAAGAGATTTGGTCGACGCATGGGTCGACCACTACTTCAGGTTTTTTTGTGCCCATTCGATCAAAACGAGAGTCGCACGGACGTCGTCTTCATTGTACTCGATGATGTCTTTAAGTGCAGACTCGTCCTTCTTTGTCAGCCACTCGTTAAACCAGAGAACGGAGTTAAGACCAGAGGCATCTGCATGTCTCCATTTGAAACCTAGAAACTGCGCAATGTCTTTGAGCGAATAGAAAGACAACGGAAAGACAACTGCTTCGCGTAACCGAATTAATAGATCAACACCCTGCTCTTCAAGCATGACAAGCGTTTCAATTGGCGTGGCATATTTTTCGCCAAGCTCCTTAAATGTAGCTTGCTCGCTCCAACCGTAATGATAAATTGGCACGCCAGGATAATTCTTCATGAAAGCAATGAAGTCTTCCCAAGCTCGGCGCTCGTCTTTCGGGTCTTTCGCTAAGAAAGAATGATAGACATCTATGCCGTCACCTTTTTCGAGTACGCCAAACAAATAGTGAACGTCGCGCAACGGATCGCTTTCGATATCGACCACAAGAATGAGATCGCTCTCGGGCAGATCAACCGAGCCGACTTTGAGAAATCTGTTTTCGAGTAATGCTCGCGCCTGCAGATGTAAAAAGTCTATTCTGTCCCTAGTGATTCCAGAAGTACGCGCGGCAATTAGGTCAGGATTTTGTCTAGCAAAATCTGTGACAGTTTTAAATCCAGCTTCTTCAAATATTCTAACTTCACTGCGCCAAATTCTATTCAGTCTAGACAGCGAGTCACATTCAATAGCGCCTTGCTTACAAATAGAAAACCATGGCGACTGTTTACAATCGCTGGTCAAAAAATGAGGCTCCTCTTCCCCGTCCATTATTCGCTCAATGGCATCAAGCGTAAGCCGGTATTTCACCGCAGTCTCCTCAAGCAAGTAAGCCTCGACCTCCTTATTAGGATGCATGATGTAGCCTTGGAGTGGTCGAGTGCCCTGAATCAAATTCAAAAGTTCGGCGTAAAAACAGCCCTGTAGTCTGTATTCTTCTTTGAGCCTACTTGATCGCTTTATGTCACAAGCTACGTAATAATATTTGCCAAGCTTTGACTTCCCTTCCACGCGTTCAAGCAAATCCGGTTCGGCCACAAATCGACCATGAACCAGAACTCCCCCATAAATAGTAGGCGTCCCTTTTTTCATTTCTTCAAGCGTACGCGCGAATAATTCTTCGACGTCGCCGTGGCCAGGGTCGACGCATGGGTCGACCCCGACGTCAATTACGTCGCGACCCTTCAATAATTCCTTTTCATGTGACGACAAAAGACCGTCCTGCTGCAGACGGTCTTTTAGCTTGTTCTCAAGTCTGGCTTCCTTAGCGTCATGAGCGATCCATGACGGACACTTGAGATACTGGTAGAAATGTTTTTGCGTTATTGATTTCATTTTGCGTCCTCAACTGTCACCTTAGTCATCTTCTGTTCCTTGAGTGGACGATCACTGCCGTCTACGGTGGTAGAAGCGAGAGCGTCAACTACGTCCATCCCGGAAATAACTTCTCCAAAAATAGAGTAAGCGTGTGGCAATGGAACGTCAGCGTGCATAATGAAGAACTGGCTACCGTTTGTATCCGGACCCGAGTTAGCCATGGCCACTGTGCCTCGAACATAAGTGTGCTTATCCTTCAGCTCATCCTTAAACTGATATCCTGGACCACCCATGCCTGTGCCCGTTGGATCACCACCCTGGATCATGAAGTCTTTAATGATGCGATGAAAAATAGTACCGTCATAAAAACCTTTGCCAGCCAAAGAAACAAAGTTTGAAACCGTTAGTGGCGCAGTGTCTGGATAGAGCGCAATTACAATATCACCCTTCTCAGTAGTAATGCGCACAACTTTATTGGTAATCTCACTCTCTGGAAGCTGTCCCTGGTAGGTATAGGTGGCCATAGGTGTGGTTGTTGGTTGGTTCGAAAAAGACTCCGCAGGATCACTTACTCCTTTCACGGCTGTGGAAGGAGAAACTGACTCAGCTGGAGCCTGATTCGTACAACCAGCGCCAACTGTAGTCAAGAGAAGAACAACAAGAGCAACGGGCGCAAGACGCATAGAATTTATTTTTGGTAAGTGAGCTGGCCCTGGAGTTGATTTACTTTTGCGTGAGACACGTTAAGCGCGTAAACCGTGGTGAACAATACTGCGGACAGAGAGAACACTAGCACAAGCATAAGAGCCGTCAAATCAATGCTACCAACTGGCAAAAGATTACAGCTGTGGCACACGTTTCCAGCCCGTGGCGAGGAAGAAGCAGTAGACATCACTTTTGATTTTTTCATAGCTGGACGCTTTGGTTTATCCTGTGAAATTGGGGTAGACATATCCTCCTTGTTAGACATAGTATTATTACCGCACAAGTATAACATATGCGTCCACGCAATTTGAGATTTAAATCACCGTATTCTCGCGCACTTATCCCCTGGGGATTTTTTGTCTTCGCGTCGAGTGTTCTGATCGGTTCATTTTTTCATCTGCCGTGGCTACTCTCACTTTTCATCGGCCTCAACGTTGGTGCATTTCTTTTGTACGGACTCGACAAATTATTAGCCGGTTCAAACAGCCAACGCATCCCCGAACGCATTCTCTGGCTCTCCGCATTTCTCGGCGGCTCCATTGGCGCCATAGCCGGCATGCAACTATTTAGGCACAAAACAAAAAAGACGAGTTTTCAGTTCGTCTTTGCACTACTCGTTCTTCTGCAGATCGCGCTCATTTTCCTTTATCTGAAATACAATTCAACTCTTATTGACGGGATCCTCGGCATGCATTCGATCCCGACGTCAGGAGGGATCTAGAGGTGGTGCTATTTGATCAATTTCTTTTTCTTCCCTGGTTTCAAAAAGTTTTTCTTCGTCACGATTGATCTTCCGAGTTTCTTCTCGAGTTGTTTCCTCGCTCCCCCGGCAATAGCGCCACCGGCTTTTGCGTCAGCCTTTAATTTCTTTACGCCTTTCGAATTTTCATTGCGATGGATTTCTGTTGTAGACCGCTCGCCAAGCATATTAAAAATCAGCTCAAAGTCGTCCATGTGGTCGCGCAAATTCTCACGCTTCAAGCCTTTGAGTTTCTTGTACTCAGTCGGCGTCACTCCAAAAGTAGCCTTTGAAATTTCAGCTGTTAGGATTTCGTAATCCCCACCTTCTTCTGCGCCTCGTTTCTGCCATTCGTCAGTCAGTTCCTCGCGAATAACAATTCCCCGCATGCGCTTTTCAATCCAGGAATCTGGATAGCCCTTTAGTTTGTAAAGCATTCGAGTTCGTTTCGAAGCGAGTTCGGGATTCTCGATTTCCTGCACGCGCTCGAAACCAACTTTTGCAAGCCAGCGCTTAAATGGCTCAGCCTTGGGGGATGGAACCGATTGAATGATACGAAACATTCCTTCCGTGTCAGCACAATCTGTTTCGCGCATCTTCCCGTCCGGGGCCTCCAATTTCAACTGTTTACAAATTGTAAAGAGTTGAATTCCGTCTTCACTATTCATGCGAGACTTCATGACGCTCCAATAAACACTCGGCTGAGCGCTATCAGTGAGCGCCTCGATTACATCCACCACCGAAAACCACCACTCACCGTTGAGTTCTATTTTTCGAATCTGTTTGCCCTTAAACAATGCAATGTGATTGTTCGTCATATGTTCGTATGATAACACATCACTTTTCAAAAATTGGTTATCTAGAAAGTGACTCAATCCAAACATCGAATAGTCAACCTAGTTCTTTCAACTGCTCGCTATCACGGATAGTGTGCGGTGCCTTCTTAATAACATGGAATTCTTTTGATCCAACTAGCTGGTCAAATAGAAATTTCTGTTGATCGAGTGGGGTCGATTCATCGTTTTCACCCGCAATAATCAAAACAGGAACGGTCACTTCCCGCAAATCCTTCATCGCGTCGAACCGCAAAATATCTTTGATAAAACCATACTTTAATTTCTTCATTATTCCTGGCTTTGAATGACTTTCTGTTATCAACCAGCCGGTACGCTTCCATTCCGGCATTCGTTCAAGCGACTGCGAAGTATTCGCGTGCATCTCGCCAGAAAGAACGGTCGCAATAGGCGCAAGTGCCTTTACGAGTTCTGGATGTTGTTCAGTGAATAACATTGTGCAGAGACCACCAAGACTATGCCCAGCTAAAACAAATGGTTCCCGATACCATTTCTGATTCTTCGCCCACGAGATCGCATCTTCAAGATCCGCAAAATAATTTGTCACCGTTGCGTCGGCATAATCACCATCGCTCTCCCCAAACGCGTTCGTTGCGTCGAAACGTACCGTTGTGTATCCGGCATCAACAAATGATTTGGCCATCACTTCAATGTGTAGCTGCTCTTTAAATCCTCCAAGACCGTGCATTACAAAAGCTAGTCCAACAGGATTCTCGGGTTGTTCGACGATAACACTGATCTTCTGTCCTTTTCGGTTTTTAATAAATAGTTTTTCCATATCACAATCTTACTCCACCAAATACCTTATCTCTAGACCCCTCGCCTACGCTCGGGGACCAATGCATTACTCCTCCCACGGCACTCCATCGCGGCCGAACATTCCGTACGTGGCGCACGATGCGTAAAAAGGTCGGCGCAGATTAAAACGCTCAACGATTGCTTCGGGGCGGAAGTCGAAACGCTCTTTGACGATGCTCGATAAATCGGTTCCGTCACCAGCGCGAGCAGAAAGTAAAACGGGATCAGCGAGACCAACAGCGTAAACTGCATGAACAAGGACGTTGCTCGCCAAACCTTCTTTCACTAACTCGCGCGCAGCATAACGCGACATGTATGTACCGGCGCGGGCGGGCTTCAGCGGATCCTTACCGGCAAGCGCAACACCACCGTGTGGGAGGAGTCCGCCGTAAGAATCGGCTAAGGCTTTTCGACCGGAAACACCGGCGTTCAAAGTGAAACCACCATTTGTAAACGGACCACTTGGATTGATAAATAATTTTACACCGTCAACATTTCCAAGAACCGGCGCAACTGCGTGCTCAAGCAACAACGCCTGTACCTGTGACACGTCCATGTTCACGTCATGCTCGGCAATAACGGTTACGTGTTCAATATTTTTTCCGTCCATGACTAACTGAATTTTTCCGTCAGGCTTCAACCAAGCAAACCGCGGTTCGCCTTGTCGCAAATCGTCGATCCGTCGAGCCAGCGCATGGACGAGAACCACCGGAAGAGGAAGAAGTTCGCGCGTCTCTTTAGTAGCGTAGCCGTAAATAATAGCCGTGCCCTGAGCTCCCCCGCCCCGTTGTAGGGACTTGGCGTCGCCAAGTCCGTACGTTGACGGGGCGGGGCCGTTCACCGACGGCTTCTCCAGGTTTACAAAAAATTCCAAACTATCTTTGTAGCCAATGGCCTCGTAGGCTCTTCTGGCAACCTCCGCCACATCAAAATCTGCCTTTGAATCTGCCATTCCGCCCATCATCACCATGCCATTACTGCCAAGCGCCTGGATGTCGAGTCTGGACAACGGATCTCGACGCAAATATTCGTCGACAATAGATTCGACCAAAATATCGCAGATTTTATCAGGATGTCCCGACAAGGGCGCCTCGACCGCTTTGAACATAAGTGTTCAGAGTTTAGAGCTAACTGGCCTAAGAGTAAAGAGGGTACTTTGCCTTTACAGAAAGCGACTTTCATGAGAACGTCTTCGCCTAGACATGGAGGCCATATGCGCGAGTTTCGACTCTACGTCCATCGCTGGGTTCCTGACACCGAAAAGCAAGAAATACCAACCACCGACGGACCAAAAAAAAGACACGGTCTCAACAATATCTGGTCGGGGACGCAAGAGTATCCCCCGACGTTGGACGAACTCCGCGAGAAGGGTGTGGATATGCCGACAAAGGAAACCCCTCAATGTTCCTGCATCTGTCAGCAACATGTCACATACACCTACGAGATCATTGAGATGATCGATGGTCGCCGTACGCCAGACCCGTACGATCAAAAACGTTACGAATCCTAAGGTCGGACAACACCCGCTAAACGCCCCGCGCTTCTCACCGACCGCAGTCGGAATAGACAGCCGGGGCAGTTTTTGTTGACTTTTTTGTAAATTTCTGCTATCATAATGCCACGATACGACGGAGGCAGAATGCATCCAAGCCATTTCAAGTAAGGATGGGTAGGCAGGCACTCCCCCGCCATATGCCCCACAACCAATCGATGCCCTACCAGCAGCCACCCTGAACCCGGTCCACTGACCGAGCCAGGGGCAGCAACTCATTCCATTAGGAACGGATCGTTCCTCGCGGGTGAAAGGACACACCGGGTGAGTTAGTTCCGATGGTCACAACGTTGGCTGAACGCTTGTGAGATGGAGTCCGTCGCGGGGGCAATCCTTCTAAAACCCCCTTCAGAATATTGGTGAGCCTTAGGGGCTTGACTGGGACATAAACCCCAAAGGGAAATCCGAACACCGTTCCATTCGTCTCGACGCGCAAGCCTAACCAGAGGCCTGCGCGTCGTTCATTTTATTTGACCTTTTCGGCTTTGTGGTGTATACTCCCGCCTTAGATATTTGTGCCATTTCAGGCACCTCGAACTCCAGTTTTTTGCAGATTTTGCAGCTAAAACATAGGGGTCCGGGTATCAATCTAATACCCCTATGGTTAACGCCCCTGAGGCCCAAAGCATGAGCTTTGATGACCTCCCTTTGGCTCCGCAGATGAAAGAAATCTTGCGCAGCTACAAGTTTGTTACGCCTACTCCGATTCAAATCAAAGCCATCCCTGCAGCTATGCAAGGTGATGACGTTATTGGCATTGCACAGACCGGAACGGGCAAGACGCTCGCCTTTGGTCTACCAATGATTGAACGCCTCGCTCGTCATAAGGGCCGTGGTCTAGTTATTTTGCCTACCCGCGAACTCGCCCTCCAAGTTGAGGAAGAGTTAAACAAGCTTGGTAGCAAGCTCGGCATGAAAACTGTTGTCCTGATTGGCGGTGCCAACATGGGCAAGCAGATTCGTGATTTGAAAGCTAAGCCGCACGTTATTGTCTGTACTCCAGGTCGTTTGATTGACCACATGGAGCAGAAGACTATTAGACTTGATGAAGTCAAAATTTTAGTACTTGATGAAGCCGATCGCATGCTAGACATGGGATTTGCGCCTCAGCTTGCTCGCATCTTGACCTCCGTTCCAAAAGATCGTCAGACACTTCTGTTCTCCGCCACCATGCCGCAAGACATTGTGACAATTGCGAACAAGCACATGAAGACACCGGTGCGCATTGAAGTTGCCCAACAGGGTACCGCTTCTGAACGCGTTACTCAGGAGCTCATTATTGTTCACAAGGCTGAAAAGCTAGCTCTCCTTAAATCTATTCTTGGAGAGTATAAGGGAACGATTCTTGTTTTCTCTCGCACCAAGCACGGAGCTAAGAAAATTTGCGCCGCGGTTAAGGTCATGGGACACACAGCTGCCGAATTGCACGCTAACAAGTCTCTAAGCCAACGCCGTGAAGCACTTGAAGGATTTAAGATTGGCCGATACCGCGTCTTGATCGCCACAGATATTGCTGCTCGTGGAATTGACGTTAAGGGTATCGAGCTTGTTATCAACTATGACCTCCCTGATGCTTCCGAAGACTACGTTCACCGCATCGGCCGCACTGGTCGCGCTGGCAAGGAAGGTAAAGCAATTTCATTTGCTACCCCAGACCAGCTTGGCGACGTTCGCTCTATTGAACGTTTGATCCGCATGAAGTTGCCAGTTTCTAAGCGCACCGGTCTGACTCGTATTGAGTTCCCAATTGTCGAGGATGACCGTTACGCTCCACGTTCTAATTCACGCTCAAGCTCAGGCTCAAACTCACGAGCAGGATCCAGCTCCGCATCAATCCGTCCATACAGCAAGTTCCGCGCTCAGGGATCATCTTCCCCACGCCCAGCTACTGGCCGATCATACGGTGGCAAGACCTACCCAGTTCCAGCCCCAAGCGCCTTTGGTGAACCTAAGGTAGCGACTACAGCCAGAGAATATCCGTCCATGGCTCCACGCTCGTCTATTGCTCCAGCTCCGTCTACCGGCGCTCGTCCACCATTCAAACGCGACGGCTTCAAGGGTCGTAGCGGTGGTGCCAAAGGCAAGCCACGTGGCTTCCGCAAGTACGAACCAGCAGAACGTTTTGACAAAGACGACGCCGCGCCAGCTACTGGCCAGTACTCGTTCAAAACAACGATTTAAGCCCCCTCCTACTCCCCCATGAATGGGGGAGAGAAGCGAAAATCCACTCGTGTAAACGGGTGGATTTTTGATTGACGAAAAATACAAAAAAGATTAAAGTATTTAGTCGCCCTAATCAGCGTCAACTCACAAAAGGAGAGTGCGTCATGGCCAACAAGCCTGATAGATTCCTAAACTCCCACCCCGAACCACGCCCCGCCTGGGAGCGCACGATCGAACGGCTCGAATGGCACACCCTCAACCACAAAACCAGGATGCGCAAACTCGATCTCGCCGAGCGAGCCAAGGCCGAAGTGGAGGTTATGCGTGAACTCGCGTTCCGCGTGATCGGCACAGAGATCTCAATGACGGTGGAGAACGTCGAAGCCCCGCAGAAGATGCTCTCCGCGGTAGATCGCCTCCACGACGTCCTCGAATTCACGGAGAGTCGCGAGTTCCTGAGCGCCGCGAGATCTTGGATCGTGCGCACGTATCTCTAGGCCGTCATCACGGCCCCGCCGCCCCGCGACCATGTCGTGCGGGCGGATTCTTTTTTATCCACAGCTTATCGGTCGTACCGCGAAAAACATGGTGCAATAGAAGTGCTAGAAATCAAACTCCCCATTTACTTGGCGGAGTTTTTATTTATGTAAAATCGCAATAAATGGAGGGATATGTAAAAAATCTAAGGTACGGTATAGTAAATCTAATCAGTAATAACTTTATATGGATGAGAAAATGCTCACCAAGGTACTCTCAAAAGCTCTTACGGGCTTCGAGAAACGTCTCGACACTCGCTTCGACGTAAAGCTCGACAAACAAAAAGTTGAATTAATGAGTCACATGGATCGAACGCTAAGCGATCAAACCCGCGACTATCGTGATTTCACGCGACAAGAAATCAAAGCATCAGAAAATCGTCTCACCGAACGTCTAGTAAAACGAATGGACGACTCTGGGTCAAGAATTTTGCTGGCCGTCGCCGAAAGCCACGACTACTTCGTTCTCCCGAGACTCGCGAACGTCGAAAAACGATTACTCAAACTCGAAGCGAAAACCGCATAACGAATTTAGGAAAAACTCGCCCTCCGAAAAGGACAGGCGGGTTTTTCTATTGGATCTTAAACGAAGCAAAGACACGATCAATATCTTTTATCTGTTCAATATATTGATCCTGTCGACCGTCATATAAGTATGACCACTCTTGGCTGTCTCTAGAAACTAAGCCACCATAAAACGCACTCGCGCCATTTTGTCCGAGGAATTTATCTTCTGCGGGAATAGATTTGTGGCCTTTGTATTTGAGGTCAATTTCAATCACCGCAAAAAGCGGAACAAAGTTATCGCCGTCACCAAAACCGAATGTTCGAATCTTGCCTGGCACATCAAAGTCTGGCGAGCCACTCTCGCCAACATATCCACCAAAATCTGAAATTGAAGTCATCTCTTTCCAACTATTCGGAAAACTAAGCGTATAGGCAGGGTCACCTGTATATTCAAACGTTGTCATTATGGCGGGCTGCTCGACAATAGACACAGAAGGAGCTATCGACGCGCTTGCGCATCCGGCGCCGAGTAGCAGAAACACGACAGCAGGAAAAAGAAGCTTTTTCATATGGGCAAATGGTAGCACGAGACAAAAAAAGCAACTTATCCCCACACACTTCTTGCGTTCGGTTCCTGTTCGGCTATGATCAAGACAAGACCGAACGTAATGCATACTTAATATGTCACAACTACCTCCACTAACTAAAAAACAACGTGAGGTGCTGGATTGTATAGAATCCTTCGTGCGAAAAAATAGTTACACGCCGTCGTATAGAGAAATTGCCGAGCAGCTCGGCCTGTCATCTCCAGCAACCGTGCATCAGCATATTCGCGCGCTGTGTGAAAAGGGCGTGATCAATACTGGAGAACATGGAATAGCGAGATCGATCGAGGTAGTTGAAACGGAACAACTCTCCCCGCTGGCCATCATGTTGCCACTCGCCGGACTCATCACCGCCGGTGAACCGATCGAAGCCATTGAAACCAGAGAAACAATTTGTGTGCCGACAGACTTTGTTCTCGACTCGATGAACTCGTATGTACTCAAAGTAAAAGGCCGATCAATGATTGAAGACGGAATTTTTGACGGAGACTTTGTCGTTATTGAGCGGAACCCTTCGCCGAAAAATGGAGATATCGTCGTCGCATTATTAGACAACGCTTTCGCTACGCTAAAAAGATTTTACCGAGAGAAAGACCACATTCGTCTCCAACCAGCCAACAGCACCATGAAACCATTCATCATCAAAGGCGACATTAACATCCAAGGGATAGTCCGCGCAGTCTTAAGAAAATTCTAAAAGAGCCATATGTCCATCCTCGCTCTTCGCCACATTCAAGTGGCGCCTGATTATCGCATCTCAGTTGTGACCGTTCGTGACCGAGAACAAAAAATACAGAAGCTAAGAATTCACCGACGAATCATCAAGCAACATTTCAGAACAGTGCTCGCCCAGCTTTCGCTACCGAGAACGATTCGTTTGCGCCACAAGCTAAGATAAATAACCCACCTCTAGACCCCTCCCGGCATAGCCGGGCAAGCTGCCTACGCTCGGGGCCAATACATATGCACGAATATCTCAATGAGCCGGTTGATGTAGACGTTGCGTTTGCGGGACGGAAAGTGAGGCCAAGTATGGTGCGCTGGGGCAAACGTGAATATGCGATTAGCAAGATCAACCTTGTTCATGGAGCGCGCGAGGGAGCGAAACGAATCTTCTACTTCTCTGTTTCGGATGCAGCGAATTTTATGAAGTTGCGACTTGATACGGAAACACTGGAGTGGAGATTGGTCGAGGTGTATTCATCATAGGGTGTAGCGTGTAGGCAGTAGGGTGTAAAAATACTGAAATCCTATGTCTACACCCAACGCCCTACGCCCTACACCCCACCGAATAATTCTTCATGTCGACTTCAATTCATTCTTTGCGAGTGTCGAACAGCAGGCGAATCCGTTTTTGCGGGGGAAAGCGATTGCAGTGGCGGGGAAAGGGAGAGAATCAATTGACGTGTCAGCGACGCATTCACTGAGAGCGAGAGTCGACATTGGTCAGCTTAGATACACAAGAAGCGTAATCACTACTGCCTCACGCGAGGCGAAGAAGAGGGGCGTAAAAACAGCCATGGCCACATGGGAGGCTAGGAAGCTGTGCCCCGAACTGATCATTATTCCAGGGGATCCGCACAAATACAGTGTGATCACCGCAAGACTAATGAAACTTCTTCGCTCGTCCGCCGACGCGGTAGAACAGTTCAGTACAGATGAAGCCTTTGCAGATATTACCTTCGCCTCTGGCGGAGACTACTTTGGCGCAACCCTGTGGGCTGAACAATTACGCGCTGACATCTACAGAGATTGCGGTGAATGTTGCACAGCATCCATTGGCATTGCGCCAAATCGCCTCGTAGCTAAACTGGCCTCTGAATCACACAAGCCGGATGGCCTCACGGTCATCCGGCCAGAGTGCGTCCTTGACTTTATCGATTCCCGACCGCTCGGCGATTTTTGTGGTATCGGTCCACGGACTGAGCGTCACCTCGGAATGCTCGGCGCGACCTCAACCAAGACTTTGCGCGAACTTTCTTACGGACAACTAAAAGCTGAATTCAAAAGTTACGGAGACTTTCTCTATGCAGCTGGTCGCGGGCTGGGAGACGATTCGATTTTTGACGACGCTGAGGACCCTAAGTCCGTCGGCCACTCTTATACTTTTCCAACCAGCCTCGACAATGAATACGATATTCGCCGAAATCTTCTAGCGCTCGCGGACAGAGTTTCTTGGCGGATGCGCAAACAAGGACTCGCTGGTACGCACGTCACCGCATACGCGAGGTATGACGACATGGGTGGCGTTGGATTTGGCAAACAATTTAAAGAACCAATGTTCGATGGCTTAACGATCACGGATACGGCTCTCTCAATCCTCCTACCAAACCTATCAATACCTCGAGGAATCCGACTCCTCGGCGTCAGTGTCGGCGGACTAGTCAAACTGGCCGGAGCGAATCCCCTACTAAAACAAGACGCTAAAAACCAACGCGCTCTACGCTCTTTAGACGTTATATCGGACAAATATGGAGCCGGCACTTGGCAGAGATTATCAACCCTCGGAACCGTCTTTAAAGAGCGGGTAAGCGGTTGGCATTATGACCATGAGGCGTGATACTATTTGCTGGTAGATATTAGAAAATTATGAAAAAATTGGCCTTGTCTTTAATGTTTGTTTTCGGACTACTGGGGGTTTTTAGTCATGCACACCAGGTGCTCGCAGTCGCCCCTACCGGTTTTACCTCGCAAAACTTTACTGACACCAATAACGACCAGATAGTTGAAACAATGACGGTTGTGATTAATGGTGGCGAAGCTCTGAATGCGTGTGCGGTTGGCGCAGGAGAACTTGCTACTGACTGGACATACACCGGCGGTAACGCCATCACTGGCTCCATCCTCTCGGCCACCTGTGATTTGCCAAGCGGAACAATCACTTTCGTGATCACGGGAACTAGTGCGGTGACCGGTGCATATACCGGTCATTTGACCATGCCAACCATCGCCTATGACAACGACGATGGAGACAATTCGATCTCTAATGCTTCTGGAGCCTTAGGAACAGTGGGCGCAGCAACGTTAGTAGATCTTGCTAAACCTATTATTAGCGGCATCCAACTGCATGACGATAACGGAGATGGATTCATTGATCGCGTAGATCTCTTGTGGTCCGAAAATATCGATACAAATGACGGCGCACCGCCAGTCTTTGCCGACCTACCAACAATAATTTTGCCAGACGGGTCTATTGCGGCGGCTACTACGATTAGCGATCCAGCGGGCGCTTCATATATAGTCTCAGTCAGTGGCATCACCGGTCAGGTCACAGTTGACACTAGCGCCGGCTCAGCGGCTGTGACCGGCAACGTATCAGAGGAATGGGCGGACATAGCCACAGTACCGAATGCTCCGGACATGGTAGAAGCAACTGCCCATGAAACCGTAACAGATTTCGTCCCCCCGGTCGTAGCTTCCGTATCTCCAGCATCTGCAGCAACCGGAGTCTCCACTTCTACAAGTGTCAGCCTCACATTCTCAGAAGCTATGGACGCGGGCTTTGTATACAACACAGAGTTCACCTCCTCCCCCAATCCAGGAGGTTGGGGTGCGCCAGTTTGGACAAATGGTGGCAAGACAGTCACCCTCTCGCATACAGCATTTATTTGCAACACTTCATACACGATTACCACCGCAGAAGCAACGATTGATGCTTCCGGAGGAAGTCCGACTACGCTCATCACCACAGGTCCAGTAACTGGCGACTGGTCATTTACAACAGCTGTTTGCCGATCTGGTGGCAGTAGCATCAATACACCGGCCAAAACGTATCTCATTGACCTCACTACGCCCCTAGACACTGACATTCTCACCGCAGGACAAGGCCTCGATTTGAAGTGGGCTACAAGTGGAACAGGATCAGTGACAGCTATCGATCTTTCCTATTCCACAGATAACGGCTCAACCTGGATCGTAATTTCTGATAATACAGAAAATGACGGTCTATTCATGTGGACTGTACCGAGCCTTGCCGTAGGAACTCAAGTAAAGGTTAAGGCCGAGGCAACTGACACGGTTGTCGTTCTCGCCACTGATAGCTCCGCCAATTTAAGCATCGGAACAACCTCTACTGCTATCCCAGCTCCAGCTGTTCCAACGACTCCAGTTACGGCTCCAGTGACAAGTGGATTCGGCCCTTCTCCGGTAACCGGCTTGCAGGAGGCGATTTCGGGAGTATCAGTCGGTCAATACATCCGTTCAACTTCCCTACCAACAGTTTACTACCTTGATCCAAACGGCACACGCCGACCATTCTTAAATGAACAGGTCTACTTCACCTGGGCAAGCTCATTCAATCAGATCGTAACCGTCACCGACGCAACGTTGCCGACTATCCCAATGGGTACACCGGTGATTCCCAAGCCAGGCACAGTACTCGTTAAACTTGCTTCCAGTCCTAAGGTCTATGCAGTTGAAGCTGGCGATGCTACGAGCACAAAAGCCGTCCTGCACTGGATTCCAAGCGAGTCCGTAGCGCTCAGCGTTTACGGTGCCGATTGGAGTGACTACGTGATAGACATTCCAGACACTATCATCAGCCGATACACTTACGGCGCAGATCTAACTTCGTCAGACATTAAGTCGACGAACATGAAGAAACGTTTGTCACTACGCAACTAACACGCATACAAAAAAGGCTCGATCAAATGATCGAGCCTTTTCTTTTCAATCAACGCACTGGAATATTTTCGAGCTTTGCAATGCGTAATTCGTGATCGATCAGTCGAGGCTCGACGAGCATTTCGTGAGACTCTGACATTGCCGATATCAAACGCGCCTCCGTATCCTCGATCTTCTGTGTAAGACGGGTCTCCACCGAGTCGAGCTTACTGTCGAATCTATTCGACAGTCTAGTTTCTGATGCCGCAATTTCTTGACGAGTAAAATCTCGGAGATCCCGAGATTGATCGTCGAACATCTGCTTCAGTACAGAGATATCTTTTTCGTCAAAAGCCATATATCAATATATTACCCCACCTCTTCTTCAATCTCAAGCAGTCTATTGTACTTCGCAAGTCGCTCTGAACGCGACGGTGCGCCGGTCTTGATGTACTCGGCATTCACGGCAACGGCGAGGTCTGCAATTGTCGTGTCGGTCGTTTCCCCGGAGCGATGCGAGATAACCATCTCATAGCCTTGCTTCTGTCCGTATTCGATAGTGTCGATAGTCTCCGAGAGCGTGCCAATTTGGTTCGGTTTGATAAGCACGGCATTCGCGCACTGCTCGACCACGCCACGCTTGACTCGCTCAATATTCGTCACAAATAGGTCATCGCCAATGAGTAGCATCTTGCTGCCGAGCCGCTTAGTCATTCTCCGCCAACCGTCCCACGCGTCTTCGGCGAGACCATCCTCGATAGATAACATGGGGTACTTCTCAGCCCATTCCTCATACAAACTAATCATTTCGTCTTCCGTTAATTTTCGACGATCAGTATTCAAAATATAACGATCAGTTCGGTCATCATGGAATTTACTGGCGGCGACGTCGATGCCAAAAAATATCTGTTTACCAAGCTTATAACCGGCTGCTTTCGTTGCTTTAACAAGGTACTCGAGCGCCATCTCAGTCTTCCCAACGTCCGGCGCGTAACCACCTTCATTGCCAACGTCAGTGTCAAGTCCGTCTTTTCGCAATACATCGCCGAGAGCGTGAAAAATTTCGCTTCCAGCTTGTAACTGTTTCGAGTATTTCTTGATTCCCTTGGGAATAATAATAAACTCCTGCATGTCGAGATTAGTATCCGCATGTCGCCCGCCATTAAATACGTTCATGAGTGGAATCGGCAGATTCCACGTTTTGTGACTAATGCCAAAAACCGAACGCAAATGAACATACAAAGGAGTGCCTGCCCTACGCGCGCCGGCGTGCGCACAAGCCATGGACACACCAAGAATCGCATTCGCACCGATTGTAGATTTGTTGTCTGTTCCGTCGAGTACTCTCATGGCATCGTCAATCTTCCTAATGTCGAAAACATCCATCCCGCGAATGGCTTTTGCGATTGGCCCGTTTACATTGTTAACCGCTTTCAAAACACCAAGACCACGGTAACGCTTCTTATCGCCATCACGCAGCTCGAGTGCCTCGTGCACACCCGTAGACGCCCCTGAGGGAACTGATGCCGATCCCCTCGTACCATTTCTCAAAGTAACCGTAACATTAACCGTCGGATTTCCGCGGGAATCTAGAATTTCGTGAGCGTGAACTTCGGAAATGCGGTCAAGCATAGAAATGGAATCTCATCAGTCATTGCGAGGGATCTCCGTAGCTTTGAGCGTAGGAGATGCCCGAAGCAACCTCACGAGATTGCTTCGACCCCCCGTCAAACGGGGGTCTCGCAAAGACTGAAAACGCGATTACTATTCGCGCAACACTTATTCAATCGCAAACTCGATCGAGACAGTTTTCGAAACTTCAGTCTGACCAGGTTGCAATGATGGGACCATACCGTTGCCACCACCCTGACTAGAGAGCATGTCTTTTCCGTAGAAAATCGGGCTCGGAGAAGCGTCGTATTCGGAGTAGGAAATCACGTGACCAAGCTTAGCGTGCATAGCTGTAGCGATAGCCGCGCCCTGTTCATAAGCCTTGGCAATAGCATTCTCTCTGGCCTGAGCCTCAACGGCAGCTGGATCATCTACGGTGTATTGCAAGCCATTAATATTCGTCGCGCCAAGTGACAGAGCCTTATTCAAAATACTACCAGCAGTTTCTGTGTTACGAATTTTCACGGTGATCGTTTCATTGGCATCGTAACCAACTACTTTAGCCGGCGAAGAATCGTAGTTATACGACGGGTTAACGCTGTAATTGCTAGTCTGAATATCTTTCGCGTCAACACCCATGGCCTTCACCGCCTCAATGATCAAATTTGTCTTAGCGGCGTTGTCACTTCCTGCCTTTTCAGGGGTAGAAGCCGTATTTGTCACGCCTAAATCAGCCGTAACTACATCCGGCGTAGCACTCGCCTTATCAGTAGCTGAAACAGAAATACTTGGCGCTTGTCTGTCAGCGACACCGATCTTGTTTGTTTCAACTATCGTCTTTCTAATCAACACGCCGGCGTAAATTATTCCGTATACAAGTGCGATCGCGAGTAATAACGCAAACAACTTATTTTCATTCCACTGTGGCCAGAAACCTGATGAACCTGGTGATGATGCCATATTAATAATGTTAGGGATTTGAAGGGATTATAACATGCAATAATCATTACACTATAGTCTAAAAAATCAGGTCATGATACAAATCTCCTATATGCCAAATAACCGATACATCGTGCTAATTCTTGTTGCGGTCACAATTACCATTGGATGTATCGCTATTATTGTCTCGTTATCTGGTCGCGTAAGAACAACTACTCCATGCGATATTTCTCAAGATGAATGGGTGTGTTTTCACGATAAAAACTTAGGCGACGCAAATCAAAAAATAGTCGAAGTGGAAGTCAGCATATCAGCCATCGAAGGCATTACATCAGAACATCTGGCGGATATTCTTGGAGATCTTTCTTCCGCAAAGTTGATCTCGATTAATGCCTTAGCTCCTGGAAATGATGGAACTACCATAAATTATCCAAATATTATCTTCAACGGAAACCTCTCGTCGACGGGGATAGCCTCCGACATCAAACGCAATCTTGAAATTTACCCATCAGGCATTTCCATGGTGCGTCAAATCATGGACGACTCGCTCAGCGACCCTTCGAAAATTCGCATATCCGAATTCACGCTTTCGGCTCACGCTGACCGGCTAAGAGAGTGGTGGAGCCTTCATTCGGATGACGTTAAGGTCATCATTCTACTCACGGAAAATAAATAACATTCACCTCTAGATCCTTAGGCATAAGGCACAAAATCGCTTATACAATAAGCGTAACTCGACAAAAAATAATAATGTGATACGATATTGGCATCACCACGAAAAAGACCCTTATACGGTTCCGTCCGTATCGGGGGCTTTTTCTTTTTGCACATGCGACTGAACGGAAGTAAGAAAAGTGATGGAGGCCCCGGTTCGTTTAAGTAGAATGGAACATTTCTTTTCGTTCGCGGGAGATAACACCACCCGCAATGCAGAACGATCCTTCAAAAATGAAACGAGACTCGCATAATCGCCATCGCTCGTCACAAGAACCGCCTGTTCACAGACTAACTGAAAATGGTCTGACATGACTCGCACTACAAGATCGGCGTCACAATTTCCTTTCGGTTTTCCCATCTCGTCATATACCACCTCTTTGAAAACTAACAAAAAACCAGCTCTTTGGAGATCCTCATATAATCTCTTGTATTTGGGGATTAACCCGATAAAAAGATATGCCTCTGAAACGCCATACTTCTCCTTGAGCCAAACTCGAAATCGCACGTAGTCTAGAGTCCAACCCTGAGCATGGATACCCTTATGCAAATTGGCCCCGTCGATATATGCAAATATCTTCTTGTCCGTCTGATCCATAATTTTTCTAAATTCGTAAAGCCTCAAGCCCCGGTAGTTTCTCACCGGACAATAGAGCTAGCATGGCGCCACCACCGGTAGAGATATGAGAAAAGCCCTTGAGGAGCTTGGCGGATTCGAGAAAGGCAATGGTGTCTCCCCCGCCGACAATCGCCGAAGTAGGACGAGTAGCGCCGATGGCTTTGGCGATGGATTTGGTACCGGCCTGCGCATTCTTTTGCTCGATGATACCCATTGGACCGTTCCAAAGAACAGAAGTAGCACCAGCAATTTGTTTAGCGAATGACTTAGCCGATTTTGGACCGATATCGATCACGCTCGACGAACTATCCAACTGAAGATCATCCGGCAGTACAATTTTATCTTCGTATTTGTATAAAATATTTTTCGCTGCCTGGATATCCTCGTCTTTTAACTGGTCGATTGTTTTCTTAGGTAGATGTCTATCGAGCGCGTAAAGCAACGGCAAACATAATGCCCCGCCAACCAAGATTGTATCCGCGGACTTTGCGAGATGATCAATTAGTGGCAGCTTGGTCGCCAACTTAGCGCCGCCAAGTACGACTACATACGGATGAGCGTGTTTCTTTTCGAGTGTCTTCACTTCGCGGACCACAAGCTCGCCAGCAAAGCTTGGCAACTCACGCGTGATCGCTTCTACGCTCGCGTGCTTGCGGTGACATACGCCGAACGCGTTGTTCACGTACACGTCTGCCAGACGGGCGAGAGATTTTGCAAAAGCTACGCTATTCTTTTCTTCGCCGGGTTCAAACCGTAAGTTTTCAAGCATGAAGATCTCGCCGGCACCCGCCAACAAAATTTCCTTCTCGATATCTTTGCCAACTACGCCGTCAAGCAGACGAATCGGTCGGCCGAGCTTCTTTGCTAATAGCTTTGCAACCGGCGCTACCGAAAATTTCTTATCGAACTTTCCAGCCGGATCGCCAAGATGAGTTGCCAAAATGATCCGCGCGCCATGAGCTCGCAGTCTGACAATCTCCGGGATAGTTTGCTGCAATCGACCAAACTCACCGTCTTTTGCTTTGCCACCAACAATCGGAACGTTGCCATCTATACGCAAAAATACCCGAGTACCGAGAGAGATGTCTTTTGAAGACCAAGTGCGAAGATGCATAAACGACTTTTTATTAGTCTTTGCGAGACAAGCTGTAATCAGCTTGGTCGAAGCAATCTCATGAGGTTGCTTCGGGCTCCCGCAGACGGGCCCCTCGCAATGACTCGTTTATTAATCATTCTTATTATACAAAACTACTCCCTTTAACCATTTTCGCAGAGCATACGGCCAAGGGAGAATGGAAAAGAAATACCGACTGTCGACTAATCGACGGAGATAGAATGCGAGAGGACCCTTAATAGTGAGGCCAAAAACATAGCCAACGCCGTACTTACCGCCAATGGCGATCAAAGAGTCCCAGCGTTTTTTGAACGGATAGGGTTTCATCGAGTGGCCACAAAGCTGAGCGGTAAGGTTCTTCGCGATCCATTTCGCTTGAGCAATTCCGCTTTGGGCGGTCATTGGCTCGACCGAATTAGTTAATGGATTCATAAGTGACGCACAGTCACCGGCGCAATAGACGTTCTCGATACCCTTCACGGCGAACATTGGATCAACCAGAATCTTACCTTTCGGATCCATTGGCAGGCCAAGCGTCTTGATAACAGAAACCGGCATCACTCCCCCACTCCAAATCACCAAATCGCATGGGTGCGTCATGGTATCGCCAGCTACATCCCTCAATACAAGCGCTTTGTCATTAGCTGACATCACCGCCAAATTACACATTACATTAGCGCCGAGTTTCTCTAAGCGCTTAGTAGCCAACTGCGTTAACGAGTCAGGAAAAGCCCCAAGCGGACATTTCCGATCAATCAACGAGACCTTCACAGAACCAGCCATGAGCTCGCCACGTTCGACGAGCTTTCGAATAGACATCATGAGCTCACCCACAAACTCCACACCAGTTGGCCCAGCGCCAATGATTGAAATATGTTTCTTGTTATCCGGCGAAGCGTCTACAAGCAGATCGCGAACTTGTCGTTCAATATCAACCGCATCTGACGCCGACTTTAATGGTGAGCAATGTTCCGGCAAACCAGGAATGCCAAAATAATTCGACTCAGTGCCGAGCGCGATAATCAAAATACTATATCGAACCGTCAGACCATCGGCCAAAAAAACTGATTTCGATTGGAAGTCGACACTAGTAATTGCCTCATGACGAAAACGAACATGCCGATATCCCGGTATTCCCGCAAACGGCACACTCGCCGAAGTATATAGTTTGCATCGGCCTTTTCGACCGTCATTGCGCGACAAGTATCCCGAACTCACCTCATACAACCACGGTGTATACGTGTGCGACGAAGATTTATCGATCACCGTCACCTCGCAACTCTTACCAACAACTCCCGCCTCCACAAGTTTCCGCGCCAAAACAAGGCCAACAAAGCCACCACCTAAAATGACAATGTTAGCCTTCTCGCCCATAAACTAAGAAAAAAGAAACTTAACAAACGCGCCGGGGTTTTTGATGTTGCGAAGAATCAAACCGTTGAGACCGAGGGCGTTACCGAGACCACCGGCAATAGCCATCAAAGAAACGCTCACTATTAGCATCTGTGGCCACAAAAGAGAGCTGACTGTAGCAAGTGGCAGCATGGCAATATCGATAACTGCCAAAATCACAATTAAAGCTATACTGGCGGGCTTTGTGAACAGCCCCAGGACAAAGCATGTTGCAATCAAGAGTATCGGGACGAACAGAATCCCTGATTCATGAGCCACTATAGTAGTGGCTACGCTAGAAAATGCGTTAGTAAAAAGATTTGGATTGGTCACATCAACGCTCAGATCAAACCCGAAACTCGCAAGCATCAAGCCAAACGATATTCTTAATAACACTAAAGATGGTCCAAATAACTTTTCATTCGTACCTGACACAATACCGCCGAGCATAGTCTGTACTCGCATATTTAGAGTTTACGCGCAGCGGCCATTAACACGATCTCGACTAATCTATTCGAGTAGCCCCACTCGTTGTCATACCACGCGACGACCTTCACGAGGTTGCCGGCGACGACGTTTGTGAGTTCGGCGTCGACTATGGCTGAGCGAGTGTCGCCAATGTAGTCACTTGAAACAAGGGGTTCGAAACTGACGCCGAGAATACCCTTGAAGCGCGGAGTTTCGCTGGCCTTAACTAGGGCGTCGTTCACTTCCTCGATAGTAACGTCGCGCTTGAGCACGAAGGTCATGTCTGACAACGAAACAGTCGCCAGTGGCACGCGAATAGACAAGCCGTCGAATTTTTCCTTGAGTGCTGGAATCGTCTCGGTGACAGCAATAGCGGCGCCCGTGCTCGTTGGCACAAGGTTCTCGGCAGCAGCGCGACCTTCACGCAAATCTTTCTTTGGCGAGTCGACCAGTGCCTGCGACGCCGTGTAACCATGAACCGTGGTCATGATTGCCTTCTCGATTCCGAACGCCGCCTCGATTACTGCCGTTACCGGCGCAACGCAATTAGTAGTGCACGACGCGTTGTTGATCACCGCATGTCGATCAGTAGCTACACCGTCACAATTCACCCCTCGAACATAAGTCGGCACGTCTCCCCCTTTAGCTGGAGCCGAAAGAACAACAGACTTTGCGCCGGCCTTAATATGCGCCTCAGCTTTCTCCTGCGTAGTAAAGAATCCCGTCGACTCAATAACTACGTCAATCCCCATCTTCTTCCACGGCAACATGGCCGGATCTTTCTCGGCAAGTAACTCGACCTTCTTCCCGTCAATAATTAACGCATTCCCCTCGGCGACGACTGGAACATTCCACTTGCCGTAGTTTGTATCATGCGTCAACAAATAGGCGAGCGTCTTAGCGTCCGTCAAATCATTAATCGCTACAACATCGAACCCTTCCTTACCCCAACCTACCTTGAGCGCGCTCCGACCAATTCTACCAAAACCATTGATTGCAATTTTTGCCATAGAAAAAATGAGGTGTTAGCCTCATTTTATCATGGATCTTTTCTTTAGACAGTAGTTTCAGCAATCTTTCTGAACGATCCTGGACCAAACGTTTCCTCGATCAGTCTGCTGATCTCCAATAATTGACCGTTTAACTTAGCCTTGAGAAACAAATCTCTAATCTCTTCACGAGAAGAAAACCTATCTTTGCGACGCTCGTACAACATCTCAATCATTTGTTGAAATTTCTCACGCTCTTTTGCTCGGGCAAACTTCGGAACCACGCCTGCTTCATTTTCCAAACGAAACAAATCAGAATGTTTGAGGTATCTTTCATATACAAGTTCCGTAAAAGTTTCCGTGAGAGCTTCGTCAAGCGCCTCAAAGTATTTTTTCTGTCCCATCCTATCGTGAATAGATACACCTGAACGATAATCAGTTAATTTCTTCTTCTGAAATTCGTTGTGTCCTGTCACTTGGACAGCGCTATATGAAAATAAATGAAATAACTCATGCGCAAGAATACAGGCAAATTCAAGATCAGACTTTTTACGATCAACGAGAACGCTCCCATATTTTGTTGCATGGGCCCCGCCCGCTGATCGTCCCTTTGTGAATTCCCTAGTTCCACCCTCTCTAAAAATATGGATATTATCATCAGAAACATCAAACGCCTCACGTCCATATTGTAAAAACAAATCCTTCACGCAGTTCTCTACCTCGTGAACAATCTCTAGATCTCTCTGAGTTTTGATTTGTTCAAACCCATCCTCAAATATTGCTCCAGTTTCCACATGGGCACGCGAAAGTCTTTCTTCAAGCTCGCGTTCGTGTTCCTTTGGTACACCAACTAACCGATCAAGATGAGGCATTTTTCGTTCTGGCATATTGGCATTTACACCTCTTTAGCGGCCTCGCTCAAAGCCTCGTTGAATAACTTTTCAAGCAAAGAACAATCGCCCGCATCAGCTGTCTGCAAAGCGTCGACGTATATTTTTCTCCTCGCTGGAGTTTCAACGCGGAGCTCGATTGGCGGAAAGTCTAGGTTTAGCAAGATAATGTTCGTGAGCAAGCGAGAAATGCGCCCGTTATAATCCTGAAACGGATGAATCCAAAGAAATCTATGATGTGTCCACGCTAACAACTCGACCAAGCTGTCTACAAACACCGAATCCGTGACTAACGGTAAATGACGTACTCTTTCAGTTAGATCAGCACAATAATCAATTATAAGCTCCTGAACTCTTGGATATTTCGGTGGTTGATGTTTTGATACCTGAACATCTATCCTTCTAAATTTTCCGCCAAACTCTGGAAAGATCCATTTAAACCCAATCTCGTGCATCGTTCTCAACAGTTCAGAAGTAATATGAATTTGATCGCGTTGACGTTCCAATAATACAAAATCCCACGCCCGACGTATTCCCTCGATCTCGAGCGGAATAAGTTTAGAGCGTGGAATAATGCCGAACGCCGTTTCTTTGTAACTTGTTTCTCCTATTCGGCGTGCCATATAGACTATTTTATGCTCGCTTGCGCATTGCGGTGACTACCATCTTACGCGTTGTCTCAGAATTCTCCGTCTTTGTTGTACGGTAAAGCATCTTCGGCAAAAAATGACGGAGATAACTCTTGCGAATAGCGCCGTTTTTAGCGGAACTTTGATATTTCAACAATGCAGATAGAATAGTTTTCTTAGACATATCCCATCAAGATTACCATTAATCGGTCAAAAAGAAAAACGAGCCTTTCGGCTCGTCCTTCTCCTAGGCACCGAGTTGCATTCTGACAAATCGTCCAATCTTTAAGCTTTCGCCGATAGAGAGAACCTTGCTGTCCATAAGCTGAGTGATGGTCATGGAGTCGTCCTTGACGAACGGCTGATCCATGAGACAAATTTCAGCGAAGTATTTAGCAAGCTTGCCCTCAATGATCTTAGCGGCTACGTCAGCTGGCTTGCCTTCGGCGGCGAGCTGCTCCATGTAAATAGCTTTTTCGCGATCAACAACTTCCTGTGGCACATCATCCTTTGAGCGATAGACTGGACCGGCGGCTGCAATGTGCATGGCCAAGTCCTGACAAAGCGTCTGGAACTGTTCAGTACGAGCCACGAAGTCTGTTTCACACATGACCTCGACCAACACTGAAAGCTTGCCAGTGCCGTGCGTGTAAGTGTGCACACGACCCTCAGCGGTAACACGATCAGACTTCTTAGCGGCCTTCATGGCACCGCTCTTACGCAACACATCAATTGCTTTTTCCATGTCACCGTCAGCCTCCGTGAGTGCCTTTTTAGCATCCATCATGCCAGCACCTGTCATGTCACGAAGTTTCGCGACGTCACCTGCGGTAAAAGCCATATTGTAATGGATTATTTCTTTACTTCAGTTGCCTTTTTAGCGGCGAGTTCTTCCTTAACTTTCTCATCAATATCCTGAACAGCATCATGAGACTTAGCGGACACCTTCACATCATCAGCTTCGGCATCAAGCTTCTTGAGCGGAGCGGCAGCGGCACGAATTGTAGCCGCCTTTGTCTTGCCTTCTAGAACAGCCTGGGAAATCATTTTAGTGATGAGATCAATGCTAGCAGAAGCGTCATCATTTCCTGGAATGACGTAAGCAATACCAGTCGAGTTCACGTTGCTATCAACAAGAGCGACGATTGGTACTTTAACCGTCAGCCGCCTCACGAACAACTGTCTTTTCTGTGCGAGCGTCCAAAATGAACACAGCATCTGGCAGACGAGTCATGGTAGAAATACCACCAATCTTTTCATCAAGCTCGGCGATCTCGCGATCAAACTGGAGCTGTTCAAGCTTTGTGTACTTTCTAAGCTCGCCCTTCTCACGCTTTTCCTTAAGATCCAAATAGTGACGGATCAAACGCTGGATCTGTGGGAAGTTAGTTAGCGTACCGCCCAGCCAACGAACGTTAACGTATGGCATGCCGCACTCCTTTCCGTACTTAGCAATAATATCCTGAGCCTGGCTCTTAGTACCAACTAGCAAAACGTTGCCACCACGAGCTACAACTTCTGTAACGAAGTGCATTGCCTTTTCAAGCTGCGCCTGTGTCTTCTCTACGTCAATCACGTGCACGCCCTGTCTGATTCCAAAAATAAACGGTCTCATCTTTGGGTGCCACTTTGCGGACTGGTGTCCAAAGTGCACGCCCGCTTTGAGCATGTCTTCAATGCTTGGCATCTTTGCCATAGTATTTTCCTTTTTAACCTCGATCCCCTGCTACCGCCGTCCAGCTAAGCTGGACTAAGGGAAGGTTCGATAGCGATTGTTCTGGGAATCTGTGAATTAATAGTTTCCAAATCCCTTACGGGACGGCGGAATAGTAACGGTTAGTCGAATCTCCGTCAAGGAGCAACGTTCATGATATTTTGGCTAATTTGTTGACAATTCTGCAAAAGTGATACAGAATATCCCGTTGGGCAACCAACAAAAGTTTCCTGGCTTATATCCGCCCATGGTGGGAGGAAGACTGCGCAGGGACACTTCACTCAGCGGACTTTGGGCCGTTTGGGGAGGAAGTCATGTCAGACACACAAGACAATTGCCCGGAATGCCGGGAATTCAAAACGACCTTTGCGCAGAAACATCCCGTCCCGACCTTCGTGGTCGCGATCACGATTTTGGTTGGGGTCGCCCTTACCTTGTTCGGTTGGGTGTCCGCCGGCGCCTCATTCACCGACTGGATGATGGGCGAAATGAGTTTCGGGGACTTGGTCGGTGCCGCCATCGGGGGAATCCTCGGATTGGGCACGCCCTGCGTCATGGCCATGCTGCACCGGTTCATCTACCGACCGAGCAATGCTATTGGCTATCCCACGTACTCGTATCTAGTCGGCGAAAAACGTGTCGGCCACACCCACTTGAAACTTGAGTGGTTCGAGACAGATGAACCGGTCGTTCTCTATTTCCAGGGACGGGTGGGTGGCCATAAGCGTGAAACGAAGCTCCTCGAAGGACACACGTCACGCTATTCCGCCGATACGTGGGACGGACAATCGATAACGCTCACACGCTACGGCGAAGAGATCACCACGGATTATCGAACCGCACTCCACATTCTGCTGTTTACAGATTCGCTCCAAAGCCTGGCCAATTCTCGTCACGAAACGCTGGCGAAACTGGAGGCCGAGAAAGTGAAGGCTGCGAAAGATCTGAAAGCAGAGAAAGAGTACGCCATTGAGCAGTTGGCGAAGCTCCACACGGAGTTCTACTTCCTCAAGCTCGTCAGCGATCGACAGGATCCGCTTTCCCTCGGCGAATCCCCATACGGAAAGTTCGTCCACGACCGCGTAACCCCGTTCGCTCCCGAACGGTTGGATCGTAACTGGACAGCCCTTCACGGCGTAGCGTGCGATACAGCCAAACACGAGCTTAATCGAATCCTCATCGCTCGTCGCGAAGCAAAAGAAACAGGAACGCGTTCAACTTAGAGAAGTTGAAGACGCGAGATCGTAGACTCCGTACTGGCCAAGCCGGTGCGGGGTTCTTCTTTTTTTAGAGGGAGATTCCGGTTTCGGCGAGTTTTTCTTTCATGGCAAGAAATGCTAGGCGACGATGGGAAATTTGGTTCTTGCGATCGGGGCCCATTTGAGCAAAGGTTTCGGTTTCACCCTTGGGAATAAAGTAGAAATCAAATCCCCAGCCTTCACCGGAGGTTTTTGCGACATGTGTGCCGGTGAGAGTTTCGACAACAACAAACTCGTGCTCAGCGTCCTTATAACCAACTGCAGCGAGAACTTTAGCCTTGGCATTACCAGTTTTTTCGATATTAGTCAGAACGACATTGTGAAGGCCGGCCTTGTCCCAGAATTTGACGAAGGGGCCGGGGAAGCCGTTCATTGCTTCGAGTTCATAAGAAATGTCCTCGACGAGCACTGGGCCACCGACCCACTTATAAGCGGCCTGTAATTTGCCGATGACGATTTCTTCAATGCTCATTGATTGCATCTCGGGCAAGTCCATTTTTGTACTCAATAAACCTGGCATGTCCAAAATAACGGCGACTTCGCGGCGTTTGTTTTCGTTACCGGTGACAAAGGTGATGGTCATAAGAAAAAAGGTTTCAGGTGTCAGGTTTCAGGTTATCGAATGAACATCGCGTCGCCGAAGGAGAAGAAGCGGTAGTCGTTCGCTTTCGCGGACTCGTAGGCGGCGAGCATATACTCTCTAGTCGAAAAAGACGAGACGAGAACAAGAAGCGTGGACTTGGGGAGGTGAAAATTTGTGATTAAAGCGTCGACCACCCGGAACTGGAAGCCGGGCGTGATGAAAATGTTTATTTCGCCTTCATAACCACGGAGAGGGCCGACATCGAAGTCGGCCCTTACGTCGCGGGACGCGGCGATGCCTTCGAGGACTCGGGTGGTTGTGGTGCCGACGGCGATGATGCGGCGGCCTTCGGACTTTGCCTGATTGATACGGTCGGCGGTGTCGGCGGGCAGGCTGACCCATTCGGAATGCATTTCGTGTTCTTCGAGGGTTTCGGTTTTGACTGGTCGAAAAGTACCGATGCCGACGTGTAGCACAACTTCCTCAACCTGAATGCCTTTCGCTTGTATTTTTTCGAGCAACTCGGGCGTGAAGTGAAAGCCGGCGGTAGGAGCGGCCACGGAACCTACTTGCTTGGCGTAGATCGTTTGATATTTGTCAGCGTCGTCGAGTTTGGTTGAAACGTACGGCGGAGTCGGTATCTGGCCGTGCGCGTCGCAGAAAGCCAACATGTCGGCACCGGATAAACCGGTTTTTAAAATGACAATACCGTCTTCACTCTTCTCGTGAACGACAAATTCGTGACCGGCGATTGTAATAATGCCACCAACGGGAAATTTGCGACCGGGCTTGATTAATGCCTGAATCTCACCGTCGGAAATACGTAACACGAATACCTCAACAGGGCCGACATCGAAGTCGGCCCCTACGCCGGATAAACGTGCCTTGAATACCTTCGACGTATTGAATACCAATACATCACCGGACTTTAATTCCTCGACAATGTCATAAAAATGCTGGTGTTGCATCTCCCCCGTGGCTCGGTCAACGATCATTAATTTCGAATGATCTCGCGGTTCAACCGAAGATTGAGCGATGAAGCGCTCGGGGAGTTCGTAGTCGAATTGGCTGATGGGGGTATTCATTTGACAAAGACTAGCCCATTTTGTACTATTTGGCCAATATTTTCTTTTATGAAAGCCGACATCCACCCAAAGTATTTTAAAGAGGCCGTAATTGCTTGCGCTTGCGGAGCTAATTATAAGACCGGTTCTACCCAGGAACGGATCGATATTGAATTGTGTGCCGCCTGTCACCCATTCTTCACTGGCAAGCAGAAGATCGTAGACGCTGCTCGCCGCGTTGAAAAGTTCACTGATCGCTCTACAGCTAAGACTGCAGAGGTTAAGACTTCAGCTGACAAGACAGCCGCTAAAATGGCTCGTTCAAAGGTAAAGGCAACTAAGAAAGCTGCCCGCGATACTTCCATCAAATCAACCCGTTCTTAGTTACTCCACAAAAAGCTTCGCCAATGGTGAAGCTTTTTGTTATCCTGAAATACATCTATGGACTTCGCCTCAGCAATTGCTGTCACAAAGCGGGAATCGCAAGGGCAAATGCCATCGCGGCAATACTGCCGAACAAATAGCTGCGACGGCTTGGGTCCAAAGCGCCGACGCCCGTACCGAACACGCCGAGCCAGAACATGATCGAGGCACCGGCGGCTTCTCGACTCGTCCCCAACTGCTGCTGGCTCCACCACATCCAAGCGACAGCGAGCGGCGTAACGAATACGCCAACGATGATGGCCACCTTGTACTCATTCCACAGGCCCGGGCGTTCCGTTTTTTCTCGTTTCGCTGCCAGATAGCGACGACCAAAAACAATCGCACCAGGAATCAACGTCACGATCAAAATCGACCGGTGCGGCCATGATGTAAATATAACCAGCGGTATTGCAACTAACGCGCCCGCGGCGATGAGCAACATCGCTGGAATATCAGCAGCCTCGTAAGGTCTATCCAATCGCATCACTTGACGCATCGTCGTCAGGTCATTTTGAAGACGAGGGTTTCTTCTCAGTAACGTAGCTAACGCGTGAAGTTGACCGCCTGGGGAGTACGGCCGCAAGGTTGAAACTCAAAGGAATTGACGGGGACCCGCACAAGCGGTGGATGATGTGGTTTAATTCGATGCAACGCGAAAAACCTTACCTACCCTTGACATGTCAGAGATCCCGAAGAGATTTGGGAGTGCTTGAAAGAGAATCTGAACACAGGTGCTGCATGGCCGTCGTCAGCTCGTGTCGTGAGATGTTGGGTTAAGTCCCGCAACGAGCGCAACCCTTGTCATTAGTTGCTACCGCAAGGGGCACTCTAATGAGACTGCCGGTGACAAACCGGAGGAAGGTGGGGATGACGTCAGGTCATCATGGCCCTTATGGGTAGGGCTACACACGTCATACAATGGCCGGTACAGAGGGCTGCCAACCCGCGAGGGGGAGCTAATCCCAGAAAACCGGTCGTAGTCCGGATCGTAGTCTGCAACTCGACTGCGTGAAGTCGGAATCGCTAGTAATCGCGGATCAGCTTGCCGCGGTGAATACGTTCCCGGGTCTTGTACACACCGCCCGTCACACCATGGGAGCGGGTTCTGCCAGAAGTAGTTAGCCTAACCGTAAGGAGGGCGATTACCACGGCAGGGTTCGTGACTGGGGTGAAGTCGTAACAAGGTAGCCGTATCGGAAGGTGCGGCTGGATCACCTCCTTTCTAGAAGTGGTCGAGCAGTTGTTTGGTGGAGAGTCAGTAATGACTTGAAAGCAAGTGACCAGCAAGATCCAAATGACTCATTTTTAG